>CAZACK010000015.1:36062-61810 GCA_964483455.1 uncultured Solibacteraceae bacterium
CCGGGATCAAGCCGCAGCCTCGGAAGAGTGGTGGGCGACCTCATCCTGCAAGCGGCGAAAGGGGCGACAAGTGCTTCCATCAGGATGAGTGATTACGGTTTCCCCACATTCCGTTGCGTTCGAACCGTGACCACCGAGGACGTCAGGGCCCTCGATGACGAAGAGTAAGGCCTACCTGCTCGACTGCAATCCCCTCATCGCGCTGGCTACGCCCGAACACGCTCTGAACGCGCGCGCGGCGGCCTGGTTCCTCAAGGGGCGCCGGTTTGCGACATGCCCCATCACGCAAGGCGCGCTTTTCCGTTTCCACCTGCGAGTCGGCGCAGAGGCGACGCCGGAATCGGCAAAGTACCTGCTTCGGTCTATCTCCTCCCTCCCGCGGCACGAATTCTGGCCGGACGACGCTTCTTATCTCGACTTGCCAACCGTGGGAATCGTGGCGCGTCGGCAGGTCACCGACGCTTACCTTGTGCTGTTGGCGCGGAAGCATGGTGGTGTAGTTGCCACTATGGACCAGGCGCTGGCTGCTGTTCACCCAGGGGCTGCAATCCTCGTGTAGCTCCGCTCTACTCCGCGAATACGCCTGGCGCCTTTGGTACAGGGGTCGACCGCCAGGCCGCCTTCGCGCAAGGAAGTACACAACCTCGGTGAGCTCGGGTTCGCAGACGAGCAACGGAGGCCCCACCTGTTTCATGAGCGCGACAGCCTGAGCGTGATGCGTCAGCAGAGCAGGTGTTCCCGGCCGATGTGCAAATCCTCGAGGTTGCCGAGCACCGTCAGCGCGATGTGCCTCGGGTCGAAGAAGTCGCGCGCCACGCGCTGGATGTCTTCCGGCGAGACGCTCTCGATGCCGGCAATCATTTCGTCAAGCGTGAAGAAGCGGTCGAAGTAAAGCTGCTGCCGGGCGAGGTTCGCCATGCGGCTGGAGGTGGACTCCAGACTCAGCACGAGGGATCCCTTCAAGTGGTCCTTGGCACGCCGCAGCTCCTCCTCCGGCACCGTCTCGCGCTTGAGATTTGCGAATTCCTCCACGATCAGCCCTACAACTTGTTGGGCGGCCTCGATTGACGTGCCGGCGTAGATGGTCAGACAGCCCGTGTCCCGATAGGAGGTCAGCTCGGAGAAGACGGCATAGGCCAGCCCTCGCTTCTCGCGGATGTTCTGGAACAGCCGGGAACTCATTCCGCCGCCGAGCAGGGTGTTCAAGGCGTAGCAGGCGTAGCGCCTGTCATCCACCAGCGGGTAGCAGGGAACGCCCAGGCAGAGGTGAACCTGCTCCAAAGATTTCTTGTTCCGCAGCGTGATGCGGGCGTGCGTGGAGGGCAGCGGGCTCGGGGGCACGCCGCCGTTGTTGGAGATCGAGTCGAACCGCGCGCGAACCAGGTCGAGCAGGCGCTCGTGCGTGACGTTGCCGGCGGCGGTGATGATGATGTTCGAGGGAACGTAGATCCGCCGGTAGTACGATTCAATCCGGTCGCGCGCGAAGTGCTTGACGGTGTCCCGGGTGCCGAGGATGGGTTTGCCGATCGGGTGGTCCTTCCAGAAGTTGCCGGCGAAGATCTCGTGGACGAGGTAGTCGGGGTTGTCCGCCTCCATCTTCAGCTCTTCGAGGATGACGCCCTTTTCCTTCTCTATGTCTTCCTCGCGGAACAGGGGATTGAGCACCATGTCGGCGAGGATGTCGAATGCCAGCGGAAGGTGCTCGTCGAGGACCTTAGCGTTGTAGCTGACCATCTCCTTGGCGGTGAAGGCGTCGAGATTGCCGCCGATGGAGTCCACCGAACGAGCGATGTCCTCGGCGGAGCGGGAGGTGGTGCCCTTGAAGAGCATGTGCTCGATGAAGTGGGAAACGCCGTTCTCCTCGGGCGACTCCTGCCTGGAGCCGGTTCCCATCCAGATGCCGACGGAGGCGGACCGCACGTGAGGCATGCTTTCGGAAACCACGCGGATCCCGTTGGCGAGGGTGGAGAACTCGACCTCGCCGGTGATTGACGACGAATGCATGATTTACGGTCCGGGGGTTGGCCGCCCTCCTTCTATTTTAGCGCCGGCCATGACTGCCGTCCGGACTGGGGCGCAGGGTCGGAGTGATAGAATGGGGATGTGCCGCAAGTCCTTCTAGGCATGGAACTTCCGGAGATCGGCCGGTGTTTGGGCGAAGGGATTCCGGCGTTCCGGGCAAGGCAGATCTACGAAGGAATCTACCGGCGAAGGGCTTCCGGGCTCGGGGAGATTGCGTCGCTGCCCTGCTCCGTTCGAGAGACCCTCGAGGCCGGATTCCGGCTCGGGCTGCCGGAGGTGGATGCCCGGTTTCAGTCGGCGGACGGCACGCGCCGGTACTTGCTTCGCTTGGAAGACGGGAAGACCGTGGAGGCGGTGCTCATGCCGGAGGAAGGCCGCGACACCCTCTGCATTTCGACGCAGGTGGGCTGCCCGGTGGACTGCAAGTTCTGCCTGACCGCGCTCATGGGTCTGGAGCGCAACCTGACGGCCGGGGAGGTCGTCGGGCAGGTGCTGAGCCTGCTCGCGAACAATGGGCTTTCACCCGGCCGCGATAGGATCAACATCGTCATGATGGGCATGGGCGAGCCCTTGCTGAATCTGGCCGCCGTCCTGAAGGCGACCCGTATCCTGGTGGATCCCCGAGGGGTGGGGATCTCGCCGAGGCGGATCACCCTGTCAACCTCCGGCATCATTCCGAAGATTGTCGAACTGGGAAAGGAGCCGGTTCGTCCGAAACTGGCGGTCTCGCTGAACGCATCGACGGATGAACAGCGCCGGGATCTGATGCCCATCACCCGGAAGTACTCGCTTCAGGATCTGCTGGAGGCCTGCCGCGCCTATCCGCTCCGTCGGTGGGAGCGACTGACGTTCGAATATGCGCTGCTTAAGGGAGTCAACGACAGCGACGCCGACGCGCGGCGCGTGGTCCGGCTGCTGGCCAACCTGAAGTGCACGGTAAACCTGATCGCGCTGAACCCCGGGCCTGGCATTGCCTTTGAGACGCCCGATCCGGAGCGGGTGCTGTCGTTCCAGGCGATTCTCCGGCGCTCGATGCCGTGTTTCATCCGGAAGCCGCGCGGCCGCGACATTTTCGCCGCTTGCGGGCAGTTGAAGCGGGTTTCGATCACGACGGTGTAGCAGGCGGCAATTTCGGAATGGGGCCGGATCGCCGCGCGAAAGGCCGTTAGGGAGCCGGTTCACTGCTGCGTGTAGCACAATAGCGAGGAGGAGCTGTGATGTTCGACCGAATCACTTGGAATCCAAAGCAGATGAGCGGACAACCGTGCATTCGCGGCATGCGTCTGACGGTCCGGCGAGTGGTGGCGGCGGTGGCCGCCTACCCGGACCGCAAGGAACTATCCTGACCTGGAGGAGGAAGATGTCCGCCAGGCGCTGGAATTCGCCGCGGCGAACTTGGCCGACGAGACTTCCGAGTTGCCTGCCGCGTGAGCAAGGCCCGGGGTGTCCCCCTCAAGCTCCTTCTCGACCAGGGAGTGCCCGCGAATGCCGCTCCCATGTTCCGTGAGCTTGGCTACCCGTGCTGGCATGTCTCCGAATTGGGTATGCAGAAAGCGGAGGACGAAGGAATCCTGACCTTCGCTCACGAACAGGGTAGAGTTGTCATTACGCTGGGCGCGGACTTCCACGCGCTCGTTGCGGTCCGCGGACTTCTCGGGCCTTCGGTCATTCGCCTCCGACGTGAAGGTTGCCGGGCGGAGACATTCGTCACGCTTCTGGAAGGTGTCTTGCGCCGGCATCATTCGGAGTTGGTTGATGGGGCTCTGATCTCTGTGAAAGAGCATCAGATGACCTGTCATCTGTTACCGGTCGGCAAGCGCTAACTCCTCGTCGCGAGCAGCTTCGCGCAGCGGCTCCGAACCGCCGGGCTGCCGGTCCGCGCGAGGCGCTTGAGGATGCTCGTCACCTCCGTCCGGAGCCTGGCGTCGGCCGTGGACAGTTCCGCCAGGCCTTGCAGGGCACAGACCTGGATGATGCGGCTTCGGTCGTCGAGCCAGCCCTGAAGGATGGCGGCCGCCGCTTTGCGCTCCCTCGCGTTCAGCTCGAGCCGGGGAAGCATGAGCGCAAGATGCCAGCGAACCTCCTGCTGGGTCGCCTGCGAGGTCTGTAGAAGCAGGCTGCGCTTGTGCGGCGCCAGCAGCTCGGGGCGCTTCGCGGTGACTTTTTCGGCGGCGTCGGCCGCTCGCATGCGGATGAGCGGATCCGTGGACGTCATCCCTTGGATGAGAACGCCGAACAGGCCGGGGTTACTCAGAACTTCAGCGGCTGCCTCGTTGGCCCGGCCGATGGAGCGCCTGTCGCCGCCTTGGAGCAGTTCGAGCAGGCGATGCATTCCTCAGTCAGTCGCAGGCTTGGGCCGCGGCTTGGCATCGCCGGGCGTGAGCCCCATCGCCCACTTGATCGCCTCCAGCCACGACTTCTGGATGTCGGGACGATCCCACACGTCCTCGCGGTGCCCGAGGCCGTTGTAGAAAACACGCCCCTTGCCGTAGTCCCGCGCCCAGGCCACGGCGAAATCCTTGTCGGTGCGATGCACGCCCTTGACGGTCAGATCCACCTTGTCGGCGTCCAGCCGCATCAGCACGCGCACGCGGTCGCGGGAGAATTCCTTGGCCTGGTAAATCTCGTCGTAGATGGTGAACCGCGCCGGGAAAGGCTTCATCGCGGGAAAATCGGGCGCCTCCACGATGATCTGCGCCTGAAACTGGTTCCAAGGGTGGAGATCGAAGTACCCGCCGATCAGCTCGCCGAAAGCGGGCCACTTGTAGAACGTGTCGTTGGCGCTGTGGGCGCCGAGAAAGCCCTTTCCGTCGTCGCGGATGAAGGACAGGAAGTCGGCCTTCTGCTGGTCGTCCATATCCAGCTCGCCGGTCGTGTAGAAGAAGATCGCGTCGAAGAAATTCAGGTTCTTGGCGTTGCCCTCGAGCTTCTTCTTGGTGATGAGCTGGGTGTCGGTGCGGATATAGGTGTCGTACAGGCCGGACTCCTGTCCGATCTTCCAGATCGTCCCCAGCGCGTGAGAGACAGAATCATGCTGCCAGCCCTTGACGGCTCCGATCGCCAGGAGTTTCTTCCTGGGCTGGGCGGCCAGCGGCACGGCGACGGTCAGCGCGAGAAACAGAATGGCGGCAATACGGTGTGTTTTCATCCGGCTCTCCAATCCGGAGAACATCATCTCACACTGGGATTGAGGCTTCGCAAGGGGGAGAAGGCAGTCAGATCTTCTGTACGCGCCGGACGGTAAAGATCTCCGGGTGGATGTCGGTGTGCTCGAGCCGCTGCCAGTCGTCGTTGACGTGGATGAGCTTGCCGCTGATGTGATTGGAGCGCTCGGAAGCGAGGAACAGCGCCAACCGGATCTGCCGGTCGGGGGCGACGCCGCCGGTTTGCCGGACGAGCCGGGCCTCGGCCAGTTCCCGGTCGCCGGCGCGCTCCCCGGCTTGCAGGATCTCGTCGGTCATGTGAGTGTAGGCCCCTCCGGGGGACATGCAGTTGACCTGGATGTTGTGGTCCCGGACCTCCTCGGCCAAGGTCTCCACAAAGCGGGCGAGAGCGGCCTTGGTGGCGGCATAGACGGCGAAGTTCGGTCTGGGGTGGGTGGCGCCGCCGCCGGTGAGAATGATGATCTTGCCCGAGCGCCTTCGCATCATGTCCGGCAGCACGGCGCGGCAGGCGTGCATGGCGCCGACGAGGTTGACACACACGGCATCACGGCAGGCGTCGGGAGGAGCTTCCCAGAACGGGCCGATCGGGCCTTGGACGCCGGCGGCGACCACAAGGACATCGACTGGACCGAAGTCCGACCGAAGGGAGTCGATGGCCTCCGCCACCTGAGCATACTCACGAACATCCGCGGTGAATCGCAGCGCCCGGCCTCCGGCGTGTTCGATCTCCAGTCGGGCCAGATCGAGCTCCGCCGCGCTCCGCGCCAGCAGCCCGACACGGGCTCCCGTCGAGGCAAAACCGAGGGCCAGGCGTTTGCCGATCCCACGTCCGGCGCCGGTAATCAGAACGGTCTTGTGGCTGGCGGAGTCCAATGCGGCGTGCATTCCACGTATCAGCGTAGTACAAGCGCGCCGGCCGGGCGGCGAAACGGCAGCGGGAGTTGGCATCCGATCGACCGGGCTGCGGCTACGGGACGGCCGAGGTGGCTTTGTTTTTGTATAGGAAGGCGTCGGACCGGGCGAAGAGTTCCTCTCCGGTTTCTCCCTGGCGATGCTCGGCCACGCCCACCGAGGCGCTCACGTGAACCGCCAGTTCGTGCGCACCCTGTACCACATAGGCGCCGCGGGTGTTGTCTCTGGCCCGGCCCGCGGCGATGAGGGCGTCCCCCAGCCCAGCCTGGAAGATGACCAGGAACTCATCTCCACCCCAACGACAGGCGATGTCCTGAGGGCGGAACTGCTGTGCGAGCCGTTTGCCGAAGATCCGAAGAACCTGGTCGCCCACGGAATGGCCGTACATGTCGTTGACGTCCTTGAACGCGTCGAGGTCGAACAGCATGACCGAGAACGGCTTGCGTGCCTGGATGCACTCCGCAATCAGCCTCTCGGCTTCTCTGCGGTTCGCCAACCCCGTGAGCGGGTCCGTCGCCGCCAGCATTTCCGCCCTCTCCAGCCTCTGCCGGAAGGACATCAGCTCCTGCCGGAGGCTCGATACGGACGACTGGTTGGATTGGTGCATGGACTCCGTGCACGCCTTCAGCGCGGCCACCCCGTCGGCGAGGCGCAGCCGCATGTCCGCCAGGTTCTCTAAACGCGCGACTGACTCAAGTTCACGGGCCACGCCCCGAAACTGCGCCGCATGATCGTTGCTTCGCGAACTCAACGTGTCGGCCGCCTCCGCCAGGATGCCCAGGATCCGCTTGATCTCCTGCTGCTTGTGGCGGAACAGCCCGCCAACCTCCGCGGAGTACTCCCTGAGCTCTTCTTCAAGCTGGCTGCGGCTCCTCTCGAGCGTCTGAACGGTGGGATCGGCGGCGACCTTCCTGCGGAGGTCTTTCAGCCGACGCCTGTGGTCCGCCAGCAGCTTCCCGTCGGCCTCCACCTGGTGGTTCTCAATGCTGCCGACGGCGGAAACATAGCACTGAAGCGAGGTCCGAAAGAGTTCTTCCAGTTGATCGAGTTCGCTAAGGGATTTCCTCAATGAGATCATCGCGGGCGCCGCCTGCTCCTCGCTTTCAAATCGACCGGTCCGCTGCGGCAACTTATTGGGGGAACACCTGAGCAGGGCAGGCCCGCTTGAAATCGGGCCCTGAGGGAACCGGATCTGGGCTATAATAGAGGGCGACGCTTGACGCTAGTATTTGGCTTCTCAAAGCATTTCGAGGGAGTTCGTCATTTTCGGGTGGTTCCCGCCAGTCCTGGTATTTCCCGGCGTGCCTTTTCCGTTTGAGGACCCCCCTTGTCTTGTTGGATGTCCGATTCTTGCGGTCACGCGAACGTTGAACCAATGAAGGAAGATGCATGAAAGAGCAAGGTGTTGTGAAGTGGTTTAATGCCGCCAAGGGGTACGGCTTCATCCAGCGCGAGAGCGGAGAGGACGTTTTCGTCCATTATTCCGCGATTGCGAAGGACGGCTACCGGACCCTGGAAGAGGGCTCCAAAGTGGAATTCGAGGTGACTCGCGGACCAAAGGGTTTGGCCGCCGCCAACGTCATGCCCCTGGGCTGATGTCGCGCTATCGGATTGCGGCCGGCAGGCCCTGGTCTGCCGGCTGCGATCAATCTGGCGATCCTTCCAGGCGGCGCCTGCGGTGAATACTCTCCGAAGGAGGATGATGAGCAAGGAAGACTGCATTGAAGTGACCGGAACAGTAGTCGAGAAGTTCCCCAGCGGATTGTTCAGCGTGCAACTCGATCAGGACCGCGTGGTGCTGGCGCACCTGGCGGGGAAACTGCGCCGGAACCGGATCCGGGTGCTGGCCGGCGACCGGGTCACGATCGAGATGTCGCCGTACGATCTGACCAAAGGCCGGATCACCTACCGCCACAAGTAGGAAATCCGCTTCACCCCCTCCCCTTCAACGGGCCGGATACCATGGGGACGCGCGCCCTTCGCCGCAGGTAGCCGGCTGAACGCGGATCGGTTCGTCATGCCCTTCGTCAATCGGCGTTATCGGCGGCCGATAGCCTCCTTCGCCAAGCGCGGAGCCATGCAGCGAATGCGAATCCTGTTCATCTTCGGCACCCGGCCGGAGGCGATTAAGCTCAGCCCGGTCGTTCTTCACCTCCGCCAGCGGAACGAATTCGACGTCAGGGTTTGCGTGACGGCGCAGCACCGCCAATTGTTGGACCAGGTACTGGACGCTTTTCAGGTAGCGCCGGACCACGATCTGGGGGTCATGGGGCCGGACCAGACGCTGTTCCAGTCAACGTCGCGCATGGTGGCGGCCTTGGAGCCGGTCCTGGTTCTTGAGAATCCGGACATGGTAGTGGTTCAGGGAGACACAACCACCACGTTTTGCGGCGCGCTAGCCGCTTTTTATCGGGGTATCCCCACCGGCCATGTCGAGGCCGGGTTGCGGACGGGGGACATCCGGCAGCCGTTTCCGGAAGAGATGAACCGAGTTCTCACGAGCCGGCTGGCGGCGCTGCACTTTGCACCCACCGAGGGCGCGGCGGCCAATCTGAGGGCGGAAGGCGTGCCGCCGGAGCGCATTGCCGTCACGGGCAACCCGGGAATCGACGCGGTCCTTTACGTCCGCAACGCTCTGGAGGAGGGCAGGCTTGCGGGCGGCGGGTGGCCACAGCTCGATCCGAGCCGGAAACTGGTGGTGGTTACCGCCCACCGCCGCGAGAGCTTCGGCGACGGCTTCGCGCGCATCTGCACGGCCCTGGCAAGCCTAGCCAGCCGTCCCGATGTTCAAGTCGTCTATCCCGTTCACCCGAACCCGAACGTCCGGAATGTCGTCTATGATCGCCTCGCCCGCATCCGGAACATCCACCTGATCGACCCGGTGGACTATGTTCCGTTTGTCGACCTGATGCGGCGGGCGTGGATCTTGCTCACCGACTCGGGCGGGATTCAGGAAGAGGGGCCGTCGCTGGGCAAGCCCGTGCTGGTCATGCGGGAGAAGACCGAGCGGCCGGAAGCTGTAGAAGCCGGCACGGCGCGGCTGGTGGGAACCGAGGTGGAACGTATCGTCGGGGAGGTCTCCCGGCTGCTCGACGACCCTGGAGAATACCGGCGCGTATCGCGCGTTCACAACCCTTATGGGGATGGCAAAGCCAGCAGCCGGATTTCAGATGCAATCCTCTCATTCTTCAGCGGTTAGGCACGCCGCCGGCGCTTGAAAGATCCTTGCGCGGAGCCTCCCACGAAGCTCGATTCAGCCATGCCCGCCGCTATAATGCCGCCGGAAGGATGGGGCGGAGCATGAAAGCTCAAGCGGTTGTGACGGCGTCCAGGAAAGCGGGACGCGAGCAGGCGGAGAGTCTGGAGGGCGTTCTGGCCAGTCAGCTTGTGGGTCAGCCGAAGGCGATTGAGACCATTGTCCCGTACGTGCGCATGTACCAGGCGGGACTATCCCCGGAGGGAAGGCCGGCCGGCGTCTTCCTGTTGCTGGGACCGACGGGCACCGGAAAGACCAGAACCGTTGAGACGCTCGCCAACGCGCTGCACCACAGCGAAAAGAGTATCCTGCGCATCGATTGCGGGGAGTTTCAGATGGAGCACGAGGTGGCCAAGCTGATCGGCGCCCCGCCGGGCTACCTGGGCCATCGGGAGACGCAGCCGATGCTCACCCAGCAGCGGCTGAATGCGGCGGCCAGCGAGAGGTGCAGCCTGTCCCTGGTGCTGTTCGACGAAATCGAGAAGGCCGCGCCGTCGCTGACGCGGCTGCTGCTCGGGATTCTCGACAAGGCGATCCTGCGGCTTGGCGACAACACGGTCGTGAACTTCGAGCGCAGCCTGATCTTCCTAACCAGCAACCTGGGCGCGCGCGGAATGCTGAAGGAATTGCGCCCGGATTTCGGTTTCGAGGCGGGAGCGGATCGACCGGTGGCTAACGTCGCCAGGAAGCTCAAGGGCATCGGCTGGTCGGCGGTTCGGAGGAAATTCTCACCGGAGTTCGTCAACCGGATCGACCAGGTGATCACCTACCAGCCGCTGGACGAAGACGCACTTTCGGAGATTCTGGACCAGCACATCGAGGAACTCCAGCGCCACGTTCGGAGCCGGCTCGGGCCTCAGGCCTTCGGCATCGAGGTTCCGCCGCGAAGCCGCGAGTTCCTGCTTCGTAAGGGCGCCAGCCGGGAGTTCGGCGCGCGCGAGCTCAAGCGAACCCTGCTGCGGCACGTGACCCAACCGCTGGCGGCGCTGGTGGCCGGCGGGGAGATTACACCGGGGTCTTCGGTGTGCCTGGAGTTTGACGAAGAGGAGGATTCGCTGTGCATTCGGAGGGCGTGAGTTGAGGAGCGGGGCCAGGGCTCTTAGCTGGGAAGTAGAATCGATTCGATGCCTGGCGCTCTATACCTTGTTTCGACTCCGATCGGCAACCTCGAGGACATCACGTATCGGGCGGTCCGGGTGCTCCGCGAAGTCGATCGGATCGCTTGCGAGGATACACGGCGGACACGCAAGCTGCTCGAGCGCTACGGCATCCGCAAGCCGCTGGTGAGCTTCCACGAGCACAACGAGCGGGAGCGCGCCGTGGAACTGGCCGCGAAGCTGGCGGCCGGCGAGACGGTGGCGCTGGTATCGGACGCCGGCACGCCGCTCGTGTCCGACCCAGGCTACCGGCTGGTCGCCAGGGCGATCGAGGCCGGCATCGCGGTCGTGCCGGTGCCCGGCCCGTCGGCGGCGCTCGCCGCCCTGGCCTGCTCCGGGCTGCCGACGGACTGCTTCCGATTCGGAGGATTCCTGCCGGCGAAATCGAGCGAACGGAGGAGGGTCCTGGAGGGTCTTCGCGGCGAGACGGCAACGCTCGTGTTCTACGAAGCGCCGCACCGCGTGCTCCACGCGCTCGAAGATATCCAGGCGGTGCTGGGCGCGCGGCCCATGACGCTCGCCCGCGAGCTGACGAAGATCCACGAAGAGTTCCTGCGAGGCACGCCGGAGGAAATCAGCCAGCTACTGTCGGCGCGTCCGGTGGTGAAAGGCGAAATTACGCTGCTCATCGGAAAGGGCGCTGAGCCGGACCGCCCGGACGTTTCGCTTCGCGAGGAAGTGGAAGGGCTCGTCCAGGGAGGAGCGTCGCGCATGGAGGCGATCAAGGCCGTCGCCCGCCGGCGCGGGTTGCCCAAGCGCGAAGTCTACAAAACGGTGGAAGAGGAAAGCTGAGGTCAGGTCCCTGGCTGGAGCAGTTCCTTCAGCTCGCCGACCGTGGGCACTTTGCCGCTGACGACGATCTTCCCATCGACCAGCACCGCCGGCGTAAAGCGCACGCCGAGCACGGTGAACTCCCGCACGTCGTAGATATGCGAGATTTCCGCGTCAAGCCCGAGCTCGGCGCAGGCGTTGAAGACGTTCTTTTCCGTTTCCCGGCACCGGCCGCAGCCGGGTCCGGCCACTTGAATTCGCATGGTTTCACCCTCATGTCAATACGAAATTCCCGAAGAACCATCCCACGATCGTTCCCAGGATGAGGATGGCGCCGACATAGACAACCGACTTGCGCACTCCGAACACTTTGGCGATCGCCAGCCAATTCGGCAGACTCAATCCAGGCCCTGTCAGCAGCAGCGCCAAGGCCGGCCCCTTGCCCATTCCGAGCTTCATGAGCGTGTCGACGAACGGCGCTTCGGTCATGGTGGCGAAGTAGCTGACGGATCCGATCAGGGTGGCGAGGAAGGAGGCTCCGAGGCCGTTGCCGCCAAGCCAGGTCCTGATCCAGTTCTCCGGCAGCACCTTGCCGATGACGCCGACCAGGAACACTCCGAGCAACAGCAGCGGGAAGATGATCCTCACGAACCACCATGTCTCGCGCAGCCAGCCGACGAGTTGAGGCCGCGGGACCGACTTCCAGGCATAGACGGCAGCGGCCAGCGTCACGGCGGCCCACACGGCGACCTTGGTGAGGTACGAGCCGGTCCTCACCGCGTAATTCGGCGCCAGCAGAGACAGGAGAATGAGCCCGATGAGGACCAGTGGCTGCCTGTCGATGACCGCCTGGCGGGGTCCCACGGCGGCTTGAGTACCGCCGGCGTTGCTTTCGCCCCGGAACGCGGCGGTCATGACTGCCCCCACGACGAACGCCATCGACAGCGCGGCCGCGATGCGCGCCGCGACCATCGCGCCGCCGAGGATGTTCCCCGTATAGACGAGGGCGAGGATGTTCGCCGCCGGAGCCACCCAGAGGACGATAAACGCCACGCCGATGCCGGCGCCGCCGTAGTACAGGCCGCCCGCCACCGGAATCACCGTGCACGAGCAGGCGGCCACCAGGAAGCTGGAGCCCGCGGCCAGCGGAAAGGAGCGCAGCTTGCTCGCGCCTTCGCCGAGGTGGTCGAGAATCACCTCGCGGTTGACGAACGAAACGATGGCTCCCGCGAGGAAGAAAGCCGGCACCAGGCAGGTCAGCACGTGCGTGGCGATGTAGTCCTTGAGCGCCAGGAAACCGGCCGCAATGAGTTCCAGGATCACGGCCGCGCTCTCCTCGCCTTTTGCCGCCACTTCGCCAGGTCCTTGAGGAAGACTCCGCCGGTGCACGCTTTGCGGATGAGCCTTCTCAACTCCGGGCCCAGCTCACCGTCGAGGGCGAGCGAATAGTTGACACGCATCCCGTCGCGTTCGGCCCGGACCAGGCCGGCGTAGCGCAGGTAGGCCAGGTGACGGGAAAGCAGCGGCTGGGGCAGCCCGAGCGCCGGCTCGAGCTCGCAGACGCAGCCCGCCGAGTCGAGAAGGAGGTTCACGATGCGGAGCCGGGTGGGGTCCCCGAGCGCTTTGAAGGTACGGTCCAGCGGGGCGATCGGCATTCTCTGCTTATGCGTCTATGCACATAAGGTGCCAGGGTCCCCTTCTAGAAGAATCAACGGGTTGGACGATCGTGACCTCGGACGCCTGGGGGAAAACACGCTGCCGGTGGGAAGGCAAGGTGGGACCGGCCTCCCGGCCGGTCCGGACAGCCCTGGGAGAGCTGTCCCACCCATGCGTGAGATGTGATGGATCAGGGGAAACGGTTACAATGGACGCAGCGGCCATGCCCGTGACCATCCCAGACGAGATCCTCGCGGCGGCTCACATCACTGAGCCGGAGCTAAGAAGGGAGCTTGCGCTGACGCTGTTCCAACAGGAACGGCTGACCCTGGCGCAGGCAAGCAGCCTGGCCGGGGCGAGCCAACGTGAGTTTCAACAATTGCTGGCGGAACGCCGGATTGCGATCCACTACGGCAGTGAAGAGTTCAGGCAAGATCTGGAGACCCTCCGCCAGATGGGCCGGCTTTGATCGTCGTCTCGGATACGTCACCGATCCTGAATCTGGCGCTAATCGACCGGCTTGAGCTGTTAGTGTCTCTCTATGGGGAAGCGCTTGTTCCCCCCGCAGTTTATGAGGAGCTGACACGCACTTATGCTGCGGAACCCGTGATCAACACTGACTTGTGTTCCTGGCTTGTTGTAGCCGCCCCAAAGGACCAGGCGCGCGCAGGTGAACTTCGAGGTACGCTCGATCCCGGCGAAGCCGAGGCCATCGTATTGGCATTCGAGAGGCGAGCTGATCTGCTCTTGATGGATGAGCGGAGAGGAAGGCAAATGGCAACCGGCCTCGGCCTGCGGGTTACTGGCCTGATCGGTGTTCTCGCGGAGGCGAAACAAGCGGGACTCATCAACGAGTCAAGCCCGTCCTGGACGACCTGATAGAGCGCGCGGGGTTCTGGATCGGCGCCGAGCTGTACGCGACGGTTCTTGCCGAGTTGGGCGAGGTCTGAGGTGACTTCGTCCCTATCTTCGCTCGCGGGGCGACTTGGACTTCACTTCTTGGAACCGAGCCATCGACTGTTTGGCCTTCTCCTTCTGGCCGAGCTGGCTGTAGAGCCGGGCGAGCAGGTAGAGCGGCTCGGGATAAGTGGCGTCGAGCGCGGCGGAGCGCTCCAGCCAGTTCAGCGCCAGCTCGGTTTTGTTGAGCATGGACAGCGCCTTGCCGCCGAGGTAGAAGTTGCGCGCCGAGAGCGGATTGCGCTCGGCGGCCTTGGCCGCAGCGCCGTAGGCTCTCTCGGCGTCGCCGGTGTCGAGCAGCAGGTTCGCCAGGTTGGCGTAGACCAGATCGTACTCGGGATGGTCCGTTTCCACCAGCTTGATGGCGGCCAGGAAGTGTCGGATCGCCAGATCTTTTTCGCCTCGTGCTTCGTAGCAGAGGCCGAGGTTGTCGTAGGCCCTGTGCGACTTCGGGTTCAGCTTCAGCACCCGCTGGAAGGAGCCCATGGCGTGATCGATGCGGCCGTCCTGGTAGTAGATGCGGCCGAGCATGTAGGCGGCCTCTTCGTCTTGCGGCTGCTGGTCGAGCAGCCCGACCAGCGTGGTCGCGGCCAGGTCCAGCCTCCCAAGCAGGTACTCGGTGTTGGCCTTGAGTTTGAGTGCGGTGGCATTGGCAGGCTGGAGTTTCAGGGCGGCTTCGGCCTGGGCCAGGGCCTTGTCCAGTTGGACCGCCATCATGTAGGCGTTGCCAAGGACGAGATGCCCTTCGAAGGAGTCCGGCGCCCGATCCAGGTAATTCTCTGCCGCCTGGATGGCCTCCGTGAAGTCCCGGGCGGCGGTGGAGGCGCGTGACAGATCGAGCAGAAGCTCATGCTGGGACGGGCAGGCGTGGTAGGCGTCACGGAACTGCCGGACGGCGACGTCAGGCTTCTTCGCTCCAGCGGATGCTCGGGCGGCCTCTGCGAGCTGGGCGCTCTTCAGAAGATCGCACGGGACAGGGAGCTGGCCGTGGGCGAGGGGAGCCAGCAACAGACACAGCGGGAAAAGCAAAGGCCCTGGTCTTGCGACCAGGGCCCTTGTGAAACAGGTCTGCCGGGAGTGAGCTACCACTCGATGCGCGCTTCGATCTGGACGGTCTTTCCGCCTCCCACCTGGAGGATGCGGCCGAACTCCGAATCGTCGATGTTGTTACGCCAACTGGCCCAGTCGCGCCCCGTCCGGTTGAACGGGTTGCTCATCACGAAGCCCAGTTGGAAGAACATGCTTTCGGAGACGGGGATGGGGAATCTCTTTTTCATGCTGAAGTCCTCCCCGACCGCGTGCGGACCTCGGGCGTAGCTGTAATATCGAGGTCCGGAGCCCACACGAAGCGGGACGCCTTGGCCTGTTCTCGGACTTGGCGACCACCCCGCAGGGTTCAAGTGAGGCACCGAGTTGAAGAAGTCCGCCTTCTCCGGCATGTCGCCCAGGGTGGGATTCGCTCCGGTTACGTCGGGCCGGATGCCGGGCGCAAAGCCCGGAGGCGACGAGATCCCCGACTGGGTAACTTCCAGCGGGAAGCCGGACCGGAAGTTGTGAATGGCACTAAACACCCAGCCGCCGAGGGCATAGTTTGCCCAGCCGAGGTCCCAGGTCCTGCCCTTACCGAATGGCAGTTCGTAGACCCAGGTCAGCTTAAAGCTGTGCGGCAGGTGGAACGCGGCCACCGACCGATCCAGTTTCCGATCGAAGTAATCCTGGACCTGGCCGTAGGCGTAGTAGGCGCCGGGTCCGTTGCTGTCCACATAACTCAGGCTCTTCGACCACGTGTAGGCGGCCAGGAAGCCGAGGCCGCGGGTCAGGTGGCGCGTCACGGTCACCTGCAACGCGTTGTAGCTGGAATTGGTGTTGTACGGGAAGGCCTCGTTCACGCCGTAATAATGGGGGAACCTTCGCAGAGCCTGCGAGACCGGCACGTCATCCGGGTAGTCCGCATAAGGTTTCAGCGTCGGATGGCTGCCCACCAACTCTTGAAGGATGTCGCCGTGTGTCAGCAGACTGGCTGGCAGGCCGTTGTACTCGGAGTAGGCGCCGACCCCGCCCCAAAGCCGCGTGCCCTTGTTGCCGATGTAGGCCAGCTCGAGGACCGTATCCTGAGGCAACTGGTACTGAAGCGTCAGGTTCCAGTTCTGAACATAGCCCGGACGCTGGGCGTCGCTGGCCGTGGTCGTGACGCTGTCGAAATTGGCCACGCCCGGATCGGTGTTGGGAAGGGTTCCAGCGAAGTCCGGGAAGCGGTCGTGGAGGTAGATCGCGGGGTCGTCCTCAAACTGGGTCAAGGGGGTGTTCACCGGAATGCCGGCGTTGAAACCGTAGGTGAAACCGCCGTAGCCCCAGTCGTTGCGGATGGGCGGCGTGTTCGTGATGGCGTAGCCACCTCGGACAACCATCTTGTTGTTGAGCTGGTAGGCAAAACCCAACCGGGGCCCGAACTCTTTCCAGTATGTTTCGTGGGGCTTCCGGTTGAACACCATCGCGCCAGGCAGGTTGCCCGCAGCCGGGTTGGTCGCCGCCAAATCAGCGTACGACAGGCGGCCGGTGACCTCATAGAACGGCGGGATGATTTCCCACCGGAACCCTAGGTTCCAGGTCAGCTTGGGAGACATCTTCCAGTCATCCATCACGTAGAAGCCGTGCTGGGGCTGGCGGAACCCGGGGTTCATCCCGACGATTCCCCGGCTGGCGCTTTGCGCCGCCCCCAGGAGGAAGCTGGCAAATGCGTGGCCGGTCTCGTTCAGGTAGCCGCTCAAGGCTGTCTGGCGTGGCCGGAAGTTGTACGAGCCGGAGCCGGAACGGTCCCGGTCGTTGTAATAGTAGCGCTTGAACTCGTAGCCGAACCGGAAGGTGTGCTCGCCTTTGATCCAGGTCAGGTCGTCCTGGGCGATCCAACTCCCGTTGTACCCCTCGCCGGCGAATCCGACGCCCATCCGGGCGATCCTTCCGCCCTGGACTTCGGAGCCGCCGAAGGCCATTACCGGGAAGTAGGCGGGCGAGGTGTTCTGAATCCCGATCTGCCCCGCCCAGTCCTGATCGATATCGCGCTGGAGCGCGCCGTTGGTGTTGCGGAATCGGTTATAGCCGGCCGCAATCCGATTCAGAACCGTTGGGGTCACCGTCGAGTTCAGGGACAGCCGCACCATTCGGGAGGGCGTGAACTGGTCCTGCCAACTGCTGGTAGGCGGTCCGGGGATCGGGAGGTAGCGGGAGCCGCCGTTGTTGTTTCGTCCGCGGTAGCCATGATTGTAATAGCCGGAGATTCGATGCTGCTCGGTGAGGTTGTGGTCCCCCTTGACGCCGATGATGTGGAGGTTGAAGAACGGGCAGCAGGTCGCAACACGCTCGATGTTGTTGACCATCCGGCTGATCGTCGGATCGACAATACCGACTTTGTCCACGATGTTTGTGGCAACCGGGCTCCATTGGCTCTTTGGGATCATGTTGCCCTGGAACGGATCCCGGATCGTGCTACCGTCCGGGGCGGTCCGGGTGCTGCGGGGATCGTAGATCTGCCCGAAGAGGATCGGACGGCCCAGGGCGTCCGTGCCTATTTGCGTTCCGGACAGTTCATTGCCGGTGTAGCTCGGGTCAAAGAGCCTGGAGAAATCGCCCTGCTTGAACTCCGGCGTTGCCAGCGTCGCGAAGCCGCTGAAACGGAGTTGTTTCAGCTTGTCCTTCTCGAAGTTCGTGAAGAAGAAGGTCTTGTTGCGCCCGTCGTAGACCTTGGGGATATAGACCGGGCCGCCGAGCGAATAGCCGTAGTTGTGCTCGCGGTAGGGATTCTTCTTGAACTCCCGTCCAGCCGCCTCGGCCGCTCCCTTGTTGACGTGCTCGGACAAGGACAGCGAGTTCAGCGCCTCGTTCTGGTGGTACCAAAACGCCGAGCCGTGCAGATCGTTGGTACCTGATTTGATCGAGAAGTTGGCTACCGCCGTCTGGCCGCCGTTGTACTGCGCGGTAATGGCCCCGGCCTGGAGCTTGAACTCGCCGATTGCCTCGGCGGACGGGCTCATCTCGTTGTTGTTGCCTCCCGAGAGGTCGGAACGGCCGACGGGAATTCCTTCGATCAGGATCTCGTGGGAGTACTCCTGGCCGCCGTTGATCGAGCCTTTGAAGGTTCCGCCAGTGGTGCCGGGAAGGCTACTGAAGATGAACTGCTGGATCTGGCGCTGGCCGTCCTCCACGAAGATGGGCCAACTCTTGTACTCGTCCACCGAGATGTAACGCCCGATTTCGGCGGTACCCGATTCGAGCAGCGGCGGCGTGTCGCTCACCGTCACCTGCTCGGTGATCTGGCCGACCTCCAGTGTGATGTTCACGGTGAGTGTTTGCGCCACGCGCAGGATCACGTTTTCCGCCGAAGCGGTGCGGAACCCGGGCGCGGTCGCCTTGATAGTGTATGTGCCGGCTGGCAGGTACGGAAGAGTGTAGGCGCCTGCCGAGGTTGTGGTCGTCTTGGTTTCTACGTTCGTAGCCTGGTTGGTGGCCACGACCGTCGCGCCAGGCACGACCGCGCCCTGCGCGTCAAGGATGGTTCCGTTCAACGTCCCAACGGAGCCTTGCCCCCACGCCGTACCCACCGATACGATAAGGCACAGGATGGGGAAGACAGCCAGTCTCCAAGTTCTTCTCATGTTTTTCTCCGGAAATGCCAAGTATTGGGTCAACTTGGATAAAAAGCCGCAGTCCTTCGTGGGCTTTACCCTCGAAGCATACTTCATCCTTTCACCCGAAAAAGCGAGCTAGCTCATACATACCCCAGATCCGCTTTCGTGTCAAGAGCAAGGAAGCAAGAATCGGGCAAACCAAGCGCTGTCCAGGAGCCTTCCGTGGGACGGGCGCTCTCCTCCGCCACCTGCGCTTCAAACCCGGCAACTCATTGCATCGCGGCGAGTTCCGCTTTGACCTTGGCGATGATCTCCCCATACTGGGCTCTCGGCGCCTTGGCGACGAACGTCTGGAAGCTGGTGCGGGCGCGCGGGATGTCTCCAGCCATCTGGTAGAGCAGGCCCAGGTTCATGTGGGCCTCCACGATGTCAGGGTCGATCTGAACGGCTTTCTCGAAGTTGGCCCGCGCCGCCTGAAACTCCTGCCGCTGGACCGCGATCAGTCCCAGTCCATTGTAGGCCGCCGCGTTTTGTTCCCCGCTGGCCAGGATCCAGTGGAAGATCCGCTCGGAGTCGGCCACGCGCCCCTTCTCGAGATAAGCGGTGGCCAGGTTGACCTGGCTCTCCACGTCCGAGGGGTTGATCTGCGCCGCCTTCTCGTACTCGGCGATGGCCGCGTCCTTGTTGCCTTCCCGGAGGTACAGATCGGCGGCACGGGAATGGAGACGGCCGCTCTTGAAGCCCTTGCCGATCGAATCCAGGTAGAGTTTCTTTGCCTCGTCGTAGCGGCCGGCCTTCTCCAGTTCGCCGCCCAAATGGTAGACCAGCGACGGGTTGGTGGGATCCTGCTCGAGCCCTTTCCGGAAGAGTTCAATTCGCCGGGCGAGAGGGAGTCCGGATTCGGCGCCGGCGGCAACCATGATCAGCTTCAGTGTCGAGATCCGGTCCTTCGGATCGATCCCCTCCCCCGTCAACTGGAACTCTCGCGGGGTGTGCCCGGAAAGATAACCAAGCGACTTGAGTGCATCGAGCGTCTTCTGGTCGGCCAGGCTGGTCTCGATCTTCTCGTTCACGCCGCCGCCGGCAGCGGCGACCTTCTTCAGGTAGTCTTCCAGCTTGCGTACCTCCTCTGGATGCTGGCCGATCACGTTCGAGGATTCGTCCCGGTCCTTTTCGAGGTCATACAACTCGGGCTTGGGAGCTCGAATGTATTTCCACCGGTTCGTCCTAACCGCGCGCAGTTCCGTCCAGCCCATGTTCATTTTCGGGTACAGTGTTTCCGCGTAGGAGTAGTCCGTCCCGGCTGGCTTTCCGCCAAAGGCCGGCACGAGGCTTACGCCCTGCGTTTCCGGGGTCGCTCTGCCGCCCAGCAGGTCGAGCACGGTCGGCAGAAGGTCGATCGTCCGCGCCTGCTGTTTCACGCGCAGTCCCGCGGGAACGCCCGGTCCCTTCATCAGGAACGCCAGTTCCATCGTGGACTCGTACAGGAAGACGCCGTGGGTGAACTCCCCGTGATCGCCGAGGCTCTCGCCGTGGTCGGACAGAATCGCGATCAGAGTCTTGTCGGCCGGTGACTTCTTGCCGATCGCCTCGAACAGCCGCCCCAGTTCCCGGTCCACGTAGGCAACCTCGCCGTCGTAGAGGCGGCCGGCATACTTCGTGCGGAACGGCTCCGGCGGCGTCAGCGGCAGGTGCGGGTCGAACAGGTGCACCCACAGGAAGAAGGGCTTGCCGGATTGCGTATTGAGCCAGGCGACGGCGCGGTTCACCACGTCGGCGGCCGGACGCTCGGGGTATTCGCGCGCCAGCCGGTCGTTCGGCTTCGGCATCTGGTCGTCGTAGACGGCGAAGCCCTGGCTGAATCCGAACAGCTTCTTGAGCACCGAGGCGCCGATGAAGGCGGCCGTGTCCCAACCCTGCTGCTGAAAGATCTCCGCCATCGTCGTCGAAGAAGACTGAAGCACGAATCCGCCGGTGTTGCGTACCTTGTGCCGGTTCGGGTACTGCCCGGTGAACATGCTCGCGTGCGAAGGCGGCGTCAATGGCGTCTGCGCGGTGGCGTTTTCGAAGAGCACGCCCTCAGACGCGAACCGGTCCAGGCTCGGAGTTTCGATCCGCTTGTAGCCGTAGCAGCCCAGGCGGTCCGCTCGCAGGGTGTCCAGCGTGACCACGACGACGTTGATGGGGCGCAGTTTCGCCGTCCCGGCGACCGGCTGCTCCTGTTTCGAAGACCGGCAGCCGACAAGGGCCACCAAACCGGCCGCGCCGGCCGCCGCGAGGAGGAATCTCATATCGACCATTCTCACTCTTCGGGCTTCGGTATGTCTTCGAGCATGCGGCCTGCAAGTGGAGCAGCCCTCGCGCCTGCTCCTGCGTCAACCGGCCTTGGACGAACTTGCGTGCGGCCGCACCATGCCGTAACGTAAAGCTGTGGATTACTCCAGGATCATCACGATCGAACCCGGCAAACGCGGAGGCAAACCGTGCATTCGCGGCCTGCGCATCACCGTGTACGACGTCTTGGAATACCTCGCCGCAGGGATGACCCACGAGCAGATCTTGAGCGACTTTCCCTACCTGACCGAAGACCACATCCGGGCTTGCCTCGCGTTTGCCGCTGACCGGGAGCGCAGGCTTGAGATCGCTCCCGCATGAAGCTCCTACTGGATGAGAACCTCTCGCCTAAACTGGCCCAGTTTCTCCAGGATCTGTTTCCAGGCACCATCCACGTCGAGGACTGCGGCTTGGGCGCCGCGGACGATGAGCAAATCTGGCGTTTTGCCCGGGACAACGACTACGTGATCGTCTCGGAAGATTCGGACTTCTATGATCGAAGCGCGCTCTATGGTGGACCGCCCCAAGTCGTTTGGGTGCGAGTTGGCAACTGTACCACCAAGGACCTGGAGTCTGTCCTCAGGCGTTCGAAGTCTTCCTTGGCCGCGCTCGCGGTCTCGCCGGACACGACGTTGATTCTCTTCCGTTCAACTACTCAAGCCGACAGGAGTCTGTAGCAACCTGCACTTGGAATGTGTAGCAACCGAAGAACAAACGTCCCGCCAGTAGGGAACGCGGTTCGCGTTCGTGACGCCCGGCGTTCAGCCTGCTACATCCTGCTTTCATCGGCGGACGGGCCGTAGATGGACGGCACCGGGATGTCGTTCAACCGAAGGTAGACGCCGAGCTGGGCCCGGTGGTGGATCGTGTGACTCATGACGAAGCTGCGGAGGACCGCAATCCTTGGCAGAGTGAAGATCACCTTGCCGCCCACCAGCAGCGACCACGGCTTCAGCAGGTGGTCGTCGCCGGCCTTCGCGATCGCCGCCCGCCCGGCGTCCCGGTTCTTGTCGAACTCGGCGAGCACCTCCTCGCGCGACTTCTGAACGCTAGGCTGATACGGCGGCGCGCCCGGCGGCGCCAGGTCGAGTGTGTCCAGGTCCACAGTCGCAGCCGCCCAAGTTGGGATCTCGGCCAGGTGGCTGGCCAGCCGCGCCATGGTCATGGACTTCTCGTGAGGCTTCCAGTCAAAGCGGCCGTCGGGGACCCGCTCCAGCGCTTTTCTCGTGTTCGCCATCTCGTGATCGTATTCGGGCAGCAGAGCATCGCTAATCGCCATGGGATTTCCTCCAGTTGAGACGATTCTATCGTATTGACGTGCTATGCTGGCAGGCGCCTGGGTCCGCTATGAAACCTATCTCTTCCGCACGTTTTATCACGCTGCTCTCGACCGGAATGCTCGCCGGCATCCTGTTCGGCGATTGGCGGGGCGCTACGCAGGTTCGGCCGGTCTTGACCGATTCGTGCTTCGTGGCGTTCCAGCAGGGCCTGCACACGCATTTCGTGCCGATGATGCCGATCCTGATGATCGTGGCCATCCTTGCCGCCGGCACGCTGGCGGTGGCTTTGCGTAAATCCGGCGACCGGACGGCCTTGCTGCTCACCGTGGGCGGCCTGCTGACGACGGTGTTCGTGTTCGCGCTTACGCGGATTGTCAACGTCCCGATCAACGACGCGCTGATGAGCTGGTCGGTGTCGGCGCCGCCGGCGGACCGTCTCCAGCTCTGGGCGCCCTGGGAGCAGGCCCACACGGTCCGAACGCTGGTGTCGCTCGCGGGGTTCTGCTGCCATGTGCTGGCCGTGATGCGGGGCGCCTCGCGGGCGGACTGAGGGCGTGCCTTACTTGCCCGCGTCGAGGTATTTGCGGATATCCGGAAACAGCAGTTCCCTGAATTCGGGCCGGTCGATGTCCTCCAGCCGCGCGAGGCGGACGCCGGAGTCGACGTGCGCGGGCGGGGTTTGGCCGTTCAGCCTCAGCGCGATGGCGCGGGTAGACTCGTAGCCCATCTTGAACGGGTCCTGGAGGACGATGGAATCGATCCAGCCGGCGCGCATGTCGGCGATCAACTGCTCGGAGGCGTCGAAGCCCACCAGGTTCATGTGTTTCGCACCGCGGCCTTTGAGCGCCTGGACCGCTCCCATGAGGCTTGACTCGTTGTCCGCGAACAGTCCCGCGAGATCGGGATGGGCGGTAAGCAGATTCTCCGTGACCGCCATCGCCTTGGCGCGGTCGGCCATGCCGAACTGAAGGCCGACGATCTCGATGCCCGGAAACTTCGCCTTGATCTCGTCCTGAAATCCCTGCTCGCGGTCCATGGTGGAAGCGCTGCCGGGCATGAAGCCGATGATGCCGACTTTTCCCTTGCCGCCGAGCAGCTCGCCGAGGCGCCGGGCGCCGATGCGCCCGCCTTCGAGGTTATCCGTGGCGACGTAGGTGATCCGCTTGTCGGTGTCGATGCCTGAATCGAAAATGGCGACGGGAATTCCCTCGCGGTGAGCGCGCTCCACCACCGCCACCAGCGCCGTGCGGTCCACCGGCGCCAGAACGATCCCGGCGAGCCGCCGGTTGACCATCGATTCGACGATGCCGATCTGCCGGCTCGAGTCGATCTCGATGGCCGGGGCGTTCCACTCGATTTCGAAGCCGGACTCCTGGGCCGCCTTGATGGCGCCGGCATGGACGGTCTGCCAGAAGATGTGGTTCGCGCCCTTGGGGATCACGCCGACGACGCGTTGGGTTTCGCGGCGGCAGCCGCCGAGGCCGGCCGCCAGCAGCAGGACAAGCAGCGTTCGAAGCATCCCAGGGTATTGTAGTATCTTGCCGGAACTGCCCGAAGCGGAAACCATCGCCCGGACGCTCACGCCCCACGCGGCGGGGCGCCGCGTCGTAAACGTGGAGATTCTCGCGCGGCGCGCCACTCGCGGGCAGCGGCTGCCGGTCGAGGGCCGGACGATCCGGGCGGTCCGGCGCCACGGTAAGGCTGTCGTCCTCGAACTGGACCGCGGTTCCCTCGTTGCGCGGCTTGGCATGACCGGCCGGCTGCTCTGGAACGGCCAGCGCGGCACTTATACACGCGCGATTCTGGCGCTCGATCGCGGCGAGATCCTGTTCGACGATGTGCGGCAATTCGGCTCGCTTCGGTGGTACGGCCGGCCGCCGGCGGCTCTCGCTCCCGACCCGCTGGAGGTGGATGAAGCGGAGTTCCGGGCGATGCTGAAGCGGCGCAAGGGCCGGATCAAGCCGCTGGTGTTGAACCAGAAGTTTCTGGCCGGCATCGGCAACATCTATGCCGACGAAATCCTGCATCGCGCCGGCATCCACCCGCGCGCAGTGGCTTCGCGCCTCGGCGAGAGCCGCGGCCGGCGGCTGCATGCGGCGATGGTCGAGGTGCTGCACGAGGCCATCGAGGCCGGCGGCTCGTCGATTTCGGACTTTGTGAACGCGGACGGCAAGCCTGGCTCCTTCCAGAAACGGCACCGCGTGTACGGGAAGTCCGGCGAGCCATGCCCGGCGTGCGGCGCGCCGATTCGCAGGATCGTCGTCGCCCAGCGCGGCACGCACTACTGCCCGCGCTGCCAGAAATCCTGAGCCGCCGCCAGAATGGCGTCGGCAACCGCCGCCGCCGCGCGCATCAGCTTGACCTCGTGGACCCGGACGATGTGCGCGCCGCCGAGGATACATGCCGCCACCGCCGCCGCGGTCGCGAACTCCGTCTCCTGATCCGTCTCCTGCTTCAGGAACGACTTGCGCGACGGGCCGACGTGCAACGGGAGCTCCAGCTTCGCGAGCAGGCCCAGCCGCGCCAGCATCTCCGAGTTCTGCTCCTTGCGCTTGCCAAAGCCGACGCCGGGATCTAGGACGATGCGGGCGCGCTCTACACCGGCGCGGCGGGCGCGGCTCACCGAAGCGTCGAGGTCGTTCACAACGATGGCCATGACGTCGGGCAGCGGCGGCAGCTTGGCCCACGTCTCTGGCGAGCCGCGCATGTGGTTCAGGATGAGCCCGGCGTCGTGTTTAGCCACAGCCTTCGCCAACTGCGAGTCGAATGTGAGGCCGCTCGGATCGTTGATGATCTCGGCGCCGAGCTCCAGCGCCCGGTCCGCCACGTTCGACTTGTAGGTGTCGATGGAGATCGGAATGGAGAGATGTCCGCGGAGGCGCTTGAGCACCGGCACGAGACGGCGCAGTTCGTCGTCTTCAGAAATACGCTGCGATCCGGGCCGCGTGGACTCGGCGCCGATGTCCAGCAGGTCGGCGCCCTGCTCTTCCATCTCGAGCGCGCGAGCGAACGCCCGGTCAGGATCGAGGTATTTGCCGCCGTCGGAGAAGGAGTCCGGGGTAACGTTGAGAACGCCGGCCAGCAGTGTGCGCGGGCCGAGGACGATCTGCCGGTTCTTCAGCTTCCAGTCGTAGCGCTTGCGGCGGACCAGCCCGTCAGCCGTATTCGAAGCCGGCGATCGCGTAGATGGACGCATCATTGTGCTCGAAAGATCCGGAGGCCGCCGGGCCGCGTCGCACCATGCGGACGAGCTGGCGGCGGCGCTCGAAGCCGAACTCGCGGGCGAGCTGCAAGGCCTCGCGGTTCGAAGGCAGCAGATCCCAGAAGACGGTCTCTCCTGGATGCCGCCCCAAGAACCATTGAAGCAGACTCCGGGCGGCGCCCGCGGAGCGGGCTACGCAGGGACCGAAGTATGGGGCGCGGGAGCCGGGGCGGCCCATGGCGTAGCCCTCGCCTGGAATCGCCGCGGCTTCCTCCGAGGCCAGGGATTCCAGGATGGCGGAGCGGTCCGCGCCGAAGGCCGCGATATCAAGGGGGGCCCATTCGGCGGGCGAGAAGGTGATCCATCCGCTTGCTGACGCGCGCGGCTCGGTTTGCGACGTCGCGGCCCAGCGTTC
>CAZACK010000015.1:61910-66889 GCA_964483455.1 uncultured Solibacteraceae bacterium
TCCATCCGCTTGCTGACGCGCGCGGCTCGGTTTGCGACGTCGCGGCCCAGCGTTCTACCGCCCCCTCGTCCTCGAAGCCGAGCTTCAGGTACAGCGGGCGGCCCATGTCGGTCGCGTCGAGCTTGGTCCATTCGACGCCTCGGCGGTCGAGCCAGTTGAGTGCGTGCTCCATCAACCTGCGCGCGTAGCCTCGGCCGCGGAATGACGGGCCGGTCAGCACCATGCCAACCCAGGCCAGCTTGCGGCCGTAGCAATACGCCGTGGTCGTGGCCGCCAATTCTCCGTCCGCCAGGAGGCCAAAGCATCCCTCGGGCTCGAGTTCGAGCAGCCGCTCCCAGTCGCGTTCCGTCTGGTTCCATCCGGCGGCTTCCTTGAGGAGCATCGCGCCCGGGATGTGGGAGCGGTTCAACGTGACGATGGTTTCACTCATAGCGCAGGCAAACCACCGGGTCGAGGCCGGCGGCGCGGTTGGCCGGGTAGAAGCCGAAGAAGATGCCGACGCCGGCCGAGATCGCCACGCCGAGAAAGACCCACAGGTAGGACACCGTCGCCGGTACCGCCGGCAGAAGCTGGCGGACGGCATAGGACACGCCCGACCCGACCAGAATGCCCAGGATGCCGCCGGTCACCGATAACGAGACCGCTTCCATCAGGAACTGCGCCCGAATGTCGCTGCGACGCGCGCCGATCGCCTTGCGGACGCCGATCTCCTGTGTGCGCTCGGTCACCGAAATCAGCATGATGTTCATGACGCCGATCCCGCCGACCAGCAGGCCGACCGAGCTGATCACCGCCGTCAGGATCACCATCGCCCCCGTGAGCTGGTCCCAGAGGTCGGCGAGGAAATCCGGCGAGATCACCTCGAAATCGTTCTCGCCGTTGTGCGGGACTTTGCGAAGGCGCCGCATGGCCTCGATCACTTCGTTGCGGCCCTGCTCGATCGGCACATCCGGCGGGATCGTGAAGGCCAGAATGACCTCCTTCTGCTCCGGGTACTTCTTCCGGAAATCGCTCAGGGGAATCAGGGCAAAGTCGTCAACGCCGGGGCCGCCGAACAACCCGGGATACGGCTCCAGCACGCCCACCACCTCGTACAGCTTTCCGTTGAGGCGCACGATCTTACCGATTGGATCGGCGTGCGGGAACAGCGAGTTGGCGATCTCGTTGCCGATCACCGTGACCGGCCGCGCGTGGTCGACGTCGTAGCGGGTGATGAAGCGGCCCTGCGCCACCGTGAAAATCGGGATGGCGTCCGCGTATTCCGGCTCGACGCCGCGCACGAACACCCGCTCCACGTGCGCGGAGGCGTAGCGGATCTCGTTCAGGTCGCCGAAAAAGGCCGCCCTCGTCCCGAACGCGGTCACCGTGCGCAGCGAGCGGCAGTGCTCCCGAAGATAGTCCGCGTCCGAGTACCGGATGTACTTGCGCAGGCGGATCTTCTCGGGCATGAACTGGGGATTCGTGCCCGCCGGAAACCGGGTGATGAAGTATGTACGCGAGCCAAGGGATTGCACCTGCCGCTGGATGTACAGGTTCAACCCTTCGATGATCGCAGCCACGGAGATGACCGAGGTCACGCCGATCACGATGCCGAGCAGCGTCAGCAGTGAGCGGACCTTGTGCGAGCGCAGGGTGTCGAGCGCCACCCCCAGGTTTTCGCGAAGCTCGGCGTGGGTCACGGCTACTCCGACCGCAGCGCGGCGACGGGATCCAGGTGGGCGGCCCGGGTCGCCGGGTAGATGCCGAAGAACAGGCCGATTAGCGAGCTGAAGCCGAGGCCGGCGATCACCACCCACGTCTCCACCGAAGTCGGGAACGACGTGTAGGTCCGGAGCAGCGCGGCCACGGCGAATCCGAGCGCAATGCCGATCGCGCCGCCGATCAGGCACTGCACCACGCTCTCCGTCAGAAACTGGCGCAGGATGTCCCGCTCGGTGGCGCCGACCGCCCGGCGCACGCCGATCTCCTTGGTGCGCTCGGTCACGCTCACCAGCATCACGTTCATGATGACGATGCCGCCGATCAAGGCCGAGATCGAGCTGACCATGATGAACACCGCGAAGAAGGCCGAGCTGATCCGCTTCCAGAGATCCATGAAGCTTTCCTTCGTGCCGATGAAGAAATCATCCTCCTCGTTGCCGGAAAGCTGGCGGCGCGCTCGCAGGGCCAAGCGGGCTTCGTCCTGGGCTCGTTCGAAGGCCAGGCCGTCGGCCACGGCTTCGACGCTGATGGTGATGCTCGTACGGCTGCCGCGCATCTTGCGGAAGGTGTTCATCGGGACAACCACGAAGTTGTCCTGTTCCTGGCCGAGGACGGAGCCGATCTTGTCGTACGTCCCGATGACGACGAATTCCTGGTCGGCGACACGAAGCGTCCGGCCGATCGGGTCGAGGCCGGGGAAGAACTCCTCCTGAAGCCGGTGGCCGATCAGACAAACCTGCGCCGAGTTTCGGTCTTCTGCTTCGGTGAAGAACCGGCCCTGCGTGATGGTGCGGGTATCGATGTCGGCCATGGTGGCGGTCTGGCCGATGAGACCCGTGTCGGTCAGCTCCCGGTCTCCGTAGCGCGTGCGCACGGTGGCATTGACCTCTCCGCCGACCCGGCGGCAGTGCCGGCAGACCTCGGCCAGCGCGCGCATATCCTCCAGTTCGATGTGCTTGTTCCGGAGCGCCTTCAGGATCTGGTTGTAGTCGGTGACGGCGAACGGCATCCGCGAAAGCTGGAAGACGTTGGTGCCGAGATTGGCGATCTTCAGCTCGACGTAGCGGTTCGCGCCCTGCACCAGCGTCATCACCGTGATCAGCGTGGCCACGCCCATGGTGAGGCCGAGCATGGTCAGCGAGGCCCGCAATTTGTGGGCGCGCAGGGAAGCCAAGGTCAGGGAGAGATTGTCGCTGTGGGCCAGCATTCTGTCACAGGACCACCCGGCGCCAGGCCTTTCCGACGCGGATCACATAGTCGCCAGGGGACTCGAGCTGAAGGAACGTCTCGATCCGGTCCCCGTTCACCTCCACCGCGCCCTCCTTGAGTTTTCGGGTCGCTTCGCTGACCGAGGACGCAAGCCCCACTTTCACCAGCACCTTGTCGATGCGGCGCACGCCGCCATCGAGGCGGACGGTTTCGAGCTCCGCGGGTGTTTCCCCCCGGCGCACCACGCGATTGAATTCCCCGGCGGCGCGGGCCGCCGCCTGCCCGCCGTGGAAATCGGTGACGATGGCGCGGGCCAGGTCCATCTTCGCTTGCATTGGATGCAATTCGCGCTTCCCGTCGATCTCCCGTGGGGTTAGGTCGGTCAGCAGCAAGTAATAGCGGTACATCAGATCGTCGCTGATGCTCATCAGCTTGGCGAACATCATCTCCGGCGGCTCGGTGATCCCGATGTAATTGCCGAGTGATTTCGACATCTTGCTGACGCCGTCGGTCCCTTCGAGCAGCGGGGTGGTGGCGATGATCTGCGGCGGCTGCCCGAAGTCCCTCTGGATCTCGCGGCCCACCAGCAGGTTGAACCTCTGGTCGGTGCCTCCCAGCTCGACGTCGCACCGGAGCGCCACCGAGTCGTAGGCCTGGGCGAGCGGGTACAGCAGCTCATGGATGGAGATCGGCGAGCCCTCCTTGTAGCGCTTCGAGAAATCGTCGCGCTCCAGGAGCCGCGCGACCGTGTACTTGGCGCAGAGGCGCACCAGGTCCTCGAAGCCGAGCTTGTCGAGCCACTCGCCGTTGAACCGGATTTCGGTCTTCTCGGGGTCGAGGATCTTGAAGACCTGCGCCTTGTACGTCTCGGCATTCTGCTCGATCTCCTCGCGGGTCATCGGCGGACGGGTGATGTTGCGGCCGGTGGGGTCGCCGATCCGCGCCGTGCCGTCGCCGATGAGGAAGATCGCCGTGTGGCCGAGGTCCTGGAAGTGCTTCATCTTGCGCAGCAGGACGGTGTGCCCGAGATGAAGATCAGGCGCCGTGGGATCGAAGCCGGCTTTCACCCGGAGAGGACGGCCGGTCTTCGCCGATTCGGCGAGCCGCTCGCGAAGTTCCTCCTCGCGGATGATTTCTTCGAAGCCCTTCCTCAGGTAGCTGAGCTGTTCGTCCAGGGAAAGCGCGGGCACAACTACATTGTAGGGGGTCGCAGGAGTATGCTGAGAGGGATGCTTCAGTATCACGCCGCCTACTATCTTCCGCGAGGAGCCAGCAAGATGGTGGTGGCTGAGGTCCTTGACTTCCCTGGAGCGATCAGCCAGGGATTCGACTTGGCTGACGCCCGACTGATGATCTCCAGCGCGCTGGAGGATCTCGCCGGATTGCTTCTGGAGGAAGGCAAGCCGCTGCCGATGCCGGACCCGAATGCGTCTGCTCCGGATGCCGACTTGGTGGAGTTGCTGTCGCTTTCGGTGGAAGTTGGTGCGTCGCGGCCGTGAAGCACCACGAGCTTCTCGATCACTTGCGGAAACACTCATGTTATCTGGTCCGGGAAGGGACCCGTCATTCAATCTTCGAGAATCGGACTACTGGTGCGAGGGCGCCGGTTCCTCGTCATTCCGAAATCGACAACCACCTGGCAGTGAAGATCTGCCGGCAACTTGGGATTCCTTCTATTCGCTGAGGAAAGGAGGCTACCGCATGAACCGCAGGTCGTTCCTCAATCTCGCCGCCGCCGGGGCAGGCGCCTGGCTGGCCCGCGCCAATCGGGCCCTGGCCGCCCTCGCTCCGATGAAGATCACCCGCATCCGATACTACCTCGACCCCAAAACCCGGCCGATGATCAACCAGAGTTCCCACATCGTCACCGTGGAAACGGACCAGGGAATCACCGGCATCGGAGAAGGCGGATCGCCGGACACCATCCGTGAGTGTGGCGCTGCGTTGATCGGCGACGATCCGCTCCGCATCGACCGGCTGTGGCAGTTGATGTATCGCGGATACTTCTACCCGCCCGGCCGCGAAAAACTGCACGCGCTGGGCGCGCTCGACATGGCGCTGTGGGACAT
>CAZACK010000016.1:0-42737 GCA_964483455.1 uncultured Solibacteraceae bacterium
GTAAAATGATCATGAACCGCCGCCACCAACTTTCAACTGCCGTCAGGACACCGTCGCGATCGCGGTCTGCGTGATCATTTCGGGGACCGGTTGCGCCTCGAAGAAGTACGTGCGGGAACAGGTGGGTCCGCTCCAGCAGAGGGTGGGCGACCTGGAGAAGAAATCGACGGCGCAGGCCGGCGACATCGAAGAACTGGAGAAAGGAGTCTCACGGGCGGACGAGAAGGCGGTGACGGCCGACAGCCGTGCCTCGGCGGCCGCACGGGAGGCCGCCCAAGCCGGCCAACAGGCATCCGCTGCCGCCAAAGGCGCGGGTGAAGCCCGAAGCCTCGCCGAGAAGGGGATCGGTCGGGCCGGAGAATTGGAAAGCGCGCTGGCCGCGAAGCTTGAGAGCTCGGGCAACTTCAAGCTCGCCTCCGCCGATGCGATCCTGTTCGGATACGCATCCAGCGATCTGACCAACGAAGCGAAGTCCCAACTCGACGCCGCGGCGCGGAAGATCGCAAGCCTGAAGCGTTACGTGGTGGAAGTGCAGGGCTACACCGATCCGACGGGTACGGTGGAATACAACCTCGAACTGAGCCGGAGGCGGGCCGCCGCCGTCGTCCGCTACCTGACCGTCACTCACAAGATCCCGCTGCACCGGATGCACACCATGGGATACGGGAGCGAAGCGCCGGCGGCGGACAACAAGACGCGCGAAGGAAGGAAACAGAATCGCCGCGTGGAGGTGCGGGTGCTGGTTCCCGACTCGAGCAGCTAACGCCCGGCCGGAATTCACTCGTACCGCAGGGCCTCTGCCGGCGCGATCCGCGCCGCGCTCCGCGCCGGGTAGATCGTCGCCAGGAAGCTCACCAGGATCGCGGCCCCCGCGATCCACACGCCATCCACCCAGCGCGGGTCGAACGGCACGAAGCTGAGCGCGTAGACCTCCTCGTCGAGGCGAAGCCACCGGTAGCGGCCGGCAAGTGTACACAGCGTGTAGCCCGCCGCGAGCCCGAGGGCGGTCCCCACCGTGCCGATGAGCAGCCCCTGGTAGAGGAAGATCCGGCGGATCTGTTCCACTTTGGCGCCCATTGACATGAGGATCGCGATGTCGCGGTGCTTCTCCATCACCATCATCACCAACGCAATCAGGATGTTGAGCGAAGCCACCAGCTCGATGAGGCCGATGGTGACGATGGTGACGGTCTTCTCCATGCGGAGCGCGTTGAAGATCTGGCGGTTCTGCTCGATCCAGTGCGTGGCCGCCAGTTTCGGTCCGACCAGGCGTTCGGCGCTCCGGCTGACTTCCGGGGCGAGATCGAGGTCGTCGATCTTCAGCTCGATGGCGTTTACCACGTCCTTCAAGCCGAAGATCCGCTGCGCCTGCCTGACGGACGTGAAAGCCCACTTCGCGTCCAGGTCGTAGAATCCGGTTTCGAAGATGCCGGCGACGCGGAAGCGGTGGTAGCTCGGCTTCGGCCCAAAGGGCGTCAACTCCCCCTGCGGGCTGATGACCGTCGCAATGCTCTTGATCGGCAAACCGGTTTGTGCCGCCAGGCGGGAGCCGAGAATGATGCCGGGCGGCCCGGCCGCCGTTTGCAGCAGATCGAGCGAGCCTTCTCTCAGGTAGCGGCGCAAGTCCTCCACATGCTGTGGAGAATCGAGGGCGATCCCCTTGAGGACGGCGCCGTCCGACTGCACGGGGCTGGAAAGAAACACCGCTCCGTAAAGCGTCGGGGCCGCGCTGGTGACGTGCGGCAGTCTGCGCACTTTCTCGACGACCGTCCTCCAGTCCTCGATGCCGTAACCGGCGTCCTTTTCGAGGATTGTGACGTGGGCGGTGGCGCCGAGCAGGTTGCGTTGCAGCGTGGTTCGGAAGCCGTTATTGATGGCCAGCGCGATGACGAGGGCCATCACCCCGGCGGCGACTCCAACGATCGAAATCGCCGTAATCACCGAAATCACGGCCTGCTTGCGTTTCGCTCTGAGGTAGCGGAGGGCGACGAACAGCTCGAACCGGGCGGGACCGTGCTCAGCAGCCATCGAGTTCGCGAAGGCGCTCGGCGAGTCCGATCGGCCCTTCAGCGCGCAGCAGCGGGAACAGGATCACGTCCCGGATGGAGCGCGAGTTGGTCAGCAGCATGGTGAGGCGGTCGATGCCGATCCCCTCGCCGGCGGTGGGCGGCATCCCGTAGCACAGGGCGCGCAGAAAGTCCTCGTCCATCTGGTGGGCTTCCTCATCGCCCTTCTCTCGCAGCCTGAGCTGCATCTCGAACCGGCGGCGCTGCTCCTGGGGATCGTTCAGCTCGGTGTAGGCGTTGCCGATCTCCATGCCGGCGGCGTAGATCTCGAACCGCTCGACGAAATCAGGCTCGCCTGGCTTCTGCTTGGACAGCGGCGAAACCTCGACCGGGTAGTCGTAGATAATGACCGGCTGGATGAGCTTGGGCTCCACGTGCTGTTCGAAAAGCTCGACGAGCACGTGCCCCTTAAGGCTGCCCGGGTCGACCGCCACGCCGGGCGCGAACTCGTGAACGGCCTCGCGCATCGAAAGCCGGCGGACGTTGGTGAAGTCGATCGGGTGGCCTTGGTAATCCACCGTCGCGGAACCCGTGGCGTCCAGCGCCGTCTGCCGGAGCAGTCCGGCGGTGAGGTCCATCAGGCCGTGATAGTCCGTGTAGGCCTGGTAGAACTCGAGCATGGTGAACTCAGGGTTGTACTTGAACGACACTCCCTCGTTCCGGAAGTTGCGGTTGATTTCGTAGACGCGGTCGAGCCCGCCGACGATGAGCCGCTTCAGGTAAAGCTCCGGCGCGATCCGGAGATACAAATCCATGTCGAGCGTATTGTGGTGGGTGATGAACGGGCGGGCCGCCGCGCCGCCGTACAGCGGTTGCAGCATCGGCGTCTCGACCTCGATGAAGCCGTGCGCTTCAAGCTGCCGCCGGAGCGAGGCCACGACGCGGCTGCGGGTCACGAAGACGCGGCGAACCTCCGGATTCGCGACCAGGTCGAGATAGCGCTGGCGGTAGCGGATCTCGACGTCCTCCAGTCCGTGCCACTTCTCCGGCATCGACAGCAATGTCTTCGAGAGGTGCGCCAGCCGTTCCACGTGAACGGATAGTTCGCCCGTCCTGGTGCGGAACAGGTAGCCCTCCGCGCCGGCGATGTCGCCGATCTCCAGGTGACGGAACAAGGCGAAGTCGTTTTCCGGAACGTTGTCCGCGCGGACGTAGATTTGCAGCCGTTCGCCCCCTTGCTGGAGGTGGGCGAAGCCGGCCTTGCCCATCGGGCGGATCGTCTGGATGCGCCCGCAGACACGCACGTCGATGCGAGGATTCAGTTCCTCGGCCGTCTTCGAAAAATACCCGGCGATGACTTCCGGGATGGTGTGCGTGAAATCGAAGCGTCGGCCGTAAGCGCTGAAGCCGAGCGCCTCGATGTCGCGGATCCGCTTCAGGCGCTGCTGGAGCAGCTCTTGCTCAAGGGACAAGAAAATCTCCTCGCGGGAAGCTTCCTATTATAATTGAGCGTTGATTTCCCTCTCCATCGTCATCCCCGCTTACAACGAGGAAAAGCGTCTGCCGGAGACGCTGGCGTGCGTGCTCGGCTACCTTCGCCGGAGGGAGTGGTCATTTGCGGAAATCCTGGTGGTGGACGACGGCTCACGGGACGGGACGGCATCGGTGGTGGAGCGGGCGCGACAGGCGGAGCCGGCCATCCGGCTGCTACGGAATCCTGGCAATCGAGGCAAGGGCTACTCGGTGCGGCACGGTATGCTCGAGGCGAAGGGCGGCTGGGTGCTGTTCTCCGACGCGGACCTGTCGGCGCCGATCGAGGAATTGGACAAGCTTCTGGAAGTCGCCCGGACGCGCGGTGCCTCGGTGGTGATCGGGTCGCGGGCGCTCGATCGTTCCCTTATCGAGGTTCACCAGTCGGCCTTCCGCGAAACCGCCGGGCGGATCTTCAACCGGCTGATGCGAATCCTGACGGGGTTGCCGTTCAAGGACACGCAGTGCGGCTTCAAGCTGTTCGAGGCACGCGCGGCGAAGGAGGTTTTCCGGAGGCAGCGCCTCGATCGGTTCGGCTTCGACGCCGAAGTTCTGTTCATCGCGCGGCGGCGCGGATACCGAATGGAGGAAGTGCCGGTTCGCTGGAGCCACTCCGAGGGGACCAAGGTGAGCATGTTCCGCGACAGCGTGAACATGTTCCTTGACCTGCTGCGGGTGCGCTGGAATCAGGCGCGCGGGAGGTACGGGTGAGGGCGATGCAAGCACCCGGGTCATCCTATTGGTATGAAGCCGGCGGTTTCCATCCCCGACCAGGTGTTCGAGCAAGCCGAACAGCTTGCACGCCGGACCAGGAAATCGCGCAGTCAGTTGTTTAGCGACGCGCTTCGAGAGTACGTGGCGCGGCATGCGCCGGACGAAGTCACGGCCGCGATGGACCGTGTTTGGGCAGAACTGGGTGATGCACAGGACGAGTTCCTTTCGTCGGCCGCCCGCCGCGCACTGAAGCGTTGCGAGTGGTGATCTCGCAGGGCGAAGTCTGGTGGGCCGGCGTGCCTGCTGTAACGAGATCGGGTCGAGGGTTTCGACTGGTCTACCCAGAGATTCCGTGGCCAACGCCTCTCAAATCATTACGCTCGACAGAGCGCTACTCACCGAGCGCGTGGGTAAGCTGCCCCACGGCAAACTGAAGCTGATTCTCTCAGGCATTGAGGTTGTGATTGGAAAGTGACGACGAGGGCCGCGTTGTCCTGGAGGCGTCAGTCGACGGACGCAGAGGACGTCCCGACGCCTGTTGGAAGGGTCGCCCTGGACGACGACGCATGAGGGCCGTTAGCGGGCCCGGTGTGACTGCGGGGCCGAACTCCGGCCAGTCGTCCTCACTTCCGGCGGACCTCGCTCACCACTGGTCCCGAACTCTCGATCGGAGCTTGGCCTGCATCGCCGCCGCCGAGCGCTCTTCAGACGAGTGGGGTTCGTCACCGTAGGCCCGGTTGAGCTGTTTCACGACCCGTTCATTGCCACGACTGCGAAGAAGGCACTCCAGAGCGAGCGAGAGCAGCCGGGGAACAAACTCCATTACCATATGCTATCCCCCCGGGCCGCTACATCTCCCGCCGGTTTTCCAGCGACTTCAGCATCGTCACCTCATCGGCGAATTCCAGGTCGCTGCCGACGGGGATTCCCATGGCGATGCGCGTCACCTTCAGTCCGAGCGGCTTGAGCAGCCGCGCCAGGTAGGCGGCGGTGGCCTCGCCCTCCGTGGTCGGGTTGGTGGCGAGGATGACCTCTTTGATCTGGCCCGATTCCAGCCGTTCGAGGAGGCTGGTGATCTTCAGTTGGTCCGGGCCGATTCCGCGCAGCGGCGAGATCGAACCATGCAGCACGTGATACAGGCCCTGGTACATCCGGGTGGTTTCGACTGGCAGGATGTTGTGCGGCTCCTCCACGACGCATACCACCGAGCCATCCCTCCCAGGATCCGCGCAGAACGGGCATAGCTCGCTGTCGCTGATGTTGTTGCAGGAAGCGCACAGGCCGAGCTTGTCCTTCACATCGAAGAGCGCCTGCGCCAGGCGCTCCGCATCCTCGCGCGGCGTGCGCAGAACGTGGAAGGCGAGGCGCTGGGCCGACTTCGGCCCGATGCCGGGAAAGCGCTTGAATTCGAGGATCAAGCGCGCCAGAGGTTCCGCGAAATCAGGCATGCGTTAGAACATTCCCGGCGGCAGGCCGAGCCCGCCCAGCAATCCGGCGGTCTTCTGCTGGATCGCCTCGTCGACTCTCTTGGACGCTTCGTTGCAGGCGGCCATCACCATGTCCTGGAGCATCTCGATGTCGCCCGCTACCTCCGGGTCGATCTTCACGGAAAGCACGTTCTTTTGGCCGCTCATGTGGACCGTGACCATGCCCCCTCCCGCCGAGGCGTCGACGCGGATCTGGGCGATCTCCTCCTGAAGGCGCTGCTGCATCTGCTGCGCCTGCTTCATCATTGCCTGCATGTTGCCGGGTAGTCGCATGGTTGCTCCAGTTGGCCGCTGCTCGCGGCCTCATTCCTTCAGATTCCTCACAGCTCTCACCTGCCCGCCGAACATCTCCCGAAAGCGCTTCACTTCCGGGTGAGCCAGGGCGCGGGTCGTCAGTTCATTGTCCTCCGCCGGGGCGGAGTTGTTGGCGGGCGAGGCCGGTCCGGGGCCTTCGGCCGCGAACTCGACCGAGACCTTCATCGCGCCGGCGCCGAGCTGAGCCAGCGCCCTGCGGATGTCAGGTTCTTTCATCGACAGGCGGAACTCCTTCGGGGTGACGAAGCGCAGTGTTCCGCCCGTTTCGGAGATCTCGGAGTGCTGGACCGCATCGGCGGTGAAAGTCATCCCCAAGTCAGTCAACACGGCCGCCAGTCTCGCCTGCCAGCCGGAGGTGCCGGCTGTCGCGCGCCCGCTCGCTGGACCGCGGGCGGGCGCCGGCCGAGGCGGATCCTGCTTCCGCGGCGGAGCTTGCGTCGTGGGCGCCGGCGGCGCGCCGCCAAGCGCCGCCAGTGCCTCTTCGATCGGCTGGAGTCTGCCGGCGTGTATCATCCGCAGCAGTCCGATCTCCGTGTGGAAGCGCGGCTCCATCGACCTCTGCAACTCACCGTACAGGTCGAGTGCGAGCTGCAACCAGCGCGTGAGATCCTCTTCGGAAAAAACCGCGCCGATCTCGGACAGGCGCCGGCGCTCGCCCGGTGAGGCAGCGATCAGCCGCGTGTCTGCCCCCGCGATTTTCGCCACCACCAGGTTGCGGAAATAGCGGGAAAGCTCGCGGCAGAAATGCTGGAGGTTGTGGCCGTTCCTCTCCAGTTCGGCTACTACTTCGAGCATCTTGCGGGGGTCGGATGCGGCCAGGGCTTCCGTCACCCGGTGGAGGGAATCCAGCGAGAACGCCCCGAGCAGCGCCCGCACCTCGGAGGCGGACAGCTTCGAGCCGCAGCAGGCGATCGCCTGATCGAGCGCGGAAAGCGAGTCCCGCACGCTGCCCTGCCCGGCCTGCGCCAGCACCGCCAGCACTTCCGCGTCGGCCTCGATGCCTTCCTGCCGGCAGATCCACTCCAGCCGCCCCACCACGTCGTCGAAGTCCACCGACCGGAAGCTGAACTGCTGGCAGCGCGACGCGATCGTCGCCGGAATTTTGTGCGCCTCCGTCGTGCAGAGGATGAACACCACCCACTCCGGCGGCTCCTCCAGAGTCTTCAACAATGCGTTGAAAGCCTCATTCGTGATCTGGTGCGCTTCGTCGATGATGAAGATCTTGTAACGATCGCGCGCCGGGCGGTAGCGAACGTTCTCGCGCAGTTCGCGCATCTCGTTGATGCCGCGGTTGGAGGCGGCGTCGATTTCGATGACGTCCACCGAGCCGCCGGCGGAGATCTCCACGCAGCTCGCGCATTTCCCGCAAGGCGCGGCGATCGGACCCTCGATGCAGTTCAGGCACCGGGCCAGGATGCGCGCAACCGTCGTCTTGCCGGTGCCGCGCTGTCCCGAGAAGATGTAGCCATGCGCCGCCCGGCGCTGCGCAATCGCGTTCTCCAGCGTGGTCTTCACGTGGTCTTGAGCGACCAACTCGGCGAACGTCTGGGGGCGGTATTTGCGGGCAAGAACGAAGTACACGTTTGGACGGTTGGTCGGTTGCTCGGTTGTTCGGTTCTTTGGTTGGTCGGTTATCTGGTTGGTCGGTTTTCCGGCTGGAGCTGTTGAGTGGGCAACCGACACACCGGTGGCCGACCAACCGACGAACCTGCCAACCGAACAACCGGATAACCGAACAACCGAATAACCAATCAACCGTCGTCGTGCCAGACCCCGGGTGATCCGCGGCACACGGGTCCGGCCACTACCGTTGCTTCCTTCCGGACCTGGCGGGGTTTGCGGCCTCCCATTGCACGGAGCCCGAGGCCTGACAACCTCCCATGCTAGCACGAGGCCCGTGCGCGCAACCCTCCGTTTCCAGGATCCGGAAGACGCCGGTGGTATAATCCTCGGTAGCAGGCCTCGTGCTGGAGAGCGCCATGGTTCGGAGGGCGAACGGCAAACGAGCGTGGTGGATGACCTTCGTGATGATCGTGGCGCCGCCATGGATCGTCGCCGAGGGACCCGAGAAGCCCGCCGTTCGCCAGGATGCAAACGTCTCGATCGTGCCGCGCCCCAGAACATCGCCAGGGCCTGAAGCCGGCCCTCGGCAAAGCAACATCCGCGTGGATAGCACCCTGGTGCTGATTCCGGTCACCGTGACCGATCCGCTGAACCGCTTCGTCACCGGCCTCGAGAAGGAACACTTCAAACTCGAAGAGGACAAGGTCGAGCAGACCATCGCTCATTTCGCCAGTGAGGATGCGGCGCTCTCCGTCGGCCTGGTCTTCGACACCAGCGGCAGCATGGGCAGCAAGCTCCAGAAATCGAGGCAGGCGGCGGCGCAGTTCTTCAAAACCGCCAATCCCGACGACGAATTCTTCCTGGTGCAATTCAACGACCGGCCGGAGCTGGCTCAGAGCTTCACCACCAACACCGAGGAGATCCAGAACCGGCTCACGTTCACCCAATCCAAGGGCCGCACCGCGCTGCTGGACGCCATCTACCTGGCCCTCCATGAGATGAAGAAATCGAGGAATCCCCGCAAAGCACTGCTTGTCCTGTCCGACGGCGGCGACAACTCCAGCCGATACACGGAAAGCGAGATCAAGAATCTGGTGCGCGAGGCCGACGTGCAGATTTACGCCATCGGCATTTTCGAGCCAATTCACGCTCGCGGACGCACGGCCGAGGAGTTGTCCGGTCCGACCCTGCTGAGCGAAGTGGCCGAGCAGACCGGCGGCCGCCATTACCCGGTGGAGAATCTCAACGATCTGCCGGACATCGCTGCTAAGATCGGGATAGAGCTGCGAAACCAGTATGTGCTCGGCTACACGTCCACGAACCAGGACCGCGACGGGAAGTACCGTAAAGTGAAAGTCAAACTGATCCAGCCGCGCGGCCTGCCGCCGCTGCGGGCATTCTGGCGATTGGGGTACTATGCTCCCACTCAGTAGGGCCTTCGCCCTCCTGGCTTGGGCTGCCGCCTGGGCTGCTCCTCCTGCTGTCGCTCAGGAAGGTGGCTTTGTCTTCCGCACGGACACGCGTCTGGTAGTCCTGCACGCAAGCGTGATCGACAAGAAGGGCCAGCTCGTCACCGATCTGCCCCAGGACTCCTTCCGTGTGTTCGAGGACGGAGTGCAGCAGCAGATCAAGCTGTTCCGCCGGGAGGATGTGCCGGTAGCGATGGGCCTGGTGATCGATTCCAGCGGCAGCATGCGCGACAAGCGGCAGAAGGTGGAGAACGCGGCGCTCCAGCTCGTCAAGGCGTCCAATCCGCAGGACCAGGTGTTTGTCGTGAACTTCAACGACGAGGCATTCCTGGACGCGCCGTTCACCAACGAAATCGGGAAGCTCGAAGAAGGGCTCTCACAGATCGACTCGCGCGGCGGAACGGCCATGCGCGACGCCGTGAGCATGTCGATCGACTACCTCAAGGACGAGGGGAAAATCGACAAGAAAGTGATTGTGGTCGTCACGGACGGCAACGACAACACCAGCGCGATTTCCCTCGAGAAGCTCGTCCAGAAAGCGCAACAGAGCGAAGTCCTCCTTTACGCGATTGGGCTGTTGAGTGAAGAGGAGAAGCGGGAGGCCAAGCGGGCCAAGCGGGCTCTCGACGCGCTGGCGCACGCCTCCGGCGGCTTGGCCTACTACCCAAGAGAACTGGCCGAAGTGGAACGTATCTCCTACCAGGTGGCGCACGAGATCCGGAATCAGTACATCCTCGCCTATTCGCCCGCCCGGCAGGAACTGGACGGCAGCTACCGCCAGATACGAGTCGCCGTTGATGGGCCGAACAAGCCGGTTGTCAGGACACGCACCGGCTACTACGCCACCCCCGACGCCGGCCAGCGTGTTTCTCCACCCAAGCCTGCTGCGAAGCCGGGCCAGAGGACTGCCGCCGGCCGCTGATGCTTCGATTCCTCTGGCAGGCCAGTCGGGGGTGCCGCCTGCGGCCGTGGAAAAGCCCGTACCTGCGATGGAGGATCGAGACGTACTGGGGAATCCCCGCCGACAGCATCAGGGCACGGGATTTCTGGCGTTTCCTGTGGCGCCACCGGGCGGAGATGCTGCGGTTCCTCCTCTGGGCCGGGCGGATGGAGCGCGGGCCGCGCTGGCGGGCCATTGACCGCTAGCAAACGACCCAAACACGTGCTGGCGGGATTATGACTCTTGGGGCCTTTTCACCGGCCGTCTTTCTCTGCGGCGTGCCGCCGTGCCGGATCGAGTCCAGCCACGCCCCCGCCCTCTGCTCTCACGCCGGGAACCCGTGCTGCCTGCGGTGGACTGGGCCGTCGAACATGTTCGTGGACTTGAACAGCTCGAAGCGGCCGTCGGTGGCCGCCTCGCGAGTGCGCGCAAGCAACTGCTCCTTCTCCGAGGTCTCCATCGGCGTGAAGTTGCGCGCGAGGCTCACGTTCTGCCGCAACTGCTCGATGCTCGTGATGCCGACCACCTGCGAGGCGACCGGCACGCTGAGGCAGAACTTGTAGCACTGCTCCGCCGGCAGCCCCGCCCGCGCCACCAGCGTTCCGTGCGGGTACCCCCCGGCCAGCCCCTTCATCCCGATGACGCCCACGTTCTTCTTGAGGCACACCGGAACTACCTCCTTCTGGAAGCTGCGGAAGTGCGCGTCCATGACGTTGATCGGCATCTGGGCCGCGTCCCAGTCGAAGGGCTTGGCGAGCGCCTTCAGGTGGATCCGTGGGTCCTTGTGCCCGGTGAAACCGATGTAGCGCACTTTGCCTTGCTTGCGCGCCTCCTCGGCCGCGCGGACGCCGCCCTTCTCAAAAATCCAGTCCGGGTCGTTGTCGTACACCATCTCGTGGAATTGCCACAGGTCGAGGTGGTCCGTCTTCAGTCGACGCAGGCTGTCTTCAAGGCACTTCATCGAGCCGGCATAGTCTCGTTCGCAATTCTTCGTCATCAGAAAGACTTTCCCGCGTTTGCCGTCCTGGGCCAGCGCTCGCCCCATCACTTCTTCGGCACGGCCGTCGTGGTAGTCCCAGCAGTTGTCGAAGAAGGTGAGCCCTTCGTCGATGGCTGCGTGCATCAGCCGGATCGACTCGTTGTCGTCCTTGATGGCGCCAACGTGCCAGCCGCCCAGGCAGAGGATCGACACGCGAACGCCCGTCCGTCCCAACACACGCGTCGGCAGGCCGGTCGACGAGGCGCTGCTCGTGCCGGCAAGAACCTGCTCGGCCAGCGCCGCCACGGAAACCGAAGCCGCGGACTGAAGGAACCGCCGCCGGGAAGTGAAATCGATGCTCATGAGCCCCCCTTGGAGAGCATTCTAATACAATGGCGAGACTCGACGAGAGTCTCTTTTGCGATGAGTCTCGGGGCGGCGATTCCTCGGTGGGTTGTTGCCGGCGTTGCCCGCCTCCGCTCCACAAACTGCCAATGTTGTGCAATGAGCGGCTCGCGTGCGCTCTCTACGAATGCCCGGTCCCGTTCCGCGAGCCCTGGCCGTTCCCCGTCTCCTGCATCTGCACCAGCTCCAGCATCCGCGGCTGCCGCTCGAACGGCATCGAGTACTTCTTCTCGATCTTCTCCCGGAACACCGGCCCGGCGTTGTACGCGCAGAACGGATAGAGCAGCCCGTTCGGCGCCGCGTAGTGGATCACGCACCGCTTCACGCGCTCGACGTCGTAGTTATACGCGTCCATGAAGTGCATGCTGGCCACCATTAGCGTCTTGTAAGTGAAGCCTTCTTGCTCCGACTGCCCGCGGCCGTACCGCTTGTCGGTCAGCCCTTGCAGCGTTTGCAGGAACTTCTCGAAGGTCAGGCCTTCCGGCGCGCGATCTTCGTGGAAATGCCGCCGGAAAGAATTCCAGGCCGAGATCTTGGAGAACAGCTTGATGCGCTGCTTGCCGACCTTCCGCGCCAGCCGGTCGAGGTCCTGCATCATCGCGCCGATATCCACAAACCGCGTTACCGGCGTGGCCCGCTTGTGCTGGTCGACGAACATATACGTCCCCATCGAGCAGTGCGGATGGCAGGTCAGCGTCGGGATTTCCTCGCCGCGCAACGCCCCGGCGAACTTCGAGAACGGCGCCACGCAGGACAGCGGGAACCAGTCCTGATACGGGTCGGCAACGCCGGTTTGCTCGTGCACGGCGTGCGCGAAGTCGGACTGGGTGAAGCGCTTGGCCGCCAGCTCGTGCTTCGAGATTCGCCCGCAAAAGCTCACCGGCTGGAAACTGATGGCGCTCACCGTGTCGATGTTCTCCAGCGCCAGCCGGATGATGCCGCCGATCTGATCGTCGTTGATCCCCTTCACGATCGTCGGCACGAAGCAGATCTTCATCCCGGTCTTGCGCACGTTCTCGATGACCTTCAGCTTCTTCTCGAGCAGCGGTTCGCCGCGCGTCCGCTTGTACGTCTCCTCGCGGACGCCGTCGAACTGGAGGTACAGCGTGTGCAGGCCTGCCTCGGCGCACGCCTGGGCGAATTCGAGATCGGTGAACATCAGCCCGTTGGTGGCCGCCTGGATCTGCGTAAAGCCCATCTCCTTCGCCATCCGAAGGGCCTCGACGAACTGTGGGTGGATGGTCGGCTCGCCGCCGGAGAACTGCACGATCCGGCCCGCCACCGGCCTCTCGTTGCGAAGGGCCTGGAGCATCCTCCGGACCTGGTCCAGGGTGGGCTCGTAAAGGTAGCCCGCCGCGTTGGCATTGGCGAAGCAGACCGGGCAGGTGAGGTTGCAGCGGTTGGTCAGGTCGACATTGGCGAGGCTGGTGTGGCTGGTGTGCATCGAGCACAGGCCGCACTGGTCCGGACAGCGGGTGGCGTTCGGGATGGCCGGGTTCGTCAGGCCCCGGTTATCGCCGAACGACCACTCCTCCATCTTGAGGTAGAGCTTGACGTCGGAGTAGATGATGTCCCGGAAATCGCCGTGCTCGGGGCAGGTCTTCTCCATGATGACCTTGCCATCTTCCTCAAACAAAAGGGCTTCGATCTTCGCGGCGCACTCCGGGCAGAGAGAGGTGGTGAACTTCGGCAGACCCTTGATCAGCGGCTTGATGGCCGATCCGGTGTGGGTCGTCGCCGGCTGGATGATCTCGAACTCCGTCGCCTTCTTAGGGGCGAATGCAATCGTACTCACGCTCCGTCCTCCTGGCAGCCTTTCAGGGCCGAAACTCTCAATCCGGCCCCGCCTACACTCCTACCTCCGAGGTAGACGATGGCTCGTCCTGGAGTATAGTCCCGCTGAGTCGGGCGGGCCATCGGAAAGCGTCGAACGGCTCTAACCGCCGGTTATTTGGGGACTTTCGGGCCTTCAACAGTTTGGTTCCGGCTCCGCCGGGTTTGCTCTTCGGGTGCGACTATACTCTGGTGTGAGGGTCGCGGCGACGGCATTGGCGCTTGGCGCCCCAATCGCGACGAACAACCGGCGTGATTATGAGCGTGTCAGGACGCTTCGACTGCTGCCGTTCTAACGGAGCGTTGAGGCCGTGCCGCCGTTCCCGGCTCAACCCAGCTTGTCCAGGTCGATTCCCGCGTCGTAGCTCGCGTCCGTCTTGAGCAGGTCATCCCACGTCATCTCGCGGCCCGAGTAGGCGGCGGTGCGCGCGAGGATCGCGCTCAGCGCCGACTCGGCGCCGGCCTGCGCCTGGTTGTGGTACTTGCGGCTCACGATGCTCTCGATGAAGCCCTTCTGCTTCATCTCGTCGGCCTGCCCGAGGTTGTCGGTGAACTCGCCGGTCACGGAGAATTCCCCCTTCTTGCCTGCTTCCGCGCCCGGCTGCTTCCACTCCCAAGCTTCGTCGCCGACGATCCGCAGCGGGCCGGAGTATGGCGATTCGGAGACGCCGCGGGAGCCGAAAAACCGCTCGGTGACGTCCCACAGCTTGTTGCCGAACTGCACCGAGTCGAAGGTGACATGCACATCGTCGGGGTAATGGAAGATCACCGAGAAATGGTCCGAGCAGTCGCCCGAGTCGGTGCGCACGCGGCGCGCATGAGCGGCCGAGACTTTTGTCGGATGGCTCTGGAGGATCCAGTTGCAGGTGTCGATGACGTGAATATTCTGGTCCACGATGATGTCGCCGGAAAGCACCCGGTCCCAGTACCAGTTCCGCAGCCGCACCTCGGCCGCAGACATGTTCGAGCGCGGCGGATACTCGATGGCCGTCGCGTGATAGTGCGCGGAGGCGCAGGCTATCTTGCCGAGAGCGCCGTGATGAATCCGGCGCACAAGCTCGGCGAACGGAGGCGCGCTCCGGATCTGGAAGCCGACCTCCACGCTCTGCTTGCTCTTCGCGATCTTCTCCGCCAGTTTCATGACCCTTTTGCAGCCGGCGACGTCCACGGCCACTGGCTTCTCGCAGTAGACGTGCTTGCCGGCGGCCACCGCCGCCTCCAGGTGCTCCGGATGGAAATAGTTGATGGTCGAGATCTGAACAACATCGACCAGCTTGGATGAAACGAGTTCCTGGTAAGCCTTCGGACCGCGGAACATCAGCTTCGGGTCGATGCCCGCGTAACCCTTCTTGGCGGCCAATTCGTCGAAGTGAGCCTTGGCCTTGTCGAGCTGTCCCGCAAACAGGTCGGCGAGGGCGGCCACGCGGGTGTTGGTGTGGGTGGCGAAGCCGGTGGCCACGCTGGTGCCGCGGCCGCCGCAGCCGATGAGTCCGAGCTGGATCGCTGAATTCGCCTTCGTGCCCCGGACAAGCTCCGGCCGGATGAACATGATGCCGGCAGCGGCTCCCACAAACTCGCGCCGGTTGATGGGTGAAGAATCTGTCATGGATACCGTCTCCCTTCTCGGCGAGATCATATCAAAGCGAAGTGCTGATCAACCTGGCCGCTTCCATTACCATCGGCGTGAATCGGCGTTCATCGGCGGCTAATATCCTCGCGGTCTGGAACGGAATCCGCCGCGTGGTAGACTCGCCATTCCGGAGGAATCAATGAAAATCGGAGTCCTCGGCCTCGGGTTCATGGGCAGCACGCATTTGCAGGCGCTGGAGACGATCCCGGACGTCGAAGTCGCCGCCATCATGGATGCGAACGAACAGCGCTTGTCCGGCGACCTGAGCGGCATCCAGGGAAACCTCGGCGGACCGGGCCGGCGGATGGACCTGTCGCGCGCCTGCCGGTACCGTACGGTGGACGAAATCCTGGCCGACCCGGGCCTGGACGCGGTGGACATTTGCCTGCCGACGAACTTCCATGAGCCGGTGACGATTTGGGCTCTCAGGGCAGGGAAGCACGTCCTCACGGAAAAGCCCATGGCGCTTGACGCCGCCGGAGCGGCGCGGATGATCGAAGAGGCGGAGCGTCAGGGCCGGATTCTGATGGTGGCGCATGTGCTGCGCTTCATGCCGCCCTATGAGCGCCTCTCGGAGCTGGTGAACTCCGGCAGGCTCGGCGCCATCCGCTCGGCGTTCTTCCGCCGGCGCACCGCCACGCCCACCTGGGGACCGTGGGAGTTTGATGCCGCGCAAAGCGGCGGCGGCGTGTTCGACCTGCTGATCCACGATGCCGACATGGCCCTGCACCTGTTCGGCGAGCCGGAGGCGGTGTCCGCCGCCGGCTACGAGTCGATGAAAGACGGCATCGACCAGATCGCCGCCGAGTTGCACTACCCGGCCATCGGTTCGGTGGCCATCACGGGAGGCTGGTATCACATCGGCGAGTACCCCTTCTCGATGGAATACACGGTGACGGGCGACAACGGCGTGGCGGAGTTCAACTCGGCGGGCCGGCCGGCCGCGGTGTACTGGGCCAACGGAAAGAAGGAAACGTTGGAATGTCCAGACGTCGATGCCTACCGCGAGGAAATCGCCTACTTCATCGACTGCTGCCGGAACGGCCGGAAGCCGGAGCGCTGCCGGCCGGAGGAATCTGCGAACGCAGTCGGCCTGACACGGCTGATGGTTGAAGCGCGCGGCAGGCGAGGCGCACGGCTCGCCTGCCGGTTCTGACCCGGGAACGCTCGCCTTTACGGCAGCGCCCCGATGATGCTCCGATACTCCGCTTCCGTGAACGCGCGAAGGGTCTCCGTGCGGATGTTCCCTTTGCTGCCTACGGCCAGAAGCGCTTTTGCGACCGCCGCGTCGTCCGGCGCTTCCAATACACAGACCATGTCGTACTGGCCCATGGTCATGTAGAAATCCTTGAACTGGACGCCAAGAGCGGCGAAGGCCTGCCGGGCTGCGTCGAGCCGCGCCGGGCTCTCTTTGATCTTTTCCGCGCCTTGCTGCGTCCACTTGAGCAATCCGATGTAGTGAGCCATGTTGTTGAGCCTCCTCGGGAGAGATAGGGGACACTGGAACGTATCCCGTTGGGTTCATGATACCAGCAGGCTGATGTCAAGAAGCCCTGCCGCCGGCGACCAGCCGCCTCAAGAACTGTCCTGTGTACGACCCCGCGATCGCCGCCACCTGTTCCGGCGTTCCCTCGCCGACAATCCGGCCGCCGAGGTCGCCGCCTTCCGGTCCGAGGTCGATGATCCAGTCCGCCGCACGGATCACTTCGAGGTTGTGCTCGATGATCAGCACGCTGGCGCCGCTCTGGATCAGCCTCTGGAACGCGTCGAGCAGCTTGGCGATATCGTCGAAGTGGAGCCCAGTGGTCGGCTCGTCGAAGATGTACAGCGTGCCCCTTGACGTCGCCTGAGCGAGATGGCCGGCGAGCTTCACCCGCTGCGCCTCGCCGCCGGACAGCGTCGTCGCCGACTGCCCCAGCCGCAGATACCCCAGGCCCACGTCGGCCAGCACCTTCAGCCGGGCGCACAGCCGCGGCGCGTCGGCGAAGAACGCCAGCGCTTCCTTCACCGTTAGCCGCAGCACCTCGTGGATGTTCAGCCCCCGATAGCGCACGTCGAGGATGCCGCTCTTGAACCGCGTGCCCTTGCAGTCGTCGCACACCAGCTCGACGTCGGCCAGGAACTGCATCTCCACTGTCACCGTGCCGTCGCCCTGGCACGTCTCGCAGCGCCCGCCGGGGATATTGAACGAGAAGTGCCCGGGTGTGTAACCTCGCCGCCCTGCTTCCGACGTCGCCGCGAACAGCGCGCGGATCATGTCGAACGCCTTGATGTACGTCACCGGGTTCGAGCGCGGCGTCCGGCCGATCGGCGACTGGTCCACCAGCACCACGTCGGTGAGCAGGTTCGCGCCCGTGACCTCCCGGCAGGTTGACTTCTCGTGCACTTCCGGGATCTGCTCACCTTCGAGCGCCGGCTCGTGCTTCATCCGCGACTGGAGCGACCGCCAGACCACCTCGTGCACCAGCGTGGATTTGCCGGACCCCGAGACCCCGGTGATCACCACCATCATGTCGAGCGGAATGCCGACGTCGATGTTCTTCAGGTTGTGGGCGCGCGCGCCGAGAAACCGGACGACGCGCCTCGGGCTCACCGGCCGCCGCGCGCGCCGCTGCGACGTCTTAATCTCCCCCCGCAGGTACCGGCCCGTCAGCGAGCCGGCGCCGTTGGAGACGAGGCTCTGGTACGGCCCCTCGAAGATCACCCGCCCGCCCAGCTCTCCCGCGCCCGGCCCGAGATCCACGATGTGGTCGGCGGCGCGCATCAGGTCGGCGTCGTGCTCGACCACCACGATCGTGTTGCCGAGGTCGCGCAGTTCGTCGAGAATCCGGATCAGTCGGGAAGTGTCCCGGCTATGCAGCCCGATCGACGGCTCGTCCAGCACGTAGCAGGCGCCCACCAGCCGGGAGCCCAGGCAAGTCGCGAGCTGGATGCGCTGCGCCTCCCCGCCCGACAGCGTCGCCGACAGCCGGTCGAGCGTCAGGTACTCCAGCCCCACGTCGTTCAGAAAGCGCAGCCGTTGGCGGATCTCCGTCAGGATCTTGCCGGCGATGGCTTCTTCGGCGGCGTCGAGTTCGAGCGAGTCGAAGAACGCGTGCGCCTCGGCGATGTTCATCTTCACCACCGCCGCCAGCGTCCGCTCCGCAACCCGCACGTACAGCGCTTCCCTGCGAAGGCGCGCGCCGCCGCAGTCCGGGCACTCCGCGTAGCCCCGGTAGCGGCTGAGGAAGACGCGCACGTGCACCTTGTACTTCTTTGTTTCGAGCTTGCGGAAGAAGCCGCGAATCCCGCGGAACCGGCCTTCGCCGTCGATGACGAAGCGCTTCTCGTCCTCCGTCAGCTCGGCGAACGGCACATGCAGCCTCACGTTGCCGCGGGCGTGCTTCTTCAGCTCGGACCACGCCCAGCGGTGCTGCGGCCGGTTCCACGGCTCGATGGCGCCGTCTTCGAGCGACAGGAACTTGTCGGGGACGACGCGGTCGATATCGTAGTCGATGGTGTTGCCGAAGCCCTGGCAGCGCGGGCAGGCGCCGGCCGGGCTGTTGAAGCTGAACAGCCGCGGGTCCGGATCGGTGAAGTCGACCTCGCAGGACTTGCAGGAAAACTTTTCGCTGAAGCGGAGCCGCCGCGGCGGCTCGGCGCCCGCCTGCTCGAAGATCACCTCGCCGGCCTCGCGGTAGCAAATCTCGGTGGTGTCCACCAGCCGCTGGTGCAGGTCGGGACCGATGGCGATGCGATCCACCAGCGCGTACAGCGGGATCGAGAAGTCGATTTCGAGCAGCGATTCCGGGGTCGAGAACTCGAACGTGCGGCCTTGCTGGAACAGCCGGTTGAAGCCCTTGCCGCGGAGGTCGAACAAGTGGTCGCGCAGCGCCCGCGTCTCGCTCGCCTGCGCGTGCCGTACCGGGAACAGCGCGTACCAGCGCGAGCCTTCGGCCTCGGCGAGCATCCGCGCCGCCACATGGTCCACCGTGTCGCGCTCGACCCGCCGTCCGCAGCCCGGGCAGTACGTGCGGCCGATGCGCGCGTAGAGAAGGCGAAGGAAGTCGTACAGTTCGGTGGCCGTGGCCACCGTCGAGCGCGGGTTGCGGGTGGTGTTCTTCTGCCGGATGGCGACCGGCGGCGCCAGCCCGTCGATCTCGTCCACGTCCGGCTTCTCCATCCGCTCCAGGAACTGCCGCGCGTAGGCCGACAGCGACTCGACGTAGCGCCGCTGGCCCTCCGCGTAGATGGTGTCGAAGACGAGCGACGACTTGCCCGAGCCCGACACGCCGGTGACCACCGTCAGCCGGTTATGCGGGAGCTCCAGGGTGACGTCCTTGAGGTTGTGAACCCGCGCCCCGCGGATCCGGATGGAGTCGTCCACTGGACCTATTGTATAAACCGCAGAGCCGCGGAGGACGCGGACAGACACTGTATCGTTCTCCGTACACAATCCGGCCAACCCTCGGTTGTCTTCGTGCGCCTTGCAGGGTTGGATACAGAGGCCCAGGCCGAGCTGATCCGCAACGTTTGGCGCGCGTGCGCGGAGGCCTTAGAACGTGGGGTGGCTGTTTCTGTCGATGAGACCTCCACCCAGCCGCAACCGGAGCGAGCCGGCCCTGCACGGAATCTTATGAAGGCCGATGGAGTCGTCCGCGATCGCACAATCGAGCTCGGTGGACCCACAGCGGCTGCAACGGTGAAGAGATGGTGCCGTCGGACCGCGACCTCAGCGCTCACCGCCTAACCAATCCCTCTCCGCGTCCTCCGCGACTTTGCGGTTCACAACCTACAGCACCTCCAGCACCGCCTGCACCCGCGGCGAACCGTATTCCGTCCCGCCGGTCAGCACACGCAGGTTCGGCAGCACTCCGGCTTCGCCCTTCCCGTGGGTGTGACCGCAAAGAACGGTCAGCTCACGGTCCGGACGCGCGCGCATGATCTCCACCAAAACGTCGCCAACCGCCTTGCAGGAGAAGTGCGGTAGCCACTGGTCACTCGAAATGTAGCCATGGTGCCAGCACGATTCGGCAAAGGGCGGAACATGGGTCAGCAGGATGACGCGCTCGAAGCCCTCGAAGGCCTCCGGAACAATCCTCCAGAAATGCTCGGCAGCCTCGTCGCCGAGTTGATTGAGCTTCGACAGGCGGTCCGCATCCGGCAGGTCGCGAAGCTCTTGAATCCAGTAGTAATCGTTTAAGGCCGACGGCATCTGGAAGAAATCGCCGAAGCGGCCGTCGGCCCAGGAGTCGTGTCCGACCAGCGCCGTCGAGTCCGTCAGCTCCACCACTCCCGCCTCCGGCAACCATCGCAGCCATTGCGATTCTCGACATAGCCCGCTCACCGCCGCCCGGACTCCGGCGATGGAGCCCCGGTAGAAATCGTGATTACCGAGCACGAAGTAGATCCGCTGCCGAAGCTCCTCCGCCATCCACCGGAGGTACTCGACCACGCTGTCGGCTTCTCCAATATCGCCGCCCACCAGAACGGCGTTCGTACCGTTCGCCCGAACGGATTCCAGAAACCGGCTCACCCGCCGGCGAGTGAGGAAATTCAGGTGGATGTCCGTGAGCCACGCGATTGTCATCGAGCCCCGGCGCCGGCCGGCGTTCCCTACAATTGTATTTCTCCGCGCCCTCTGCGCCTCAGCGGTTTATGAATATCTCCCGTACCCGCCGCCGGCTTCTCGCATGGTACGCGCGCGCCGCCCGCGATCTGCCCTGGCGGCGCACCCGCGACCCCTATCGCATCTGGGTCTCCGAGATCATGCTCCAGCAGACGCGCGTCGCCGCCGTGCTCCCGTACTACGAGCGCTTCCTCGAGCGCTTTCCCGATGTCGAAAGCCTCGCGCGGGCCGGCGAGGACGAGATTCTCGCTGCCTGGAGCGGGCTCGGCTACTACTCGAGGGCCCGCAATCTCCGGAAAGCCGCACGGCGAATTGTCGAGCTTGGTGGATTCCCGCAGGACTACGAGAGCATCCGCGGCCTGCCCGGCGCCGGCGATTATACCGCCGCCGCCGTCGCGAGCATCGCATTCGATCTCCCGCATGCGGTCGTCGATGGCAACGTTCTGCGCGTTCTCAGCCGGCTGATGAACGATGCCGGCGACATCTCGGCGCTGCCGGCGCGCCGCCGGATCGGCGAGCACGCCAATCGGCTGCTCGATCGAAAGTGCCCCGGCCAATTTAACCAGGCGATGATGGAAGTGGGAGCGACCATCTGCCTCCCGCGCGAGCCGAAATGCCTGCTCTGCCCGCTCGCAGAATGCTGCGAGGCCCGCCGGCTCGGCATTCAGACTCAGCTTCCTGTCAAGCTCCGCCGCGCGGCGCCGGTGCGGATTGACAAAACGCTGCTGGTCATCGAGCGCCGGGGCAAGCTGGCGTTCTGGCAGCGGTGCGACGGCGCCCGCCGCGGCTTCTGGGAGCTCCCCGAGGCGGACCAACTGCCGCGCGCGCGGATCGGCCGGCAGCTCGGTTCGTTTCGCCACTCGATCACCCACCACACCTACAGGGTCGCGGTGGTCGAAGCCTCCGCCTCACAAATCCCAAGGGAATTCTCCTGGATGCCCCCCAACCACTTGAAGCAGATCCGTCTTAGCACGACGGCGAAGAAGGCCCTCGCCTTTTTCCACCTGTAAAACCGTGTTAAATGGCGGGAGCCACCCGAGACGCACACGGTGGTTGCCGCATACATTGGTAGAAGAGAACGAATGCCATGATGATTTCCACAACAATTCGCTACGCGGTCGCCGCTGTCACCCTGGCGGTGATTCCCACGGTGCTCTCCGCTTTCTCTAGCGGCCCCCAGCCCGGCCTGACCGGAGCGCCGGGAGAGGGCAATTGTTCCCAGTGCCATGGAGGCAGCCTGACTCAGAATTCGGCCAGTCTCGTGCTGGACGCCGGCGGTCAGCTTACCTACACCCCGGGCGGACCAAAGCAGACCTGGACGCTGAATATCACGGACAACCTGGGAGTGGTTTTCGGATTCGAGCTTTCTGCGCGGCCGGCCGCGGACACGGCCGTCGCCGCCGGCAACCTCGAGCCGGCCGGCTCGGGCATGCGGGTGATCTGTTCGAATGGCTCCGCCAAGACCGCCAACCAGCCCTGCGCCAATAACGGGCCGCAGTACATCGAGCACACCACGTCCAGTGGGAACGGCATCTGGATGATGGAGTGGACGCCCCCCTCCACGAATGTCGGCGACATCACGGTCTACGTGGCCGGCAACGCGGCCAATGGGAATGGAAACAGTTTCGGCGACCGGATTCACCTGAAGAGCTTCACCATTACTCCGGCTGCTGCCGCACCGGCGCCGTCCATCGGCGCGGGCGGAGTGGTTGACGTCTGGAGTTTCACGCCGCTGATCTCCGACGGCGGATTCGTTTCCATCTTCGGAACCAACCTCGCGCCCAGCACCCGCAACTGGGACGGCGCGATCGTCAACGGCCAGCTTCCCACCGCGCTCGACGGCGTGAGCGTGAAGGTCAACAACAAGGACGCGTATGTCGTCTTTATCAGCCCGTTGCAGGTCAACGTGCTGGCGCCGAGCGACGGCGCCTCCGGCATGGTGCCCGTCACCCTGACGACGGCCAACGGCACAAGCAACACGGTGCTGGTGGAGAAGCGGCCGATCGCGCCGGCCATCTTTGCATGGCCTGGCGGAACTGCCACGGAAGGTAACAAGTACGTGGGCGCGGCGTTCCCGCCGAATCCCGACGGGATCGGATTCGTCGGCAAACCCGGACTGTTGGCGCCGGTGAACATCACCACGCGCCCCGCCCGGCCCGATGAGTTCGTGTTGATTTTCGTGACCGGATGCGGGCCGACCAATCCCGCCGTGCCCGACGGCCGGGTGGTAGGCCAGCCCGTGCCGCGCCTGGCCAGCGAAGTAGAGGTCAAGGTCGGCGACGTCAAGGCAGAGCTGTTCGACAACACCGGCTTCCTGATCTACGCCGGCGAGTGCCAGTTCAACGTGAGGATCCCCGCGAACCTGCCGGATGGCGACCACAAGGTGGAGGTGACCATCGCCGGCAACTCCTCGCCGAACGACAACACGCTGATCACGGTGCAACGGCAGTAGAGAAAACCGGCGGACTCCAACCACTACTCCTCTGTGAACCCCATGCCCAGAGGAGTATGCCTTTTCTTGGCCTTGTGCACCGCGTCCGGCGTGTTTGCACAAACGGACTGCGTGCTCGGCGCGCCGTGCTACTCCGAAGCCGGCGTCGTCAACGCGGCCAGCTACCAGGCCGGGGCGTTCGCACCGAACACGATCGTCTCCCTGTTCGGCACCGGCCTGTCCTTTGCCACCAGTGGGATCAGACCGGAGGACCTCCTGGGCGGCGTCCTTCCCATCGAGTTGCCGGGCACCGGCGTGCATGTGCTGCTGAACGGCCTGTTCGCGCACATCTACTACGTCTCGCCGACCCAGGTGAACCTGCTGGTTCCGTCCAACTTCAGAGCCGGTCGCTGGAGGCTGCAACTCGTGCGGGAAGGCACGGCGGGGCCGGCCGTGTGGGTGGAACTCCTGGAAGCCGCCCCGGGTCTCTTCCTCCTTGAACCCGGGGTGGCCGTCGCCACCCACGCCGACTTCTCGGCCGTCACTCAGGATGCACCCGCGCGCCCGGGCGAGATCGTCGTTCTCTGGGCCACTGGTCTCGGTCCCACCGTTCCCCGGGCCGACTACGGGCAGGTGCTCAAAGAAGCCGCGTGGATCGAGCGCATCGCCGATTTTCGGGTGTTGCTGAACGGGACTTCGGTTCCGCCGGGGAATGTCCTGTACGCCGGCGTGGCTCCGTACTTTGCCGGGCTGTACCAGATCAACCTGCGGCTGCCGGACACGGTGGCCCCTGACCCCGAGGTCCGGCTGGCGGTGGGAGACGCAATCAGCCCGGCTGGCGTCCGGCTGTTCGTGCGGCCGGCGGGAAGCCAGCCGTAACGCGCCGCCAATTCGGCGCGTTCAATTCTGTATGTGGGATACAATGAGACGAGAGGAGGGCGCCCATGTTTCGCCGTAGCTTCGCCGTACTCCTGTGGGCTGCTTGCGTCGTTTCCGCGCAATCCGCGACCGAAGAGAAACCCGAGCAAGGCTGGAGGGAAGCGCAGTCCGCCAAGCCCGACGCCGCCCAGTTCCGGATCGAGTCCGGCACACGGATCCCGCTGGCGTTGATCAACAGCGTCAGCACCAAGCATTCCGCCGAGGGCGACCGCGTCTACCTCGAAACGGTTTTTCCCATTCTGGCGAATGGCCGTGTGGTCATTCCTCCAGGCAGCTACGTCGCCGGCACCATCACCCAAGTGAAGCGGCCGGGAAAAGTGAAGGGCCGAGGGGAGCTGTACCTGCGATTCGATTCATTGACTTTGCCCAACGGCGTGACTCGAGATTTCCGCGCCCGCGTGGGTAGCCTGGACGGCCGATCCAGCGAAGAGCTGGATCGGGGCGAAGGCAAGATCAAGAGCGAAGGCAACAAGAGCGGCGACGCCCGATCGGTCGGGGAAGCCACGGCCGCGGGCGCTTCGGTCGGCGTGATCGCAGGGGCTGCCGCCGGCCGCGCCGGGATGGGCGCGGGGGTCGGCGCCGCCGCCGGCGCCGCCGCCGGAATGCTCGGCGTGCTACTTTCGCGCGGGCCGGAGGCGGTCCTCGCGCGCGGCACCACGATCGAGATGGTCCTCGACCGGCCGCTGAGCTTCGAGGAGTCCGAGATCAACTTCAGCGGGGCCATGATGCCCCGGCCGCGCACCGCCGTCGAAGGCGGCCCGATGCCGAGCACCAAGAGCCAGGGAGTTCCCATGCCCGGACGCATCCCCGGACGCTGGCCGTACTGACGCCGCTCACGCGCCAGGCGCGTCCGACGTCTTCCTACTTCCCCTTGGAGTGGGGGCCCGTGTGCCGCGCAGCCAGCACGCCGGCCGGGTTCTCAATAAACCGCATCCGTGCCTGTTGCCAAACGTAAGAACATCTTACACTCGAACAGGAATTCGTGAACGTTTTTTCTTTGTGTAACGCTCAGCGGCCAGCTACAGCGCCAGCCTCCGCAGCCGCAGCGAATTCCCGATCACCGACACCGAGCTGAACGTCATCGCCGCGCTGGCGACCATCGGACTCAACAGCAGGCCGAAGATCGGATACAGCGCGCCGGCCGCAATCGAAACCCCGAGGATGTTGTAGAGGAAGGCGAAGAAAAGGTTCTGGCGGATGTTGCGCATCGTCGCGCGGCTCAGCTTGCGCGCCCGCACCACCCCGCGGAGGTCGCCTTTCACCAGCGTGATGCCGGCGCTCTCCATGGCCACGTCCGTGCCCGTTCCCATGGCGATGCCGGCGTGGGCCTGTGCCAGCGCCGGAGCGTCGTTGACGCCGTCCCCCGCCATCGCCACCATGCGGCCTTCTTCCTGAAGTTGCCTGACAACTTCACGCTTCTGCGCCGGCAGCACCTCCGCCCGCACCTCGTCAATCCCCAATTCCCGAGCCACCGCCTCGGCGGTCACCCGGTTGTCGCCAGTCACCATCAGGATCCGGATTCCTTCCGCATGCAGCCAACGAATGGATTCCTTCGCCGACGGCTTGATCGGATCGGCCACTCCGAACACGCCGGCCGGCCGGCCGTCCAAAGCCAGCAACACCACGGTTTCCCCCCGGGTTCCCAGCGGCTCCGCCGCTTCAACCAATTTTTGCATATTGATATTTAAATCATTGAAAAGAGGCTGATTGCCAAGAATTACAGCCCGGCCTTCCAGACGTCCGGCGACACCCTTTCCCGGGGCCGATTGAAACCCCGAAGGTTCCGACAGCGCCAGTCCCCGCTCCCGGGCGGCGGCGAGAAAGGCGCCGGCCAGCGGGTGCTCGCTGGCGCGCTCCAGGCTGGCCGCCAGCCTCAATATCTCCGATTCGGTGTGTCCCGGCGCAGCCCGGACGGAAGCCAGCCGCGGCTTGCCCTCGGTGAGCGTGCCGGTCTTGTCCACCACCAGCGTGTCCACTTTGCCGAGCACCTCGAGCGCCTCGGCGTTCCTGATCAGCACGCCGGCGGTGGCGCCCCGGCCGGCGCCGACCATCACCGCCATCGGGGTTGCCAGGCCGAGCGCGCACGGGCAGGCGACAATCAACACGGCCACCGCGTTCAGGATGGCGTAGGCCATGCGAGGCTCGGGGCCGAAGCTACCCCAGAGCAGCAACGTCGCCGCCGCAACCAGCACCACCGACGGGACGAAGTACGCCGAGACGCGGTCCGCAAGCCGCTGGATCGGAGCTCGGCTGCGCTGCGCCTCGCCGACCATGCGGACGATCTGCGCCAGCATCGTCTCGCTGCCCACGCGCTCGGCCCGCATCAGAAAACTGCCGGTGGCGTTGAGGGCGCCGCCGGTCACCCTGGCGCCCGGCGTCTTCTCGGCGGGAATCGGCTCGCCGGTGATCATCGACTCGTCGACGGAACTGGCGCCCTCGAGCACAACGCCGTCGACAGGAATCTTTTCGCCGGGGCGGACGCGCAAGCGGTCGCCGGCCCGGACGCGGTCGAGCGGGACTGTCTCTTCGACGCCGTCTTCGCGCACGAGGTTCGCCGTCTGGGGAGCGAGGCCGAGCAGGGCTTTGATCGCGCCGGCCGTGCGGGCGCGGGCGCGCAGTTCGAGCACCTGGCCGAGCAGCACCAGCGTGGTGATCACGGCGGCCGCTTCGAAGTACACCGCCGGCGCGCCGCCGTGCCCGCGAAAGGAGGCGGGGAACGCGCCGGGGAGGAGCGCCGCGGCCACGCTGTAGACATACGCCGTGCCGGTGCCGACGGCGATCAGCGTGAACATGTTCAGGCTGCGGTTCACGATCGACGCCCAGCCGCGCTGGAAGAACGGACGGCCGCCCCAAAGCACCACCGGGGTAGCCAGCGCGAGCTGGATCCAGGTGAGGGCGCGCGGCGCCAAAGCCTCCTGCTTCGGCATGCCAGGGATCATCTCCGACATGGCGATGACCAGCACAGGCAGGGTCAGCGCGGCGCTCACCCGGAAGCGGCGGGCCATGTCGGCCAGCTCAGGGTTCGGACCCTCCTCCAGCGTGGCCACCTCCGGCTCCAAAGCCATGCCGCACTTCGGGCAGGAGTCCGGCCCAGGCCGGCGCACCTCAGGGTGCATCGGGCAGACGTACCAGGCATCCTTGCGGCCTTCGGCCGGTTTTCGCGTGGCCAGATAGCGCTCAGGATCGCCCACGAATTTCTCGCGGCAATGGTCGCGGCAGAAGTAATACATCGTTCCGTTGTGCTCGTGTCTGGCCGGAGCGGTCGCCGGATCCACGTCCATACCGCAAACGGGATCTTTGACCGCGGGCCGCGGTCTAACGGGCGTCCCGCCGAGCTGCACGAAACTGCCTGATGGTTTGGGGGTCACACCTTAATGATTCAACATCCGGCGGTGAAGTTTCCGAGTGCGTCCGTGGCATACTACGGGCAGGAAGCATGGCCGGACGACGGAGCACCGCCAGTCTCGATCTGACCGCCTTTCCTCCGTGGGCGGCCCGGAGTTACCACCGGCAGCTTTGCCTGGCCTGTATCTTCGACATCTACACCAAGCAGTTGGGGCTCGGCCCGCGTACGGCGTATTCGGAGGTCAAGCGCCACGCTCCATCGGTTGAGGAACTGACCGGACATCCGTTGACGCGTCCGTTCTTCGAAAGCCGTGAGAAGAACCCGCGCTGCCCCTACTGCAACGCCGCCAAACGGTGGCACGCGCGACTGGACACCTATCGTATTGAAGGCGGAAAGGCGACGGACGCGGCCCGGCGGAAGCTGGTGCAGTCGCTGCCCGCCTCCGGCGAGCAGATCCAGTTTCTGGAGCAGAAAAGCACCAAACGCGCGGTCTTCTTCGAGTGGCTGGACCTGTTGGGCCATCGGTACGATTTCGACCAGGACGGATGGCTGGCCGAGGCCGCACGAAGCTACCTCGAGCGCAAGGATCCCAAGACGGACTGGAACAGCGCGCTCGAGGGTGTGGCGCTCGTGCTGCCGTCCGGCAAGTTTGAAGAAGGATGGGAGAAGGAAGGGAACCGCCTGTACCTCGCTCCCTCGCTCTACAACGAGATCCTGCTGGTGCAGTATCTGGTGAGCCGCTCCCACAAGGCTGGCGGGCGGACGTTTCAGGGCCGCCTGACGCTGATGGAGCTGCTGCGCCGCTTGCGGCGCGGCGGATACTTGAGCGAGCACGGCATCACCGAACGCGACCAGTTCGAAATCCTCGAGAAAGTCGTCGATGAAGTGACCGGAGGCGACGAGCCCGTCAAGCTCCACTACATCGTCGACCGCCGTGAGTTTCTCGACCAACTGAAAGCCGTCTACGCCAGAAAACGGTGACAGGTTATGTAATCCCCAATTCTGCGGTCGCCGTTTCTTCTTACCCCAGACGCTCGACGAGTAACTGCATGAGGACCGGATACGAAGTCGCCGCACACCACATCCAGTTTCTCGCCTTCCAGCAAACCGCCGGGGAGCGGCTCGGCCAGCTCCCGGCAAGAGCACGAGTTCGGAAACCCAGAGCAGAATCCGGAGAATGACACTGTGTGTGGGGACGCGAATCGAGCCACGCGAAATCACCGCCCGGCTCGGCCGATGTTCACGAAGTCATCGAAGCTGTGGCTGGTGGTGGAAGGTGCAAAGTGAGCCTGTTGGCGACGCGTGCGGTGTGTGCACGACTTCACCGTTCCGGCATCATGTGGAATGGAATATGCGGGCCAAGTCGATTTCGATATTCTGGTCCCGAGTCCGCAGAACGGCGTCCTTCGCTTCGAGATTGCCTTCCGCGGTGCAGATCCAGGCTCTTCTTGTTCGGGGATCAATGAGCCATACGTTGGGCACCCCGAAGGCGGGATAGTCATTGATGCGCTCCTGCATGTCCCGCACGGTGTCTTCCCAGGGGAGCGAATCTCGATGCACAGAAAAGGCGGCCGAGTGAAGATCTGCTCTTGCGGGTCCGCTCCGGCCACGACGCAGATGTCAGTGACTCGCAACCGGTTGGGCGAAACCTGAACTCGCTGCTCCGGAAATACCTTGATACCCCACTCTCCTTCCCGGCTGTAGAGGTGACTCCGAGAGAAGCATTGGCAGACGGTGATCTTGACCTTGGCCCGGCTGCTGGCGAAGACGACTTCCCATTCCACCAGCCCGGCGGCGTTCACCGTCATGCCTTCGGGGCCCTCCATCAGGAAATAGGTCAGCGCGTCTCCGTCGAGGTCCTCGGCGAAGATCTGATAGGTCCAGGTCTGCCCCATGCCTGGAGTGCCGGCGGGCTGGCTGATGATGCTCGGGTGGCGATTGCCCGGAGCGAGATCCGCCGGCAGATCGCCGGCGCCATCGAACACGAAGTTGTCGGCCTCGATCGCCCGGGCCGAATAGCCGAGCCCGTGGCGGGCGAACGTCCGCCAGATCGTCTCGCGGTTCGCGCCCCCGTTCAGGCCGCTGTCGGCGGCGACGATGGCGTCGCGAGCATCGACCATCGTCGGCCGGCATGGCAGCGTCTTGAAGCTGGCCACCACGAGCCTGTCGGCCGTGTTCTGCCCTAATCACTGGTGAGAAACAGAACCGGTAATCTCAGCTATCGTTCGAATTTCACCACTGGGCCGCGGGGAACGCGCGGGAAAACCAGGTTCAAGAACTCTGTGCCTCCGTGGTTGAACACTCCTATCGCCGTTCACCGGCGGCCGGCGCTTTCTGCTCCAGCGACGGCGGGGCCTGCTTCCGCTTCAAGGCCCTTGCCAGGCGCCCGCGCAGCCGCACATATGTCTCGGAAGTGACCGCGTAGTCCGGGGCCGGGGTGAATGACTCCTCGGCGTAGGTCCTCATGGCGATCAATTCCTCGGACGACATGCGGCCCGCCATTTGCGGCTGTTCGTACCGAAGCTTGTTGAAGAACTCGGACAGGCTGACCGGATCGAAGCCGGCGGCGTGGAGGTAGCGAACGGCGTCGGTGTCGGCTTTTCTTTCGGCGGCCCCGTAGCGGACGATCCAGCCGGAAGGCACTTCGTGTTCCTTCATCAGGCGCAGGCAGGAAGACCGCGAGGTGCCGAAGAAGTTCACGCGCACCAGGTCGTACTGCGAGGTGTTCTGGCCGCGCGCGATGGTGTGCATGCGATGCCCTTCGGCAAGGTGCGCGATCAGGTGCGCCAGCACAGCGGCCAGTTCCGCCTCGCTCTCCGTCCGGAGAATCAAGCCGGTGCTGACGTAGATGAAGCCGCCAGGCAAGGCGAGCGAATAGATATCGGGGCTGTCGAGTACGCGCGCCGACACTCGTAATCCGGCGTGCCGCGCCAGCCGCTCGGCGAAGTTCCGCACATAGAGGGCCACCTCGGTGTCCTCCAGCAGCTTTTCGGTTCGCTCCGCTTCCCGCGCCAACCGAGCGCCGAGCGCCGTCTCCGCCCCCGAGTACGGCGGAGTCTGGGGGTCGCGGTCCTGTTCTTCCGTCAGCGCCGGGAGGAGAGCCGCGAAAACCGCCGCCATGAGCCGCATTGGATGGCGCCTCTGTGGATAGTGTAGGTCAAAACCGGGCTGCTAGGATGAGAGAGGATGCTGCGCCTCCGATTGACTCTGGCCGCCTGCCTGGCGGTCGTAGCCGTTGCCGGCTGCGGGCGGAGGCCGACGACGATGGACGAGTACTACACCCGCGTGGTGACCCTGCCGGGCGGCCAGAAAATTCGTGCGGAGGTCATGATGCATCCGACCGACATGATCCGCGGCATGATGTTTCGCGATTCACTCGCTCCCGACCGCGGGATGCTGTTCATCCATGCCGAGCCCGGGTTCTTCCCCTACTGGATGTATCAGGTGAAGATCCCGCTCGACATCATCTGGCTGGATTCGAGCCGGGCGATCGTGGAGATCTCGGCGAACACGCCGCCGTGCCGGTCGGAGGCCAAGGACTGCCCGAACTACGGTGGCCGCCAAAGGGCGCAGTACGTGCTCGAACTGGCCGGCGGGATGGCCGACAAATACGGATTGCGGGCGGGGGACCGGATTATGTTCTGAGGCGCTGGGGCAGGCGCTTTCGCCTGCCAGGAACTGACTTTCATCATCCGGTCGAAAGGGAAGACATGAACAAAGAAGCCTTGCGGCGGCTGTTGGAACGCGTCAAGGGCGGCAAGCTGGATGTGGACGCGGCGCTGGAGCGCATGCGCCACATGCCGTTCGAGGACCTCGGCTTCGCCAAGGTCGATCACCACCGGGCGCTGCGGCACGGCATGCCCGAGGTCATCTTCGCGCAAGGCAAGACGCCGCAACAGGTCGTCTCGATCGCCGCCCGGCTGCTGAAGACCTCGAAGAACATGCTGATCACCCGCGCCGGCGCCGAGACCGCTTCCGCGGTGAAAAGGAAATTTCCCAGGGCCGAATACCTGCCGCTGTCGGGCACGATTCGCGTCTGGGGAGACCGCACCATCCGCGGCAAAGGCAAGATTGCCGTTGTCTGCGCGGGCACCAGCGACATCCCCGTGGCCGAGGAGGCTCGGGTTACCGCCGAGGTGATGGGCAACGAAGTGGAGGCGATCCACGACATCGGCGTGGCCGGGATTCACCGGCTGATGAACAACCGCGAGCGGCTCATGGCGGCGCGCGTCGTGGTGGTCGTGGCCGGCATGGAAGGCGCGCTGCCGAGCGTGGTGGGCGGTCTGGTGTCCTGTCCGGTGATCGCCGTGCCGACCAGTGTCGGTTATGGCGCGAGCTTCCACGGGCTGGCGGCGCTGCTGGCGATGCTGAACAGTTGCGCCAGCAACGTGTCCGTGGTCAACATCGACAACGGCTTCGGCGCTGGTTACGTCGCCAGTCTGATCAACCGCTCGTGACCGCGCCCTGTGGCGCTACCAGGTGGACGTGCGCATCGAGCCGGCCCTGCCGCCGGTTGTGCTGGCGATCAAGCACCGTGGGACCGGAATCGCGCCCGCGGACCGCGATACGATCTTCGAGAGCGACTACCGCGTGGCGAAAGATAGCGGCAAAGGCGGGTACGGACTCGGTCTCTACCCGGTGCGCCACGTGATGGAGGCGCACGGCGGGCGAGTGGAACTGGGGAGCGAGGCCGGGAAGGGAAGTCCTGCCGGGAGAAAGTCGGCGACGCCAGCGCCCGCGCGATCTACGAGCGGGTGGTCCGCGAGTTCGCCGATCAGCCCGCCGTCGCCGCCGAAGCCAGAGCCAGGCTCACCGGGATCGGAACATGGGCCTGGTGGATCAAGCGGGGTCTCGCCGATGTCCGGGTTGCTCACAGAATCCCGGCCAGCGTGGCCCCTCTGAACGTCGTCGTTGTCCCCAAGCGCTCGGAGTTGTTTGTCGGGACTGGCACCGGTGTCGCGATTATCGATGCCCGCCGCCGCGCGGTACTCCACGAAATCCCGTTAGGGGAGCCGGTCTTCTCGCTTGGTGCCGCGACGGACGGCTCGAAAGTGCTGGCCGGCCACTATTCCGGCAAGCTGCGAGTCATCGACACGGCGACCCGCATCGCAACCACCGTGGCCATCCAGGGAGGGCTGGTCAATGACCTGTGCGTTACGCCGGACAGCCGCTGGGCCTACGTGGCGGCGCTGGAGTACGGCCTCAAGAAATTGAATCTCAAATCCAAGTCGGTCGTGACCGTCTGGATCGGCGGAAGCGTCGTCAGGCTGGCCCTGTCCCCGAACGGCCGCATGCTCTTCGCGATCCTCGGACCTCCCGCGGCGGGCGGGTCTCCAGGACGCAACGCGATCGCATGGTTCGATGGAGACTCCGGCCACTTCGCGAACGCCATCACCGGCCTGCCCCTGGTCGCTTCCTGGCTCACGCTGACACCGGACGGCAGCCAGCTTTGGGCTGGCGCGGGCGAGGTCTGCAATTCCTCGGACTACGACCACCGCGGCTGCCCGGAGTTCCCCAGCAAAGCCATCCACGTGATTTCCACGGCCGGTCCACGACTCATCCGCACGCTCGGCTACGCGCCGCCCGGCCCCGGCTGGGCAGCCCCGTTTCCCGACGGCTCCATCATGACGCTGGGAGGAAACCAGGCCCTTCTGTTGGTTGACACAAAGACCCTGGAGGTTATCCGTCCTCTTCCGCTTATCCCGACCGGCAATCCCGCGTTCTCCGCGGATGACGCCCAGATCTACGTCCCGCAGGGAGGTGAGCCCGCCATCGCCGTCCTCGAATTCGCCCCCATCCGCCCCGCCCCGCCAGCTACCCCTGGCGCCCCGCCGCCTTTGCCTGCACCCTCGCCCCGAACCGCTCCACGTTCACGATGAACCGCTCGTGGATTCCCTCGCCGATCTTCTCTGTTTCATCCCACGCCTCCACCTTGCAGATCACCCGGCGGTCTTCCACCGCCGTAATCTCGGAACGGAACGTGACTTGCATCCCAACCGGTGTGGCGGCCAGGTGTTTGACATCCACACGGGTGCCGACCGTGTCGTATCCCGGCTCCAGGTGGGGAAGAATTCCGTTGCGTGCGGTCATTTCCATGTAGCCGATCATCCACGGGGTGGCCAGCACCCGGGCGGCTTCGGTCCCCAGAAAATCGACCGCTACCTCGTTCGTCACCAGGAGCTTGTGCTCGTGGACGGCGCCGACAGGAACGTTGGGCATGCGTCTATCGTACCGGATTGAGAAGGCTCAGGCGGATTCCCGCCAGGGATCCGGTAACAGATGAGTTGCTTTCCGCATCTAATGCCGTGTAGACTGAAAAAGAGCGGCGGATCGTTCGATCGTCCTCGGGCCGTTACAAAAGGATATTTGTTGACTCTCGCGCGCAACATTCTGCTCAGCGGCATGTTGGCGAGCGGCTTATCCCTTGCGGATTCCAGCAGCGCCGCCGTCCCCGCTAACCCCCCGACCAGCGTCCTCACCCGGTACTTCGCCGCGATGGAATTGCAGCAGACCCGGCTCGAAGGCGCCCGGATGGAGGTCGACATCGAGGCCCAGCTCCCCCGGCTGAAGAAGCAAGGCAAGTTCCAGGCGCTGCGCCAGGTAACCCGCGTGGGACAGGTGACCTACGACGCCGTCCGCTTCGTCGGCGACAAGATGGTGAAGAACGACGTCATCACCCGCTACCTCCAGGCCGAGGCGCAGGCCATGAACGGCCACGTCAACGGCAACGGCAAGTCCCAGGACCTGCGCATCACCCAGGCAAACTACAAGTTCAAGTACAAAGGGATGATCAGCGTCAACGGCCGGCCGATGCACATCTACCAGTTGAGCCCGAAGAAGAAGCGGGTCGGACTGTTCAAAGGCGACCTTTGGATCGACGCCGAGACCTACCTGCCCTACCGCGAGACCGGCCGGCTGGTGAAGAATCCGTCGGTGTTCCTGAAGAAGGTCGAGTTCGTCCGCGATTACGAGTTCGTCAACGGCATGGCGTTGCCGAAGCGCATCGAGAGCCGTGTGCACACGCGGCTGATCGGGCGCGCGGAGCTGAACATCTCCTTCAACAACATCATGCCGCAGCAGCGCGCCCAGTTGAGCATCTGCCCCATGGGCTGGTAGCCCGGCCGCCAAACCCCCAACATTCCGGTTCACGAAACCCGGCACCAGCCCCGCCCGCCGTGATATAAGTAACAGCCGGAGGTCTTTCATGGATTCGAACCGCAGACAGTTTCTTCAGAAGACCGCGGCGCTGGCAGCCGCCCCGGCCTTCATCCCGGCAAGCGCGCGAGGCGCCAACGAGAAGCCGTCGTACGCCCTCATCGCTGCCGGAGGCCGCGGACGCTACCTCAACCGGGTCTTCCAGAAATACGGCGCCCAGTGCGTCGCCGTGTGCGACGTGTACGAGCCGAACATCGAGCTGGCGCTGAAGGACTCGCCCGGCGCCCGCACCTATATCGACTACAACGAGCTTCTTGACAAAGAAAAGAGCATCGACTTTACTGTCCTGGCCGGGCCCGATCATCACCACTGCCCGATGCTGCTGGCTTCGCTCGCCGCCGGCAAGGACGCCTACGCCGAAAAGCCGCTGTCGTACTCGCTCGCCGAGAGCGCCAAGATGGTGAAGGCCGTGCGCGAAAGCGACCGCATCGTCCAGATCGGCATGCAGCGCCGCAGCGCCGATGTCATCAAGTCGGCCAAGAAGCTGGTGGACGACGGCGTGCTCGGCCGGATCGCGATGGTCAAGCCGATGTGGAACTGGAACGTCGCCCGGCCGCTGGACAATTCCCCCCTGCCCGGCAAGATCGACTGGGACCGCTTCCTCGGCTCCGCGCCGAAACGCCCGCTCGAGCCGATGCGCGTGCGGAGCTGGCGCACGTTCTGGGATTACGCCGGTGGCAACATGACCGACCAGGGCACCCACCTGATGGACGTTGTTCTGTGGTTCACCAACTCCGGCCCGCCGCTGTCGGCGATCTGCTATGGCCAGGTCATCAAGAACGAAGGCTCCGAGCATCCGAACGTCTTCTGCGCCGTGTTTGAGTTCCCGACCTTCGTCGCCACCTGGACGCTGAACTACTGCAATTCCTTCCAGGACGGCTGGTCGATCACGTTCCAGGGCGACAAGGGAACCATGATCGTCGATGAAGACGGCTACCGCGTTTACAAGGAGCCGTGGCGGGAGCGGCCGAACCGCGAGCCGATCTACCTTGCCAAGGTGCCGGTCGAGGTGGATGCCCACATCGAGAACTTCCTGAATTGCATCAAGACGCGCGAGCAGCCCACCTGCACGGTGGAGATTGCCGCCAACGCCGTGGCCGGACCGCACCTGGCCAACATCGCGCTCCAGAAGGGATGCAAGGCCCGGCTGATGCCCGACGGCAACGTGCTGACGTAGGGCGAGGCGCAGCCTCACAAGCAGGCTTAGAGAACAGCCCAGGCAGGCTGAATGCCTGCCCCACCGGGTCGGGTAGGCGCTTTCGCCTGCCCGGAGCTGACTCCCGGGCATTTCATGAGGTCATCCTCTTTCGCGCAGGGCCTAGAAAAGCGGATGGGCTCCGAGTATACCCATGGGCCGTCGCTTGGAACGAGAGGATCCGAATGGAGAACTGGAATGAAAGGTTCGGAACCTAAACCCGGCGAGCGGGGAAAGGACGTTCGTTTCACAAGGACACGCTGGAAGCCGACCTGATCGACGAACGCACGATCATTGTGCCGCTGGCATGGTACCCGCGGCTGCTCGATGCCAGTCCGGACAGCGCCAGAATTGGCGGATTAGTGGCGCCGGCTTTGGCATCCACTGGCCGGATCTGGACGAGGACTTGAGCACGGAAGGTCTCTTACGCGGAGACCCAGCCGCTCCAGAGCCGGCGCGAACCCGCGCGTAGGCCTGGCCTCCCCCTGACCGCGTGCCCTGCGCGATCCCCGCATCGTGGCTCCCCACCCGCCGTGATATAAGTAATCTTTCACCGCGCACAGGAGCCCCGAGCGAATGAAGAAATCCTTCCGCGGCTGGTGGATCGTCGCCGCCTGCTTCCTGACCTTCGGAATCTCGACCGGATTCCCCTACTACAACATCGCCTTCTTCTTCGACTACTTCCGCGACGATCACGGCTGGCCGATCCGGCTGATCACCCTCGGGGCGCCGGTGGCGGTGCTGCTCACCATCTGGGCCGGCCCTATCATCGTGCCGCGCGTCAGCCCGCGGCTGCTCATCATCGTCGGAACCGGCATGACCTTCGCCGCCTTCCAGTGGTTCGCGCGGCTGAGCGGCGCAACGTGGGAGTACTTCGGCGCGTGGTGCCTGTACATGGTCGGCTACTTCCTCTCCGGGCCGATTCCACACCAGATCATCATTTCCAACTGGTTCAAGGAGAAGCGTGGCCGGGCGATGGGCGTCACCTACGTCGGCGTGGCGATCGTCGGTTCCTTCGGCAACAAGCTGGGCCCGTGGCTGGCCTTGCAAATGCCCTACACCGAGGCGCTGAAGATCATGAGCATTGTGCTGCTGGCGGCCTGGCCGCTGGCGGTCTTCGTGCTGAAGGACAAGCCGCAGGATGTCGGTCAGTTGCCCGACGGCAAGGAGCAATCCGCCGAGGCGGCCGCGCCAGTCGCCTCGGCGCCGCCCAAGACGTTCGGATTTCTCCTGCGCCGGCCTGCCTTCTGGTATCTGCTCGTCGGCAGCGCCGCATCCATCGGGTCCATCGCCGCCGTAAACATGCACATGAAGTTCGTCTTCGAGTACCAGGGCTTCGTCAACCAGGCGGCGCGCGACCAGATCTGGGGGACCGCCTCCTTCTGGGTCCTGTGGTCGAGCATCGGAGGACGGCTGCTGGCGGGGTACCTGGCCGACAAGCTGCCGCGGAAATACGTGATGCTCGCCACCTACCTGGTGGTGGCCGTCGCCATTCCCACGCTGTTCCTCGTCAAGCCGCAGTCCACCAGCTTCGTCTACATCTTCGCGCTCGTCTTCGGCTTCGCCATGGGCGCCGATTACATGCTGATTCCGCTCATGGCGGCCGATCAGTTCGGCTTGGCGACGCTGGCGCGGGCGATGTCCGCGATCCTGCCCACCGACACGATCTCGCAGTTCTGGTTCCCCTTCTTCGTTGCCAAGCTGCGCGACTGGCTCGCCGGCGATTACCGCATGGCGATGATGGCCGTCTTCGCCACCGCGTTCATCGGCGCCATCTTCATCGGATTGCTGCCGCGGCACGCGCCCAAAGATGAGGCACTTCACGTACCAGAGCCTGAGCGAGCTCGAGCGTGACGCCGAGGCGCTCGGCGCCTCGCACGTCCGTTTCGAGCACGACCGGGACCGCATTCGGGAGACGCTCGCCCGCAAGGTCCGCGTCGGGGACATCAGCGTCGGCAATTCCATCGCTATCCATCCGATGGAAGGCTGCGATTCCACGCCCGACGGTCGGCCCGGCGAGCTGACCTGGCGGCGCTACAAGCGCTTCGCCGCCGGCGGCGCCAAGCTCATCTGGTTCGAGGCGACGGCGGTCCGCCAGGACGGCCGGGCCAACACGCGCCAGCTCTGGCTGCACCGCGAAACCGCCGGTGACTTCGCCCGGCTGCTCGAATTGATCCGCCGCGTGCACCGCGAGCATTACGGCACGGCGGACGATCTGCTCCTGCCCGTTCAGCTCACCCACTCCGGCCGCTACAGCGTTCCCAGGCGGATCATCGCCTATCACCATCCGCTCATCGACCGGAAGACCAATACTCCGCCCGACTACCCCGTCATCTCCGATGACGAGCTGGAGCGCCTCGAAGACGACTACGCGGGAGCGGCGCGCCTCGCCGTCGAAGTGGGATTCCGATCGATCGACATCAAGGTGACCCACGGCTATCTGTTGAGCGAGCTGATCGGCGCGAAAACGCGCGAGGGACGCTACGGCGGTCCACTCGAAAACCGCGCCCGGTTCATCCGCAACGTGATCGGCAAGATCCGCGCGGAGCTGGGCAACCGGTTGATGATCACCATCCGCCTGGGCTGCTACGACGGTGTTCCTTATGTCACCGGCCCGGCCGGAATCGGTGTGCCGATGGAGTATCCGCTTCCGTACCCCTACGGCTTCGGCGTCGATACGAATGACCCGCTGAGGGAGGACCTCACGGAGGTCAAAGACGCGGTCGCCTGGTTCCGCGAGTGGGGCACCGAGCTGCTGAACGTCTCCATGGGCTCGCCATACTACAACCCTCACGTCGGGCGGCCCTTCGAGAAGCCCGACGAGGGCAACTACGAGCAGCCCGAGCACCCGCTGCTCGGCGTCGATCGCCACTTCCGCGTCGCCGGCGAGTTGCAGCGGGAGTTCCCCGATCTCCCGATGGTCGGCACCGGCTACAGTTGGCTCCAGAAGTATGCGATCAACGCCGGCGCGCGCAACATCGCCGACGGGAACATCCGCTTCTTCGGCATGGGCCGGAACGCGCTCGCCTATCCCGACTTCGCCCGCGACGCGCTCGAAAAAGGCGAACTCGACGAGCAGCGCGTGTGCAAGACGGTGACCTTCTGCACCTACCTGATGCGCCAGAAGCACCACCCGCTCGGCCAGTTCCCGACCGGCTGCGTCCCGTTCGACAAGGAAGTCTACGGCCCAATCATGAAGGAGGCACGCAGAAATCGGTGACAGGCTACGCTTTCCCCATTTCCGCGGCGAAGCCAAGCCCGTCGAGATTGGGGAAAGCGTAGCCTGTCACCGATTTGTTGTTATGATGCGATCTCATGGCCGAATACTGCATCGGTGTCGACCTCGGCGGCACCAACCTCCGCGCCGCCGCCATCAGCCGCCAGGGGCAGATCCTCGAGAAGATCTCCGGCCGAACCATGCTCTCCGAGGGCCGCGACGCGGTCATCGAAGACATCGTCAACTCGATTGTCGCCCTCCGCGAGAAGCTCGGCGCCGGTGGCTTGGCCGGGGTCGGCATCGGCGTGCCGGGATTCATCCTGATCGAGAAGGGCATCATCGTCGGCTCGCACAACCTGCCGGGCTTTGATGACTTCCCGGTCCGTGACGAAATCGAGAAGCGCCTCAAGGCTCCCGTCATCCTGGAGAATGACGCCAACGCCGCGGCGCTGGGCGAAAAGTGGATGGGCGCCGGGCGCGACGTCGATTCGCTGGTGCTGCTGACCCTCGGTACCGGCATCGGCGGCGGCATCATCTACCACGGCCGCGTCATCCACGGCTTCGTCGGCATGGCCGGCGAGCTCGGCCACCTGACGGTCAACCCCACCGGCAATCCCTGCGGCTGCGGCAACACCGGGTGCCTGGAGAAACACGCCTCGGCCACCGCCATCGCCACCATGGCCAGGCTGGTCGCCCTCGGCGGCGAAGATGTCACCGCCGAGGACGTCTACCATTTCGCTCTTCAGGGCAACCACAACGCGAAGCGGATTTTCGACAGCATGGGAACGTCGCTTGGGGTGGCTCTTGCAATGCTCGTCAATACCTTTAATTTTCCTCTGTATCTATTGAGCGGAGGCCCTTTGCCGGCGTGGGATTTCTTTGCACCGGCGATGCTCCGCGAAGTGGAACGGCGTTCCTTTACCTTCCAAAAGACAAACACCCGCATCGAGAAGGCGATTCTCGGCAACGAGGCCGGTCTGTTTGGCGCCGCCTATCTGCCGTTCCAGGCGCGGGATCTCATTTCAAGCTAACGGAGTCATTCATGTACTGGTTGGGACTGGATATCGGCACCGGGGGCAGCCGTGCGCTCCTGATCGACGAGAAGGGTCGCGTGAAGGCCGGGTTCACCGCGCCTCACGAAGACATGAAGATGGAGCGGCCCCTGTGGGCCGAGCAGCGCCCCGAGGACTGGTGGGCGGCGGCGCAGAAAGCCATCCAGGGCGTACTCGCGGAAGCCGAAGCCAAAGCTGAGGACGTGAAGGGCGTCGGCCTGTCCGGCCAAATGCACGGCCTCGTGCTGCTCGACAAGGACAACGCCGTCATCCGCCCGGCCCTGATCTGGTGCGACCAGCGCAGCCAGGCGCAGGTGGACGCCATCAACCAAGCCATCGGCAAGGACAACGTGCTGGCCTATACCGCCAACCCGGTGCTGACCGGCTTCACGCTGCCGAAACTGCTCTGGGTCCGGGACAACGAGCCGCGGTCGTTCGCGCGCGCTCGCAAGATGCTTCTGCCGAAAGACTACGTCCGCTTCGAGCTGACCGGCGAGTACGCCACCGAAGTCTCGGACGCCTCGGGCACCTCGCTGTTCGATGTCGTCCTGCGCCGCTGGTCCAACCAGATGGCCGACCGGCTGAAGCTCGACCGGGAGCTTCTCCCGAAGGTCTACGAGTCGAGCGAACTCACCGGGGAGATGACCGCGCGAGCCGCTGAGCTGACCGGGCTGAAGGAAGGAACACCCGTGGTCGGCGGCGGCGGCGATCAGGCCTCGAGCGCGGTCGGCAACGGCATCGTCGAGCCGGGCATCGTCTCCTGCACGCTCGGCACCTCCGGCGTCGTCTTCGCGCACATGGAGAAAGCTCTGTACGACCCGGCGGGCCGTGTCCACACGTTCTGTCACGCGGTGAAGGGCGCATGGCACGTGATGGGCGTCACCCAGGGCGCGGGGCTGAGCCTCCAGTGGTTCCGTAACCAGCTTGCGGCGGGCGCGGACTACGACGCGCTGACCGCCGAGGCTGCCTCGGCGCCGGTCGGCGCGCACGGCCTCTTCTGGCTGCCGTACCTGATGGGCGAGCGCACCCCGCACCTCGACTCAACCGCGCGCGGCGGCTGGATCGGCGTCACCGCCAAGCATACGCGCGCCGATCTGATCCGAGCGCTGATCGAGGGAGTTTCCTACAGCCAGAAGGACTGCCTGGACATCATCGAGGGGATGGGCGTGCCTGTCGAATCGGTGCGCGCCTCCGGCGGCGGCGGGCGCAGCGCCTTCTGGCGGCAGTTGCTGGCCGACATCTTCGGCAAACGCGTGGTGACCCTCGAGTCGCAGGAAGGCTCCGCCTACGGCGCGGCCATCCTTTCGCTGGTGGGCACGGGCGTCTACGGCTCGGTCCCGGAAGCCTGCCGCGCGACCATTCGCGAAGTCGGCACGCAGCTTCCGAGGCCGCACGAATCGCAGATCTATAAGCGCGGTCACGAGGTCTACCGGGCCCTGTACCCCGCGCTCAAGCCGATCTACCGGCTGATCGAAGGAACAAGCTGATCTTTTGCTTTGGTGTGGTGGTGGCTTTGCGGTCGTGCTATGTGAGACAGTCGTTGTTTCTCGCGTGCCTTGGTGTTCTGGCCGTCGTTTCTCCTTTCGCCTTTCCCGCACAGGAATTCCTCTCCGCTTGGCCGTCCTCGGTCACCCGTCCCTGGGCCGGTCCCGAATACTGGGCCAATCCTCTCCAGGACTGGCGAGTCCGCAACCGCCGCCTGGAGTGCTTCCGCCCGGGCGGCGATCGCAATGTGTTCCTCCTGACGCGCGACATCCGCCCGCGGAACGGCGGCTTCAGAATGACCGTGTTGGGCCGGCCGGCTGAAGGAGGACACCGAGCCTCTGGACGAGGGCTTTGTCGGCTTCCGCTTCGGCATCCGCGGTCACTTCCGCGACTACCGCGACAGCGCCGTGCGTGGTGGCGGCGTCGGTGCGGGCATCACCTCGGACGGCCGGCTGTTCGTAATGTCGCCTCCAATAGACTGCTTTCGGCCCCGCTCTGGAAGACAAGCGAGTAACGGTTGTTCCTTCGGACAACGTGCCCTGCGGCTGGCCGTACGGCGGCGTGGCCCTGGTGAGCCACTCCGGCCCCGTTGAGCCGTCGCCGCGCGAAACCTCAATCCTCCCCGGTTTCGGCGAGCGGGCTGGCACGCACCGCGGCGGCACGATGCGATTCTGGTTCCGGGACTGGCAAGTCTCCGGCGGCATGGTCGAAGCCCGCGAGGAGCGCGCCTTCGGCCCGATTCTGTTTGCGCTCCACACGCTCAACCGCCGCGCGCTGAAACTCACCGCGCAAATGGCGCCTGTTGATGAACCCGGCAAGGAAGTAGCGCTCCAGGTCGATCGCACCGGCTGGAAGACGATCGCTCGCTCGTCGATCGATCCGCTCTCCCGGACCGCCACGTTCCGCATCCCTGAGTGGGACGATACGCGCGACGTTCCCTACCGGATTTCCTATGTGTCGGACGCCGCGAGCACTTCTATTCCGGCACGGTTCGCAAGGACCCCAAAGACAAGCCGCAAATCGTCGTCGCCGCTTTCACCCGCAATAATGCTCTTGCCCAAAGCGAGGATCGTCAACGGCTGGGCGCAGAATCCCGAATACGATGCGGCCCGAGACGGCGACGTGCCTGGCGCCGAACTTCTGGGCAAGCGGCAGATGGATTTCCTGGACGCCTGGGCCGGCGACTGGTCGGGAGGCGCGTGGAGGAAGGCGGTGGTCTCGCAGACGCTCTTCGCCAACCTGGCCACGCTCCCCCGCTCGAACCGAGGCGACGAAGTGACGCCCAAGCTCCGTGTCATGCGGCCGGATGAATATCGGGAAGACGAAGCTCCGGTGGCGGACCACGACTCGAACGGCTGGCCGCAAACACCGCGCAACC
>CAZACK010000016.1:42837-65048 GCA_964483455.1 uncultured Solibacteraceae bacterium
AGCGCAAAATCGACTAAACTAAGTCTAGTTCAATGAAGACCGTCAATATCCACGCCGCCAAGACCCACCTGTCGCGTCTCGTCGACGAAGCAGCCGCCGGCGAGGAGATCGTGATCGCCAAGGCCGGCAAGCCGTTGGCCCGGCTGGCGCCGCTAGCGCTTCCAGGCGTGAAGCGCAAGCCCGGCGCGCTCAAGGGCCGCATCCGGATGTCGCCCGACTTCGATGCGCCGCTTCCAGACGAGCTGGCGCGGGCATTCGGGATCAAACCGTGAGGCTGCTGCTCGACACCCATGCGCTCATCTGGTGGCTTGTGGACAGCCGCCGGTTGGGTCCATTGGCTAGGAGAGTAATCGTCGACCGAGACTCCGAGGTGTGGGTCAGCGCCGCGACGGCGTGGGAGATCAGCATCAAGACAGCTCTCGGCCGGCTGGACTTGGGCGAGCCGCCGGAAGAGTGCCTCCCGCGCGAGTTGGCTCGGTGCGGCTTCCGAACGCTCGGTGTGAGTTTCGAACACGCCCTCGCGGTACTCTCCCTGCCGCCGCACCACGACGACCCTTTCGATCGCATGCTGGTCGTCCAGGCTAAATCCGAGGGACTGACAATACTCACCGTGGATCCGCGGATCGCGGCGTACGAAGTCCTGACCATGGACGCCTCCCGCTGAGTTCCGCCGCCCCGCAGGCGGCTCTTCAGCATGCCGGCGTCGCGCCATAATCTATCAATGAGCCGGAGCAGTCGATTCCGCATCGCCGTCAGGAGATTTGGTCCCTTCGAATCCGCAATCGCCAGGCAGTGGGCGAGTTTCGAAGCCGCCGCCGGGACGGGGCTCGATCTGGACGCCGTGGCGCTGGACCTCCACCCGCTGCACGAGTCGCTCTTTGAGAAGGAAGGGCTAAAGAGCGGCGAGTGGGACGTCGCCTTCGCCGTCACGGACTGGGTCGCCGAGGCGCATTCCTCCGGCGCGCTCGCCGATCTGGCAGGGCTGATCGGGACGGATCCGCCGCCGGGGTATCCCGATGCCTGGACGCCGTCGCTGCTCCGGCTGCAACAAATCGGCGGCCAGATGCTGGGCTTGCCGTACCACGACGGGCCCGAGTGCCTCATCTACCGGAAGGACCTGTTCGAAGACCCCGCCGAGCAGGCCGCTTACGAACGGGCCTTCGGCGCGCCGTTGCGCGTTCCCGAAACCTGGGACGAGTTCCAGCGGACAGCGCGCTTCTTCACCCGGCCAGAGCAAGGACTGTACGGAACCGTCTTCGCGGCCTACCCCGATGGCCACAACACCGTCTACGACTTCTGCCTTCAGCTCTGGACTCGCGGCGGCGAGCTGTTCGCTCCCGACGGGCGCCCGCTTCCGGACACCGAGGCGGCGGCGGACGCGCTCGACTACTACCGCCGGATGGTGAACGACCGCTCCGCGGTTCACCCGAAGGGGCGCGAGTTCGACTCGGTGAAGTCGGGCCTGGCGTTCTCCGCCGGTGAGGTCGCGATGATGGTCAACTGGTTCGGGTTCGGGGCCATGGCCGAGACGATCGAGGCTTCCCGGGTCAGGGGAAAGGTGAGTATCGCCGAAATCCCACACGCGCCTGGTTGCGCCGGCGCCTCGCTCAATATCTACTGGATCTTATCGATCGCTTCCGGAAGCCCGCACCGCGATGTCGCCTGGCGGTTTCTCCGCCACTGCGCGAGCGCAGAGATGGACAAGCTGCTGACCCTCGAAGGAGCCATTGGCTGCCGCAAGTCCTCCTGGTCGGATCCCGATGTCAATGCCGTCGTGCCATTCTACTCGAGACTGGCGGACCTGCACGCCAACGCCCGGGAGATGCCACGCCTGGCGGAGTGGCCGCAAGTTGCCGCCGCCATCGATGAGATGGTGATCGGAGCCATCGACACCGGCGCGCCGGTTGAGGAACTGCTCCGCAAAGCGCGGCGCCGGATCGGCGGCCGCGCCACACTCGTGCTCAGAACCGCACCGTGAAACGTGTCGGGCCGCCGGGCTGGGAATCGAGCGAGAAGTGGAAGTTGTGGTGGGTCAGGATCTCGCGTACCATGGTCAGCCCGATGCCCCGGCCGTTCTCCTTGGTGCTGAAGAACGGCGTGAACAGATTGGCCTTCGCTTCCGGGCTGATCCCCTGGCCGCTGTCCTCGATGGCGGCGGACCTCCTGTCCAGGCGCACGGTGATGGCGCCGTTCTCGCCGATGGCTTCGATGGCGTTGCGTAGCACGTTCACGAACACCTGCTCCATCTGGTTCTTGTCCAGCGGGACAATCTCCGGCGTTTCGGAGACGTCCCATTTCCAGTCGATCCGCTTCCGGTCGCACTCGGGCTTCAGGAGAACGGCCAGGTCTTCCAGAAGCTCCTTGACGTCGCACGGCCGCAGTTCCGGCTTGGGCAGGCGGATGACGTCGGCGTAGCTCTTCATGAACGCATTGAGGTGCTGGTTGCGCGACATCGCCACCTGAAGCGCTGTCTCGAAGTCGCGCCGGTCGGATTCCCGCAACTGATCGCGGTAGATCAAGCAGGACTGGAGCAGCGAGTTGCTCGCGCCGATGGAGTTGTTGATCTCGTGCGACATCAGGCGGATGATCTTGCCGTAGGCGGCGCGCTCGGCTTTCCGCAATTCCTCGGTGAGTTCCTCCATCATGAGGAAACGACGCGGGAAGCCGCGGTCCTGAAAGCTCGACAGGCGGCACAGCACGCGGCGGGCGCCGTCGAGGGGCACGATCCGCGACTCGCCCGGGCTCAACGCCGCCAGTTCTTCGGCGAACTGGCCCACGGCATCCTGGAGCGTCTTTCCGGCGAGCTGCTCGGCCGGGGTTTGCAGCATCCGCACGGCCGCCGGGTTGGCGATCGAGATGCGATCGTCGAAGTCGAAGATCAGGACTCCCAGCGGGGACGACTGGATGATCTGGCTGATGAAGTAATACTGCTCGAGGAGCCGGACGCGCTCCTCGCGCAGCCGGTCGATCATCTTGTTGTAGACGCCGATGAGTTCGTCGAGCTCCGGCTGGCCGACTTCCCGCAGGCGCGTGGTGAATTCCGCGTCGCGCAGGAACTGCGTCCCGGTGCGGATCAGTTGCAGCGGGACGAAGATGCTTCGGAACACGCGAATCCCAACAGCCACGGAAACCCCGAGAAGCGCCTCGGCGGCCAGCAGCCACCAGCGCTGCTGGCGGAGGAAATAGACGGCCAGCGCCGCGACCAACAAGTGAACTGCGACGAGATAGAGGACGACTTTGCCGCGCAGCGTCACGTGTGGATCCAGAGTTATCGTCATGAAAAAAAAGAACTTGACATACGAATCTGCACGACGCCGGACAGCCCGGCGTCCGATAGCGGACACCCCGGCAGTCGAGGGTCAAAGTGGGCCCAAGCCGTGGGGAGAACACCGCGCCACTGGATCAATGGGCATCAAAGGGTGCGATGGAATTTGACCAAAGGAACCCGAGCCGCGGGTTCATCGCATCCAGACAGCCCGGCCGATTGTACCTCGGGTGCGCCGAAAGCGACCGCGGCGAGACAATGGAAAGTGACCTAACTCATTGTAGGGACAGGAAAACGCATCTTGTGTCACAGGTGTCACCGAGTCACGGGGCACAGGTCGGGCCAGGTGCTGAGCAGAGGGCCGCACCGCTAAGATGGATTTATGTCTTCGTTTCGAGGGGTGGACTACCTCCAGATCGACTCGCTGCTCAGCGAAGAGGAACTGCTCGTCCGCCAGACGGCGCGGCAATTTGTCGAAGACCGCGTGCTGCCGGTGATCCGCGACTGCTATCGGGAGGCCCGCTTCCCCTCCGAGTTGATTCGGGAGATGGGAGCGCTTGGGTTTTTCGGCGCGAACCTGGAAGGCTATGGGTGCGCCGGCATGAGCAATGTCGAGTACGGGCTGATCATGCAGGAGATCGAGCGGGGTGACTCCGGCGTTCGAAGCTGCGTCTCGGTTCAAGGGGCGCTGGTGATGTACCCGATTCTCACCTTCGGGTCGGAGGAGCAGAAGCGGCGGTGGCTGCCGAAGCTGCAATCGGGCGAGGCGCTCGGCTGCTTCGGGCTGACGGAGCCGGACTTCGGCTCGAATCCGGCTGGCATGCGCGCGACGGCACGGCGCGACGGCAGCGGCTGGGTGCTGAACGGCGAGAAGACGTGGATCACCAATGGGTCGGTGGCGGACGTGGCCGTCGTCTGGGCGCGGACGGAGGACGGCGTCCGGGGTTTCCTCGTGGAACGAGGAACGCCGGGTTATGCAACCTCGGACATTCATGGGAAGTGGTCCATGCGGGCCTCGGTGACGTCGAGCCTCTCGTTTTCCGATTGCCGGATCCCGGGGGAGAATATGCTGCCGGTTTCGATGGGCCTTAAGAGCGCGCTGATGTGCCTGACTCAGGCGCGCTACGGGATCGGCTGGGGCGTGATCGGAGCGGCCATGGACTGCTACGAGACCGCGCGGCAGTACACGCTGGTGCGGAAGCAGTTCGACGACCGTCCGATCGCCTCGCACCAGCTTGTGCAGGACAAACTCGCCTGGATGATCACCGAGATCAGCAAGGCGCAGCTTCTGGCGTTGCACGTCGGCCGGCTGAAGGACAAGGGGAAGGCTGAGCCCGCCCACGTGTCGATGCTGAAGCGCAATAACGCGGCCATGGCGATCGAGTGCGCCCGCATCAGCCGCGACCTGCTTGGCGCCAACGGGATCACCGACGAGTACCCGATCATGCGCCACCTGTGCAACCTGGAGACGGTGAAGACCTACGAGGGGACGGACCACATTCACGCGTTGGTGATCGGGGAGAGGGTGACGGGGATTCCGGCGTACAAGTAGGAGCGCGCCGGGTGCTGCCCGGCGCAAAAGGCGGGCCTTTGGCCTGCGCGGGCGCGGAGCGCTGCTCCGCGCAAGGCAAGGATGGAGGTGCGCCTTCGGCGGTCTTTTCTTTTTGCCGGCGGTCCCGCCAATCAAATGTTGGTTTGCCGGAAAGGCCAAAGTCCAGGGCGCGGAGCGCGGGGCGTGCCGCGGGATTGAGGCGGACTAGCGGCCGCGGCCCACGTTCCACCCATCCACAACCACCACCGGCTCGGCGCCGCTAAGATCCTTGACCCGGTATCTACCCGTGACCTCCCGCTTCTCGCCCGGCAACAAGGGGAAATAGTTGTCCTCCCAAAGGACAGGCAGCACCTCCTCGCCGCCCTCCCCTTTCGTCACCTTCACGTGAGCGGCGAACGCCAGCGACCGCGCCGGGTTTCGCACCGACACTTTCACCACGTGCTCGTCCTGCCGCCGCTCGATCGTTCGCGAAACATCGAGCCGCACTTCGGGCAGCCTCTCCAGCGACGTCAAGTCCGCGAACGTCTTCGTGGGCGTGTGATACCACGTGGACTTGTCCCAGTCCGGCGTCTCCGGCTTCGCCGAAAGCCAGTAGAAGTTCCGGCTGATCACCTTGCCGGCGGAATCCGCGAGGGTCAGTGCGACAAAGTAAGTAGTTGTAAGACCTGGAATCTCCGGAATCACAAATGCACGCGTCACGCTATCCGGGCCGGATTCGAGCGCCGCTTCCCTTGAGAACTTCTCCGTCAGGTCGAAATCAAGAACCTTCGCCGCCGCCTTTAGCCCGTGAAACGGTTCGGCCCAGGAGTTCACCACCACCACCGAGCGGTCATCGTAGGAGTACTGGATGTGCAACGGCTCGCAGGCTTTCTTGGCTCCGAAATAGGATCCGCCGGGTCTGAGGTAGTAGTCGTACAGGTGCCAGATCATTGACGGCCAGGCGTTGTTGAGCATCCATTGGATGACCCCGGTTGCGGTGTACTTGTTTCGCCCGAATGCCTCGAACATCGCCCGGTGGCTTTCGTAGGCCAGCACCTGGGCCTTCCAGGCGTAGTCCTCCAGGTTGCTGGCTTTGCCGAAACGCTGCTCGAGCGCCTCGGTGAATACCCGCAGGTCGCGGAACGGTCCTCCGCCGCAGTGATACTCCCAATCCTCGTTGACCGGCCAGAGGCGGCTCGCCGGCAGCATCCGCCGAAGGCTTTCCACCGGCGGCGGCGAGGGCCCGGGTCCGGTTTCGGTGTTGAAGCCGTAGGCCCCGCCTCGTTTCGTGTCGAGATACCAGTACGACGGCGCCACATACTCATAAGGGCCGCGCATTTTCACTCCGCTGGGGCCCGACGCCGCCGGCTTCTCCGTCGCCGAGGACAGCACGGGATTCGGCCAATCGGTTTCCTTGAGCACACGCAGGTAGGCCTCCTCGACCTTCGCCGGCGGCGGGCCGTCGCTCCCGTTCAGCCACACGAAGACGCTTGGATGGCTCCGCAGCCGCCGCGCCTGGTCCCGCAGCGACTCCGCCGCCACCGCATGGTCTTCCTCGTCCCACTTCTCCCACTGCTCCCAGTGGTCGCAACAACACCATCCGGGCATCGCCAGAAGCCCCAGGCGGTCCGTCAGCTCATAGAACCGTTCGTCCTCCAGCTTGCCCTCGAGCCGGATGGTGTTCAGGTTCATGTCCCGGACGTAGCGGAGCTCGGCTTGCTGCCGCTCCGGATCCTGCCGCAGCATCATCTCGGACGTCCACCCGGCGCCCCGGATCAGAATTTTCCGCCCGTTGATCCGGAACAGCCGGTGCCCTTCGTCCGTCAGCTCGGAGGTTACTTCCCGGATTCCAAACCGTATCGACTGGCGGTCGGACACCGCGCCCGCGGCTTCGAACTCCAGCGTGAGCTCGTGGAGATTCTGCGGCCCGTACTGCCAGGGCCACCACAGCTTCGGCTGTTGCATTTGGAGCTGCGCGAAGCGGTCCGGAGTGAACCGCACCGTCTTCGCCTGCCGCGCCTCCAGCTTCACTTGCTGGGCGAACTCGATGTTCCCGATCCTGCCCCGCAGCGTTCCGGCCACCGCTTCGTTCCGCCCGTTTTGAAGCTCCGCCGCTACCGTCAGGCGAGCGGTATCGAGCGACGGAAAATCCAGCTTTGTCACCACCTGCGGCCATCGGACGGCTACCGGACCCGTTGCCGCCAGCGATACTCCATGCCACAGCCCCATGTTCTTGTCGGGCGGCGCCGGGTTCCAGTCCACGAACGTGATCGCCAGATCGTCGGGCTGCGGCGGAGACACCTCCACCGCCAGCACGTTGGGGCCGTCCCAGGTAATGTCGCGGGTGACATTCAGCTCGTGCACCCGGTAGGCGCCTACCACCTGCTCTTGGCCGGCGACGAGCCTCCCATTCAGCCAGATATTCGCCCGGTAATTGATCCCGTCAAACCTCAGCCACAGCATCTTGCCGCGATAAGCGTCCGGTGCGCGGAACTCGGTGCGATACCACCACGCCATCCGGAACGGGCTGCCCGGCGGCATCGCGATGTTGGAGAAGTTCTCCGCGATCGGGTAGGTCACCCCGGGGTAGGATCGAAGGTTCATCCCGTAATGAGGATCCGGGAATACCTCCCTGGCCGCCAGCGCGGCCGCCACTGTCGACGGGACCTTTGCCGGATACCATCCCCGCGGCTGGAACTTCGTGGTCGATAACACCGCGCCGCCTTCGTGCACCTGGGCCGAGGATTCGATCGCCCAGCCGTCCTTCAGCCACAGTCTTTCCTCGGCCGCGGCGCCGGCCGCAGAAAGCAGACACAGAATGCCCCATTTGCTCGCGGTCATGATGTCTCCAATCGGACCCCATTATCTCTCACGCTCCGGAGCCGGAGTTTCGCCTCATCGCAGCCGGTCAAGGCGGCCGGGCCGGCGTCGGATAGCGGTGATGACGTTCTCGCAGCGCCAGAGGAGCATGGTGCGTTCCGGGGGCGGATAAGAACCGGGATACCATACGACTCTCCCAGAGGCTGACGGAAACACGCTTTGCGTGGGGCAATTCGGCTTTGGTAGCGCTAACGGGATTCGAACCCGTATTTGAGCCTTGAGAGGGCTCCGTCCTAACCCTTAGACGATAGCGCCGCGGGGCATATTCAGTATAGCAGGGACCACGCCCGGCTCAGGGCCGCGCTCGACCCGCGGGCAGGTTCAGCAGTTTCTCGAGGAGCGCCGGAACCGACTTCTCCTGTTCCATCCAAACGCGGTCCTCACCCGTATACTGGCCGCGAATGACGCCGTCCCGGTCAATGAAGACGCCGATCGGCAGGAAGGTCCTTTGCATCGGCGGCCGGCCGAGGAAGGAGAACACCGGCGCGCGGTCATCGAAGCCTACCGGGAGAGTGAGCCGCAACCGCTGTTGGTATTGCAGGGCTTTTTCCCGCGCCAGGTCGTCGATGGCCACGGCGAAGGGCCGGAAGCCTCGCATGCCGTACACTCCTTTCAGTTTCTCCATGAGCTCGCAGGTCCTCCGGCAATGCGGGCAGTCAGTCCGAATGAACAACAGCATCACGACGTTGCCCCTTAGTGTGCTGAGAGGAACCTGCTGGCCGCCGGTCAATCTGATGATGTATTCGGGCGACCGCCGCAAGTTCGGGCTATCGGCGGCAGACGGCACGAAGAATATCAGCGCGCAGGATCCCAGGAGCAGGATGCGCATCGCCGCTTCGAGTCGCGGCAGCGCGCGTGCGGCCACAGCCGCCGCGGGTTGAACTTCGCGGCGGCATGCCGTGGCGGAAGGACGGAGCATCAAGAGGACTTCTTCTTCGCCGTGCCTCCGTTGGCGGATGAGGAGGCCGGCTTGTGGTTCGGACGCTCCTTGAGCAGCGGTTCCAGCGTTGCCCGGACGTTCTGCTCCTGGTTGAGCCAGAGCTTGTCGTCGCCAAGATACTGGCCTCGGATGGTGCCGCGGCGATCGATCAGCACCAGCATCGGCACGAACGTGCGCAGCATGGGCGAACGTTCGATGTAGGTGAAGACTGGATCTCGAGTATCGTAGCCAACCGGGAATGTCAGCCTGTGGCGCTTGATGAACTCTGGCAGAAGCATCTTCGACATTTCGTTGAACGCAACTGCCATCGTCCGGAAGCCTCGGGGGCCGTACTCGGCTTGGAGCCGCTCCATCATCTCGCACGTCTTCTGGCAGTGCGGGCATTCCGTCGAAATGAACAGGAGCGCCACCACATTGCCTCTCTGGCTGCTGAGGAGGACTTGCTGGCCGTTGGTGAGCTTAACGGCGTACTCCGGCGAAGGCCGCGGCACCACACCGTCCGCCGATAACGGCATGCCCAACGCCATTGCACAGATGACGGCTTCCAAAAAGCGCATGAACGGGACCCTTCCTGATTTCTTTCCAGTCTAACGCAACATCGGCGCCCTTCGGCGAGGGCCTCGGATATCGGCCAGTTCAGTCCAGTGGGAGGCCGGAAACCAGCACTTTCCCCGGCCTCTTTACCTGTACCTTCACGTTGTCCCCCAGAGCAAGATTTCCGGAAAGGGTGAGCGTGTAGTGAGACCGGACGACCTCGAAGATACGGGGGCCGGGCGGATCCTTCGAAGCCTTCTGCATGTCGCGAAGGTTGAACGAGGCCCCGCCGGTCATCTCGGCGAGTCTCTCGAACAGACCACGCTCCTGGCCCGCCGCGTACACCGGATAGATCGAAACCCCATTGCGGCGGGCAAGCCGCAGCACGTCGCGCTCGGAGACCCGGCTTGGTCCCTCCAGGCCGGCCGTCAGCAGGATAATGACGCGGCGGAAGGTTGCGTTCTCGAAGCCTCCATCGATGGCGGCGAACAGGGCATCCAGCACTCTGGGAGTATTGCCGTATTTGACTGATCCGATGGCCCGGCGGAGAAGTTCCTGGCTGGAGGTGAAGTCCTGGATAAGGTCGGCCGCGGAGTGAAAGGCGACAATGGCCATTTGCTCCTTGGGCTGAAGCTGGGTCGTGAGGTTGTCGGCCACCGGCTGGACAATCCCGCCCAGGAGGCTGGTGTCCAACAGCAGCATGACATCCATCAGGCCGGTGGAATACTCCGCCGCCTCAACAGCGCGGGGGGTCTTGGCGTCGAGGACGGTGAAATCCTCCGCCTTCAGACCGAGCACGGGTCTGGCGGATTTCTTCTCGATCACCGTCACCAGCAGTTTGGTGGAGGCGAGAGCTGGTGAGGCGGCAAGCAGGATGGCAACCAGAAACCTCATGGAGACATGGTAGCTCGGGCATGGGTGGCCCCGAGACCGAAGTGGCCGTTGCCGCGCCGGGCCGACGCGAACGGGCGGAGGGCCGGCGAAAAGACAATCAAAAGTCAAAGATCAAAGAGCAAAAACCAAGGTGCGCCTTCGGCGGGCTCTTGGTTGTGGGTCTACGACTCGGTTTTCTCGACGAGGCGATCGACGGCGATGCCGTAGATCGCCGGCAGGCCGTCGCGGTCGCTTTGAAAAAAGACCATCTGGCTGTCCGGAGAGAAGATCGGGTTGACGCTCATGGGGTCGGACGCGCGATGCTCGCAGAGGGTGAGTTCCCTGCGGGTGACCCTCAGGAGGATGAGGACATAAGGGGAGGCCTTGCTGCCGCTGGCGCCCACGAAGACCGACGCGTCGGCGTTGCGGGAGAACTGAACGAATTGGCTGGTCGGGGCCACCTGCCGGTCGGTGTTGAAGTCCGGCGTGTGCTCGCGGATGGTGTGGAGGGCCTTTGGGTCCTCGGGGAAATGCAAATAGAGCACAGTCATGCCGTCGGCCGACCACATGGCGGGGCCGATGCGTCCTGGTGCGGTCTTCAGCCTGCGGGTCTGGCCGCCATAGGCCGCCAGCCACAGCGAATCCCCCTGGCGATACAAGATTCCGGCGCGCTTCGGCCGGGGGAGGGGATCGCTCAATTCCGCCTCGGCTTCGACGACGGTAGATGGCTCACCCTTGAGCAGCGGCGCCATTCGCAGCCGGGCCGAGTCTTGCCGGCGCTCGACGAGGAACGCGTGCAAGCCATCGCCGGAGACGGCGAAGCCGCGACCGCGCCGCCAACCATCGGGAACGCGATAGGCGAGACGGGCGCGCAGACTGGAGAACGCGATCCGTCGCAACTCCGGACCGTCGAAGCAGAAAAACCCCCGCTCGTCCGGCATCAGCCACGGCGAGGAGGTGTCCAGATCCTGAGCCGCGGTGAGGACTCGCGACTCGCCGGTTTTCCAATCCAGCCGGCACACTTGCCAGGAGCCGGTGAGGTTGCTGGAGTAGAGCAGGAAGTTGCCGCGCCTGGAAACGGCGGGGGAGTAGTAGGAGGGAAGCAGGCTCGAGTGGGAAGGGCTGGTGAGCCGGATGACTTCGAAGTCGGTGGCGGGGTCGACGGTGCGGGTGCGCTCCGAGGGGAATACCCGGTTCCTATCGTCGGCGGCCAGTGTGCCGAAGGCCGCCAGACTGGAGAGAAAACCGCGGCGCGTCCACCCTCGGCGGGCGGAAGCCTGCATAGGACCATGCTAGCAGGTGGACGGCGGCGGCATTCTGCCGGTGAGTAGGACGCGGCGCAGGGCGCCGCGTCAGTGGGAGCGCCGGCAGCCGGACGCAGGACTCCTCCGGAGAGGGCAGCGAGAGATTGTCGAGGGTGAGGGCGCGCCTCCGGCCGTCGGGACGCGGGGTGCCGCCGCGCCGCAGGAATCATTGCACGTCGAGCAGGTCGCGGAGCTTGTTGAGTAGCAAGTCCGGCGTGAACGGCTTCTGGAGGAAGGCCTCTCCGGCTTCAAAGCGGTCCCGCGGGAGCGACAGTTCGTCGGCATAACCGGAGACATACAAGACCTTCATGCCGCGTCGCTGTTCGCGGATGCGGCGCGCCAGGTCGGCCCCGCTCAAGCGGGGCATCACCACATCGGTCAACAGCAGGCCGATCGGCCCGGGGTAGGCGGCCGCCTTGTGCAACGCATCATCCGCATCGCGGGCTTCGAGCACCGTGTAGCCGCTCCGGTGGAGGACCTCCTTGAGAAGGAGGCGGACGCCGGCTTCGTCTTCCACCAGCAGGATGGTCTCGGTACCGGGCAGAGGTCTGCGGACACTGCCGTTGCGGGGTTGCTGCTCCGGCGGCGACAGCGCCGCCGGCAGGAACAGGCGGATGGTCGTTCCCTTACCCGGCTCACTGATCACGTCGATGTGACCGCCGATCTGCGTTACGGTCGCGTAGACGATGGAAAGCCCGAGGCCGGTGCCCTTGCCGGGGTGTTTGGTCGTGTAGAAGGGCTCGAAGACGTGGCTCTTCGTTTCCTCGTCCATGCCGTGGCCGGTATCGGACACAGCCAGGAGAACATAGCGGCCCGGGCTGGCCCCAACGTGAGTCCGCGCGTACTCCTCGCCGATTTCGACGGCGCCGGTCTCGATGGCCAGCCGGCCGCCGTCGGGCATGGCATCGCGGGCGTTCAGCACCAGGTTCATGAGCACCTGTTCGATTTGCGCGGCGTCGACGCGGATGTTCCCGGCGTCCGATGCCAACCGCAATTGCAAGCTGACGTTGTCCGGGGTCACCCGCCGCAGCAGCTTGTCCATGCCGGCGACGATGGCGTTGACTGCCACGACGGCGGGCGAGGAGGAATGCCGGCGGGTAAATGACAGCAGCCGGCTGGTGAGGGTGGAGGCCCGATCGGCGGCGCGAACGATCTCCTCCGCCTCGCCCCGGAGGGCGCTGCCCTCGGGCAAGGAATCGAGCAGCAACTGGGCATAGCCGCCGATGACCATGAGGTAGTTGTTGAAGTCGTGCGCCAGGCCGCCAGCCAGCCGGCCCACGGCCTCCATCTTCTGCGCCTCGCGAAACTCCAGTTCCAGTCGCTTGCGGGCGGTAACGTCGCGCACCAACGCCACTGCCTCGGCCTCGCCGCATTTCACCACGCGGGCCTCGTAGTCCCGCACGTCGCCGCCCTCGTCGAGCTGGTACTCGAAGGACTGGGTTTCACCAGTCTGCATGGCCCTGCGCAAAGCATCCATGGCTCTGCCCGCCATCGAAGGCGGGGTCACCTCGAGAATCGACTTGCCGATGAACTCTCGCGGTGGCAGCAGCGGGCCAAACTCCTTGGAGACTTTGCAGTCCAGATACACGCCGTCCGCGCTCAAGCGCAACATCATGTCGGGCAGCGCGTCCAGGAGGGCCCGATTGGTTTCTTCGCTTCGTCTCAGCGCCTCTTCCATGCGCTTGCGCCTGGTGATGTCCCGCTTGGCCGCGGCCCAGTATCGCAACCTTCCGTCTTCGCCGAAAATCGGAAAGATGTAGATGTCCGTCCAGAACTCGGTGCCGTCCTTGCGATAGTTGATCAGCTCGGCGCGCACCGGCTCGCGGTTCACGAGTGCAAGGCGAATCCGGTCGAGCTCCTGCCGCCGGGTCTTCTCGCCTTGCAGGATTCGCGGCGTCTTGCCAAGCACTTCTTCCGGCTTGTAGCCCGTAATCCGTGTGAAGGCGCGGTTGACGAACACGATCCGCTGGCCGTTGCCGTTCGGCGGGTCGGCCTCGGTGATCATGATCGCATCGCCGGACTCGCGGACCACCGCCTCGCAGAGCCGCAGCCATTGTTCGGGTTCCTGGAACATCCACAGCTCCCAGTCCTCAGGTATTATGACAGTTTCTCCGCGCATCGCATCGGGGAACCGGACCGCTGCGCAGACTCGGCGTGTGCCTGAATTGGAGGAATCGTGATGCGTATTCGTCTTTCGGTGGCAGTGTTGCTCGGCGCCTTGGTCATCTCATGTGCGCAGGGCCAGGAGCCGAAATGGCCGGAATGGGAACAACTGTTCAACGGGAAGGACTTGACCGGATGGGTCAAGGTCGGCAACGAAAAGTGGGATGTCGAGGACGGCGCCATCCACGGAATGGGTGTCACCAAAGAGTACGGCTACCTGCGGACGGTGAAGAAATACAAGGATTTCAATATGTCGCTGCGCTTCAAGTGCGAGGCCGGCGGCAACAGCGGCGTCTTTTTCCACGTGGATTTCAAGCCCGGCACAGCCGACGTGAGCCAGGGCCTGCAATTCGAAATCGACCGCAAGATCGGCAACCACACGGGCGGCCTCTACGGAGACGGCCGCCAATGGATCGCCTGGCCGGCGCCGGAACACGAAGGCGTCCTGCGGCCGAACGACTGGAACGATTACCTGCTGACGGTGATCGGCAACCGCTACATCGCGCGGTTGAACGGCGTGACGGTGGTCGACTTCACGGATCCGACGCCGAAGTCCTTCGACGGATACATTGCGTTGCAGCTTCACTCGGGCGGGGAAGGGAACATGCGGTTCAAGGACATTTACATCCGGGACCTGACAAAGCGGTAGGCGGGACCGCACGGAGCCCGGCGGCGTGCGCGCGCACGCGGCAGGGCGGAGCGAATCGGCGTCAATCTTTTGCTACCCTGAGTAGTTACCCCGAACACTGCTGATGGCTTTTGAGATCCACCCTCTTCGCGAGTTTCTGGTCCGCCCGCGCGTGCCGAATTCGCTGTCGCGATTGGTCGAGCTGGCCTACAACCTGCTGTATAGCTGGGATCCGTCGATCCGCGCCTTGTTCCGCCGGCTCGATCCGGCTCTTTGGAAGGTGTGCAACCGCAATCCCGTGCTGATGCTCGGGCGGGTCGCGCAGCCGGTGCTGGAAAGGGCGGCCACCGACGCGCGCTACCTGGCGATGTACCGGTCGACCTGCGAACGCTACGACAGCTACATGCAGTCCTCCGAGCGCCCCTCCGGCGACAAGCTGGTCGCCTATTTCTCGATGGAGTACGGCATCGTCGAGTGCCTTCCCGTCTATTCCGGCGGCCTCGGATTGCTTTCCGGAGATTTTCTTAAGGCGTGTAGCGATTCCGGCGAGTCACTGGTCGGGGTCGGCCTGTTGTACCAAAAGGGTTATCACGAGCAGGCCCTGAATCCGGACGGCTGGCAGCAGGAGCGGTACCCCGTCAACGATTTCTACACGCTGCCGATACGCCCGGTCGTCGATGCGCAGGGCAAGGAGTTGAAGGTCAGCGTCAAACTGCCCGGCGGGCCGGTGTGGGTGCGGGTCTGGTACACGGACGTCGGGCGGGTCAAGCTCTACCTGCTCGACACCAACATCGTGGAGAACGCGAATTCCGAGTACCGGGACATCACCGACCAGCTTTACGGCGGCGACAACACCACCCGCATCCGGCAAGAGGTCGTGCTGGGGATCGGTGGAGTCCGCGCGCTGAAGGCGCTTGGCCTGGAGCCGACCGTATTTCACATGAATGAAGGCCATTCGGCCTTCCTGGCGCTGGAGCGGATTCGAGTCCTGATGCGGGAACACGGGCTGAGTTTCGAGGAAGGCCTGGAAGCATCCCGCTCGAACAACGTCTTCACCACGCACACCTCGGTGGCGGCCGGGATCGACCTTTTCGACCCGGGCCTGATGTACGAATACTTCCGCGATTACTGTCACGAGACGGGCATCGAGTTCGAGCGGCTGATGTCGCTGGGCCGCTGGAATCCGCGGGACCCCAACGAGCGGTTCTCGATGGCCATCCTGGCGATTCAGACCTCCTCCTACCGCAACGCCGTCAGCCGCCTGCACCGCAGCGTGTCGCAGCGAATGTGGTCCGGGCTTTGGCCGCAGCTTCCGGTCTGGGAGGTGCCCATCAGTTCCGTGACCAACGGCGTGCACCTGCGCACCTGGGTCAACACGGATCTGAGCGAGCTGTACGACCAGTATCTGCAACCCGACTGGCGCGACCAATGGGACGATCCGAAGACCTGGGAGCAGGTCAAGGAAATCCCGGATCACGAGTTGTTCGAGGTGCACCGCCGCCGCAAGCGGCGCATGATTAACTTCATTCGCGAGCGGCTGGAACAATGTGCGGTGGCGCGAAAGGCGTCGGCAACGGAGGTGCAGCGGGCGCGGGAGGTGCTGGACCCGGACGCGCTAACCATCGGCTTTGCGCGGCGCTTCGCGACTTACAAACGGGCCACGCTGCTGTTCCGCGACGTGAACCGGCTGAAGCGGATCCTCGGAAACGCCAAGATGCCCGTGCAGGTGGTCATTGCCGGCAAGGCTCATCCGAAGGATCACCCCGGCAAGATGCTGATCCGGGAGATCGTTCAGCTCTCCCGGGATCCCGAGCTGTCCATGCGCCTGGTGTTCGTGGAAGACTACGGCATGATGGTGGCCCGCGAACTCGTGCAGGGCGTCGATCTCTGGCTCAACAACCCGCGCCGCGAAGAGGAGGCGTGCGGAACCAGCGGGATGAAAGCGGGCATGAACGGCGTGCTGAACATGAGTATCCTCGACGGCTGGTTCGACGAAGCCTACGAACAGACCGGCGGATGGGCGATCGGCGACCGCGAGGCCTATGCGGAAGACCAGGACGAGATCCACGCGCGGGCGATCTACTCGCTGCTGGAGAATGAAGTCATCCCGATGTTTTTTAGCCGCGGCAACGATGGGGTACCGGTGGAGTGGGTCCAGAGGATGAAGCAGTCCATCATGTACCTCAGCCGGCAGTTCAACAGCCGCCGGATGGCGGCCGAGTATGTCTCCCAGGCTTACGATCCGGCGCACGCCACTTACCTGGACCTCAGCCGGAACGGCTTCGCGAAGGTGCGGGATACAACGAGGTGGAACGCCGAGGTGGTAAGGGTCTGGGACCGGGTGAGCTTCGTCGACCTGGGGCCGGCGCCGGATGGGGCGGTCGTCAGCGGCCGGCCAATCCCCGTGCGGGTGGCGGTGGATCTGGCCGGATTGAGGCCGGGCGACGTGCGGGTGGAAGTTGTGGTGGGACGGGTAGGGCCGAGCGGCCACCTGGAAGAAGCCGAAGTGATGCTTCTCCCGCCGGTGGAGGAGCGCGATTCGGTGTTCGTTTTCGCCAAGGAGATCCTGCCACAGCAGACCGGCCGTCTCGGCTACACGCTGCGGATCGCCCCCAACCATCATGAGGACCCTCTGACGCGGCCGTGCAATCCGCTCTTGAAGTGGGGGACGGAGGCGGGGAAGTAGGGCCGGCTGCCAGCCTGGGCTTGGGGGAGCCAGCACAGCCCCCCTGGCTTTTCTCCGGAATTCGTGGTACATATTGTCTTGGGGACCCGGCGGGGAACCACCGTTGGACGACAGCAAGCCTCCGCCGCCCGCCAATATTCCTCTAACCCCTCGCAGCCGGGGCCGGGAGTGTAAAGTTGCCGGCCCCTGGGGTCGATCATCGACATACGGGATTCCCATCGTGAGCTGTCACAAAGCGCCTCGCCTCACTCGAAGCTAAAGTTGCTAGGAGCCCTAGCGGCCATGGACAACGAAAGAAAGTACCGACAACGCGGGTACCAGGATTCCGGCTGGGAATCCCGAAAACCGGAGGAGCGGCCAAAGCCGCAAGGCCCGAAACCGCCGATCGACGTCACCGGTCCGCGCCTTCCGCGCCTGGTGCAGACCGTGGTCGCAGCGCGCTGCTACAATTGCGCGATTACCTTGCCCACGGATACGGATTTCCGGGGTGCTTGTCCCAAGTGCAACGTGGCGCTGCACTGCTGCAAGCAGTGCGCGCACTTCGAACCGTCCACGCGGTTCCAGTGCCTGAAGCCGATTCCGGCCCGGATTCCCGCCAAGGACCAAGCGAACCAGTGCGAGTGGTTTGGACCGCGTGTGACAGTAGCCCGCGACGCGGCGCCGTCGGGCAACTCGACGGTTGCCGGATCGGCCTCGGTGGAACGCCGGCCAAGCGACGCCCGGGCCGCCTTCGACAACCTGTTCAAGAAATAGCCGAGCCGCGCGAGTTACCGACGATGCGAGTCGCCGAGCTCATCGAGTCTCGCCACTTCGAAATCGCACAAGGGACCGCGTGCGATCCCGGCGCGGGGGAGGTCCAGGTTCGGGTCCATTCCGTGGGTGTCTGCGGCTCGGATCTGCACTACTTCGCGGAAGGCGGCATCGGCGACACGCCGTGCGTGTTCCCCATGGTGCTCGGCCACGAACCTACCGGAACGGTTGTCAGGACCGGCAACGGCGTGAGCGGCTGGTCGGCGGGAGACCGCGCCGCCCTCGAACCGGCCGTCTACTGCTACCACTGTGAGTTTTGTTTGACCGGGCGTCACAACGTCTGCGCGAATCTTCGCTTCCTGAGCATGCCGGGCGACCCCGGCTATTTTCGGGATTACGTCAACCTTCCGGTGCGCAACCTCCTTCCGCTTCCGGACCGGCTTGGGTTCCGCGAAGGCACGCTCTTCGAGCCCCTGGCAGTGATCCTCCATTCGATGAAGTTCGTGGCGCTCCAGCCGGGGGAGACCGCGGCGGTGTTTGGCGCCGGACCGATCGGGCTGCTGACCATCGCCGTGCTGAAGATGTCGGGCGCCCGGCGGATTCTGGCGGTCGAGCCGGTGGCGCACCGGCGCGAACTGGCGACGGCGGTAGGAGCCGACGCGGCGCTGGACCCGTCCTCCGCCGATCCGGTTGCGGAGATCCTGAGCGACACGGGAAATCGCGGCGTCGACGTGGCCATCGATTGCGCCGCCAGGGGCGGCAGCATCAACCACTGCGTGGAGGTTGCGCGCAACGCCGGCAGAGTCGTGATTACGGGAATCCCAGGCGAGACCTATGTGCCACTCGAATTTCACCCCATCCGCCGCAAGGAACTGGTGATCTACAACGTGCGGCGGTCGAATCACGAATCGGAGACGGCCCTGGAGCTGCTTCGTGAACAGCCTGGGCGCTTTGCCCCCATCTTGACGCACGCAATGCCTCTGGAGAAGGTGCAACAGGCGTTCACCATGCTGGAGCAGTACAGCGATGGGGTGGGCAAGGTCGTGATTGACTTGGCGGAGTAGCTCTACGCCTGCCTCGCTTGTTCGGCGATTTTCCGCAGCGCCGGCAGCACGTCGCCCGCGCTGACCGCCTCCGAACCCGTCCGGCCGAAGGCGAAGTACAGTTTGCGGTAGAGCGGGTAGAGCTTCTCGTACACTGCGTTTTCCTTCGCGTCGGGCTCCACCGTTCGGTACTTCGGGCAGAGCGCGGCCTGCGCATCCTCGATCGTCCGGAAAACGCCCGCCGCCAGGAAGGCGAAGATCGCCGAGCCAAGGCTGGTCACTTCGCTCTGCGGCACGAGCACCGGCTTGTTCAGCACGTTGGCGTAGACGCGGTTGAGGGTCTCGTTCTTTTGGGGAACCCCGCCGCCGTTGATCACGCGCCGGATCGGCACTCCGTGCTCGGCCATCCGTTCGAGAATGACGCGAGTGTGGAACGCAGTGCCTTCGATGGCGGCGAACAGCTCATCCAGCGGGCCGTGGGTCAGGTTCCAGCCGAAGGTCACGCCGCCGAGCTCGGGGTTGACCAGCACCGTGCGATCGCCGTTGTCCCAGGTAAGCCGCAGCAGTCCGGTCTGCCCGGCGCGGTACTGATCGAGTCCGCCGGAGAGCCCCGCCACGGTTGTTCCCGCCCGCCTGGCGATAGCATCGAAAATATCTCCGGTGGCGGACAGGCCGGCCTCGATGCCGTAGTAGTGCGGGTGAATGGAGCCTTTCACGACACCGCAGACGCCGGGCACCAGGTCTACCTGTCTCGCGATGGCCATGATGCAGGTCGAAGTGCCGACCACATTGACCACGTCGCCTTCCCGGATGCCGGCACCGACCGCGTCCCAGTGCGCGTCGAATGCGCCCACAGGGATCGGGATGCCGGCCTTCAGGCCGAGTTTCTCGCCCCATTCAGGCGCCAGGCGCCCGGCGATCGTGTCGGAGGTGGCGTAGCGCCCGTCGAGCCGCGCCCGGACGCCGGCGAGCAGCCCGTCCACTTTTATCAGGAACTCCTCCGGCGGCAATCCGCCAAGCTGCTCGTTCCACATCCACTTGTGACCCATGGCGCAGACGCTGCGGGGGACCTGGTGCGGATCGGCGATGCCGGTGAGCACCGCCGCCACCATGTCGCAATGCTCGAGCGCGGTGGCCATCCGGCCGCGCTTGCCGGGGTTGTTGCGCAGCCAGTGAAGGAGCTTCGAAAAACCCCACTCGGAAGAGTAGACGCCGCCGCACCAGTCGATCGCCTCCAGGTTCTCGCGATGGGCGGTGGCGGTGATGTGGGCCGCTTCGTTCTTGGCTCGATGGTCGCACCAGAGGTAGTAGTCGTCGAGCGGGTTGAGGTTGTCATCAACAGGAACCACGCTCGAGCCGGTGGTGTCGAGGGCGATGGCGGCGACATCGCTTCCGCTCACGCCGGCCCCGTCGAGCGCCTTGCGCATCGCGGCGACGAGTGCGTTCATGTGGTCTTCGTGCCGCTGGGTCGCGTGGTCGGGATCTTCCTTCTTCCGGAACAGCGGGTAATCGGCGGTGGCCGAGCCCAGCCTGCCTCGCTCACTATCGAAGATCGAAACGCGAACGTTCAGAGTGCCGAAGTCAACGCCTGCAACGATAGCCATGTCGTTTCTCGGGGGCTCAGTTGTGCCGGTAGATGTCCCAGCCCAGGTAGCGGCGGCCGGCCTCGTGGACCACGGCGGCGACCGTCGAAAAGTTCGCCGCGACGTGGTGCTCGAAGCCGTTCTCGCAGATGTACCTGAGCAGATCCTGCATCCGCGGGATTTCCACCACGCCGGCGCCGCCGAAGGTGTCCAGCGGGTCGTCGGTGAAGCGCCCCTCGCCGGTGTAGGCGGACAGCATGCCCTTGCGGTCGTTTGTGGAAACACGCAGGTAGGTCATGGGACCGGACTTCACCCGGCCGACACAGGTGCCAAAGGTGTTCAGCTTGCCGACCGTGCCGGCGATGATCTCCTGGTAATCCATGCGCACGTCGGCGAAGAAGTGCTTGGGCAGGTTGCTGCAATGGAAGCAGACCGCCTTGTTGGGGTCGTCACCGTAATTGTTGTTCCAGTCGAGCAGCGCGCTCGGAGTCTCCGAAGCCAGCGCCAGGGCATACATGGCGACGGTGCCGCAGACGTCCACCTCGCAGGCGCTGGGCATCAGCGAGTCGCTCATCATGCTCATCACCGTGCACGGCACCACGCCGAAGTACTCTTCCATCGACGTCCAGCACTGGACGGCGCTGACCGTCACGTCGGTCTGCTTCATCCAGCCCTCGACGACGGCGGCGAGTTTCGCCATCTTGAGCAGCGATTCCTCCGGGATGCCCTGCGTCGAGACGTAGGACTTGATCGCCTGGACCTTTTCCCGCGCCCGATCGTCGTCGTCCTTCATGCGTCCGATGCGGCCGAAAATCTCCGAGAGATCGAGCGTTTCGACGTCGATCCCGTGCGCCTCGAGCAGTTTTTCGCTGTAGCGAACGGTATTGAAAGCCGCCGGCCGCGCGCCGATCGCCCCGATGCGAGTTCTCCGAAGCCCGTTGACCATGCGGCAGACGCCGGCGAACCATTCCAGGTCCCCGCGGAACGACTCGCTCGCCGGGCTGACCGTGTGGAGCGAGGTGAGCGAATATGGGATCCCGTACTGCGCCAGGTTGTTGCAGACCGACATCTTGCCGCAGAAGCTGTCGCGGCGGTCGCGGATGGTCATGTTGCCGGCGCTGTCGGGCGTCGCCTGCACGAGCACGGGCACATTCAGTCCGGCCATGCGGACGGTCTCCGCCACCGCCCGCTCGTCGCCGAAGTTGGGCAGCGAGACGATAATTCCGTCGATTTCCCCGCGGTGCTTCTGAAACAGCTCGGCGCACTTCTTCGCCTCGGCGCGCGTTTCGATGGCGCCGTACTTGGTGTCCTCCGGCCCTGCCACGACCGCCTTCATGCCCGCTGCTTCCACGGCGCGGATCATTTCCTCGCGGCCCGACTTGGCCAGGTGGTCGGGGAAGAATCCCCGGTTACCGATGATGAGTCCGAAAGTCATCTGCTTCTTCATAGGACTGAGATTATATAGCCGCCGGCGGCCGGTTATCTTTCCTCCACAATCACCACGTCCCACGGCGACAGGGTCAGGTTGGCGTTGGACGCCACCGCGTTTCCGGTCAGAACATCAGTTCCGCCGCCGTACGGGTAGGCGAAGGTCTGCGGTTGAGCGGAATAGTTCAGGTAGTAGTGTACCGGCTTGCCGTTGTTGTCCGTTCCGTGCTTCACCCGCACGGGCGGGGGCAGCTTCTGATCCGGCCCGGTGAGCCCGGCTGCGGACAGCACTTCCAGCAGCACCCGCTCCTGAAGCTCCTCGGAGAGGAAGGCGCCCTCGTAGGTCAGCGTGCCCTCGCCGAATTGGTTCCGCGTGATGGCCGGATACTTGCCGAAGAACGGGTGGTCGTAGAACGCGAGCGGCCGGGCGGTTTCCGGGATCAGCAGTTCCGCCCACGCCGAAACCCTGTTCTTGTCGCCGGCCTGGTAGGGATCGCCCTTCAGCGGCAGCGGCTGTTTCAGGTTGGAGAACTCCTGGTAGTAGAAGCCTGCCGCCTCCCGGAGCGGCCCGGGCGCCCGGGTCCAGCGCACGGTGGAGTGCTC
>CAZACK010000016.1:65148-66693 GCA_964483455.1 uncultured Solibacteraceae bacterium
TGCCCGTAGTGCAGCGAGTGCCAGTGCCAGTACGCGACCATGTTGGCGCCGCTCGCCACGTGGCTGTAGACATTCAGCCGGAGCTGGCCGTCGTAGGGCGGAAACTGCGTCTTGGAATCCCAGCCGATGGTCTGGGCGTTGGTCTCCGTGACGAGGTAGTTGGCGCGTTTCAGCGACCGGCACAGGTCCCCGGAGAAGCTGATCGACAGGCCGTCCAGCTCGTCCTGAACGGCGTGATAGGGGTTCACGGCGGCGATGTCGAGGTGCTTGGCGATCTCGTATTCGTCGATGTTGGTGCGCGCGCCGCCGACGAAGTTGTGGGTGATGAACTGCTCCGGTCGCTTGTATTCGCGGACGATCGCCGCCTGCCAGCCGAGGAAGTCCGTCGTCAGCTTCTGCTGATAGCGTTCCCACTCGAGCTTGTAGCCGGGATTCAGAATGCCGTCGCGCGGCGGCAGCTCGTCCCAGTCGTTGACCAACTGCCCCCAGTAGGCGAACCCCCAGAGCCGGTTCAGCTCGGCCGTGGTCTTGAATTTATCCTTCAGATACTCGACGAAGCCGAGCTGCACGTTGGCGCCGGCGGCGCCATAGGAGCTGGTCTCGTTGTCGGTCTGATAGCCGATGATTGCCGGATGATCCTTGAAGTGCGAGAGGATCTTCCGGATCACCCGCTCGGCGTGGAACAGGTACGCGGGGTGCGTGATGTCCATGTTTTGCCGGGGCCCATAAGATGCCTTCCTCCCGCCCAGGTGCGTCACCAGGATCTCGGGGTGCTTGCGGTAGAGCCAGGGCGGAATCGAGTAGGTCGGCGTGCCGAGAATCACCTTGATGCCGGCCCGGTGGAGCCTGTCGAGGATGCGCTCCATCCAGGCGAACTCGAACACCCCGTCGCGCGGCTCCCAGCTCGACCAGGTGGATTCGCCGAGCCGGACCACGGAAAGGCCGGCCTTCTCCATCAGCCGGACGTCGTCGTCGAGCCGCTCGTAGGGCATGTACTCGTGGTAGTAGGACGCGCCGTAGAGGACGGTGTCGATCTTCGGCGGCCGGCAGAGAGCCAGAAGCGGAAGAGACAGCAACGCGAACATTCGTGTCGGCATGGCGGAGCCTCCAAGACGTATCGTATTCTACAGGTTCTACAGGTTGATTGAAATTCAGGAGCGCCACCCGTGGACGACCCGATTCTATTCCCACCATTTCGTCTCGACCGCGTCAACCGCCGGCTCTATTGCGGGGCGAGACCCGTCGCTCTGCGCAAGAAATCGCTGGCCGTACTCGAATTCCTCGCTTCGCGTCCTCGCATGCTGGTAACCAAGAACGAAATCATGGATGCAGTCTGGGGAGTTACTGCGGTCACCGAAACGGTGCTCAAAGTGTGCGTTCGTGAGATCCGCAAAGCACTCGATGACAATGAAAAACGGCCGAGGTTCATCGAAACTGTGCACGGTGAAGGCTATCGGTTTCTTGTCTCGGCGGAGAGCGGCCTGCCCTCATCGCTGGGACGATTCATCGGTCGAACCACTGAACTGGAGCAAGTCCGCGCGCTAT
>CAZACK010000017.1:0-27010 GCA_964483455.1 uncultured Solibacteraceae bacterium
GTGTCGTCGCAGTCCAGCACGATCACCTTGTGGGGCACGGCGCGAATGGCCCGAACCTTCCGGGACACGGCGCTGCCGAGGGCGGCGAAGAACTCGGGGGTATAGGGGATGCGGCCGAGCTCGTCTCCGTGCGGGTCGTGCGGGTCGCCGGCGGGATACAGGTCCAGGATCTCGGGGGCCGTCAGCAGGTGGACGGTGGTCAAATCATGCAGTCCGGCGAGGACGGACTCCGTGAGCCGGCTCGCGGCCTCAGCGCGCGCCTGGTCGGCGGTGAAGGCCGGGGACGGCGGGCAGAGGGCGACGATCGCCGGCGCTCCGATGGATGTTGCGGCCGATCGAACGGCTGACACGAAGTTCCGGACGTTTTCCTCCAGAACGGAGAGGCTGGAAGGATTGTCGCCGAATCGGGCCCAGTCCTCCAGCCGCACCAGGAGGATGTTCACGCCGGTGCGATTGCCGGCCAGCAGGCTGCCGGGATCGAGCAGTTGCTGGAAGACCTGGTTGTAGGGAGCGAACCGCACCCGGAAGTCGAGCCCAACCTGGCGCATCCAGAAGGCGAGGACCTGCTCGACGGGTTCCGCCGTGAAGGTCGCGCTGACGCCCAGGAGAGGGGCTGTGCTCTGTTCGGGGAGCGCAAGCGGCATCGGTTCTGCGGTCTTCGCTCTCATTATGTCAAAAATAGTGTCTGTCACCCGCTTTTCGAGACGCGGGAAGGTATGGCCGGGTTCCTCCATCTTATTGGCAGCAATCGCAACTATCGCAGGGTATGGATCGGGCAAGTCATCAGCGAGATCGGCGACTATTTCAACAATGTCGCCGTGTTCAGCCTGGCGTTGGAGGCGACCGGCTCGGGGCTGGTGGTGAGCGCGGTGATGCTTGCGAGGGCGATACCGGCGGTGATCGCCGGACCGTTCGCGGGGGTGCTGCTCGATCGTTTCGACCGCAAGCGGATCATGATCGCCAGCGACCTGGTCCGCGCGGTGGTCGCCTTCGCGTTCGTGCTGACGATCCGGTATCCGGGGCCATGGCTCTTGTACCTATTGAGTGCGCTGTTGATGCTGGCCTCGCCGTTTTTCACTGCCGGCAGGGCGGCGATCCTACCAGCGATCACGAGCAAGGAGGAGCTGCACACCGCCAACTCGCTGACACAGACCACGCAGTGGGCGACCATCACCGCCGGGACGATTCTCGGTGGCTTTGCCACCGCCGGGCTGGGCTACCGGTGGGCCTTTGTCGTGAACGCCATCTCGTTTGTCGTCTCCGCCGCCGCCGTGGCCCTGCTGCGCGGGAAGTTCACGGCGGAGCGGCGCGCCGAGCCGCGGGCGGCGGTGGTGCGGCCGTGGGCGGAGTACCGCGAGGGCCTGGACTACATCCGGTCCGTGCCGCTGATATTGGGGATCGCGCTTCTGCATGTCGGCTGGGCGGCGGGCGGGGGCGCGGCCCAGGTGCTGTTCGCGCTGTTCGGCGAGCAGGTGTTCGGGCGCGGGGCGGAGGGCATCGGCACCATTTGGGGATTCGCGGGCATCGGCCTGCTGATCGGGGGCGCGGCGGGGCATGCCGTGGGGCGGCGCGTGGATTTCGCCGGCTACCGGAGGGTGGTGGCAGCGTCGTACTTCGTGCACGGGGCGACGTATGTCGCGTTCAGCCTGATGGATCGCTACTGGGCGGCGCTGGTCTTCATCGCCGCCTCGCGCGTGGGTATGGCGGTGTGCTCGGTTCTGAATTACTCGCAGCTTTTGAAGCACACGCCCGACGAATTCCGCGGGCGGGTGTTCTCGACGATGGAGTCGCTGCGATGGGGAACGATGATGACCTCGATGGCACTGGCTGGGGTGGCGTCGGAGTACTGGAGTCCGCGGGCGATCGGCGTGGTGGCGGGGATGCTGGGGGCACTGACGGCGGTGGTGTGGGCGGGAGCGAGCTGGCGGGGGAGGATTCCGGAGCCGGCGGAGGTGGCGGTCGAAGAATTGGGCGTTCGCCAGGATCCTGTGGCCTGACGGCGCCGCTGAGCCTCACCCGGAATCTGCCTACCGTTCGTGGCCACAGTGAATTCCCAACAATTGGAGTGTGGGGACGTTACCCAAGCTCCGGATGAGAGTACGACTTGCCGGGCCGAAAGCGGTTTTCGAGATCGCTCTGGATACGTTCCGAAACGACACGGGCCGATATCCCTCTCCAAAGGAGGGTCTTGACGCGCTTTTCTGGAATCGCGGAATCCCAGGCTGGCGTGGACCGCATGTCGCCGATGCAATGCGGCGATACGCGGACTCGTTCACGTACGGAATCGGGAAGAAGTCGAAACCTTCCTGACAGCCAAGCCTCAGCGACGGCCAAAGTGACAGCGGGCGTTCCAGGCGCTCAACCCAGGCCCAATTCCTCAGGGGTCGTTCGGAAAGGGCTGACAATTGTCAGATCTCCAAACTTCTGGCCTGCTTGAAAGTCCGCGCTCAAGAGCCAGACGCAGCCGGCTCGTTCCGCCGACGCTAGGATAAGACCGTCCCAGAAATGAACCTGTGTCTTGTCCATCCAGTACCAGCTCCGCTCGATAACTCCCAAGCTCATCCCGACCGGCTGCCACTGCGCGAGGGCCGCGACGAGCCTCCTGGCAGCGGTACTGGCGAGCCCGGTTTTGCGTTCGGCGCTTAGGTAGAATTCCTGGAGAACCTGCCAGCTCAGCCTGCCGGCGCCACTCTCCCAAAGAGCCGCCAGCCAGCGCCGAGCTTGTCGGCGTTTCACCGGGACCGACGCGTCCACGGAGTAAAGCAGCACGTTACTGTCTACGAAGAACCGGTCATTTGCGGGCATGCGCTTGCTTGCGACTGAGCCGGCGGGCGGCGTCGACGTCAAGGGCGCCGATTCGCTTCCACTGCCGGTACGCCCGCCAGTACTCGTCGCTGGCCCGCATCTGGTTCTCCAACATCCGGCCGACGAGTTTCGACACGGAGGTATTCTCCTCGGCTGCCCTCTTCCGAGCCCAGGCGGCTGCCTCCTCGTTCACCGTAATGGTGATGTTCTTTAGCACGAATCCAGTGTAGCACGGATCCAGTGGGCATCCGCAGCTCCCGCGCAACAAGCTTCAAGAGAGTGATTCCGGCGTTCATTCATGGAGCCCGCCAGCTGCGCGCCAGCTTGCGTTGAGGGGATCCGCCGATCGTCGCTCGGCCACGCCGGCGCTACTCGGCGAAGTAGCCTTCCCGTGCGCGGATCTTGTATCCCTCGAGCGTGGAGGGGAGGAGGACGCGAATGCGGCGCCAGCGGGCCGAGCCGGTGTTCGACGGCCTGTATCCGAGCAGGTAATTGTGTTTCAAGTCGCCCGAGATGCCGCCGAAGGCCGCGGCTAGCTCGTCCGGATCTCTCGCGGCATAGAACAGGCCACCCGTGCCTCGCGAGATCTGCTCGAGCTCCGCGCGGAGCGCCGGCGCCCCCAGCGCCTCGCCTTGCGCCACCGCGTAGATCGCCGCGCCGGCCTTCCGCGCCGTGTCCACCGCCGCGGTCATTGTCAGCGCGCTGGCATTGTCTTTCCCGTCCGTGAACAGCACGATCGCCTTTTTGCCGCTCTGCCGCACCATGTCGTGGACCACCCCGGTGATCGCATCGAACAACGCTGTCTGTCCCCGCGCCTGGATGCGCAGGACCGCGCTCTTAGCCGCGATCTTGTCGGTGGTCAGCGGCTGGAGGAGGGCCAGCGAGCTGCGGAACGAATAGACCGCTACCGAATCGTCCGGCCGCAGTTCGTCGATGAACCGGTTCACAGCAGTCTTGAGGAACGGGAGAGCGCGATACATCGTGCCGCTCGAATCAAGTAGAACGGCGCAGGAAACCTGCGAGCTAAAAGGCTCGAAGGCCACGATCTGCTGCGGCCGGCCGTCTTCGAGAACGCGAAACTGGTCCCTGGCAAGGCCGTCGAGATAACGGCCCCGTCCGTCCACCACCGTGGTGTAAACCTCGACCAGCCTCGACTCGGCCCGGAAGACGGGTGTTTCCTGCGCGGCGGCAACGAGCGCCGCCGCCGCGCACAGGCAGCCTGCCCGAATCATCGACGCGCCAGCTCCGGCTTGAGTTCGATTCGGTCCAGCGAGCCGAGGGCCGCCAGCGTTGCCCTCCAGTCGCGTGGATCGGGTATTTCCGCGCTCGAAAGCACCCGGCGGGCGGCCGGCTCCGCCAGTTCGGCGAAGGCGGCGGCGGGAAGGCCTTCGGCGTGCATGCGCCAGGCCAGGTACAGATTGAATTCGGCGGTGCGCTCGGCCAGGCGCTCCGGAAAGAAGTGCCGCTCGTATTCTTCGTAGGGTGCGGCGGCGGCGAAATGCGGCCGATCGCAATCCGGGTCGACGGCGGCCAGCAGGTCGAGGCGCGAATCCGTGATGCGCGTCCCGGCACGCCCGAGGAGGAACAGGTCGCTCAGCGTGAGTTCCTGTAAGGCGGCGCCTGCATCACCGAGTTTCACTGCGTCCAAGAGCTTCCTCCGGCGCGACAGCGACACCAGTCCCAGCGTGCGATCGGCGAGCGCGGCCGCCGCTTCCGGCTGCGCGGCGGCCTGGCGCACGAACTCCCGGCCGGCCTCGACCGTGGCGGCGAATTGCCGGAGGTCGTCGTCGCCGAGGGCGGTGTACCCGGCTGCGCGCAGCGCGCTCAACTGGGCGGCCAGCACCTGGTCGATTTTCTGATCGAAACGCCCGACGCCCACCGCGGCCGCGTGCCCGGCCTCCCGCGCAAAGCCGGCGAAGCCGCCCGTCATGTAGCTGCCCGTGTGGTTTGCCTCCGCCTTGAATTCCGCCGGTCCGAGCAGAGGCGCGGTCTGCGCCAGGGGGCCGAGATGCACAAATTCGTGCTTGCGGACGAACAGGGGATCGGCCCAAATGAGAAGATCGTCGGGGCGGAAATAGTGGGCGTAGACCGCGCCGGCCAGCGCGGCCGTCAGGTGAGGGTGGAGGCTGGCGAGCAACTCGTTGGCCAGTTGCGGAAGCCCGCTTCGGACCGCACTGCCTGCGGCGGCTTTACGGCCGAGCTGCTCGATCGCCCCGGCGAGCCGCTCTGTTCGAAAGCTCCTGAGATACTCAAGCCTCAGTGATTCGGCGCCAAGCGGTTCCGGAACCTCGATGGCCGGGAGGCGGGCGCGGCCGTCTTCCAGCGTCCGGATCAGCTCCGCCGGAGCGCCCTCGCCGGAGACCAGCCTGCGCGCGGCTTCTTCGATCCGCAACAGAACACCGAGCGGAATCACTTGTTGCAGCGCGAGGACGCGCTCGTACTCTGCCTGACGCGGCCCCGTCCCGAGGAGCATCTCGCGGATCGCCCTATCGGAATCCGCCTCCGGGCCGCCCAAAGCCGCCACGACGCCGCGCACCGCGATGATCGCCTCCGAGGCAAGAGCGGCCTCGGAATCCGCCACACGGAACCGGTCGCAGGCTGATCGGAAGAGTGCGGCCGCCCGCGCCGGATCGAGCCGCCCGTGTTGCTGCCCAAGGCAAATCAGCTTGACCAGCGCGTGCCACTGCCCGAGCACGTGGTTGCGCCGCACCGGGTCGTGCGAGCGCAGGATCTCGAGCAGGGCGAAGAAAGACTCCAGCTCCGGAGCCTTGACGCCGGTGAGCGCCGCGAAATACGGGTACACCCAGCGGCTTTCGTCGAAGCGCCGGGCAAGAAGAACCGCGGCGGCTTCATCGAGCGGTTCCGGCCGGTGCGCCTCCAGGCGGGCCAGCGCCACGAACGCCTCCCAAGAACCGGCTGCGAGGCCAAGCAGAATCTCTTCTTCCGTGGGGTGCGCGGGAGAACCCTGGCGAAGCCAGGCCTTGGCGCCGCCGGGGAAGCGCACGCGGCCGGCGCCGTCGAGCGGGAGTTCACGCAAGAGTTCGGCAAACGATCGCTCACGGGGCACGCCTCCGGCGCCTGCCTGGAGTTCGGGCGATTCCCGGTAGAGTTCATAGAAGCGCCGGGCGCGGGGCTCCGAGGCGGTGAGGTATCGCTGGTGCGCTTGATCGCACTGCGCGAGGGCAAAATAGAATCCGAGCAGCTTGCCGGCGTCTTTTTCAGACAGGGCGCGGAAGAAGCGCGACGGATCCGCCGGACTGGCTCCGGCCAGCGCGGTCCAGAGGGCGTGCGCCGGCTCGCCTCCCGGCACATCCACGGCTTCCGGACCCACGGCCAAGGCGGACGAGTAGTGGTAGAGCACGTCGATATACCGGTTCGCCAGCGGTTTCATCCCGAGGCCGGTCACCAGCGAAGCCGCCGTCCGATCGTCCAGCCCGCTGAGGCCGACATAGAGCCTAGCGAGCCGCGGGTCGCGGGCGAAGACTTCGGCCAGCCCACCGGGCAGGTACTGATTCGGGAAGAACTGGCCGATCCAGGCCTCTTCGCCGAGCACGAGCCTGGCCCGCTGGTCGGCGACGAGATCGAAGCTGAAAGGCTCCCCCGCCCGCAGTTTGTCTTGCATCGCGAGTTCATCGATGCCGAGGCCCCAGGCCGATTCCTGGCGCCTGGCCTGCACCGCGGAATCCCGGGCGGGCTCGAGCGCCACCTCGTCGCCGGAGCGAAGCAGTTTCCAGCCCAGCAGGTCGAGGATTCGCTCCGCCCGAGGCTGCCCTTGGCCGTCCTGGCCCGAGAGACTGACCGAAACATGGCGGCCTCCCTCGCCCAAGCTTCCCAGTTCCGCAACGCGCTCGAAATAATCCCGCAGGCTGGCGAGGTAACCCGCCGGGTCGGGAGCGGTCGCGCTGTGGTAGCCGATGGCCCGGCAGTAGTCGGCGAAGAAGCGATGGGGTGGAGGCTCGCCGCCGGCTCCAGAGGCCACCGCCAGGGCCTTGATACCGCCCGGCACCCACACTTCGCTGGGCCGGAGGCGGAGAGCGCCGGGCGCCGGCCGGGCCGCAACTTCAGTCACCAGGTCCGGCGCCGGCGACTCGCGGGTCGCCGTTTCCAGCGCCGGGATCAGCTTGCGTACTTCGCCGGCTTCCGGGGCCTGAGGCGCGACCTTCAGATAGCTCCGCAGTTGCCCGGCGGCCGCGGCGAAGTCCCGTTTCGCGGCAAGCACCAGCCCGAGGATATATTGCGCGCGCGGCACGCGGCCGCGCGTGTCGAGCTCGATGACCTTGCGGGCGCTTTGTTCGGCCGCATCGAGGCTCCGCAGGTTGAACTGGGCGACCGCATGGTAGAAGTAAGCCATTGGGAAGCGCGCCGGGTGGAGCTTGATGGCCGCCTCGGCGTGCTCGACCACCTCGGCCCAGTTGTGGTCGTTGGCGGCCAGTTGGGCGAGCGGCAGATACGGCTGGGCGAACTTCGGGTTGGCGGCGACGGATTGACGATAGGCCTTCCGGGCGGCGTCGAAGTTACCCGCCTGCTGGTGGAGGGTTCCGAGCGTGTACGAGGCCTCGGCAAAATCGCCGTGGATTGCCAGCGCTTTCTCCAACTCGGCGCGAGCCCTGTCCCACCGGCTCTTCTGAATCGCCTTCAGGGCGTTCGCGTATGCCTTCCTGGCCTTATTCGGCACGCGAAGCAACTCCACGTCCACCGGTTCGAGCGCCGTGCTGCGCAAAATGATGATGCCGAGATTCGGGTTGTCCGTCCGGTCGCGCCCGGCCAGCTCGATCCGGCTCGAGGTATAGCCGGCGAGTGACGCGCGAATGTAGCAGGACCACAATTCCGGCGTGCCAGATTCATCGAGCGAGGACGCGCTCACGTCCTGAGCGCCGTAGACTTCCTGAGCAGGCGGCGCCGGGAGTTCCGGAATCCGGGGGATCAGCCCCGGCGTGGGCGTCGTGAGGATGGCCTTGCCGGCCGGCAGCCGGAAGATGAAGCCGCCGGAGGCATCGGTGTGCGTTTCCCGCTTGACGATGCCGCCGGCGCAGACGCGCTCGATGGTGGCCGGCTCGGGCGGCGGCGTGCCGTCGTCCATGATCACCTTGCCGGCAACGTACCAGGCCTGCGCGCTTGCGATTGCGGCGGGCAGGAGAACGCCGGCGGCGAGGACCGTTGTGGTGGAAGGGCGACGCTCGGCCATGCCATCCTCATACTAGCCGCATTCGCTGGTGGAGGGCTCGCAGCCGCCGAGAGGCTCTCCGAGGTCGCGCAAGCCACAGACTGCTAAGACACCAAGGGAACCTCCTCAATCGCTATTTCCGGCGCACTCTTGCGGCGAGCGCGGCGATGCGGTCCTGCATCTCGCGGCGTGCCTCCGAGTACAACGTGACGTCGGGCGGGCCGGTCCGGAGGAACTCGAGCAGCACAGCCTCGGCGGCGACAAATTCGCCGGCCACGCCGGCAACCTCCGAGGCGATGTCATGCGGGATGTTGGTCACGCCGTTGGCGTCGGCGTGGAGCAGGTCACCGGGGTGCACGGCGAGCCCACCCACGCGCACCGGAGTCATCAGCGACACGAAATGCGACCAGCCGTGGGAACAGATTGCACCGCCGGTGAACACGGGGAATCGCAGCCGCCGGACTTGGTCGAGGTCGCGGCCGGCGCCGCTGGTGACGAGTCCGGCAGCGCCGAACCGCTGGTAACTGGCGCACATCACCTCGCCGAACGTGGCCGCGGCCGGCGGATCGTCGAGATCCTGAAAGACGACGATGGCCGGCCCGGGGATTTCCTCGAACCGCCGCACCTGCTCGTCCAGCGTCGAGTAGCTCGATCCTTCGGCCCGCTCGAACGCCGAGCGAAACGTGGCCGTCGCCGCGTAGCCGGCGATCGGCGGCAGTTCCGGGAAACAGGCCCGGATGCGCGCGTCCATGTACCCCTGGTGCCGCGGCCGCACGGCGAACATCTCGATGGCGTTGCAGATGGTCGCCGTGTCGTATTGACACAACTGGACGATCTGCTCGCGGGTCAGGGGTGCGGACTCCATGTCAGCAAGTTGATGACTCTCTCAATTCGTCGCGCATGTCAGCCGCGAGCCGGCCGCGGCGCAAATCTCGGGCATCTCCGTCGCGGCGTTGAGGCAGGGGTTGCCACTGACGCCGCCATAATGATGAAGACCGATGACGTGGCGGCTGGCGGCATCGACAATCGGAGAACCCGACGATCCCCCCTCGCTGTCACAGCCGTAAGCCATCTGGCTCCGCTTAACGGTGCCCGAGTAAGTCTGATTGATCCGGTCGACCTTGCAGCGAACCGTGTGTGCCGCGTCCTCCCAGTAGCCGACTTCTTTTGCGTTCCCGCCGGGGTGCTGGATGAACCAGATCAAGTCGCCGGTGGCGACCGTCTTGGTTGTAGGGATGAGCTCACCCCAGGTTCCTTCCGGGTTGCCCTGGAGCGTGAGCAATGTAAAGTCGAGGCGCTTGTTGGTGGTCAGCAGCGTGCCGCCGGCATAGTCGGCGCCCGCGTTCGGCGTGCCTGTTCCGCAAAGGGTCCGCTGGTATCCGAAGGTTGCCTGGAGGCTGGACGTCTCGGCCTGCGTGTCAATGCAGTGGTTGTTCGTCACGAGCGTGCTGTTGTTCGACCCTTGCGCGAGCCAGCCGGTGCACACGTACAGGAACTGGCCGCTTGCGAACAGCAGGCGGGCAACGGGCTTCTGCGCGGCGTCGATTTCCGAAAGGTGGCAGGCGACATCCTCGCGACCGTCGGTCCCGCAAACGACTTCCGGCACCGGCCGCGCCTTCGGTCCGCCGAGATCTACGGTTCCGTGACCGAGGGCGGCGATATGGTATCCGTACCCCCCTTGCGATCCGGCGTGGAGTTCGACGATGGCGGTGTCACCCTCCACGGCGAAGGACCAGAAATCGCCGTCGCCGTTGGGCCCGCGTCCGGTGTAAGTCCACGACTTGACGTCCCAGAGGTCTCGGACGGTGACGGAATCGTCCGGAGCCAGGTCAAAGCCGGTGAAATGGATGCGCAGGAAGGTGGCGCCGGGGGAGGCGACGGTTTCGCTCCACACGACGGCGCGCCCCGCGCTGGCCGGCGCATACGGATGTGGAGATTCCGAACGATAATCAATCACACGTCCGGCCGAGTGGCGACCTCCCTGGCCCCACGCTACCGACAACACACCGAAAAACGCGGCGCAGGCACAAGCAACGCTCATACGCATTCGATAGTTCCTTTCCCTACCCATTCGGGCTGTATTGGGCAACCAGCCTGTGACAGTATACAACAAGAGCTGATTGCAACCGGTCGGGATCGACGGCTCAACCGGCGACCAAATGGCATAGGATAGGAACATCTGCTCTGGGCAGTGTCACATGAACCGATTCCCTTCCGGACAGGGGCGCAAACTCGTGAAGCTGTCGTTTGATGGACCTCCTACGCGTCTCCCGGCACTTCTCGGCGCCCTGGCCGTCGCGTGCCTCCTGCTTCCGGCACAGGACCGCCCTGCCCGGACCGTCGCGCTCCGCCAGCTCAGCGATTCCCTGGTTGCCGTCACCGAGAAGCTCGCGCCCGCGGTTGTGCTCGTGACCAGCAACGTGGACGTGCCGGCGGGGCCGGAGGCCGTGGACGAGCCTGCCGCCGCACCGCAGCGCAGCACCGGTTCCGGCGTGATTGTCAGCGAGGACGGATATGTCGTCACCAACGCTCACGTGGTAGCCGGCGCCACCGCGGTTCGCGTGCAGCTTTCTTCCCGCGACTCGCCGCCCGGCTCCAGCATCCTTCGGCCCCGCGGACGCGTGTTCTCGGGGAAGATCATCGGCAGCGACCTGGAAACCGACCTCGCCGTTCTCAAGGTGGACGAGGAGAAACTGCCCTTCCTTCCGCTTGCCGACTCGGACACCATCCGGCAGGGCCAGGTTGTCCTGGCGCTTGGAAATCCCCTCGGCCTGGACAATTCGGTCAGTCTTGGGGTGGTGAGCGCGGTTGGACGGCAGCTCCGGCCGGACGATCCTGTGATCTTCATTCAAACCGACGCGCCGATCAATCCTGGCAACAGCGGGGGGCCGCTGGCCGATCTCGACGGCAAGGTGATCGGAATCAACACGCTGATCTTCAGCCAATCCGGCGGCAGCGAAGGGCTGGGCTTCGCGGTGCCGAGCAACATCGTCCGCACCGTGATCGACCAGTTGAAGAAGACTGGCGTCGTGACCCGCGGCGACATTCAGGCGCAAGGTCAGACCCTCACGCCGGAACTCGCGTCCGGTCTCGGGCTGTCGCGCCAGCACGGAGTGATTCTGGCCGACGTGCGTCCCGGCGGCCCGGCCGCGGCGGCGGGACTCGAAATCGGCGATGTCATTCTCAGTCTGAACGGCAAGCCGATGGAGAATGCGCGGCAGTTCCACGTGAATCTCTACCAGCAGCCCGTGGGGAACCTGGCGACGCTGGAGGTCCTGCGCGGGGATCAGCAACTAACGAAGTCGGTCCCGGTGGTCTTGCGGCTCGATGTTCCGGAGCGATTCGCCGCTCTGGTCGAGGCCCAGCGCGATCCGGTGCCGAGACTCGGCGTTGTGGTGGTGCCCGTCGATTCGAAGACGCGCCAGTGGCTGCCGATCTCGCCGCGATGGCCGCGAGGACTGCTTGTGGCCAGGCTGGCGACCGGCTCCGCCACGCCGCTCCGGCCGGGCGATGTGATCTACTCCGTCAACCGCCAGCCCGCCTGGACCGTGACTGAATTGGAGAACCTGCTTGGAAGCCGCAAGCCGGGCGAGTCGCTTGTACTCCAGGTGGAACGCGGGGGCCGGTTGCGATACGTCGAGGTGATGCTGGACTGAAGCTCACCGATCGGTGTTCATCGGCGGCCCGGACGCTCACGATCGGAGCACCGCCGCGATCGCCTCGGCGATCTTCTTGCCGTGGAACCGCCCGTTTTCGATGAAAATCTCGTTGGTGTGCATCCCCGCCACGAGCACGCCCGCCAGGTAGATGCCCCTGCGCTCGCTTTCGAGCGTTTCCGGATCGGTGTACGGCCTCCGGCTTTCGGGATCGAGGCGGATGCCGTGCGCCGACATGAACTCCAGGTCCGGATGGTAGCCGGTCATCGCGAAGACGAAATCGTTCTTGAGCCAGCGCTCGCCGTCCGGCGTCGCCAGGAGAATTGAGTCCGGCCGGATCTCGACGATCGTCGAGCGGAAGTACGCGGTGATCTCGCCGCGCTTGATGCGGTTTTCGATGTTCGGCTTGATCCAGTACTTGACGCTGCCGGAAAGCGCGGCGCCTCGATGGACAAGCGTCACCCGCGCGCCGGTCCAGTGCAGCTCGAGCGCGGCGATCGCCGCCGAGTTCTTCCCGCCGACCACGGCTACATCGTGGCCGTAGTACGGATGCGGTTCCTTGTAGTAGTGGATGACTTTCGGCAGGTCCTCGCCCGGCACGTTGAGCAGATTCGGGCGGTCGTAATAGCCCATGGCAAGGATCACCTTGCGCGCGGCATAAGCGCGAGGGCAGCCGTTGCGGTCGGTCGAGTGCACGACAAACGCACCATCGTCGCCAGTGATGTTCTCCACCCGTTCGTACTGGCGGATGTCAAGCTTGTAGAGGTCAGCCACGCGGCGATAGTACTTGAGCGCCTCGGTGCGGCCCGGCTTCTCGTTGAGCGAAGTCATCGGGATGTCGCCGATCTCGAGCAGCTCCGGCGTGGTGAAGAACACCATGTTGGTCGGATAGTTGTACAGCGAGTTGACGACGCAGCCCTTCTCGATCAGGACGGCGGACAGGCCGCGCCGCTTGAGCTCGATCCCGCAAGCGAGGCCGGTCGGCCCGGCGCCGACGATGACGGCGTCGAACCGGTTCACAGCATGCCCTCGACCTGCGAGTAGACCTTCTCGAGCGCGGCGGGCAAGGCGGCGACATCCTTGCCGCCGGCTTCGGCCATATCGGGCCGGCCCCCGCCTTTTCCACCCACCGCCGCGGCGAGCGCGCCGGCCAGCTTGCCGGCATGTACCCTGGCGGTCAGATCCTTGGTGACGGCCGAGACGATGGCGACCGAGGAGTCCTCGGCCGAAGCAAGCACCACCACCGCCGTTTTCCACCTGTTGCGGAGAGAATCGGCGAGCACGCGCATTTGCTGGCGGTCGAGGCCATCGACCCGGCCGGCCAGCACCTTGACGCCCTTGAGCACGCGCGCCTGCTGCTCCAGGTCGCCGAGCTGGGCCTGCGCCACTTTCCCGCGAAGCTGTTCCACCTGCCGCTCGAGCGCGCGCTGATGAGCCAGCAGCTTCTCGACGTGCTCCACCAGTTCCGGCTCGGAAGCGCGCACCAGCCGCGAGATGCGGCCGAGCGAATCGGCCGCCTGCTGGAAGCGCCGCAACGCCCCCCCGCCGGTGATCGCCTCGACGCGGCGGACTCCGGCCGAGATGCTGCCCTCGGAGACGATCTTGCACAGCCCGATGTCGCCGGTGCGGCGAACATGCGTGCCGCCGCAGAGTTCCTTGCTGAAATCGGGCACCTGGACCACGCGAACCGTGTCCCCGTACTTCTCGCCGAACAGCGCCATGGCGCCGGTGGTGAGCGCCTGGTCGAGGTCCATCAGCTCGGTCCGCACGTCCGTGTTGCGCAGGATCTGCTCGTTGATCAGCCGCTCGACCTCGGCTAACTCGGCTTCGTCCAGCGCCGCGTAGTGGGTGAAGTCAAACCGCAGCCGCGCCGGCTCCACGACGCTGCCGGCCTGCTTGACGTGCGTGCCGAGCACACCGCGTAGCGAGGCGTGCAGCAGGTGCGTGGCGGTATGGTTGCGCATGGTGGCGCGGCGCGACTGTTCATCGACCTGGGCCCGCAGCTTGTCGCCGGCGCAGATGGGGCCGGCGGCAACAACCCGGTGGGCCGTCAGCCCAGCAAGGGCGGGATACGCCGCCTCGACCCGCGCGATCAATTCCCCGGTTTCGGCCGAATACAGGCTCCCCACGTCGCCCACCTGGCCGCCGGCTTCGGCGTAAAACGGCGTCTCATCGAGGATGAGCTCCGCGGTCGCGCCGGGGCCGATCGCCTCCACAATCCGCTGGTCCACAATCAGACCAACCACCCTCGCCGAGGACGAGCAGAGCGAATCGTACCCGATGAACCGCGTGCGCCGGCGCTCGGCGAGTTCCTGGTACACCGGAGCGATCTGCGCCTGCGCCGCGCCTTTCCAGCTTGCCCGGGCTCGCTCGCGCTGGCGCTCCATCTCGCGGTCGAATCCTTCGCGATCGACATGGAGGCCGTACTCGCGCGCCATCTCCTCCTGCTCGTCGAGCGCCAGCCCGTAAGTGTCGTAAAGCTTGAAGGCGGCGGCCCCCGCCAGAACGCCTCCAGTCGCTGATTTCGCTTCGTCGTGGAAGAACTTCTCGGCGACCTGGAACGTGGTTTGGTAGCGGTGTTCCTCGTCCTTGACGACGCGCGCGACGCGCTGTACGCTTTCCAGAAGCTCCGGATAGGCCGGCGACATCAGATCCGCCACGAAGCCCGTGAGCTGATACAGAAACGGCTCATGGGCTCCGATCAGCCGCGCGAACCGCATGCCGCGCCGCATGATCTTGCGCAGCACGTATCCCCGGCCTTCGTTCGACGGCAGTACGCCGTCGTGGATCAGGAAGGCGGCGGCCCGGCTGTGATCGGCGGCGACCCGCAGCGCAGTGTCAACACGCGGATTGTCCCCATAGGCGACTCCAAGCAGATCCGCCGCCTTGTCGATGATCGGGCCGAGCAGGTCGGTGTCGTAGTTCGACAGCTTCCCCTGCATCACCGCCGCCACGCGCTCCAGCCCGAGCCCGGTGTCGATCGACGGACGCGGCAGCGGCTCCAGCCTGCCGGTCACGTCCCGGTCGTACTGCATGAAAACGAGGTTCCAGATCTCGACGTAGCGGCCGCCGCAGTCGCTGGGAAACTCCTCGCCTTCGTGTCCTGGCTCCGAGGCCTCCGGGCCGAGATCGTAATGGATCTCCGAGCACGGCCCGCACGGGCCGGTATCGCCCATCTGCCAGAAGTTGTCCTCCTCGTCGAGGCGGAAGATGCGGCTCCTCGGCGCGCCGGTGACCTTCTGCCAGAGAAGTTCCGCCTCGTCGTCCTCGCGAAACACGGTGAAATACAGGCGGTCCTTCGGCAGGCCGTAGTCCTTGGTGACCAGTTCCCAGGCGAAGGCGATGGCGTCGGCCTTGAAGTAGTCGCCGAAGGAGAAGTTGCCCAGCATCTCGAAGAACGTGTGGTGGCGGCGGGTGAAGCCGACATTGTCCAGGTCGTTGTGCTTGCCGCCGGCGCGGACGCATTTCTGCGAGGTGGCCGCGCGCGAGTAGTCGCGCTTTTCGCGGCCGAGGAACACGTCCTTGAACTGGTTCATGCCGGCGTTGGTGAACAGCAGCGTCGGGTCGTTGGCCGGGACGAGGGACGAGCTGCGCACCACGCGGTGGCCGCGGTCGGCGAAGTAATCGAGGAATCGCTGGCGGATTGCGTGACCGGTCACAGATTTTATTGTGGCATGAAGCGGTTGGGCGGTTATTCGGTTGTTCGGTTGGGCGGTTGGAGACACACTTCTTCCAGGATCCTGGCCGCTTCGGCGCAGGGGTCTTCGGCTCGCGTGACCTGGCGTCCGATGACGAGGTAATCGGCGCCGCTACAAACGGCTTCGGCGGGGGTGGCCGCACGCTTCTGGTCGCCCTTGCCCGCCCCGGCCGATCGGACGCCCGGGGTCACCAGGATCGCCTTCTGACCGGCGATCTCGCGCACCGCGGCCACCTCCAGCGGCGAGCAGACGATGCCGTCGATGCCGACCTCCATGGCCTTGGCGGCGCGCAGGTCGACCAACTCCGAGACGCTGCACGGATAGCCGAGATCGGCGAGGTCGCTCTGGTCGAAGCTCGTCAGCACGGTGACGGCGAGGAGCTTCGGCGTAGAATCGCCACGGCCTTCGGCGGCAGCCCGCATGACGGCCCGGCTGCCGTGCACCGTCGGAAACGCAACACCCGCGCGCGCGGCCACGGCCACCGCCCGCTTGACCGTCTCGCCGATGTCGTGGAACTTCATGCCGAGGAAGACGCGCTTGCCGCCGGCCTGGAGTTCGCGTACGAAATTCATTCCGGCCGCGGCGTAAAGCTCCATGCCCACCTTGCAGAAATCCACAGCGTCGCCGAGACGGCCGACTAGCGGGCATGCTCGGTGGAGTCGAGGTCGAGCGCAATGATCAGGGGGTTGCCGGTCATACGAGCCGGATCGCTTTCCCCCGGCTCGGAAGCACGCGGCCGATGCGGCAGGCGCCGTCGCAGCGCCGCTCGAGGTCCGCCGCGTCGCCCTCCGGAAGCGACAGCAGCAGCCCGCCGGAGGTTTGCGGGTCGTAGAGCAGGTTCACAATTTCCTCCGCTATCTCGCGCGCCTGCTCGACGTCGCAGGAGGCGAACGCGCGGTTGTTCTTCAGTCCCCCGGCGATGGCGCCCTGGCGGGCGTACTCCACCGCGCCGGGCAGGAAGCGCACCCGGTCCACGTCGATTTCCAGCGTGACTCCGCTGGCCACCGCCATCTCGCGGGCGTGGCCGATCAGGCCGAAGCCGGTGATGTCGGTGCAGGCGTGAACATCCCATTCGAGCATCCATTCGCAGGCGCAGCGGTTCAGCGCGAGCATCGATTCGATGGAGGCGCGGACGTCTTCCTCGCGGGCAATCCCTCGCTTGAGCGCGGTCGAGACCACGCCGGTCCCGATCTTCTTAGTGAACACCAGCGCGTCGCCTGCCCGAGCGCCGGCGTTGGTCCTCACGCGGTCCGGGTGGACCACGCCGGTAACCGCGTAGCCGAACTTGATCTCCTCATCGTGGATGCTGTGGCCTCCGATCACTACGCAGTCCGCTTCGTGGATCTTGTCCGCACCGCCCTTGAGGATTTGCTCGAGGTCCTCCAGATCGCGGTTGCCCGGATACGCCACGATGGAGAGTGCCGACAGAGGCTTGCCCCCCATGGCATACACGTCGCTCAGCGAATTGGCGGCGGCGATGGCGCCGAAGGTGTACGGATCGTCGACGATCGGCGTGAAGAAATCCACCGTCTGCACCAGGGCGCACTCCGGCGTGAGCTTGTACACGCCGGCGTCGTCGGCGGTGTCAAACCCGACCAGCACGTTCTCGTTCGCCACGCGGGGCACGCGGGCCAGCACCTGGTCCAAAACCTTTGGACTCAGCTTGGACGCTCAACCGGCCGCCTTCACGTGCGCCGTCAGCTTCTTCGACGACATCCACTTCAGTCTACAAGGATGCGGCTGCCGGCTGCGATACTAAGAGGGTGATGCATGCTCGAAGCTGCCTTCTCGCCACCGCCGGCCTGCTGCTTGCTTCCTGTTCGGCTCCCAAACCTCAGCCGCCTGCCGCCGCGCCCGCGGGCGCGCCGAAGTTCGACCGCGCGTTCTGGGCGCACTGGGGAGACGGGAAATCCGAGGTTGCGGCCTACGATCTGAAGTACCCGCGCTACGGCCAGATCCGCTCCGGCGTCGCGGTGACCATTTTCGTCGCCGAGACGTTCTCCAACAGCGCGCGCGTCAAGGCCGACCCCGGCAAACATCCGCCCTCGGATGAGTTTCCGGTGATGAAGCTGAACCTCGTGAAGGATTTTCAGACGGGCATTTACGACTACAACACGATGCTGTCGACGTTCGTCGCCTTGCAGCCGGTCAACGCCCGCCCGGCCGGCGCTACGACCAAGATGACGTTCTCCGCGCAGGAGTGGTGCGGTCAGGCGTGGCAGCAGGTGCTGTTCGACGCGCAGGCCGCGCGTTTCACAATGCACAGCTACTTCGACGGCGAGGCGGACCAGCAGCGTCAGATTGAATACCCGCCCGAAGGCTTGGCCGAGGACTCGCTGTGGCTTTGGACGCGGCAGATGGCGTGGCCCGCCCTGGCGCCAGGCGACACCCGGACGGTTCCCGCGCTCTTTTCGATGCAGACCTCGCGCGACACGCACGTCCCTCCGGAGTGGAATCCGACGGCACTGACACGGACGATGATCCCCCAGCAGGTCACCGTGCCCGCCGGCACATTCGAGACCGATCTTTGGGCCGCCCAGCAGGAAGGCGGAATCCTGCGGCGGTTCTTCGTCGAAAAAGCCTTCCCTCACCGGATCGTCCGGTGGGAGTTCAGCACCGGCGAGCAGGCGGAGTTGCTCGGCGTGGATCGGCTGGAGTACTGGAAGATGAACGGGGAGGGCGCCGAGGCGGCGCTGAAGAAGCTGGGAGTGAACCCGCGGCCGCCGAGGACCACGTAGTCTCATCGACAGGGCAGGCGAAATCGCTCGCCCCAACTGCATCAGAGCTACAATGCCCGCATGCGCAGGCGACATTTTCTCGCGACTCTGCCGGCGGCGGGGATCCCCGCACCCGTCTCGTCTCAACCTGCCCGGAACGGCAAGCTGAAGATCACCGCCGTCGAGATCTGGCGGGTGGAGGGGAAACGCGAAGCCGTCACCGGGCTGCACCGCCAGCACCAGGTCCAGCCACTGCACATCTACGAAGAACACCGGCCAAAGCCGTACCGTGAGCCGGCCGAGGGCAAGCAGGCCACGGTCAGCACCAGCGCGCTGTACCTGAAGATCAAGACCGATGCCGGACTGGAGGGCCTGTACGGGCCAATTGACAGGGAGGCGGCGCTCGTCGTGGACCAGCAGCTCAAGCCGTTTCTCCTCGGCAAAGACCCGCTGGCGGGTGAGGCTCTCTGGGACCAGATGCATCGCCTCAACCGCCACTCGCGGCGCGGCCATTACATGATGGCGATCAGCGCGGTGGACAACACGCTGTGGGACCTGCGCGGCCGGTACCTTGAGGTTCCCGTCTGGCGGCTGCTCGGCGGTCCGTCGCGGACCTCCGTCGAAGCCTACGGAAGCTGCCTCGGCTACTCGGTCGAACCCGAGGCCGCGGCATCAACGGCCGCCGAGCTGAAGCGGGCCGGCTTCCGGCATCAGAAGTGGTTTCTCGCCTACGGGCCGGGCGACGGGGCCGAAGGACTGGCACGGAACGTGGCGCTGGTTCGCGCTCTGCGAGAAGCGGCGGGCGACGACGTCGATCTCATGTTCGACGCCTTCATGGGCTGGGACCTGAACTACGCGCTAGTGTGGGCGAAACAGGTCGAGCGATACCGGCCGCGCTGGATCGAGGAAGCGTTCCAGCCGGACAAGATCGAAAGCTTCGTCCAGCTCCGGCGCGCCACGTCGGTCCCCGTTGCCTCGGGCGAGCATTTCTACGGACGCTGGGAGGCGCACGACTATCTGCGCGCCGGCGCGCTTCACGTTGTCCAGGCCGATCCCGAATGGTGCGGCGGCGTGAGCGAGCTGGTCAAGATCTGCGCGATCGCTTCGCTTTTCGACGCGCACGTCATTCCGCACGGCCACAGCCTGCACGCGGCGCTGCACGTGGTGGCTTCGCAGCCGCCCATGACCTGCCCGCTGGTCGAGTATCTCATCCACAAGATGAGCACCTACCACTGGTTTGAGACAGCGCCGCTCCAGGTGTCCGGCGGGCGCATCGCGCTGCCGGAGCGGCCGGGATTCGGAATCGAACTGGATTCGTCGAAGATCGAGAAGCAAGAGAAATTGGGGATTACGTAGCCTGTCACCGATTTCTACTCGAAGACTTGGTCGACGGGCACGATCTTGACGGACTCCGGTCGCACGTCGATCTTCCATTTCTCGACGATCTTGTCCTCTTCCAATACCTCCGGCGGCTTGGGGGCGTTGTAGGTCATCGGCGATGGTTCGTTCGCCAGTAACTTCTTCTTCAGATCCTCGCAATTCTTCGCAATCACGACGATCCGCAGGCCATCCATCGAGAGGTGCTTCCGGATCGCTCGGTTGACATCGTCAACTGTCAGCTTCGCGAGCGACGTCTTGATATAGGTCGAGTAGTCTGGAATCCCGTAATACTGGCTGTCGATGGCATAGCCCAGCTCCGCGCGCTTGGTCTTCATGAGCAGGTTCACGTACTTCGAAAGGAAGCTGCGGGAGCGCTCGAACTCCTCACGAGAGAGGCCCTGCTTGAGAAGCCGGTCCAATTCGTAAAGCGCCAGCCGGAGCGTGAAATGCGCCGTGGGCGGCTCGACGGGCCGTATCCAGATCTGGAAGATCTGGCTTTGGCGGGCGAGGTTCGGGTCCGGCTCGAACTGGAACATCCCGCGAGGGAAATACTCGATGTAGGCATAATCCCCGTAATTGAGACCACGAACCTGCCGCATCCGTTCGTACAGGCGTCCGCCGCTCATGCGGTGCTGTCCGAAGTAGGACTGCGCCACCAGCAGAGGCGGGTAGTCCGGATGACCGCGTCTTACTTCGATGGGGAAACCCATGGAGTAGGCAACCGCCCGCGTGTCCTTCTCGACCATGGTGACCGAGATGCCCCGTGCCGGCTTGGGCCTCGGGATCTTCAGGTTGCCGGGTTTGCCTTTGGGCAGGGCGGCGAAGTCCTTTTTCAGGCGGGTGAGGAACTCGGGAGAGTACCCGCCGGCGATCCCCAGAACCAGGTTCGCCTGCGTATAGTTGGCCCGATAGTAACTCTGAAGATCGGCCACGGTCATCTTTCGCAGCGCCGAGACGGCGCCCGTGTTGTGCCAGCCGTACCGATGGCCCGCATAGATCTCGTTGTACAGGACTTCTTTTCCCAGTTCCTCGTCGTTGTTGCCGCGGAGGTTCACCTGGAGAAAGTTGATCGCGTCGTCCCGCAGCCGGTTAAAGTCGTCTTCCCGCCAGCCCGGCTCGAGCAGCATGGCGCGGAGAAGCTTGTAGAATGGCTCCAGGTTGTCCACGTGGGTAGACGCGGAGATGACGGTCATCTCCTTGTCCACCTGGCCGGAGACGGATGTGGCCATGGGGAACATGGCGTCCAGGATCTGTTTGTAGGTTGTGTCGCGAGTCCCTCCCTGGGCGAGCATGGACGCCGTCAGGGAAGCGGCCCCTGGCTTGCCCGCTGGGTCGGAAGCCGCGCCGGTTATGAAAACGATGCGGAATGTCACCAGCGGGGAATCGCTCGGACGCTCAACGACGCGGATCTGTGCCGACATGGCAGTGGTCACCAGAAGAAGCACGGCTGCATTCGCGGATTTCATTGGGCCTTCGCTCCTTTCAGCGTGACGATGGTTCGCCCGTTATCCGCCAGGTACCTCCTCGCCGCCGCCTGTACGTCTTCGGGCGTAACCCGCGAATACAGTTCATAGACTCTGTTGATTGTTTCCGGCGTGCGCCGAAGCGCCACGTAGCGCGTCAGAATGGCCGCGATGCTTTGGCTGTTGTCCATGCCCAGCGCGAACCGGTACCGCAGGTGGTTCTTGACGGCCTCCAGTCTTTCCTTCGACACCACGTTTTCCTGGAAACCTCGGAGGGTCGCGAGAACGTCGTCGCGCACGGAGTCCAGATCCACTTCCTTCTTGACCCGCGCCCAAACGGCGAACAGGTACGGATCGACGCGGTCGGGATTTTCCGCGTCCAGCGTATCGACCTTCTGCTCCCGGATCACCAGTTTCTGGTACAGCTCCGAGCTTTCGGAAAACCCAAGGTAGGCCAGCAGATCCAGCGCCGCCTGGTCAGGTTCGGTGTCCGAATAGGCCGGACCGCGGAAGGCAACGACCACCCATGGAAGCGTCGGCGTGGTCCACTTCACTTCGCCGGAACGGGGCCCATTCTGCGGCGGCTCAGCCGGGACATCGGCCTGGTAGCCGCCGCGTTTCCAGCCGCCCCAGTACTTCTCGACCAGCGCCCGCACGTTCTGCATGTCGACATCGCCCGACACGATGATCGTCGTGTATTCCGGACGGTAGTAGCGATCGAAAAACAGCCGGCTGTAGTCGAACTGGTTGGGCATGTCCTGAATGTCCTTCAGGAAGCCCATGGTCGTGTGCTTGTAAGTATGTTGGTCGAAAGCGGTGTCGCGCAGCGTTTCGTGCAGCTTCGACGTCGGCGCGGCGCTGTTCTTGTTGTACTCCCCGAGAACGGCCAGGGCCTCGGTCTTGAAGACATCCGGGGAATACTCGAGGTGTTGGAACCGGTCCGCCTCCATGGCCAGCATGGTCTCGAGGTCCTCTTTGGAAAATGTCGTGTGGTATGCGGTGTGGTCGTCGGTTGTGTACGCGTTCGATGCCGCGCCGGCGGCTTTGAGCGTGTCCGCATACTTGTCGGGCGGGTACGATTTCGTCCCGCGGAACATCATGTGCTCGAAGAAATGGGCGAAGCCGCTCTTGCCGGGCTCGACTTCATTGCGCGAGCCGGTCTGGACAACGATGTACAGCGCCACCACGTTCGGGTAGTCAGTGGGGACGGTGATCAGGCGCAGGCCATTGGGAAAATCGTGCTGATCGTAATCGAAGGGAAACGCCTTGCGCGGCGGGCCGGCGCCGAGAGCTGTCATCGCCGCGCAGAGGAGGAACAGGAGGATCAAAGATCGCATGACATTTCTCATCTTGGCACAGAGAAAACGCGGCAGGAGAACGCAGCAACTCCACTGTGGTAGAACCGTCCTATGTCCTTTGATTTTCACGGCGAAACGGCCATTGTCACCGGCGGCGCGAACGGAATCGGGCTGGCGGTCGCGCGGGCGCTGGCCGAGGGAGGCGCCGGCGTCTGGGTGCTGGATCTGGGGAAGGAGCGGCCGGCGGAAGTTGCCGCGTCCTTCGGCGCCCGGGGGCTGGCGGCCGATGTCACCAGCCGGGCGTCGCTCGAGGCTGCGTTTGACACGGCGGGCATTCCGGACATTGTCGTCGCCAACGCCGGCACCGTCGGGTTCGCGGACCTGAACGCCACTTCGCGCGAGCTGTGGGACCGGGTGATCGGAGTCAACCTGACCGGCGTGTTCCAAACGGTGCAGGTCGCCGCCGAGCGGATGAAGCCGCGGCGGCGCGGCTCGATCGTGCTCACCGCCTCGACCAACTCCTACGACGGCGAGGCGGAATTGATCGCCTACAACTCAAGCAAGGCCGGCATTCTGGGGATCCTGCACACCGCCGCCAATGAACTTGGCCCGTACCAGATCCGCATCAACGCGGTGTGTCCGGGCCTGATTCGCACCCGGCTCACCACCGGCTTCTTCGGAAAACCGGACGTGATCAAGGAGTACTTCCGCGCCATTCCACTCGGCCGGGGAGGGGAGCCCGAGGAGGTGGCGAACGCCGTCGCCTTTCTGGCATCGGACCTCGCGTCCTTCATCACCGGCGCGGCGCTGCTCGTCGACGGCGGGCAGATGGCCGCCAAATTCGGCGCTTGGGCGGAGGAGAGGGCCGAATTCACGGGCGACCACTGGAAACTGAAGGATGCCTGATCAAGCGGTCCGCTGCCCGGAAGGCCCGATCGGCATCGCCGGTGCGGGCCGGATGGCGCAAGCCATGGGCCGGCTGCTTCGCGAGCGCGGCGAGCCGCTGGTGTTCGTGGCCGGCCGGGATCCGAGGAAGACCAGGCAAGCGGCGTACTTCATCGGAGGTGTTACCGCTGGCTCAATCGCGGATCTGCCGTCGCGCGCGCGGCGCGTGCTGATTGCCGTCACTGACGCCGCCATTCCGGAAGTGGCGGCAATCCTTGCGCAGGCCGGCATGCGGGAAGGAGCGGCGCTTCACACCTGCGGAGGAGCGGGACCGGAGGTCCTGGCCCCGCTGGCAATCCATGGAGTTGCGGTGGGAACCATCCATCCGTTGCAGACCGTCGCCAGCCCGGATCAAGGAGTGCAGGCGCTGCCCGGCGTCGCCTTCGCGATTGCCGGTGATCCGCCCGCGGCCGCCTGGGCCGAGCGAATTGTCGTGGTGCTGGGCGGCGAGGCCTTGCGAGTCCCGGCCGAGCGCCGCCCGCTCTACCATGCGGCCGCCGTCATCGCCGGCAATTACTCCGCCGGACTCGTGGACGCGGCCGTGCTTCTCATGAAGGCCGCCGGGATTGAGGAGGCAGCGGCGCTGCGGGCGATCGGCCCGCTGGCCCGCTCCAGCCTGGCGAATGCCCTCGAGCTGGGAGCGGTCCGGGCGCTGACGGGTCCCGTCCAGCGCGGCGATACAGAAACGATCGCCGCCCACTTGGCGGCGCTGGCGGCGTGCGCCTCTCCAAGCGTTCGCAACCTCTACCGCGCGGCCGGATTGTACCTGCTCGACATGGCGCGGCGGCGAGGGCTGGCGGCAGAACGGGCGCGCGCAATCGAGGCGTTGCTGCGGGACAATAGTGAGTCTCATGCCTGAAACGGGGAAGCGGATCCGTGTTCCGGAGCTGAAGGAGAAGAAGAAGCGCGGCGAGAAGATTGTCATGCTCACCGCCTACGACGCCACCATGGCCCGTCTGCTTGACCGCGCCGGAATCGACGCGTTGCTGGTGGGCGATTCGCTGGGCATGGTGATCATGGGCCACTCGACTACGTTGCCGGTCACGCTCGAGGCTGTTCTTCACCACACCAGCGCGGTCGCCCGCGGCGCCTCGCGGGCGCTGGTGATCGCCGACATGCCGTTCCTGACCTTCCAGGTGAGCGTCAGCGAGGCGGTGCGCAACGCCGGCCGTCTCATCCAGGAAGGAGGCGCGGCGGCGGTGAAGATCGAGGGCGGGGCGCCCGTGCGGGACGTGGTTGCGCGGCTGACGCAGGTTGGGATTCCTGTGATGGGACACCTCGGTCTGACGCCGCAATCAGTCCATCTGCTCGGCGGGTTTCGCCAGCAGGCCAAGGCCGAGCAGCACGCCGGCAAACTCCTCGCCGACGCCCGCGAGCTGGAAGAAGCCGGGGCGTTCGCGGTGGTGCTGGAATCGATCCCCGCGGAGGTCGCCCGGGCGGTGACCGCCGAGCTGAGCATCCCGACCATCGGCATCGGCGCCGGCCCGTATTGCGACGGGCAGGTTCTGGTCAGCTACGACGCTCTCGGCCTGTCGGAGGAATTCGTGCCGCCGTTCGCCAAGCAGTACGCGTCGCTGGCCGAAGAGATCGTCGAGGCGGCCCGGTCCTACGCCGATGAAGTGCGGGAAGGGCGCTTTCCCGCCCGGCCATGAGCATCGAGCTGATTCAGACGATTTCCGGATTGCGGAGCCGCCTGGCGTTGGACCGGCAGCGCGCCGCGGTGATCGGTCTTGTGCCGACGATGGGCGCGCTCCACGCCGGGCACGCCCGGCTCATGGAACAAGCCCGGCGGGAGTCCGACTGCCTTGTGGCGAGCATCTTCGTGAATCCGATCCAGTTCAACCGCTCGGACGACTACGAGCGCTATCCGCGGACGCTGGAAACGGACCTGCGGTTCTGCGGCGAGCGCGGCGTGGACGTGGTCTTTGCGCCGTCCGTCGTGGAGATGTATCCGGAACCGTTGCGCACCCACGTCGACGTCGCGCGCGTGTCCGAGCACCTCTGCGGGAAGTTCCGCCCGGGGCATTTCCGCGGTGTGGCCACGGTGGTGGCGAAGCTGCTGAGCATCGTCCAGCCGGACCGCGCCTATTTCGGCGAAAAGGACGCGCAGCAGCTTGCGGTGATTCGCCGAATGGCGCGGGACTTGAACCTCCCGGTCGAGATCGTGCCGGTAGCCACCGTGCGCGAGTCCGACGGACTGGCGCTCAGCTCGCGCAACCAGCACTTGAGCGAGGAAGAGCGCCGGGCGGCGCCGGTGCTGTATCGCGCGCTGCTGGCGGCGCAGCGTCTCGTGGAAGCAGGCGCGACCGATCCCCGCCAAGTGCGGCAGGCGGCCCTGGCGATCCTTGCGGCGGAGCCGCTCGTGCGGCCGGAGTATCTGGAGTTGGTCGACACCGAGGAGATGCAACCGGTTGCAAGAATCGACGGCCCGGTCCGGGTGGTGGTCGCGGCGTGGCTGGGACCGACGAGATTGATCGACAATGTACTCGCGGAGGCGGCGCCGGCCGAGCCGCGATCGGTCTGACATATCCCGCCCATGTCTCGGACTCAGATCAAGGTGGGTCCATGGGTAATGGTACTCCCTTGCCTTTTCCCCTTGTTTCACTTGGGCTTAGAATGGAACCAAGCGCTGTTTCGCGCGCCCTGCTAGACAAAGGAATAAGCCATGAAGAATATCGGAGCGCTGGTAACCGTCGCCGTGATGCTGCTGGCCGGTTTGGTCGCGTTCGTCCTCTGGGGTCCCTTCGGAGAAAAGCCAGGCCTGCGCGAGGCGCCGGTCGAAGGGGTACAACCCGTCGCCGAGGCGCCTCAGGGAGTTCCAGCCAAAGAGAAGCCTCCGACGGTGCGCTCCTCGGGCCGGGCAGGTGGGGATCCATCGGAGGAGACGGCGCAGCCACCCGCTGCCGCACCAGTTCCACCCTCAGCACCGGCGTCCCCGAAACCGGAGAAGCGTTTCCCTCGCGGGAATGAGATCGCCGTGGGAACCGACAAAGCCGCACTCCAGGCGACGTTCGGCAAGCCGATGATGAGGACCACCGTGGTCGACAGCGGCCGGCTGTTGGAAACCTGGGTGTACTTGCAGAGCGATCCGAACCTGGCCACTTTCGTGCTGATCCGCAACGGCCGAGTGGCTTCGGCGAACACGACGGTTTACTGATCTCCGACGCCGGCCGCGTCCGTTGCTGCTAGAATAAGGCGGGGAGGAGGGCACGTTGCTTCGCCCGTCCGTATGCACACGGGTTTCCGGGACCAACTGCTGACTTCATTCCGCGAACAAGGCGTTCGCTGCACGGCACAGCGCTACGCAATTCTCGATTATCTGAACCGCCATCCCGAGCATCCGACGGCGGAGGAAATCCACAAGGCCATCAACCGGACCGATCCGCGCGCATCGTTGGCCACCGTCTACAAGGCGCTGCATGCGATGGCGGAAGCGGGGCTAATCCGCGAATTGCGAATTGGAGGCAACGCCGCGCGGTTCGAAGCCGCCACCGTGCCTCACCACCACTTCGTCTGCGATCGTTGCGGCCAGATGGAAGACATCGAGTGGTTCGAACTTCCCAAGCTGCCCAAGGGGGTTCCCAGCCAGCGTCGAGTGACCGGCTACGAGGTCGTCCTGCACGGCATGTGCCCGGCGTGCGCGTGACACCTTACAATCCGCCGGCTCGGAGCACGGCGTCCGGCACCAGCCTTTTCCGGCTTGACGTTGAGCGCGCTGCCGGCCTGGACGGCGGAGGCCTTGTAAGGCCCGGCCGCGCTCGCCAGGTCGATCTCCAGTTTTGGCGGTTCGATCGGTCGAACAACGGCCGTGCCCTTAAGTGCCGAGGATCTCAAAGGCGCGGTGGCGTCCCGCAGCCGGTTGCAGGGCTGAACAGATGACGAGC
>CAZACK010000017.1:27110-64977 GCA_964483455.1 uncultured Solibacteraceae bacterium
CTCAAAGGCGCGGTGGCGTCCCGCAGCCGGTTGCAGGGCTGAACAGATGACGAGCCCCAGCGCTTGAGGGTACTCGAAGACGGCTGCCGTATTGTCGGCGAGCTGGTCCTGCATCAGCCGGATCGACTCGTTGTCGTCCTTGATGGCGCCGATGTGCCAGCCGCCCAAGTAGAGGATGGATATGCGGACTCCGGTGCGTCCCAACACGCGCGCCGGCAGGCCGGTTGACGAAACGCTGCTCGTGCCAGCGAGCACGGGCTCGGCAAGCGTCGCCACCGAAACCGAAGCGCCGCCGACTGGAGAAAACGCCGCCGGGAAGTGAATCGTTGCTTGTGAGCCCCGCTTGAAAAGCATTCTACTACAATGGTGAGGCCCGCAGAATGCGGAGGGAACAATGGTGTCCCGCCGCCGGTAGACACTCGGCATGAAGGGACATTGGTGCGGCCTGCGACGCCGAAGCCTGTCACCGCGTTTTGTGAACCTCAATGGTGGCGGAAACTCATCCAAACACACGCTGCGTGCTTGCCGCCGAGAACCTGACGAAGCGCTTCGGGGCGATCACGGCAGTTGACGGCGTGAATCTCACCGTCCGGGCGGGCGAGGTGGTTGGCCTCCTGGGCCCCAATGGAGCGGGTAAGACAACGACCCTGCGCCTGGTCGCCGGCATTCTGACTCCGAATGCGGGCCGCGTGCTGATTGACGGCGTGGACATGAGCATGTCGCCGCTGGAGGCGAAACAGCGCATCGGGTTCCTTTCCGGCGACACCCAGCTTTACCAGCGCCTGACGGCTCGCGAGGTGCTGGAATATTTCGGCCGGCTCTACGGCCTGAACGAAAAGCGGCTTGCCGGGCGCGTGGAGCAACTCATCGAGGAACTGGAGATGGCAGGGTTCGCCGCGCGGGCCTGCGGCACTCTTTCGTCGGGCCAGAAGCAGCGCGCGAACATAGCCCGGGCGTTCCTGCACGAGCCGGGCCTGCTGGTTCTCGACGAGCCGACTGCGTCCCTGGACGTGGTGAGCGGCCAGTTCATCATGGAATCGATCCGGCGGCAGCGAGCGGCCGGGCGCGGCGTTCTTTTCTCGACGCACATTATGGGCGAGGCCGAGTATCTGTGTGACCGCATCCTATTGCTACATGAAGGACGCATCATCGACGAGGGAACGCTGGTCGAACTGCTCGATCGTTCCGGCTGCTCGAACCTGACTGACGCCTTCCTCCACCACATCGGGCGCCTGGGGAATCCACAATGAGACGCCGCGTCATCTGGGTCATCCTCCGAAAGGAACTCCGAGAGTCGCTGAGGGACCGCCGCACGCTTTTCCTGATGGTGGGCCTGCCAGTGCTCTTCTACCCGCTGATGATTCTCGGCTTCAGCAAGCTGTTTGACGTCCAAACGGAGGCGGGCGAAGCTCAAGCATCGCGAGTGCAACTTTGGGGAGACGCGCCCCCGGTCCTTGTCCGTAGCCTGTCGGAAAACCGCCGGCTGCGACTGGAGAACGTGGGGGCACTGCCGGACAGCGTGAGCCGGGAAATCAACTCCGGCCGACTCGCGCCGCCTCCGCCGCGGAAGCGGGAGGAAACGACAGAAAGGAAGGCCGAGCCGGAGCCAGAAACACTCTTGCAGCTCGCCGCCCGCCCGCTGATCCTGGACCGGCGGGTGGATGCGGTTCTCTTCGCCTGGCCGGGCTTCTCTTCAGCGCTCGAGCAGCAGCGCCTCGGCCACGTGTCGATCCTGTTCGACTCGGTACGAAGTGAATCCCGTCTGGCGCGCGACCGGTTGTCCGACGAGCTCGCCGGCTTTCGAACCGACCTTGTCTCCGGGCGGGTCAGGACGAAGAGGCTGGGCGAGGGATTCGCCACCGCGCTGGAGATCCACTCGCAGAATGTGGCCTCCAGCGCTCGCCGCTCCGGCCAGTTTCTCGGCATGATACTGCCGTTCCTGCTGATCGTCATGTCCGCCACCGGCGGCTTCTATGCGGCGATTGACCTCACGGCCGGCGAAAAAGAGCGCGGCACAATGCAGACACTCCTGTGCGCGCCGCTGCGTCCGGTGGAGATCGTGGTGGGCAAGCTCGTCGCCGCGTGGGGCATCGGCATGATCGCAAGCTTCGCCAATGTCGCCAGCCTGGGCGCGACCTTTGCGCGAATTTCCGTGCCCGGCGGGCAAATCCGGGTCGGCTTGACGGCCTACGCGCTCGCCTTCGCGATGCTCGTTCCGGTCTCCTTGACGGTCACCGCCATTTTTGTCGCGGTGGCCGTTTTCGCCCGCGACTTCAAGGACGGCCAGAATTATCTCACTCCGATGCTGTTTGCGCTGATGCTGCCATGCGCGGCGGCCATGGTGCCTGGCATCGAACTGAACCTGTGGACGTCGTTTGTGCCTGTGGCCAACATTGCGCTGCTGATGAAGGCGCTGTTTCTTGGAGAAGCCCGCGCCGATCTGGTCCTCGCCGTCCTGGTCTCTTCGCTGGTTTGGGCGTGGCTGGCCGTGGTATTTGCCGCGCGCATCTTCGAGCGGGAGAACATCCTTCTCGGCGGACGCGACACGCTGCGCGGAATCTTCAGCTTCGAGCGACGACCGGGACTCACGCCGGCGGCCGACGATGCACTGCTATTCTATGCCGGGCTCCAGGTGCTGCTCTTTTACGGCGCGCTGTTGCTGAAGGACGCGGGTACGGCAGTCGCCGTGCCGGTCGTCGAGTACGCTTTTCTGCTCGCGCCGACCCTGGCGCTGGTCGTGGCCAAGCGATACTCCTGGCAGGCCTCCCTCAATGTTCGCCCGGCCGCATGGAATGCCTGGCCGGCGGCTATGCTGCTCGGTCTATCTGCGTGGACAGTCGGGGGCGGGCTCCTGGTGCGGCTGCTTCCTCCCCCGGAGTCATTGGTTCGGGCGCTCGAGAAGATACTCTTGCTCGACGGGAAGGCTATGCCGCTGTGGGTGGTCTGGCTCGTCGTTGCAATCACACCCGCCATATGCGAAGAACTTCTTTTCCGCGGCCTGTTGCTGTCGGCGCTGCGAGGACTCGGCATGTGGCCGGCGCTGCTCATCACCTCGCTGCTGTTCGGACTCGCCCATGCCTCCATCTACCGGCTTCTACCGACGCTTTTCCTGGGCCTGGTTTTCGGGTACCTGGTGTGGAGGAGCGGTTCTGTTCTCACCGGAATTGTCGCGCACGCGCTCAACAACGGCCTGATGGCCACCCTGGTTCACTACCGGCCCCTCGGTGAATTTCGGAACCTCGGTCAATCCGTGTTCCTGCCCTGGGACTTGATCGCGGTCGGGTCGATGGTGATGATCACCGGTCTATTGCTGTTACGGCTGCGCACACGATGAGCCCCCGGGAACGAGTATTGCTCGCCCTTGATCACCGGGAGACGGACCGGGTCCCGACCGACTTCCTGGCCACGCCGGAAACCTGGGCACAACTCAAGGCGCACCTCGGCATGAAGGACAGCGAGCAAGTCCTGCGCCACCTGGGTGTGGATGTGCGACACCCGCGGCAGCCGTATGTGGGGCCGAGCATTGTGCGCCACCCGGACGGAAGCTGGAACGATGCTTGGGGAGTGCGGCGGCGGACCATCCCCCACCCGCGCGGCGCCTACGACGAAATCGTGGAACACCCACTTGCCCGGCTGGAAGACCCGAGTGAACTGAACGCCTACCCTTGGCCCAAACCCGAATGGTGGGACGCCGCCGCGCTGGAGGCGGAGATCCGCCGGCTCGACGAGGAACGGCCCTATGCCATGGCGCTCGAAGAGTTCGGGGACCCCGGCGGCATTTTCGAGATTGCCTGGTATCTGCGCGGCATGGAGCAATTTCTGGTTGACATGGTCGAGCGGCCGGACCTTGCCTGGGAGATCATGCGCCGCGTCACCGAGTTCTATCTGGCGCTGCTGGAGCGCGTTCTGACAGCCTGCGGCGATCGCATCGACCTCATCTGGACCAGCGATGACATTGCCCACCAGCGCGGCTGCCTCATGTCCGAGCGACTCTGGCGGCAACTGGTGGCGCCCCACCACGAGCGTTTCAACCGGCGGGTCCACGATCTCGGTTCGCGAGTGATGTACCACTCTTGCGGCGCTGTCCGTCCGTTCATCCCGGGGCTGATCGAGATCGGCGTGGATGTGCTGGATGTCCTTCAATTCAGCGCGTCCGGAATGAACCCGTCGGAGATCAAGGGGGAATTCGGGGGCAGACTCGCCTTCCATGGCGGAATGGACGTCCAGACGACGCTGCCCAGGGGCACTGCGGAAGAAGTCCGGCGCGTGGCGCGGGAGCGGATCGACGTGCTGGGCCGCGGCGGCGGATACATCATGTCGCCGACCCACAACATCCAGCCGGATACGCCTCCGCTGAACATCCTGGCCATGTATGCAGAGGCGGGGAGTCTCAGGTCCGGATGACGGATCGAATGGCGCCAAGCTGGTTCGAGCTTCCGAATCTGCCTGGAGCCACCGTCGGGTGACCGGCCATGAGGTGGCGCTGCACGGCCTCACCCGGCGTGCGCGTGGCACCTTACATTCCGCTGGCTCGCAGCAGGGCGTCCTGCACCAGCAGTTCCTCTTCCGGCTTGACGTTGAGCGCGCTCGCGGCCTGGACGGCGGAGGCCAGTGCCTCGAATTCCTCTACGTAGCGCCGGTAAGCGGGAAGAGGCACAGTTTGCACGCCGGCCTTGTAAGGCCCGGCCGCGCTCGCCAGGTCGATCTCCAGTTTCGGCGGTTCGATCGGACGAACAACGGCCGTGCCCTTAGTGCCGAGGATCTCAAAGGCGCGGTGGCGTCCCGCGGCCGGTTGCAGGGCCGAGCAGATGACGAGCCCCAGCGCTTGAGGATACTCGAAGACAGCTGCCGTATTGTCGGCCAGCCGGTCCTGAAAGCGCCCGTGGCGCTTCAGCGTCGGAGTCACCTTCATTGGCCTTCCCATAAGCCGGACCAGCGGGTCGATCAGGTGGCAGCCCAGCTCGAACATCTGTCCCCCGGGATACCGAGCCAGCTCAGGACGATCGACGGGCGGCGTTTGGGTGTTGATCGTGGCTCGCACGAGGTAAACGTCTCCCAGCCAGCCTTGGCGTGCCGCTTCCAGCGCAGCGTTGATGCCGGGATGAAAGCGCCACATGTAGCCGATCTGGACCAGCAGCCGCGACTTTCCCGCGAGCGCGAGCAGGGAGCGGAGCTCGGCGAGGTTCGTCGCGGGAGGTTTCTCCAGATGAATGTGCTTGGCTGCGTCGAGCGCCATTCGGGCGTGCCGGGCGTGGTCCTTGACGGCCGATTCCACAGCCACCACGCGGATGGAAGGGTCCTCCAGCACGGCGCGCTGTTCGAGGAGGGGCACGCCGGCGTCGCGGTAGCGCCGCGAGGTTTCTTCGTCCTCGGCCCACACTCCGGCCAGCTCGTAGCGAGACGACTCCCGCGCCACCCGGACTTTTTCCCAGGCGTGCGAGTGCTTCACGCCGAGGAACGCGATGCGGACCTTTTCGGGCAGGGCTGCGTGTACCACAGCCGCGCCGGTGAGGACGAACTGACGTCTGGTCAACTCCATATGCTGCTACGATGTTACCGGAACCCCCTATGAACGTCCTGCTTCGAATTCTCGTGCCGGTACTGGCCCTGGGTGTGTGGCCCTGCTTTGCGGCTGTTCCGATCATCTTCGACACGGACATGGGCAACGACATCGACGACGCGCTGGCGTTGGCGATGATCCACGCTCTCGAAAGCCGGGGCGAGGCGAGGCTGCTGGCGGTCACGCTGACGAAGGACAACCCCTACGCTTCCGTTTACGTGGATCTGGTCAATCACTTCTATGGCCGCGGGTCGATTCCGATCGGCGTGGTGCGGGGAGGGAAGACCCCGGAGGACAGCGCGATGATCCGCGTGCCCGCGGAACGTAAGCGGCCCGACGGGACGCCGTTGTACCCGCGCCGGTTGTCCAGCGGCAGGGACGCACCGGAGGCTGCCGGCCTGCTCCGCGAGGTTCTGGCGGCGCAGGCGGACGGCAGCGTGGTGATGGCGCAGGTCGGCTTCAGCACGAATCTCGCGCGTCTTTTGGAGACACCGGGCGATCGCCACAGCCCGCTCGGGGGCAGGGAACTGGTGGCGCGCAAGGTGCGGCTGCTGTCGGTCATGGCCGGGCAATTTCCAGGCGGGCGGCCGGAGTATAACGTGAAGATCGACTTGCCGGCATCCACGCGCCTGTTTGCGGACTGGCCTACCCCGGTGGTCGCCAGCGGCTTTGAGATCGGCGAAACCATCCTCTACCCGGCAGGGAGCATCGAGAACGATTTCCGTTATGTGGCGCATCATCCGGTCGCAGACGCCTACCGCAACTACATGAGGATGCCCTACGACCGGCCGACCTGGGACCTCACGGCGGTATTGTACGCGGTGCGCGGGGATCGCGACTATTTCGAGCTGTCCGAACCCGGTTGGATCCGGGTAGACGCCGAGGGCCGCACGAGACTCGAAGCCGATCCGGCCGGCCGCCACCGGTACCTGCTGGTGGACGACATTCGCCGCGCTCGCGTGCTGGAAGCCCTCATCCAACTCGCCTCTCAGCCGCCCTCCGGGAAGCCGTCAAACTGAGCCACCGGATTGGCGAACGCCCCGCAGCGCGATAGGGTTGACTGCGGGTGTACAATGCGACAACTGGGCCATTTCATGCCAACGCTCTGGCGGTGGATCGTGTGGCGTTGGAGGTGATGGGCCTTCCGCCGAAAAACTACGCCTTCCACCTGGATCTGGCGGCGCGCAAAGGGTTGGGGCCATCGTCGCCGGCTGAGGTCATCCTTCAGGGCGATCCGCTGAGGGTGGTGGGCTTCCTCAAAGCGCAAGTGACGGTGCCGCCGATGCTATGGCCATCTCCGGTGCCCGCCGCCATGTCATTCCGTGCCGGCGGAGCCATGCGCTTGTATTACAGGCCCGTCACCGATTCCTACTACCGGCTCGAGGTGATCTCGGACCCGGACGAGACGCCCGGCGTAGTCGTGTGGCGGACCATATTCGACTGGACACAACTGCCGGCCGCCTCCGGGGTCTCCTACATCGAGTGGGATGGTCGCGATGACGCCGGCAACCTGCTGCCGCCCGGCCGATACCTGGCGCGCCTTCTGGCCCGATACAGCATCAGCGACACCAATCCGAAAAAACTACACACGGCATCGAGCTTCTTGACGGTACTCTCCTGACGAGCCGGAGTGCAAGCGGAAGTCGGGACGCGGCACGCGCAGAGCGTGCGCCACGCCCCTCAGTCGGCTTCCCAGCCGCAACGCACAGCCGGTCGAGGCCGAGCCCCCCAACAGCGAATCAGACGCCTGAGTCATTTCATTATCGCGCTCCTATCATAAATGACTTTTATAACTAGACGCTCTTGCATTTCCGTGACTTTCGAGGTATCCTGTTTTCGTGGACCCGTCGGCCGCCTGTGAATTCTCCTCCAAGTGCCAGCGGCCTACCCGTGCCCACATCCTGCCCGCCCTTCGGGTAATCGTCATTATTGGAATTATTGGGGTCACCGTATCTGCCCCCGCCTGACAGGTCCTAGAGGGTAATCCAAGGGGCCACCGGCGGGGGCGGAAATCAGCCGGTGGCCCTTTTGCTATCTGCGCAGGAGTTCCGGGAGGGCCCTCGGCCGAACAGGGTGCTGAACATCTTGAGTTGGAGGTTTGAGTCATGTCGAATTTGATGAGCGGCGCGCGGATGCTTCTGGAATGCTTGGTTCGAGAGGGCGTCGATTGTTTCTTCGGCTACCCCGGCGGCGTCACGCTGCCTTTTTATGACGCGATGTACGAGCACCCGATCCGGCATGTGCTCGTACGCCATGAGGAGAACGCCGCCTTCGCCGCCGAGGGCTATGCCCGAGCCACCGGCAAGGTGGGCGTTTGTTGCGCGACTTCCGGCCCGGGCGCAACGAATCTGACCACTGGTCTTGTTAACGCGCTGATGGACTCCATCCCGATCGTCGCCATCACCGGCCAGGTCACCACCAAGCTCATCGGCACCGACGCGTTCCAGGAAGCTGACACGTTCGGCATCACGCGGTCCTGCACCAAGCACAACTACCTGGTCAAGGCGCTGACCGACCTGCCGCAGATCATTCACGAAGCGTTTTACATCGCCTCGACGGGCCGTCCGGGGCCGGTTTTGGTCGACGTTCCCAAGGACGTGTTTCAGGCGCAGGCGCACTACGCGCCGGTCTCCGCCATCCACCTTCCGGGCTACAGAGTCACCACCGAAGGGCACACAGGCCAGATCCGGCGGGCCGCACAGATGATCTGGGAGGCGCAGCGTCCGTTCGTCTATGCCGGTGGCGGCATCATTGCCTCGGGCGCATCCGCCGAGCTTCGCGAGCTGGTGGAGATCGTCGACGCGCCGGCGGTCTGCACGTTGATGGGGCTGGGGGGCCTTCCCTCGGATCATCCCAATTTCATCAGCATGCCCGGCATGCACGGCAGCTACGCCGCCAACATGGGCATGAGCGGCGCGGACCTGCTGATCGCCCTCGGCGTGCGGTTCGACGACCGGGTCACCGGCCGGCTGGCCGCCTTCGCCCCCCACGCCAAAGTCATCCACGTCGACATCGACCCCGCCGAGATCGGCAAGAACCGAGCCGCCGATTTGCCGATCGTCGGCGACGCCAAGGCCGTGCTGACGCGCCTCAACAAGTTCCTGCGCGAGTTGGAGCCTTCCATGGCCGAGCGCAATGTCCTTCCCCGCCGGGCCTGGTGGCGGCAAATCCGCGAATGGCAGAGCCAGCACCCGCTGCTTCCCGCCATTTCGGACTCCGACATCAAGCCCCAGCACGTGATGATGGAGATCGACCGCCTGTCCGGCGGGCGGGCGATCGTCACCGCCGACGTCGGCCAGCACCAGATGTGGGCCGCCCAGTTCATCCGGTTCTCCGAGCCGCGCCTGTGGATCAACTCCGGAGGCCTCGGCTCGATGGGCTTCGGGCTGCCGTCGGCCATTGGCGCCCAGTTCGCCCGCCCCGACAGGCTCGTCTTTGCGGTCGTTGGGGACGGCGGATTCCAGATGTCCGTTCCCGAACTGGCGACCATCGCCAGCAACGGCCTGCCGATCAAGATCGTTATCGTGAACAACGGCTACCTCGGCATGGTCAGACAGTGGCAGGAGCTGTTCTACAACAACCGCCTCTGCGCCGTCGAACTGGACTCCTTTCCGAACGCCGAGAAACTCGCCGCCGCGTACGGCTTCAAGGGCCGCACCATTGAGCACCCGCGCGAGCTGGCGCCGGCGCTCGAAGCCGCAGTTAACGAGCCTGGACCGTACCTGCTGAACGTCCGCGTCTCGCCGTTCGAGAATGTCTACCCGATGGTGCCGGCCGGCGGCGCCATCAACGAGATGGTGCTCGGCCCGCCACAGCCGGTCCCGGTCCCCAAGTAAAGGAGTGAGTCATGCTGCAAGTTATTTCGCTGCTCGTCGAGAACAAACCCGGCGCTCTCATGCGCGTCACCGGCGTTCTTACTGCCCGCGGGTACAATATTGAAAGTCTCACGGTCGCCCGGACTCTCGATCCCGGCCTGTCGCGCATGACGATTGTCGTCGACGTTGACCCGAACCTCCGCGCCCTCCTGGTCAAGCAGATGAACCGGCTGGTGAACGTTCTTCAGGTCAGCGATCTCACCGAAGACAACGCCGTCACACGAGAAATGGTGCTCGTCCGCGTCCGTGTGCCAATGGAAAAACGCACCGCGGTTCTGAAGGAGGCCGAGATCTTCGGGGCGCGGGTCGTCGATTCTTCCGTCGACGGCTTCGCGCTGGAGGCCACCGGAGACGCCGAGAAGCTCGACGAGTTTATCGCCATCATGCGCAGTTACGGTGAATTCGAGATCGCCCGTTCGGGCGTTGTGGCAATGTCGCTCAAGCCGAAGAAACCTCGTTTGTCGCCGCCGATTCCCACAAGAGGAGATACCGAAGCAGTCGAACAACACACTGGAGTGCTCAATGGCTAACAGATACTACGAAAAAGATGCTGACCTCTCACAATTGAAAGATAAGACCGTGGCCATCATCGGCTATGGCAGTCAGGGCCACGCCCATGCGCTGAATCTGCGCGACTCGGGAGTTTCGGTCGTGGTTTCGGACCTGCCCGGAAGCGCCAACTGGGAGAAGGCGAAGGCGGCCGGCCTTCGGGTCCTGACCACCGCCGAAGCCGCCCAGGCCGCGGATATCATGATGATCCTCGTGGCCGACCATCACCAGCCGGGAATGTTCGCAACCGAGATCGCCCCGAATCTCAAGGCTGGCAAGACGGTGATGTTCGCCCACGGATTCAACATCCACTTTGGCGAGATCGTTGTGCCGGCTGACGTTGACGTATCCATGATCGCGCCCAAGGCGCCGGGCCACCGCGTCCGCGAGCTCTTCACCGAGGGCGTCGGCGTCCCGGCGCTGGTGGCGGTCCATCAGAACCCGTCCGGCAAGGCGCTCCAGAACGCCCTCGCCTACGCCAAGGCGCTTGGATGCCTGAAGGCGGGCGTCATCGAGACCACCTTCAAGGAGGAAACCGAGAGCGATCTGTTCGGCGAGCAGGCGGTTCTTTGCGGCGGCGTCACCGAACTGATCCGCGCCGGGTTCGAGACGCTGGTCGAAAACGGCTACGCCCCGGAGATCGCTTACTTCGAGTGCCTCCATGAGCTAAAGCTGATCGTCGATCTCATCCAGGAAGGCGGCATGAGCTACATGCGCTTCTCGGTCTCGGACACCGCCGAATACGGCGACTACACGCGCGGTCCGGTCGTGATCGACGCCCACGTCCGCGAGAACATGAAGAAGCTGCTGGCCGACGTGCAGTCGGGCGCGTTCGCCCGCGAGTGGATCGCGGAAAACAAGAGCGGGAGGAAGAACTTCCTCGCAATGCGCGAGGCGGCCCGCCATCAGCCGATCGAAGAGGTCGGACGCGGGCTGCGCGAGATGATGCCCTTCCTCAGCAAGAAAAAGGAAGCCGGCGTGCCGCTGGACGAGGCTGCGTCCGCCGCCGGGTAGGTCAGCCCTTGCGGGCTGTCCGGACCGGCCGGGAGGCCGGTCCCACCTTCCGCAGCAATGTGCGCAAATGAGCAGTGAGACAACCATGAAGATCACCACCCTGGACACAACCCTTCGGGACGGCACGCAAGGCGAGGCCGTCTCTTTTACCGTCGAAGACAAGCTCGCGATCGCCCAGAGGCTCGACGAGCTGGGGATCGATTACATCGAGGGCGGTTGGCCCGGCTCCAACCCCAGGGACAAGGAGTTCTTCAGCCGCGCCCGCGATCTCAAGCTCAAGCACTCCCGGTTGTGCGCCTTTGGGGCGACCCGCTTCGCCAGAAACGTCGTGGACCGCGACCCGAACGTCCGCGCGCTGCTCGAAGCGGGCACGCCGGCCATCTCAATCTTCGGCAAGAGTTGGGACCTGCACACCCAGCGGGCGCTGGGGATCACCGAGCAGGAAAACCTGAAGCTCATTTCCGACACCGTGAAGTTCCTGAAGGACCACGGCAAAGAGGTGATCTATGACGCCGAGCACTTCTTCGACGGCTACCGCTCGAATCCTGACTTCGCCCTCCGCACCCTCGAAGCCGCCAGGCAGTCCGGCGCCGATGTGCTCTGCCTGTGCGACACCAACGGCGGCACGCTGACAGGCCAGCTCACCGAGATTGTCGCCGAGGTCCGCCGGCGTTTCGACGGGGTCCTCGGCATCCACACTCACAACGACTCCGACGTGGCCGTCGCCAACGCCGTCGCCGCCGTCGAGTGCGGCTGCACGCACGTCCAGGGGACCGTCAACGGATACGGCGAGCGCTGCGGCAACTCCAACCTGGTTTCCATCATCGCCAACCTCGAGCTGAAGCTCGGACACACCGTGGTCGGCCGCGACCGGCTTCCGGCGCTGACGTCGGTCGCCCGTTTCGTCGCCGAGCTCGCCAACCTGCCCATGCGCAGCGACCAGCCCTACGTCGGCCACAGCGCCTTCGCCCACAAGGGTGGTGTTCACGTCAGCGCGGTCCTCAAGGATCCGGCCACTTACGAGCACATCGAGCCCGAGGCTGTCGGCAACCGCCAGCGCGTCCTGCTGAGCGACCTTTCGGGGCGCGCCAATATCCTCTACAAGCTCAAGCAACACGGCATTACCGACCGCCTTGACGAGAACGCCCGCCGCGAGCTCCTCGACCGCATCAAGCACCTGGAGTTTCTCGGTTACGAACTGGAGGCCGCCGAGGGCACGTTCGAACTCCTGGTCCGCGAGGCCCTCCATCCGAACATGCACTTCTTTGACCTCGTCAACTTTGAGGTCAGCACAAGGATGGCCGGCGCCAAACCGTCGAAGACCACGGCCACGGTGACCATCAAGGCCAAAGATGGGGTTCACTCCGCGACCGCCGCCGGCCATGGCCCGGTCAACGCCCTCGACCTGTGCCTTCGCCAGTGCCTGTCGGCCTTGTACCCGTCGATCGCCAACGTCCGCCTTACCGACTACAAGGTCCGCGTGCTCGAGCCAAAGAAGGGAACCGCCGCCCGCGTGCGCGTCCACATCGAGTGGACCGACCACCAGCGGAGCTGGTCCACCGTCGGCGTTTCCGACAACGTCATTGAAGCAAGCTGGCACGCCATGGTCGACGCCATCCGGCTGGAGCTCATGCGCCTGATGGAGCACGACGAATCGATCGAGAAGGCCGTCGAGGATTACTGCTGGGGCGTGTAGCCTTGGACCGCGTACTGCTGGTCGAGAGCGGCCCGCGGCATCTGATCGAGGGCCTGATGCCCTTTCTGCGCGCCGCCTGCCCGGGCGGCGTCGTCTTCGATTTGGTCACTTGTTACCCCGGATCGCCCAGCGGCTTGGCGCCCGGCACAACCTGGCATGTCGCCTCCTACCGCGACGGCGCGTCGCGAGCGCGATTCTTCCGTGAGCTGCGCCGCCGGCGCTATTCCGCCCTGGTGATCCTCTGCGCCGCAGTCCCCATCATGACCAAGTGGAAGTGGGCGCTGGCGCTCCGCCTTCGCACGCGCGTCCTGGTGGTGAATGAGAATGGCGACTGCTTTTGGCTCGACCGCGCCCACTGGCCCGCCATCCGCCGCTTCGTTCTGTTCCGCGCGGGTCTTTCCGGCTCGAGCGCGGTTCGCACCGTTTCCCGCATTGCGGCGTTTCCGTTCACGCTGGTGTATCTTGTCGGTTACGCCGCCTTCCTCCACCTGCGGCGCCTGGTTCTGCGCATGGTGGGATAGGGTCGCTTGCTTTCGCATCGTCAGCTACTCCACGATTGTGGCTGTCATGGTAGTCCAATGAACGAAACCGCTGCGCGGCAGGCCGTGAGAGTGGCGGGGGAGTTGTTGTACGCCGGCTCCGGTCAGGTCCCCGGGGGAATCGCGGAAAGCGTAGCCTGTCACCGTATTGCGGCGTGTACAATGAGGACGCCGGTTGAGGCGTTTGTTGATGTGCTGCTTCTTGGTCCCATGGCTTCTGGCGGCGCAGAGTTCTCTGCTCGATCGCATCGAGGCCAAAGCCGCCGGGAACCTCGCCGCCCTGTCGAACTACACCTGCACGCTGACCATCCGGCGTTCGCGGGAGAATCCGCGGACGGGCAAGCTCGAGGGGCGCGACAACGTACGGCTCGAGGTGGCGATGATCGAAGGCAAGGAGCAGTTCGGCTGGCCGGGCGGCACGCGGATCGACGAGCCGGAAGTCCTGAACCTCGTGAAGTCGGGGTCCATCGGCAGCGGCACGTTTGGGCTCATGACGCAGAACGTGTTCCTGTCCACCTTCACCAGCTTCCAGTTCGTTGGCGAGGAAGACCGGTCCGGCAGGCGCGCGTTGAAATTCTCCTACCGGGTCCCGGTCGGCTCCAGCGGTTACCGCCTCGTGTTCGGCGATCGGGACGCGGTCGCCGGCTACGAAGGTTTCTTCTGGGTGGACCGGGACACGCTGGACCTGATTGAGCTGGAGTTCGAGGCCAAGGACATTCCCGCTGCGCTTCGGAAAGCCGCGGCCCGCGGAAGGATCCAATACAGCCGGGTTCCCGTCGGCGGCGCCACGCCCCTGCTACCCGCCGCCGCCGAGCTGATCCTGAAAGATCCCGACGGCCTGGAAAGCCGCAACCTGACGCAGTTTCACGACTGCCGGCAATTCGCGGGGCGGTCGTTCGTGTCCTTCACCGATCCGGCGCCGGTCCCGGCGGCATCGGCCGAGCCGAAGGTTGCCGAGGTTTCGCTGCCGGACGAAGTGTCGCTTGAACTCGGCCTGGATTCGGGCATCAAGGACTCCTCGGCCGTCGGAGATCCGGTGAGGCTGACGCTGAAAGAGGCGGTAAAGCAGAACAAGCAGGTTCTCGTGCCGAAGGGCGCCCTTGTCACCGGCCGGATTCAGAGGCTCGAGCAGCGGACCGGGTTCTTCCTGATGGAGGTCGTCCTCGATCGCCTCGAGTGGGAGGGCGGCCGGGCCGACCTTAGCCTGCGGCGCAATCTGCTGTCGCTGAATCTGCCGGCGCAGATCAGCTACGGCGGACCGGGCCGCACGCGGCCGGTCAGCGGGACGTTCGGCGACCCCAACACGCCGGGAATGCTGATCGTGCCATCGCCGCACATCAGCCTGCCCAAAGGCACCTTGATCACGCTGAGGAGTGCGGCTGGAAGGTAGTGCGGAGCGGCCGGGCCGTTGATCCGATATTCGGTGACCGCGGGACGCTACTCCGCCCCTCCGAGATCCGAACCATCCGTCCGCCCAGCCGGCCGGCCAAGCAGCCCGATGACCGCATGGATGTCCAGGCGGCCTGTGTAGAGGGCCATGCCGAGGGCGGCGTGGATGCCCAGGCGACCCAGCTCGCGGATCTCCTCGATGGTGGTGATGCCGCCGGCGGCGGTGAGTTCGTGGCTGGTGAGGCCGCGCAGCCGGCGGAACCAGTCGACGTCCGTGCCCTGCATCATCCCTTCCTTGTCCACGTAGGTGCACAGGAAGCCCGAACAATAGGGCTCGAGCTGTCGGATCACCTGCTCGGCGCTGAGCGCGGTCGCCTCGCGCCAGCCCTTGACCACGATGCGTCCGCCCTTGGAGTCCAGCGCGATCAGCACACGCTCGGCGCCGACCGCCCGGCCAATGCCGGCCAGGAGCGGCTCGTTGATTCCCTCCCGGCCAAAGGCGGCCGTGCCGACGATGACTTTCCGGGCGCCCTGGTCCACCAGCGCGCGCGCGCGCTCCGGACTCCGCACGCCTCCCCCCACGCGGCACGCGGCGCGGGCGGCCAGGTACCCGACGATCGCATCGTTCGAGCCGCGGCCCATCGCCGCGTCGAGGTCGATCACCTGGATCTCGGGGAAGGGGGCGAACTTGCGGAGCATCTCCTCCGGCGAGTCCCCTTCGAGCGCCTTGTCGCGCCCTTGCACCAGTTGGACGACTTTGCCGTCCATGAGGTCGATGCAGGGGATGATCATGTTCGCCGCACAGGTACGCCGTGACGCTCCAGCACGTCCTTGAGGTCGTCCACGGTATAGGTCTCGTAATGGAAGATTGAGGCCGCCAGCGCGGCGTCGGCCTCGCCCTCGGTCAGCACGCGGACGAAATCCTTCGGCTTGCCGGCGCCGCCGGAGGCGATCAGCGGAATGCGCGTGGCGCGGGAGACAGCGCGGGTCAGCTCGCAGTCGAATCCGCGCTGCACGCCGTCGGTATCCATGGAGGTCAGCAGGATCTCGCCGGCGCCCAACGCCTCGCCGCGCGCCGCCCACTCCACCGCGTCGATGCCTTCGTCCACTCGCCCGCCGCGGGTCCAGACGGTCCACTTGCCCGGCGCCCTCCGCTTGGCGTCGATCGCCAGCACCACCGCCTGGGCGCCGAATTCCAGGCTGAGCTCGGTGATCAGTTCCGGCCGGCGGACGGCGGCGGTGTTCACGCTGACCTTGTCGGCGCCCGCCATCAGGATGCGGCGCGCGTCCGCCACCGCGCGGATGCCGCCGCCGACGGTCAGTGGAATGAACACCTTCCGCGCGGTGCGCGCCACCACCTCGGCCATAATGTCGCGGTCGTCGCTCGAAGCGGTGATGTCGAGGAAGACCAGTTCGTCTGCGCCCTGCTGGTTATAGCGGTCCGCCAGCTCCACCGGATCGCCCGCGTCGCGCAGGTTGACGAACCTCACGCCCTTGACCACGCGGCCGGCGGTCACGTCCAGGCAGGGAATGATCCGTTTGGCGAGCATTACAGTCCCACGAAATTCCGGACGATCGCCAGCCCCACCGTTCCCGATTTTTCCGGGTGAAACTGCACGCCGAAAGCGTTGCCGGATTCAAGCAAGGCGGTGTAAGTCACGCCATAAGTGCAGCAGGCGGCGGTCTCGGGCACCACCGGAGCATAGTAACTGTGGGCGAAGTAGACATACGGCCGCCTTCCGATCCCGGCCAGCAGCCTCGGGCTGCCGCGCACCTCCAGCTCGTTCCATCCCATGTGCGGAACCCGCGCCCCTTCGGGGAACCGGAGCACCGTCCCCCGCATCAAGCCGAGTCCGCGCATCCCCGGCGCCTCCTCGCTCGCCTCGAAAAGCGCCTGAAGCCCCAGACAGATCCCCAGGAAAGGCACGCCGGCGCGGATCCGGCCGAGCAGCGCGCCTCGGACCGCCATCTCGTCGAGCGCCCGGAGCATCTGGCCGAAGTGGCCGACCCCGGGCAGGATGATTTTCGACGCCCGCTCCAGCCCCTCGGAATTGCGCACCAGCGCGTATTCCGCTCCAATCTCGGCCAGCGTGTTCTGCACGGAACGGAGGTTGCCCGCCCCGTAATCGAAGATCGCAATCATGCGCGGTCACTCGCGGTTCTCATAGGAGCCCCTTTGTGGAGGGGAGTTGGCCTCGGAGCGTCTTGTCCTTCGAGCAGGCGTACTTCATCGCCCGCGCGAAACACTTGAAGACCGCCTCGATCTTATGGTGGCTGGAACGCCCGTAAAGGACCTTCATATGCACGTTCGCGCCGGCATGGTTGGCGAAGCCTCCGAAGAAGTCCTCCAGCAGCTCCGTCTGAAGATCGCCGACCCGCCGGACCTTCACCAGGTCCCGGTAGACCAGGCACGGCCGGCCGCCGAGATCGACCGCCGCCACCGCCAGCGTCTCGTCCATCGGCATGACAAAATAGCCGGCGCGGTTGATGCCCCGCCGGTTCCCGAGCGCCTTGGCAAAAAGCTGCCCCAGCACGATGCCCACGTCTTCCACCGTGTGGTGCTGATCAACGTCCAGGTCGCCCGCAGCCTCCAGCTTCAAGTCAAAGCCGCCGTGCTTGCTGAACAACTCGAGCATGTGATCGAGAAAGCGCACGCCGGTCGAGATCTCGTAGCGCCCGCGACCGTCCACGCGCAAGCTGGCGCGGATCCGCGTTTCCTTCGTGGTTCGTTCGATGGAAGCGGCTCTCACAGCGCCTCCTCCACCTGATTCACATCCTCCAAGACCGCCACCGCTCCTTCCGCGCGCAGCAGCCTCGCCAGCTCCGCGCGGCGCGGGTTCGAGGGCGCGGCGATGCCGATGAACGGCACGCCGGCGGCCCGGGCGCAGCGCGCATCGTCCACCGTGTCGCCGACATACCGCAGCCGCGCGCCGTTGACCAGCGCGGCGATCTTGAACAGACCGTCGGGCGCGGGCTTGCCGTTGTCGATGTCGTCGGTCCCGATCACCGGGTCGAACACGACATCCCGGGCGAACCGGTCGAGGGTCAGCCTTGCCTCCTCGCGCAGGCGTCCGGTGAAGATCGCGAGCCGGAATCTCCGGCCAAGCGCCTCCAGAAGCCCGGGCAGCGGAACCCATCGCTCGCGGCTCAGGAAGCCGGCTTCCCCAAGGAGGATCGACTGGAAATAGGCCACGACGGTGTCGTAGCCCACCTCCACGCCGAAGTCGCGTACGATCTTCTGTGACAGCGCCCAGTCGTTGTTCCAGCCGCCGGCATTCTTCAGGTCCTGGATGTGCTCGTGGCTCACCTCGCGGCCGGTGAAGTACCGCACCGTCTCGCGGATCGTCTCGCGATAAGACTCGTTGACATCCACCAGCACGCCGTCCATATCGAAAACGAGCACTTCGCCCGGCATTACCAAACCTCCTCAAGGGCTTTCAGGAAGCGGGCGATTTGCGCGCGCGTGCCGACGGTGACCCGCACGCAGCCGGGAAGCTCGTAACTGCGATCGCGAACCAGCACTCCCATTTCACGCAGCCGGTCCCGGATCGGGATGGCGCGGTCGCCGGCGCGGAACAGCACGAAGTTCGCTTGGCTGCGATAGTAAGGCACACCCAGCCGCTCGAGGCCCGCGTACAGTTCCTCGCGCGCGGCCAACACTTCGCCGACGTAGCCGCGGATGTACTCCGAGTCGCGCACCGCCTCGCGCGCGGCCAGGGCCGCCAGCGCGTTCACGCTATACGGCGACTGCGCCTTGTGCAGGTATCCGATGTTGCCCGGGTGCGAGAAAACGCAGCCCAACCGCATCGCCGCCATGCCATAGACCTTGGAGAACGTGCGGCTCACGAACAGGTTCGGGCAGCGCGGCAGCATGCCGAGCGCGGTGACGCCGCTGAACTCGTGGTAGGCCTCGTCGATGAGCAGTGCCGCGCCGTTCGCCTTGTCCAGGATTCTCTCGACGCCGGCGAGGTCCACGCCGGTGCCGGTCGGGTTGTTCGGATTGGCGATGAGCATGGCCCGCGTCGAGGGCCGGATCGCCTCCAGAAGTTCGTCCAGCGGGAACGACAGGTCCGAGGGCCGGTAGTCGATCTCCCGGATGGAAGCGCCCGCCACCTCGGCGTAGAAGCGATACATCGCATAGGACGGTCGCAGCAGAACGACGTCGTCGCCGTCGTCGACGTAGGTGTTAACGATCACCTGGATCGCTTCGTCCGTCCCGTTGGTCAACAGGAGTTGTTCCGGGGCGACGCCGAAAAACTCGGCGAGATCCCGCCTGGCCTCGACATACTCGGGATAGATCGCTAACTCGTCCGCGTTCAGCCGGCTCTTGAGGAACTCGATCACCCGCGGCGAGCAGCCGACGGTGTTCTCGTTGAAATCGAGCCGGAGCTTGCCGGCGCGGCCGGCGGTCGGCGGCGAGTAAGGCGCCATGCGGAGCACGGCCTCCCGCGGGCGCAACAGGCTGGTCGTTTCAGCCACGGAACCTCGCCTCCACCGACCGTGCATGCGCCTCCAGCCCTTCCGCTCGGGCCAGCGTGGTGATTGCCGGCGCCAGCCGCTTCAGAGAAGCGGGCGTCAGTTCCTGCACCGAGATCACCTTGACGAAGTCCGCCGCCGACAGTCCCGCGCGCACGCGGGCGAAGCCGTTGGTCGGCAGCACGTGGTTCGGACCGGAGGCGTAGTCGCCCGCCGCCTCCGGGCTGCTCGGCCCGATGAACACGCTGCCGGCGTTGGTGATCTTCGCGAGTAGCGAGCGGTCGGAAATACTCAAGTGCTCGGGCGCGAAGCGGTTCGAGAACTCCACCGCTTCGTCGATGCTTCGCACGATCACGATGGCGCTGTTTCGCTCGATGGCGGCGCGGGCGGTGGCCGCCGTGGGCAGATTGTCGAGTTGCTTGTCGATTGCTCGCGCCACCGACCGCGCCAGGCGCCGCGACGTCGTCAGCAGGATCGCCGCCGCCTCCTCGTCGTGCTCCGCCTGAGCCAGCATGTCCGCCGCCACCACGCGAGGATCGCCGTCAACCGCGATGATCAGGATCTCGGTCGGCCCGGCGACGAAGTCGATGCCAACTTCGCCGGCCAGCAGCTTCTTGGCCGCCGCGACGAACAGGTTGCCCGGGCCGGCGATACGTTCCACCTTGGGCACCGTCTCGGTGCCGAACGCGAAGGCCGCGATCGCCTGGGCGCCGCCGATGCGGAACACCCGGTCGACCTTCAGCAGGCTCGCCGTCGCCAGGATCGCTTGGTCGGGCCGCGGGGAGGCGGCGCAGATGAGCGGCACGCCCGCCACCTGGGCGGGCACGGCGGTCATGAGCAGCGTCGAGGGCAGCGGATAGCGGCCCGCCGGGATGTAGGCGCCCATCGATTCCAGCGGCCGAACGATTTGACCCGCTCGATGTCCCTCCGGAAACTTCGCCAGAAACTCTCGCGGCACCTGCCGCCGTGCGAAGAGCGCGATGTTGCGCCGGGCTTTCTTCAGCGAGGCGATCAACTCCGCGGAAACGCTCCGGCGCGCGGCATCGATTTCGTCGCGTCCGACCGCCACTGGCCGGTCGGCGAGCCCGTCGAAGCGCCGGGCATAGGCGATCAGCGCCGCGTCGCCGCGCTTCCGTACGTCCTCCAGGATCGGACCGGCGACGCTCTCCGCCCGCGCAAGGCTCGCCGCCCGCCGCTCGAAGAGCGCGCCCGCCTGCCGGTGGTCGAGGATTCGTATCATCCCGGAAACCCTACATCACGATCTTGTTCAGCGGATACTCGACGATTCCCTGCGCGCCCGCGTCCTTCAGCCGCGGGATGATTGTCCGCACCGTCGATTCGTCGAGAATCGTGTTCACCGCCAGCCAGTCTTCGTCGCTCAGGTGCGAAATCGTCGGATTCTTCAGCGCCGGGAGCGTAGCCAGCACGGCCGCCAGGTTGTCTCTGTGCACGTTGAGCATCAGGCCGACCTTGCCGAGGGCGCTGATCGCTCCGTCAAGCAGCATCTTGATGTCTTCGAGCTTCCGGCGCTTCCAGTCGTCCTGCCAGGAATCGACGTTGGCGATCAACTGCGTGTTGGACTCGAGCACGGTGTCGATGATCCGCAGCTTGTTGGCGCGCAGAGACGAGCCGGTCTCGGTCACCTCGACGATGGCGTCCGCCAGTTCCGGCGGCTTGACTTCGGTGGCGCCCCAACTGAACTCCACCTTCGCCGTCACGCCGTGGGCGGCGAGGTATCGCTTTGTCGCGCCGACAAGCTCGGTGGCGATGATCCTGCCCTGAAGGTCTTTGACGCTCTGAAACGGCGAGGCGTCCGGCACGGCCAGCACCCAGCGCACCTTGCCGAAGCTCTGCTTCGCATAGATCAGGTCGGCGACGGTGACGACGTTCGATTCCGTCTCCTCGACCCAGTCGCGGCCGGTCAGCCCGGCGTCGAGCACGCCGTCGTCGACGTAGCGCGCCATTTCCTGCGCGCGGATGAGCATGCACTCGATCTCGGGGTCGTCAATGGCCGGGAAGTACGACCGGCTGGTCGAGGTGATGTTGAAGCCGGCGCGCCGGAACAGGTCCATGGTGGCGTTCTCAAGGCTGCCCTTGGGGATGCCGAGCTTGAGCTTCATCGCGTCTCTCCGTACACCGCGCCCGGGTTGTAGCTGGGCGCCTCGGATTCGACCCACCGGCCGTCCTCCAGCCGGCGGTAGAAGCAGCTCCGGTAGCCGTTGTGGCAGACGCCCGGGCCGAGCGCCTCGACCTTCACCAGCAGCGCATCCTGGTCGCAGTCGGTCGAGATTTCCTTGACCACTAGCCGGTGGCCGGAGGTCTCGCCCTTCATCCAGAGCTTGTTGCGCGACCGGCTGTAGAACGTCGCGAAGCCCGTTTCCACGGTCTTCCGGAACGCTTCGTCGTTCATGAAGCCGACCATCAGCACGCGGCCGCTGGCGTGGTCCTGGATGACGGCCGGCGCCAGCCCGCTCATCTTGTCAAAATCCAGTGTCATCGTCGATGCCAACAAAAAAGCCCGCCGGTACCGCGGCGGGCTTGCTTTCGCGATTCGCTTCGAGATTCACTCAGGAATCGGCCCGTCGCGCGGAAAAAGCCCGATGGTAGTGGTGATGCCTGGCGACGGGCAGGTTGATCATGAAGTTTCGAGTATAGCAAAAACCGGGGAACCACACTCATTCGCCGGTCGGGGGTGCGCGGCACGGAACATGGAAGTTATGCATCAGGGCCGCGTGGCGCACGCTCTCAGCGTGCCGCGTCGGCACTCTTGCCGACGCTCGGTTTCCCTCCGCACGGGAACGGGCCTCGGCGCGAGTGCGGGCGCCACAAGAAGCGTTGTCTCCACTTCCGGGTCGCATACCCCCGGCCGGCTCAACTTTCGTGCCGCGGGCGGAGCTGGTCTCCGATATAATCGTTACCCAATCCGATGAGAAGACTCATACTATCCCTCGTAATCGCTGCCGCCCAGGCGCTCGCACAAGCCCCGCCCGCGCCCGCGAAGATCCAGGCGCTTATCATCACCGGCCAGAACGGCCATGACTGGCGCGCCGTCACCCCCGAGCTCCGAAAGATGCTCGAAGACACCGGCCGGTTCGAGGTGCGCGTCACCGAGGAATTCCGCGGCGCCGGGCCCGAAACGCTCGCGCCGTACGACGTCGTCGTCCTGAACTACTTCGAGCGGCGCAAGCCGGAGCTGTGGTGGGGCGATCGTGCGCAGAACGCGCTGCTCGATTACGTCCGCTCGGGGAAGGGCCTCGTGGTATATCACTTCTCCGTCGCGGCGTTCGACGGCTGGACCGAATACGAAAAGATCTGCGCCGGCAACTGGCGTCCGAACAACGGCCACCATTCCCCGAAGCATGATTTCACGGTAGACGTGAAGGACCCCGACCATCCCATCACCCGCGGCCTGAAAAAGTCTTTTCCGCAGCCGAACGACGAGCTGTACGCCAACCTCAAGTGGCAGCCGGAAGGGGCGTTCCACGTGCTGGCGACGGCCTGGGACGACCACTCGCTGTACCAGGGCAAAGCGAAGCAGCCGACCCCCGGCGCGGGACTGCACCAGCCGATGCTGTGGACGGTGCACTACGGCAAAGGGCGGGCCTTCACCACCGCGCTCGGCCACGACGTGGGGGCCGTCAGGACGCCGGCGTTCGTGACGACGTTCACGCGGGGCGCGGAATGGGCGGCGACGGGCGCGGTGACGCTGCCGGTCCCGCCGGAGATGGCGCAGTAGCCCGGCGTGCGATCGGGGACAGAGTAGCCTGTCACCGAATTCCGGCGAGACCACCACCCTCCGGTTGTGGATATGCAGACCCGATTCATGTATACAGGAAGGGTGGGGTCTCATTCATGGCTGATAACCGCGCAGCAATCCTACGAGAAAAACTCAATCGCCGCCAGGCCTTGGTCGTGCCCGGCTGCCACGACGCGCTGAGCGCGCGCATCATCGAAGACGCCGGCTTTGAAGCCATCCAGGTGAGCGGCTTCGGGCTAGCCGGGAGCCTGCTCGGCAAGCCCGACGTCGGGCTGGTTGAGATGAAGGACGTCCTCGACCATACCTGGCACATCACGCGCGCCGTCCGCATTCCCGTGATGGCCGACATCGACACCGGCGGCGGCAACGCCATGAACGCCGCCGACATCACCGAGCGCCTGATCGCCATGGGCGTCGCCGGGGTCAACATCGAAGACCAGGTGTTCCCCAAGCGCTGCGGCCACATGGAAGGCAAGCAGGTCATCTCCGCCGAGGAGATGGCCGGCAAGGTCCGCGCCATGGCCGACGCCCGCCGGCGGCTCGGTGCAGACATCGTCATCAATGCCCGCACGGACTCCTATGCCGTCCACGGGCTGCACGAAGCCATTCGCCGAAGCAATTTCTACGTGGACGCGGGCGCGGACATGGTGTTCATCGACGGCATCCATTCCCGCGCCGACATCGAGCGGGCCGTTCGCGAAATCCACGGCCTGCTTTCGGTCAACCTCATGGACGCGGTCACCGGAGTTAAGACGGAGCTGGTTCCGATCCCCGAGTTGGCGCGCATGGGCGTGGCCCGCGTCAGCATTCCGGTGGCTTCGATTCTCGTGATGCACCGCGCGCTTAAGGAGTTTTTCGAAGCGCTGCGGGCCTCGCCGACGGGCCTCCTGGCGGGAGAGACACACCGCCTGACGAGCTTCCCTGCATACACGGAATTCGTCGGGCTGAAGGAGTACCGGCGTCTGGAGAACGAGTACCTGCCGGCCGCCACGCTGGAAGAGAAATACGCTGCGGTGAGGAGGTGATCCGATGGGCATGACCATCGCCGAGAAAATCCTCGCCCGCGCCTCGGGCCGCGAACGGGTCTCGCCCGACGAAGTGGTGGTGGCGGACGTCGATCTCGCCATGTCGCACGAGAACGCCGACCTCGTCCGGAAGAGTTTCCGCGAGATCGGCGTGGAGCGGGTCTGGGACCCGGAGAGAATCGTCATCATCCTCGACCATCGCGTGCCGGCGGAATCCGAAAAGACCGCCGCCACGCACAAGGCGATCCGCGAGTTTGTGCGCGAGCAGGGGATCCGCCATTTCTATGATGTCGGCCGCGGCGGCATCTGCCACCAGGTGCTCGCCGAGAACGGCCACGTGAAGCCGGGCATGGTGGTGGTCGGCACCGACTCGCACACGACCACCCACGGCGCATTCGGCGCGTTCGCCACCGGCATCGGCGCTACCGAGATGGCGGGCGTCTGGACGGAAGGCAAGCTCTGGTTCAAGACGCCGTCCACGATCCGGATCGACGTTCACGGTGAAATGCGCCCGTGGGTCTCAGCCAAGGACCTGATCCTCTACATCATCGGGCGGCTGGGCGCGGATGGCGCCGATTACCGCGCCGTCGAGTTCGACGGCCCGACGATTCGGAGCATGACCGTGGCCTCGCGGATGGTGCTGGCGAACCTCTCGATGGAGATGGGCGCCAAGGTTGCCTTCACGCCGGTCGAAGGGCTGGCGCCCGATGCGGATGCACGCTACGAGCGCGTGATCGAGATCGACGTCGGGCGCGAGCTGACCGAGCCGCAAATCGCCTGCCCGCACGCCGTGGACAACGTCAAGCCCGTCTCGGCGCTCGGGGACGTGCCGGTGGACCAGGCGGTGCTCGGAAGCTGCACCAACGGCCGGCTGGAGGACCTCGAGCTGGCGGCGCGGATTCTCGCCGGCCGGCGCGTGCACGAGCGCACGCGGCTGCTCATCATCCCCGCCTCGCAGCGGATCTACATCGACGCCATGAACCTGGGTTATCTGCGGACCTTGGTCGAAGCCGGAGCGATGGTCAACCCGCCGGGCTGCGGCCCTTGTGTCGGCGTCCACCAGGGAATTCTGGCTGCGGGCGAAGTCTGCATTTCGAGCACGAACCGCAACTTCATCGGCCGGATGGGCAGCAAAGACTCGCGGGTCTATCTCGCCTCGCCGGCGGTGGTCGCGGCTTCGGCCGTCGCCGGCCGGATCGTTCACCCGGCCGAGGTCATGCAGGAGGCGCACGCATGAACAACGCATCGCTGGTTCTTCGAGGGCGCGTCGCCGCCAGGCTTGGCGACAACGTGGATACGGACGTCATCTACCCCGGCCGCTACCTCAACATCACCGACCGCGAGAAGACCGCCGAGCACCTCTTCGAGCTAGCCTACCCCGAAATCCGCGGCAAGCTGCGGCCCGGCGATTTTCTGTTGGCCGGCAAGAACTTCGGATGCGGCTCGAGCCGCGAGCAGGCCACCGCGGCGGTCAAGTTCGCCGGCGCCGGGGCCGTGATCGCGGTGTCCTTCGCGCGGATCTTCTTCCGGAACTCGATCAATCTGGGACTCCCGGCGGTTGTGTCGCCGGGCGCGCCCGCGGCCATCGGCGAAGGCGACGAGCTGGAAATCGACCTGGCCGCCGGCTCAATCACCAATTTGACCCGGGGCACAACCATCCCGGCTGCGCCCCTCGACCCACGGGCCGTCGAGTTGCTCCAGGCCGGTGGCCTCGTCCCCTACCTGAAGAGGAAGTACGCCGCCTGAGGCGGGAGTTCTTATGCACAAGTACAGAATCGCCTGGCTCCCCGGAGACGGTATCGGAATCGAGTGCTGCGAGGCAGCCCGAATGGTCCTGGACGCCGTCGAGTTCCCCGCCGAGTACATCCACGGAGACATCGGCTGGGAGTTCTGGTGCAAGGAAGGGGATGCCTTGCCGGCGCGCACGGTGGAACTGCTGAGGTCGACCGACTGCGCCTTCTTCGGCGCCATCACGTCGAAGCCGGGGCCGGAAGCGCAGCGCGAGCTGGCGCCCGAGCTTCAGGGCAAGGGCCTGGCCTACCGCAGCCCGATCGTCCGCATGCGCCAGTTGCTCGACTTGTACATCTGCCTCCGTCCGTGCAAGGCGTTCCCCGGCAACCCGCTCAATTACCGCGACGGCATCGACCTGGTGGTCTTCCGGGAGAACACCGAAGGGATGTACATCGGCGTCGAGTTTCCGCGTGTGCCGGAGAAGTTTTGCGATGAGCCGGCGATGGCGCGCATTCCACGAGACGCCGCAATCTCGATCCGCAGCGTCACCCGGCTGGGCTCACGCCGCATCGTCGAGGCGGCGTTCGAATACGCCGTCCGCAACGGCCGCCGCAGGGTCACGGCGGTACACAAGGCCAACGTGCTGCGCGCCACCTGCGGCGTGTTCCTGGAGGCGGCCCAGGAGGTGGCTGCCCGCTACCCGGCCATCGAGTTCGACACCGCCAATGTGGATGCCATCTGCATGTGGCTGCTGAAGAACCCGCGGAACTACGATGTCATCGTCACCACGAACCTGTTCGGCGACATCCTCTCCGACCTCTGCGCGCAGCTCGTCGGCGGGATGGGATTCGGTTACAGCGGCAATATCGGGGAGAAGTACGCCGTCTTCGAGCCGACGCACGGCTCGGCGCCGAAGTACGCCGGTCAGAACAAGGTCAACCCGCTGGCCACGATTCTGGCGGCGAAGATGATGCTCGAATGGCTCGGCGAGTGGCGGCAGGCGATCGCGATCGAGCAGGCGGTCGCCGAGGTGATCGTCCGGGGCCGGGTGCGCACCTACGACATGGGCGGCGCCGCCTCCACCGTCGACATGGCCCGGGCGGTGTGCGAAGCGCTCCGATTTGCGCACGTGATCGCGAAGTAGGGGTATCATAGCCTCCATAGGAGGTTCTCGTTGATGACTCGCCGCTCATTCCCAGCCGCTTTTTGCCTCGCCTTGGTGGGCCTGCCCCTCGCGGCCCAATACGACGACTACCCGGTCAGCGTTCCCTACGTCCCGACACCGCCGGAAGTGGTGGAAGCCATGCTCAAGCTGGCCGGCGTGAAAAGAGGGGACGTGGTGTACGACCTCGGCTGCGGCGACGGGCGCATCGTGGTCATGGCGGCGGAGAAATTCGGCGCCCGTGCCGTCGGCATCGATCTCAACCCCGAGCGGATCAAGGAAGCGGAGGAGAACGCCCGGAAGGCGGGCGTGACCGACCGGGTGAAGTTCGTCCAGAAGGACATGTACGAGGCCGACGTCAGTGAGGCGACGGTGGTCACCCTGTACCTGCTGACCAGCGCCAACATGAAGCTGCGGCCGAAGCTCCTCTCGCAACTGAAGCCGGGTTCCCGCGTGGTGTCCCAGAGCTTCGACATGGGCGACTGGAAGGCGGAAAAGGAGATCCTGGCCGAGGGCCGGCGCGTCTACCTGTGGGTGGTCCCGCCGGGCGGCAAGATCCACTGAGCCAAGGAGCCGGCTCCAATCACAAAGGCCGGAGGCGTTTGCGCCTCCGGCCTTCCCCTCGTGTTTGAGGAACGAGCGCGGTTCTCCTCTTTTACCTCCTCAGCCTGCGCCCGCTACTCGCGGGAGGAGACTTCGCCCGCGTGTCCCTCGCCGCCTCTGCCATTCTTGACTCGCGTCCCGTCCGGCTGAACGCGGCGAGGGCGCTGGGCTAGCTAGCTCCTCCGCGACTGCATCACTTTCGGCGTCGCCAGGTAGCCGAGAATCCGGTCCTTCTTCACTTCATTGACCACGATCTCGTACGGCTGCCTGCCATGGCCCACATAGAACTGGACCGGCTCGTTGGCCGTCTTGTCTTTCTTCTCAACCTTCTTATCGTCGGCGAGAACCTCCACCGTGTACCGATTTCGCTTCGGGTCGGATTTCTTCAGCAGCAGAGACACATCGCCGACGCGCTGGAACCTCTTCGTCTTGGAGATCTCAAACTCGAAGTAGTTGCGTTCGCCGATCGCGCGCAGGGCCGCCAGCTCCTTCGAGTTGGTGGCGATCAAGCCGCTCTGGACTCCGAGGTCGCCCTGCATGCTCTTCAGTTCGGAAATCGTCTTCTCCAGCTCCGTCTTCGTCGTGGCAACGTCATTCTTGACGCTGGTCACATCGGTGGAGACGTCGCTGATCTTCTGGTTGGCCGTTCCCGTGGCTTCCTTCACAAGGTTCAGCTCACCGGCCAGCAGCTCCTGCTGTCTTCTCTGCTCATCCGCCAGCTTCTCCGCAAGCATAGTGGCATGCTTTGCGGCTTCTTTGCGCGCTCTGCCCGCCGCGCTGGCCGCCTGCGCCCGCGCCGCTTCCAGCTCCGCCCGGAGAGCTTCCAGGTTCTGCCTGCCGGAAGTAGCCGCGGCCGCGGAAATCTGGCGGTCCTTGGCAATTTCGAACAGGACGGTGTCTTTAGTCTTGGCCATCTCCTGTTTCAGCCCGTCGAGCTGAAAGAAGAGGAAGCCGCTGGCGACCGCCAACGCCAGCACCAGGCCGAATAGCACGGCCAGCGTCACGCTGCTTCTGCCTGGCCGGCTTGTGGTTGCTGCCATTTCGTTCATGTGTGTTTCCCTCGCTCGACCCCAAGAGGGCAACTTCGGTGCCAATCGTCAAGGCACGGTAAGTTCAAGAAAACAAAGAAAAAAGCCCACCCCATATCCGGGGCGGGCGGTGTAAAGTCTGCGCCTGGCGGGAACTTTCTACACGCGGCGGGCTGCGGTCATGCCTACTGAGTCCGCCCGACCTGCACTTTCGGAGTCGCGAGGTAACCGACGATCTGGTCCTTCCTCACTTCATTGACCACCACTTCGTAGGGCAGCCTCGCCCTGGCCACGTAAAACTGGACCGGCTCGTTCACCGAGCGGTCTTTCTTCTCCACCAGCTTGTCATCGGCCACAAGCTCGATGGTGTAGCGGTTGCGTTTCACGTCGGCCTTCTTCAGCCGCATGGTCACGTCGCCGATCTTCCGCATCTCTTTGCTCTTGGTGAGGTCGAACTCGAAGTAGTTCCTTTCACCGAGCGACCGGAGCGCCGCCAGTTCCTTGGCGTTGGTGGCGATCAGCCCGCTTTGCACGCCCAGGTCGCCCTGAACGGACTTGAGCGCCGCAATGGTCCGGTCGAGCTCCGATTTCGTCGAGGCTACCTCGCTCCGCACGGTGTTGACGTCGCTGGAGACGCTGGCGATCTTCGTGTTTGCGCTGCTGGCCGCTTCCTTGACCTCGCTCAACTCGGTCGCCACCATCTGCTTCTGCTTTTGCTGTTCTTCCTCGAGCCGCTTGGCCAGTTCCTCGGCGTGCCGCAGCGCTTCCGTCTTCGCCTGACCGGCCGCCAGGGCCGCGGTCTTGCGCGCCGCCTCGAGCTGGTCCCGAAGCGTATCCAGGTGTTTCCGCTGGGCCTCGGTGGTGACGGTCGAGGCGTCCCGCATGTTGGAGATCTCGGTCATCAACGACTCACGCAGCTTGGCAACATCGGTCTTTGTCCGGTCCACCTGCACGAACAAGTAGACGGCGAAGATGGCCAGCGCAACCACCGCGCCGATCAAGACGGGTAAAACTATCTTCGATCTTCCCGACGGTGGATAAAGATCAGTTCCGATATCTGTCAATTTGAAATACCTCCGGTTCTTCTATTACTGTATCATGCGGCGCGGCGATTCTCGCAGAGATCGCTGATTCCCGCAATCGACCCCAGTCCCCCTATGACGCCATCACCGCCACTGTGTACGAGCGCGGCGGCAGCTTCAACGTCATCTTCGATCCCGGCGCTGGTGGTTCGAGAGGCTGCGGCACAACACGCCGGGGTTGATCGAAGCTGTTGGCGGCCTTCAGGTCCGAACCGGTGAGCGTCTCGCAGGTTACCGCCCGCGACGGCCCGCTGTCCTGCCAGTGGACCGTCAACTCGCGGTCGCCCTTTAAATCCCGGTTCAGCGCCAGGACGCAGCGGCGCCCTGTTCCGGGATCGAACGAGGCCACGACATCCACATAAGGGACTGCTCCAAACTGAGGAACTTCGTATGTTTCCGATTCGAACAACAGGTCCAGCACGAGCCCGCGCGCGTGCTTCAGCGCCCAGGCGTACGGATAGTAGATCGACTGGCGCAGAACCTGCGTCTGGTTGGTCAAAAGCGGCGCGATCACGTTGACAATCTGCGCCAGGCACGCCACCCGCACGCGTCCGGCGTGCCGGATCAGCGAATTGAGCAAGCCGCCGACCAGCAAGGCATCCTCCAGGTTGTAAACCTCCTCCAGCAGGTGCGGAGCCGCCGCTCGCTTGCCGTCGTAAACTCGCGCGCGGTACCACACATTCCACTCGTCGAAGGAAAGCCAGAGCCGCTTGCGGGAATTATTCAGACCCTGCACGTAGTCGCAGGTGGCCGCCACTTCTTCGATCTGCCGTTCCAGGCTTAGGTTCAGCGCTAGGTACCGCGCCGGATCGCCGTCGGTTTCGGTGGTGTTGTTGAAGTAGCGATGGAGCGAGATGGCGTCCACCTCGTTGTAGCACTCCTCGAGCGCCTCCCGGTCCCAGGTAAGGTAGGTGGGCATGAACGGGCCGCTGGAGCCGCACGCGATCAGTTTCAGCGACGGATCGATGACCCGCATCTGCCGCGCGGCGTCCGCCGCCTTGCGCCCGTATTCGCGAGCGGTCATGTGACCGATCTGCCACGGACCATCCATTTCGTTGCCGAGGCACCAGTACTTCACTTCGTAGGGCGATTCGACGCCGTGGGAACGCCGCAGGTCGCTGTATTTCGTCCCCTTGTCCACCAGGCAGTACTCCGCCAGCGCGGCCGCCATCTCCGCCGTCCCGCTGCCGAGGTTCACCGCCAGCAGCGGCTCGCAGCCCGCGAGCTTGCACCAGGCCAGGAATTCGTTTGTGCCGAACTGGTTGGTCTCGGTCGAGTTCCAGGCCCGCTCCAGCACCCGCGGGCGCTTGTCCTGCGGCCCTACGCCGTCGAGCCAGTTGTACCCGGACACGAAGTTGCCGCCCGGGTACCGCATGATGGGCACGCCGAGCGTCCGCATCTCCTCGAGCACATCCTTGCGGTATCCGTTCGAGTCGGCCAGCCGGGAGCCCGGCTCGTAGACCCCTTCGTACACGGCCCGGCCCAGGTGCTCGAGGAACGACCCGAACAGGCGCCGGTCGATCTCCGCGCGCGCCCGCGTGGTGTCCGCCGTCGCGCGGGCGGCCGCGGCGCCGTGGGCTCTGCACCATCCCGGCGCGACCGCCACGCCCGCAGCCGCGATCTGTCTGAGAAAATCCCTTCTGCCCGAAGTCGTCACGATCGTCACCTCGCTTCTGCCCGGCTGAGGACGGCCCCATCGCCGGCTCCGCAACGAACTCAGTTTCTTCGAAGACCTGGCCGGCCGTCAACGACCCCCGGGCGGCCCGGAAAACATCTTCCTGGCGGGGCAGGCGCTTTCGCCGGCCCGAAGCTAAGATAATGGGAACGCCATGAGCGAAACGCCGTGCCCAAAGTGTGGAGGTTCCGGGTGGGTGATCTACGAGCACGACGCGATGTCCGGCGCCGAACGCTGTGACTGCACCCTCGAAGGCCGGGCGGCGCGCCTCGAGGAGAGCGCCGGCATTCCGCCGCTTTACCGGAACAAGTCGCTTGAGGATTTTCTCCTCCCCCAGGGGGATCCGGCGGCCAGCTTTGCGCTCGGGCGCATCCTGCTCACTGTGAAGAGTTACGTTCGCGAATACCCGCGCGAAGACCGGCCCGGTCTCCTGTTCATCGGCGACACCGGCACCGGCAAGACGCACCTTGCAGTGGCCGCGCTGCGCTTGCTCATCGCCCGGGGCTTCGAGGGCCTGTTCTTCGATTACCAGAATCTGCTCGACCGCATCCGGTCGAGCTACGATCCCTCCTCGGGCGCCTCCGATCGCGAGGCGTACCGGTCGGCCCTCGACGCCGAAATCTTGTTGCTCGACGACCTCGGCGCCCACCGCGTCACTGACTGGGTGGAGGACATCGTCACCTCGATCATCACCTGGCGCGCGAACCACCGCAAGCCGCTGATCGCCACCACCAACCTGCTCGACGAGGCCGCCGGCGACCCGCCCAAGCCCGCCGGCCTCGCGGGCGACCTCGCCGCCCGCTACTACCTCACCGAGCGCATCGGCATGCGGGCCCGGTCGCGGCTGTTCGAGATGTGCACGCTCGTCCACATGCCTGCGATCGCGGATTACCGCTTGCGCGCCGTCCGCTGAGCGCGACATGAGAAGAGACGCGGGATGACAATCTCGATTCCGATCCTTGTGCTTGCCGCCGTCGCGATGCCGGCCGAGGCGCCGCGCCAGGCGCGCATCGGCAACCGCTTTCTGGAGCGGACCTTCGAAGTGCGGAACGGGGTGTTGGAAAGCACCGGTCTGCTGAACAAGCTCGACCAGCGCTACTACGCGATGGACTCCGAGGAATTCGAGCTGCACATCGTCTGGGAGCGCCTGCAATACGAGCACGGCACGGAGAATCCCGTCCGGCTGACGGCCGCCGATTTCGAGGTGCAGGACATCGAGCACCGGACGCCATCCGGCGGCGATCAGCGGCTGACCTTCCTGCTCGAAAACCGCCGCTACGGCGTGGAGGTGCGCGTCGTGTTCGAACTGGCCGCGGGTGTTCCGTTCCTGCGAAAACACCTGGAAATCCGGTCGCCGGGCAACAGCAGGGTGTTTCTTGACAAGGTTGCAGTGGAAAGCTTTCGCCTGCAAGGCGCGGCGCCGCGCCTCGGGGGCTTCGGCCAGCCGGTTTACGCGGGCAACCTCTTCTTCGGAGTCGAATACCCCGCGTCGCAGAACCTCGCGGAAGGCGGCGGTGTGCGCTGCGATTACTACTCAGGCGAGACGACCGGCAAGGACTGGCTGGCAAGCGAACCCGCGGTGACCGGAGTGTCCCCGGACGGCGCCGTGAGCCGTACGTTCCTGGATTATGTTTCGCGCATCCGCTCCGGCAAAGTGCGCCCGGTGACGGTGTTCAACACCTGGTACGACATGCAGGGCGACTCGCTCACCGCCGAAAACAGCATGGAGCGGATGAAGACCCTGAAAGCCCGGCTGCTCGATCCGTTCGACATTCGCCTCGACTCGTTCGTCCTGGACGACGGCTGGGACGAGATCGAGAGCGTCTGGGGGATTCACCCGCGCAGGTTCCAGGGCGGCTTCTCCGGCTTCCGCCGCTTCCTGGAGAGCCACGGAACGCGGCTCGGGCTGTGGTTCGGCCCGGTCGGAGGTTATGGCTCGACGCGGACCGCCCGTCTCGCGGCGGCGGCGAGACTGGGGTATGAGATCAGTGCTAACGGCCAGTATTGTTGTCTGGCCGGAACTAAGTATCGAGAGAGGTTCAAACAGGTCGTCCTGGAGATGATTAGTAAGTACGGCGTCAATCACCTGAAATTCGACGGCGTGCCTTATGGCTGCAACGCCGCGGGACACGGCCACCTGCCCGGCATTTACTCCCGCGAAGCCCACCTGCGGGCGTTCCTGGACATCCTGAAGTCTGCGCGCGAGGCGAACCCGGATGTATTCCTGAACATCACCACCGGCAACTGGCTCAGCCCGTGGTGGCTGAAATACGCCGACGTAGTGTTCATGGGAGGTCACGATTACGGTTTCCTGAACGAAGTTCCCGCCGCCGGCGGGAGGGAGAAGGCGATCACATATCGGGACAAGGTGCTGTACGACGATTTCCGCCGCCACGAGTACCAGTTCCCGCAGTCGTCGATCATGACGATCGGCATCATCAAGGGAACGCTCGGGGCCGAGGGCGCGCTCAAGGAGGACCTCGAAAGCTGGACGCGCAACGCCATCATGAATTACAGCCGCGGCAGCATGTTCACCGAGCTGTATGTCTCGCCGGCGATCCTGACGGACGAGGAATGGCGTTCGCTAGGCCTGATTGCCGCCTGGGCGAAGGCGAACCAGGACGTTCTGCTGGCCGACACGCGGTTCATCGGTGGCGATCCCGCGCGCGGGGAAGTCTACGGCTATGCGCATTTCAGCCGGGACCGGGGAATCGTGACCCTGCGGAATCCGACGATCGAGCCTCGCTCCCACGGGCTCGTGCTGAACCCCGAGGCCGGGCTTGACCCCACCGGGCAGCGGTTCCGCGCGCGCGTCGTCTATCCCTACGTCGAATGGCTGCCCGGCTCGTTCGGCTACGGCGACTCGGTTCGCCTGGACGTCCAGGGCCAGCAGGTGCTCGTCGTGGAACTGCTGCCCGAAAGCCCCCATCTTCAGGAGATGCCCGCCGGCGTGCGGCTGGGGAGCGATCGGGCGGTCTATGACGCTGCCTCGGCGCGGTCCGGGCAGGTTCGCGTCGAATCACTCGAATTCGCTGGCGCGCACGGCTCGTTTCAGCTACGAGCGCCTGCGAACGCGCGGAACCTGCGGCTCGTGATGCGGTGGCGGCCGGAGGAATCCGGCGAGAAGGCGGCGGTCCGGCTGCGCGTCGACGGGTCGGAGGCCGGCCTTACCCTCGTCAGCCCCGCGTCCACCGAGCAGGGGCTCGGCTATGGCGAGGGGCGCTGGACGGTGGCCATCGCGCCAGTACCGTCGGCGCAGAGCAGAATCGAGTTTGAGGTCGCTCCGGCCGACTCCGGAGAGATCGGCTTCTGGCTGTTCGCCGACTTCCTGCTCGACCGGAAGCCGCTGGAAGTTCCAGCCGCGGCGCTGCCGGTGCACGCGCTGCCAGCGGCCTCCGGCAAGGACTACCGCACTTCCCCTCTCTTCACCCGCCGCGTAGAGTGAACTTGTCCGTCCAGCACAGGCTTCAGGCGGCCCAGGCGGCCGGCTTGACGCCTTTCACCCGAATACTCCTCACCGTGCCCGCGACTTCCTCAAATTGGCCAGTGGCGTCAGCCGGATAGCTCGTTTCCTCCGCCACCGAGACGTCCTCAAAGCCGGCGCCGCGGATCGCCGCCAGGTAATCATCCTTCAAGGATGCTCCGGCGACGCATCCCACGTAGGCCAGCACCGAGTCCTTGACGGCGGGCGGCAGTTCCTTCGTCAGAACGATGTCGGACACCATCAGGCGCCCGCCCGGCCGCAGCGCCCGAAAGGCCTCGGCGAACACGCGCGGCTTGTCCGGGGCGAGGTTGATGACACAGTTGGAGATGACCACGTCCACCGACGAGTCGGCCACCGGCAGGTGCTCGATCTCGCCGAGGCGGAACTCGACGTTGGCAAGTCCGGTCCTGCGCAGGTTTTGCCGCGCCCGGTCGAGCATCTGCGGGGTCATGTCCACGCCGATCACGCGGCCGGACGGCCCGACCCGCCGCGCGGCCAGGAAGCAGTCCAGCCCGGGGCCGGATCCCAGGTCGAGCACCGTCTCGCCTTCCCGGAGCGAGGCGAGCGCGACCGGGTTGCCGCAGCCCAGCCCCAGATCCGCGCCTTCCGGCGCCGATTGCAGTTCCTCGGCGCTGTATCCAATCTCGATGCTGGTCGGGCCGCAAGCTCCCGCACCCCCGCAGCACGACGTGCCCTGCTCGGCGAAGCCGGCGTAGCGTTCCCGAACGACAGTCTTGATTTCCGACGTTTCCATTGGTTGTCACCTCACGCTTGCAGAATCTCTTGAAGCACCGGCCCCAGGCGGTCTTTCACGAGCCCGGTCAGTTCCTCGACCTTCATCAGCGACAGGCAGCAGACCCGGCCGTCCTTTTCCCAGCTCACCAGCGCCAGCTTGTCGCCCGGCCGGATGCCGGCTTTGTCGCGGATATCCTTGGGCAGCACCATCTGGCCGCGCTCGTCGACGGCGATGAGCGATTCCACCCGGCAGGCGGAGCAGCAGTCCCCGGCGCCTTTCTGCTTTGTCTTTTTTTTCTGATTAAACTGAATCATCAGATTCATCATAATGCCGGGGAGGTTCCCTTGTCAAGGTTTTCTTGTGGCGCGCCCCATGGGCCGACGCCGCCTCAATGAACCGTCCGCGTCTTCCGGTTCATGTAGTCCATCAGCAGGTACTGCCCCAAAGTGTACGGCGTGGTGAAGTACGCTTTGCCGCGGCACATCTCGGTGATCTTCTTCACGAAGCTCACCAGGCCGAAGTCGCTGGCCAGCATGAAGGTGTTGATGAGGATGCCCTGCCGCTTGCAGCGGCTCACTTCCTCCAGCGTGCGGCTGATCACCAGCGGGTCCAGCCCGAAGGCGTTGCGGTACATCCGCCCGTCGTCGAGCGTCAGCGCCGACGGCTTGCCGTCGGTGATCATGATGATCTGCTTCATGTCCTTGCTTTCCTGCTGAAGCAGCCGCTGCGCCAGGATCAGCCCGTCGCGGGTGTTGGTGTAGTACGGCCCGACCTGGACCCGCGCCAGCTCGCCCAGCCGCAGCTCCTCGGCCGAGTCATGGAACAGCACGCAGCGCAGGCTGTCGCCGGGGTACTGGGTGCGGATCAGGTGGGCCAGCGCGAGCGCCACCTTCTTGGCCGGCGTGAAGCGGTCCTCGCCGTAAAGGATCATGCTGTGGCTGCAATCGAGCATTAGCACCGTCGCGCACGAGCTCTGGTACTCGGACTGGTGCACGTGCAGGTCCGGGTAGTCCAGGTCGAGCGGCGCCTTGACGCCTTCGCGGCGGATGGCTGAAAACAACGTGGCGCTGATGTCGAGGTTCATTGTGTCGCCGAACTCGTACGGTTTCGGCGCGCCGCTGGCTTCCACGCCGGTGGCCAGCTCGCGGGTGTCGTGGGCGCCGAAGCTCGACTTGCCGAGCGACGCCAGCAGTTCCTTGAGCGTCTTGTAGCCGAGGAAGTCGAGGGACTTGTCGGTGACCTCGAACTTGATTCGCTGCTGCGCGCCGCCCTGTTCCGGCCGCCCGCGCCGCCGGGCCTCGGGCTGCTCCTCAACGCGGATGTAGCCCTCCTCGATCAGCTTCTGCGCCAGCCGCTCGAGAAGCTGGTCCATCTGCTCGGGCGTCATCGCCTCAAGCTGTCGCATCATCTGCTCGAGCTGCTCGTCGCTGAACAGGTCTCCTTGTTCGAGCGCCTGCCGGATGGCTTCTTTCAAATCCTCGAGCGTCTGGTCGTTCCATTCGCCGAAGGCCATGTACTGCCGCTGAAAGCCGCTTTGAAGGAAGTAGTCGGAGAGGGCGCGCAGGAGGTCCTCGGCGCCGATCCCGAAATCCTCGCCGGTGTATCGCGAATACTTAACCCAGCGCATCCGCCCCCCCCAACCGATCAACCAACCGCCCAACCGAATAACCGAATAACCGAACAACCGAACAACCAAACAACCGAATTACCGCCCAACCGTCGTCAGTTAAACTGACGTCTTTGTCCAGCCCGCCTCCCCTCCTCCGAGACGACCGGCTCGCGTATCTTCTCCTCGGCGATAAATCCGTGCTCTTCCGAGCGGCTGATCCGGCGCAGCGCATACAGTCCCTCGAGGATAAACTCGGCGGCCGAGGCGACCTCCGCCTCTGCCGCGCCGGGCCTCACACCGAGTTGCTTCACCTTCTCCAGCAAGCCCTGAATGGATGCCATCTGGCGCACCATGGCGGCCGAGTCGAGCAAGGCGTCGAGTTTCAGGGACCCGCCCAGCTCGAACCACTGCACGATGGCGGCAACGTTCACCCCGTCGAGCAGCCGGCTGTAAACGCGGCCGACGCTGGCGCGCACGAGTTCGCGCGCCACCGCCTCGCCACCCTTCAGCTCGCCCTCGTACTCCAGCTCCAGCTTGCCGGTGATGGAAGGCAGGGCCGCGTAGATGTCGAGCACGCGCGGGACGGCGGTCTTCTCGCCCGTCCGCAGCGCCCGGCTCTCGGCGTTCGACACCACGTTCTCCAGCGCCGAAATCGGCAGCCGCTGGGAAACACCGGACCGCTTGTCGATCCGCTTGTCCTCACGGGCCAGGAATGCCAGTTGCTCCACTGTCTCGCCGATGTAGGCGGGGATCTTCACCTTCACCGGCGCCGGCCGCTCGATCCACGCCTCCTGCCGCGTGATCTCCATGCCCTCCGGCAGGGTCAGCGGGTAGTGCGTGCGAATCTCGCTTCCGATCCGGTCCTTCAGCGGGGTGA
>CAZACK010000018.1:0-16067 GCA_964483455.1 uncultured Solibacteraceae bacterium
ACAAGTACCTATGAGACTAACGCCGAGGCAGCACGTTTGCAGGACGCCGATAAACGCAGATAGGACCACAATTCATCGGCGTCCATCGGCGTTTATCGGCGGCTGGAATTCCATCACACCTTCTGACGGTGAAAGCTCGGTACATGGGCTACGCCGCCCTCAGCCCGGCTTGTACGTGAACACCATGTACAACACCAGGGCGACGATCGAGAAGATCGCGGAGGCCGCGACAAACTCCAGAAAGATCACCTTGCGCTCTTCCATATCGGGCCGGTGCCGCTTGCTCAGGTCAAGCATCACGCCAACCCTCCTCGAGGGCCTTCTGCCCCAAATGTACCCCCGCACCCCCGGCCTGTCAAGAGCATCCCGGCGGGGTGACTGCTAACCACAACCAGGAGGTGGGTGTCTTATTTGACACTCCCTTCAAGCCCTTGGTAGATTGGCAATTTCGTGCCTCTGCCCGCCACTCTAAAGCGAACCCCCTTGAACTCCATTCACCGCCGCATGGGCGCCAGGATGGTGGACTTCGGCGGCTGGGACATGCCCGTGCAGTACTCGGGGATCATCGAGGAGCACCACGCCGTCCGCCGCGCTGTCGGAGTGTTCGACGTCAGCCACATGGGCGAGATCGAAATCCGAGGCCCGGGCGCGCTCCAGGCCGTCAACTTTGTTACGACCAACGACGCCGGAAAGCTACAGGCGGGCCAGGTGCAGTACTCCGGTCTGCTGTACGAGCACGGTGGATTCGTCGATGACATCCTGGTCCACAAGGTCGCGGACGATCATTATTTCCTCTGCGTGAACGCCTCCAACCAGGAGAAGGACTTCGAGCACATCCGTGCGGCCAATCGCTGGAAGGCGAACGTCGAGTTGGCCTCGGACAGGTACGCCCAGCTCGCGATCCAGGGGCCAAGGGCTGTGCAGACCCTTCAGCCGCTCACCTTGGTGAACCTCGGCGCGATCCTCTACTACCAGTTCGTGGACGGCGAGGTTTCCGGCGTTCCGGCCCGTATCGCCCGGACCGGCTACACCGGCGAGGATGGCTTCGAGGTCTACGTGGCGCCGGAGGCGGCGGCGCAAACCTGGGACCGTGTCCTCGACGCCGGCCAGGAGTTCGGAATCAAGCCGTGCGGTCTGGGCGCCAGGAACACGCTCCGGCTCGAAGCGAAAATGGCGCTCTACGGCCACGAGATTGACGCCTCCACCACTCCCTGGGAAGCGGACCTGGCCTGGATCGTCAAGATGGACAAGGGCGACTTCCTGGGACGGACGGCGCTCGAGCGCCAGCGGCAACAGGGTCTCCGCCGGAAGCTCGCGGGCTTCGCGATGCGCGGGCGCGGCATCGCCCGCGACGGCTATGACGTGCTGGTGGACGGCGCGCCCGCCGGCTGGGTGACCAGCGGCGGGCCTTCCCCCACCCTCAACACGAACATCGGATTATGTTATCTTCCGCCTGGATTGGCGACTATCGGACGCGCGATCCAAATCGTCGTCCGCGGGCAGCCTGTCGATGCGGAAACCGTTCCCACACCTTTCTACAGGCGGGCGAAATAGGCATGTATCCGGACAACTACCTCTACACGAAAGAACACGAGTGGATCCTTCTCGACGGCGACACCGGCACCATCGGCATCACGTTTCACGCGCAGAAGGAACTCGGCGATATCGTCTATGTCGATCTTCCCAAGCCCGGAACCGTCGTCGAGCAGGGCAAGTCGCTGGGGTCGGTCGAGTCGGTGAAGGCGGTTTCCGACATCTATTCACCGGTCTCCGGCGAGGTGCTTCAAGTCAACGAGACGCTGGCCACAGCCCCGGAGAAGTTGAATGCGGAGCCGCACGGCGAAGCCTGGCTGGTGAAGCTCCGCCTCAGCGCGCCGGAGGAAACAAAGCAATTGCTGAAGGCCGCCGATTATGAAGCTTATATAGGAGCAGAAACGTAATGTTCTGGTCAACACAAGTTCATGTAGCCGCCGACGGACGCCGATTGCATCGGATCCGGTTTTCATCGGCGTTTATCGGCGTTCATCGGCGGCTCAATAGGTTCTGTTCGATGCCTGGATGCCGCCAATTCTCAAGCGGGATGGCAGAGTAGATTGCGTTACCTTCCGAAGTCCGATTCGGAACGCCGCGAGATGCTGGCGGCCTGCGGCGTCGAATCCATCGAAGAGTTGTTCTCCCGGGTGCCGCCGGAACTGCGGCTGAAGAGACCGCTGCACCTGCCGGAAGGCAAGTCCGAGTACGAGATTCTGGACTGGTTCCGCGCACAGGGCGCCCGTAACGCCAACGGATACGCCAGTTTCCTCGGCGCCGGCGTGTATCCGCACTACCGGCCGGTGCTAGTGGACGCGGTGGTGTCCCGCGGCGAGTTTCTCACCTCGTACACGCCTTATCAGGCCGAGATCTCGCAGGGCACGCTGACCGCGATCTTCGAATTTCAGACGATGATCTGCCAGCTCACGGGCATGGACGTAGCGAACGCCTCGATGTACGACGGCTCGACCGCCGTTCCCGAGGCGGCGATGATGGCGGCGCGCGCCACCGGGCGCGACCGCTTCGTCGTCGCTCGCACTGTGCACCCCGAGTACCGCGAAGTCCTCGGGACCTATTGCCGGAACCAGGGGCTACCGGTCGAAGAGGCGGGCTACGACGCCGAATCCGGCTCGCTCGATCTGGCCGCCCTCGAATCGAAAGTCGACGACCGGACCGCCGCCGTCATCGTCCAGTCTCCGAATTTCTTCGGCGTCGTCGAGAGAATCAAGGCGGCGGCGGAGATCGCCCACCGCCGGGGCGCGCTGCTGGTGCACGTGTTCACCGAGGCCGTGTCGCTCGGCCTCCTCGAGCCGCCGCGCGACGCCGACATCGTCGCCGGCGAATTGCAGTCCTTCGCCATCTCGCCGAGCTACGGCGGCCCGTTCGCCGGCGTCATCGCCGCCAAAGAGAAGTTCATCCGCCAGCTTCCCGGCAGGCTCGCCGGCGAGACGAAGGACCTCCGGGGCAACCGCGCCTTCTGCCTGACGCTGGCGACGCGCGAGCAGCACATCCGGCGCGAGAAGGCGACGTCGAATATCTGCACCAACCAGGCGCTCATCGCGCTGATGGCGACGGTCTTCATGACCGTGTACGGCAAGGAGGGGCTGCGCGAGCTGGCCGGGCAGAATCTGGCCAAGGCGCATTACCTGGCGTCGAAAGTCCCGCTTAAGTTCAGCGGGCCGTTCTTCAACGAATTCGTGGCCTCGGCCACCGGCGGGCCGCCGGAAGTACGCAACGAGGACCTGCTGAAGGAGGGAATCATCGGCGGCCTGCCCTTGAAGCGGTTTTATCCGGAGCTGGCCGGGTGCATGCTGCTCTGCGCGACAGAGATGCACACGCGCGAGCAAATGGACAAGCTCGCGGAGGCCCTGACCCGATGAAGCGCAAAGCCCGGCCGCACATCACGCAGAATGAGCCGCTGCTGTTCGAGATCAGTTCGCCCGGCAAGCGCGGCTACCAGCTTCCCGCCCTCGACGTTCCGGCCGTCGATCCCAAGCAGGCGCTGGGGGAGGAGAATGTCCGGGCGGAGATCGAGGATTTCCCCGAAGTCAGCGAACTGGAGGCAATCCGGCACTTCACCCGCTTGTCCACGTGGAACTACTCGATCGACCACGGGATGTATCCGCTGGGCTCGTGCACGATGAAGTACAACCCGCGGATCAACGAGGTCGTGGCGCGGGTGGAAGGGCTCGCCTGGGCGCACCCGTACCAGCCCGAGCCGGTGTCGCAAGGGGCGCTGGAAATCATGGGCGCGCTGGAGGCGGCGCTGGCCGAGATCACCGGCATGGACGCGGTCACGCTTCAGCCCGCCGCCGGCGCGCACGGGGAGCTGACCGGCATCCTGCTGTGCCGCGGCCTGCTCGAAGCCCGAGGGAACCCGCGCAAGAAGATCCTCATTCCGGACTCGGCGCACGGCACCAACCCCGCCACCGCCGTGATCGCCGGCTACAGTGTCGAGAACGTGAAATCCAACGAGCGCGGCATGATGGACCTGGCGGTGCTCGACCGCGTGGTGAACGAGGACGTAGCCGCGCTGATGGTCACCAACCCGAACACGCTCGGCGTGTTCGAGGAGGAGATCACCCGGGTGGCGGATCTGCTCCACGACCGCGGCGCGCTGCTGTACATGGACGGCGCCAATATGAACGCGCTGGTGGGCATCGCGCGGCCCGGAGATTTTGGCGTCGACGTGATGCACCTGAACCTGCACAAGACCTTCTCCACACCGCACGGCGGCGGCGGGCCGGGCAGCGGGCCGGTGGCGGTGAAGAGCCACCTCGAGCCGTTCCTGCCGGTCCCGCGCCTGAAGCGCGCGGGCGAGCGCTGGACGTTCGACTACGACCGCCCGCAATCCATTGGCCGCGTCCGCGCCTTCTACGGCAACTTCGGCGTGCTGGTCCGGGCGCTGGCCTACATCATGGCCCACGGCTCGAACGGTCTCCTGAAAGCCACGATGGACGCGGTGCTCAACGCGAATTACATCCGGCGAAAGCTGGAGCCGTACTACGAGCTCCCGCACGACGAGCCGACGATGCACGAATGCGTCTTCAGCGACGCGCGGCAGGCCAAGCTCGGCGTCCGCACGATGGACATCGCCAAGCGCCTTATCGATTACGGCTTCCACCCGTATACGGTGAGCTTCCCGCTGATCGTGCCCGGCGCGCTGATGATCGAGCCGACCGAAACCGAGGGCAAGCGCGAGCTGGATCTGTTCATCGAGGCGCTGATGGCGATCGCGCGGGAGGCCGAAGAGCAGCCGGACGTCGTCACCAAGGCGCCGCACTGCGCGCGCACGAACCGCGTGGATGAGGTCACCGCGGCTCGCAAGCCCGTGGTGCGGTGGAGGCCGGCGCAGCCGTAGTCGAGGACCCGCTGGGCTGCCGCCCAGTGGCGAATCTAACCGCACCCTTCGCCGAGAACCAAGACAACTCTGCGTTCTCTGCGACTCCGCGGTTCAGTCACTTGGACTACGGGAGCTTCAGCACCTCCTTGTACGGGAACGTCTTCCAATCTGCTCCGGCGCGGCCGTTCAGGTCCCAGACGACGTCACCCCGCCGCACGGTCATTTCGGCGACAATACGCCGCGCTCCGGGATTCAATGCTCCGGCGGAGTCAAGAAACCCAAAGCGGCCTGACTCCACCTTCAGCACGCTAACATCCGCCTCTGCTCCTATATCCAGGTGGCCTAACTGGGGGCGCTTGATGGCCTGCGCCGCCGACCACGTGGCCATGCGGACCACGTCCGGGAGCGGCGCGCCCAGGTTCAACATCTTCGACATCACGTTGGCGAGATCCTTCATACCGGCGTTCATGCTGCCGGTGTGCAGATCGGTCGAGACGGTATCCGGATAGAACTTACTGCGAAATGCGGGAACGGCGACGAACCAGTAGAAGCTGCCGCCGCCATGGCCGACGTCGAACAGGACGCCGCGCCGCCGTCCGGCCGCCATAACCGGATTCAGGCTTCCGTCCGGCAGCAACTCCGCGCGGCGCCCCGAGTAACAGTGCGTGTAAATATCGCCCGGCCTGAGCTTCTCCTGAAGAAGCTTGGCAAGGTTCCGGTCGCCACCCACGATGCCGAAGTCCACCATCACCGGCAGCCCGGTGGCGGTGCCCGCTTTCACCGCGTTGTCCACATCCAGCCAGTCGGGTCTGGGATAGTGCGCGACTTTGAATCCAACCACGACCTCCGGGTATTTCCTGGCCATCTGGATCGCCGCTTCGGCGTCGATGTCCGCCGGATCGTTCTCCCCTTTGGGCGCCATACCGACACCGCTGATGTTCAACAGCGCGAGCACCCGCGTCTGCGCGCGGGCGATGATCCTCTGGTGGAAATCCTCGAAGTTCCGCCAGCCCGGGGATCCGGCGTCCACCATCGTGGTGACGCCGGTGCGGAACGAGAAGCCGTCCGGATAGACGCTGGAATCGCCGGTGATGGCGGCAAGCCCGGTGCCTGCATAGACGTGGACGTGGATGTCGAGCAGGCCGGGCGTCACGTACAGCCCGCTGACGTAGGCGACCTTTTTGGCCGACGCCGCCGGAATGTCCGGTGCAACCCGCGCAATCTTCCGGCCGGCGATCGCGACGTCCATCCGCGCATCGATCTTGTTCTTCGGGTCGATGACGTGCCCTCCTTTGAGCAAGAGGTCGTAGGCCTGTTGTGCGGGCAGGATGCTCGCCACGACCAGGCCAAGTGTGATAATCGGTCTCATGAGAAAGCCTCCCACGCGAAGAATAGTATTGCAGGCGGCGGCGCTGCCCGCCCTGGCCTCCGCGAAAGTCGAACCCACATTGTCGCAAGCCGGCGTATACACCCGCTTAGGTGTTCGCCCGGTCATCAACGCGATGGGCACGGTCACCCTCCTCGGCGGCTCGATCATGCCGCCGGAGGTGGTGCGGGCGATGGATGAGGCGTCGAAGTTCTTCGTGGATCTGCCGGAGTTGCAGAAGAAGGCCGGCGAGAGGATCGCCGAACTGGTGGGCGTTCCGGCGGCGATGGTGACCGCCGGCGCGGCTTCGGCCATCACCGTAGCGACGGCGGCCTGCCTGGCCCGGGGCGACCGCGCCAGGTACGCGCAATTGCCGGACACCGCCAGCATGCCCAATGAAGTCATCCAACAGAAGAGCCACCGCTCCGGTTACGAGCCGCAAATGCGCGTGGCCGGCGCGAGGATCGTCGAGGTTGAAACGCGCGAGGAACTGGAACGAGCCATCGGCGAGCGGACGGCGATGATGTTCTACCTCAACCTGGCGGACGCCAAAGGGCGGATCGGCCGCCGGGAGTGGCTCGAGATCGCCAGGGCTCGCGGAATCCCGGCGTTCAACGATGCCGCCGCCGACGTGCCGCCTCCGGAGCGGCTCTCCGGTATCGTCGCCGAGGGCTTCGACCTGGTGGCCTTCTCCGGCGGTAAAGGCTTGCGCGGCCCCCAATCCACCGGGCTGCTGCTGGGGCGGAAAGACCTGATCGAAGCGGCGGTTCCGGCGATCAGCCCGCATGGCGGCATCGGCCGCGGCATGAAGGTCGGCAAGGAGGAGATTGTCGGGCTGGTGGCGGCGGTGGAACGTTTCCTCCGTATCGATCACCAGGCCGAGCTACGCGTGTTCGATTCGCGAGTGGCCGACATCATCCGGGCGGTGGCCGGGGTACCGGGCCTTCAGGCGGAGCGCAAGGTTCCGCGTATCGCCAACGAGGTCCCCCATGTGGCTCTTTCCTGGAACGAGACCGACCGCGGCCTGGCCGCGCAGGAGGTGGTGAAGAAACTGCGGGGGGGCGAGCCGCCGATCGCCGTTCTGCACACCGGCGCCGGGCAGATCACGATCGCCGTGTGGACAATGCAGGGCAATGAACACCGTACCGTCGCACGTCGGCTGCGCGAGGTTTTCTCGCCCCCAACCGCATAACCATCCAACCGAACAAGCGCCCAACCGAACAAGCGCCCGACCGAACAACCGCACCGCCGGCGTCTTATAATCACCAACCATGACGAAGCACTCGACTGTCCGGCTGTTGGGGTTCCTGTTCTTGCTCAATGGGGTCGTCGGCGGCGACGTGGTCGAGCATGGGCCCAAGGACTCGCCTCCTTCCGGGCTGCTCGCCGGAGTGGCGCGCTCGGACATCACGCCTCCCGCCGGCATCGCGCACTTGAACTGGGGATCACAGACGCATGTGGAGTCCGAGGGGATCGATCCCGCCGGCATGGCCGCCACCGCGCTCGTCGTGTCGGACGGTAAACAGAAGTTCGCCATCGTGGACATCGATATCATCGCCGTCGAGGGCCTGGAGGACATCATCCCGGTTGTGGCGCGGCGGATCGGCGTTCCGCCCGCTCACATCCGCCTGGCGGCGTCGCACACGCACGCCGGCCCGTCAGTGAGCCCTGTCCGGGTCCCGATGGGTGTCGACGTGGCCCAATACCAGCGCGTCTTCGACGCTCATCAGGCCGTCCTCAAAGAGAAGATCGCCGGAGCGATCGTCGAGGCCAACTCCAGGCTTCGGCCGGCGCACATTTACGGCGCCAAGGGCACCGGCACGATCAACATCAACCGCCGCTTCCGGGCCGCCGGCGGCAACCCGCCGGCGGTCGGGCGCAACCCCGACGGCTTCGTAGACCGCGACCTCATCGTCGCGCGTATCGACGACGCCAAGGGAGACCCGCTGGCCGTCCTGGTCAACTTTCAGTGCCACGGCACTGTGTTGGCCTACGAGAACAAGCTGATCTCGCCGGACTGGATCGGCACGATGCGCCGGGTAGTGGAGCAAGCGCTGCCCGGAGCGAAATGTCTTTTTTTCCAGGGAGCCGCCGGAAACCAGGGCCCGGTGGAAGGCTTCACCGGAGACCCGCGCGTCGCGCAGCGCCTCGGGCAGATTCTCGGCCACCAGGCCGCCGCGCTCGCGTTGGGGACCGAGACCGTGAGGAGGGAACCGAAATTCGAGGGTTTTGTCGAGTCCACCGCGTTTCAAGCTAAGCAGCACTGGCGCGTGCAAGGCCCGCGAGACGGCGCGATCAAGTTCGCGGGCAAGACGATCCACGTTCCGCGGCGCACGTACACCCAGCGGGACATCGACGAGATGCGGAGCCTGGTGGCGGAGGCCAAGGCCCACTTCGACCAGATCCAAAAGACAGGCGATCCGTGGAAGACCCACCAGGGCCACGCGCGCCTGCGCCGCTTCACCGAGCTGCTCGCCCAATGGAAGCAGCCGCACGATCCGGCGCCGCTGCCGGTGGAAGTCCGGATCCTCCGCATCGGGGAGGTCGCGATCGTCGCCATGCCCGGCGAGCCGTTCGCCGAAATCGGCGCGGCGGTGAAGAAGGCCTCGCCGTTCCCCATCACGATGTTCTGCGGCTACTCCAATGGCCGCACCGGCGACTACTTGCCGGTCGCGGACGAGTACGCGCACGGCGGCTACGAGGTGCAGCGCACCCCCTACGCGCCGGAGGCGGCCGGCATCGTCGTGGGCGAGAGCATCGCGCTGTTTGCGGAAGTGCAGTAACTGGACGCGGTCCGGCTTTACCGGCTGGAGAACCCGGCAGTGCCGTGACGGAGCCTCCCTACTTCTTGTCCTCCTCCTTCGGCTTCGGCTTGGGCAGCGGCTTGCGCGGCAGCATCTCCTCGCGCGTGGCGGCGTGGTAGGCGAACGAGGCGACGATGGCGGAGGCCTGCATGAGGTCGCCTCCCTGGACCCGATCGTAGACGTCCATGTTGGAGTGGTGCGTGCGCGTGCCGTACTCCAGCGGATCCTGAATGAACTGGAAGCCGGGAAGGCCGACCGCGTCGAAGGAGAGGTGGTCGGTGCCGCCGGTGTTGCGGATGGTTAGTGTCCGCGCGCCCAGATCGTGAAACGGCTCGAGCCACGCGGCGAATATCGGCCGCACCATGTCGTTGCCCTGAAGGTAAACTCCTCGGATTTTGCCGCTGCCGTTGTCGTAATTGAAGTAGGCTGCGAGTTTGTCGTGCTCCGGCTTGAGAGCCATCGTCTCGGAATCGGCGAAGTGCTCCTTGACGTAGCCCTTTGATCCGAGCAGGCCGCTCTCCTCGGCGCTCCACAACGCGAGGCGGATGGTCCGGTCCATCTTGAGGCCAAGCGTCTTCAGAATCCGCATCGCCTCCAGCATCACGGCGCTGCCCGTCCCATTGTCGGTGGCGCCTGTGCCGCCGATCCACGAGTCGAAGTGCGCGCCGAGCATCACCACCTCGTCCTTCTTCCGGCCGCCGGGAATCTCGGCGATGATGTTGTAGCTTTCCGGCTCTTCGTGGAACTTCGTCTCGATCTCGAACTCGACACGGACGGGAATCTTCTTGTTGAGCAGCCGGGCGATGCGGTTGTAATGCTCGGGCGTGATGGCCACGGTGGGCGGAGGCGCCGGGTCCTTGGGATCGCGGGAGCCGGCGGCGGTCTGCGACACCGTTCCGCCGTCACCGCGGTAGCCGCGCATGAGCACCAGAACCACTCCCTCGTCTTTCAGGAATTGATTCCGCCGGTTCAGTCGTTTGCGCATTGCCTCCCACGGGCGCTTCGGCTTGGGCTCGTCGAACGGCCAGTCAACCTTCGGCTCCGGCGCCAGGGCCTCCGAGGCCAGGTCCGAATCGCTGTAGCGGCGTGCCAGCGGCTCACCCTGCATGGCCAGCTCGCGCGGCTTCTCGATCATCACAATGCGGCCGCGAAGCTTACCCTTGAACTTCTCGAGGTCCTTCGACAGTTCCTCGTCCGACTCGCCGAGGGCGATCGGCGCAAGCATCGGCTCGCCCGAGACCGGGCCGTCCGTCCCCGGCGACCACGCCAGCGGGAATCCGATGATCGGCGCGTACGCCGGCTCTTTCAGGTGCGCGGCGAAGCGAACCAGTGACCAGCCTCGGCCGAAGGTTCCCCAATTCTCCTTCTTCACGTTCTCGCACCCCCACTCCTTCAGCCGCTGGATGGCCCAATCGGCGGCGGCATTGAAGCCGGGCGACGCGGTCAGCCGCGGGCCGTGGACATCCGTAAGGAAAAACAGATGGTCCATCACCTGCGGCCTTTCGAACGCCTCGGAGCGAATGCGGTGGACCACATGGAGATCGGCTTTGTCCAGGCCTGCGGCCGGCGGCAAACCTGTTGCCGCCACAAGCAAGACAAGGGAGAAGCAGGTCTTCTTCATAGTTAACCCGTGAGATTAACAACATTCGGCTCGCGATACAATCTTGGATGGCGTGCGGATCACCATCTCCAAGGAGAATTACCTGAAGGCGATCGCCGAGGCGCAGTCGGAAGGAGAGACCGTGATCGCCGCCACGCTGGCCCGGTGGCTCGGAGTCTCAGCGCCCGCCGTCACCATGGCCATCCGGCGCCTGAAGCGAGACGGCCTGATCCGGGTCGACAAGCAGAGTCATTTGTCACTCAGCCCCGCCGGCCGCGAGATCGCCAACCGCCTGCTCAACCGCCACCACTTGATCGAGCGGATGCTCGCTGAGATCTTCGGGATGGAGTGGTACAAGGTCCACGACGAGGCGGAGCAACTGGAGCATGCCGTCTCCGCCGACTTCGAGCGGAAGCTGGTCGAGAAGCTCGGCCGGGCTGGGCCGTGTCCGCACGGCAACGAAGTGAGCCTGGATTCGCCGCAGCGTCGCCGGAAACGGGGTCTCGAACCACTGGACGAAGTCGGCCCGGGCGACCAAGTGTGGGTGGCGAGCGTCTTCGAGCGCGATCGCAGATTGCTGGAGTACTTGCATGGTCTCGGAGTCCGACCGGGTGTGCGACTGTCGGTGGCGACGCGGAACTACGACGAGACGCTGACCCTCCGCGTGAACGGGAAGGCGGTACAGTTGGGCCGCCCGGCGGCGCTGAAGGTGTGGGTGCGGAGAAGGTCAATCTGAATCTCAGGGGAACCAAGACGCACGAGAATCTGAAGTGCGCATTTGCCGGGGAATCTCAAGCGAACCAGCGCTATTTGTACTTCGCCAAACACCATTCAGGCGCGCCAGCGACGCCTTGGGAAATTGGGGATTGCGTCGCCTGTCACTGTTTCTTGAAATACTCGATGGTCAGCTTCAGGCCTTCCTCCAACGGCACCACCGGCTCCCAGCCGAGCAGTTGTTTCGCCTTGCTGATGTCCGGACGGCGGCGTTTGGGATCGTCCTCGGGCAGGGGCACGTATTCGATGGGCGACGAGGCGCCGGTAAACCGGCAGATGTAATCGGCAAATTCCTGAATCGTCATCTCATCGGGATTCCCCAGGTTGACCGGGTAGCGCTCGTCGGACTGCATCAAGCGGATAAGACCCTCCACCATGTCGCTTACGTAGCAGAAACTGCGGGTCTGTGAACCGTCGCCGAAGATCGTCACCGGCTCGCCTTGAAGGGCCTGGTTGAGAAAGGCCGGCACCACGCGGCCGTCGTTCAATTTCATCCGCGGGCCGTAAGTGTTGAAGATCCTCGCGATGTTCGTTCGCATGCCGTGAACGCGATGGTAGGCCATGGTGAGGGACTCGGCGAATCGCTTGCTTTCGTCGTAGCATGACCTTGGCCCGACCGGATTCACATTGCCCCAATAGCTCTCCGACTGCGGATGCTCGAGTGGATCGCCGTAGCATTCCGAGGTGGAGGTGAGCAGGAACCGCGCGCCGTGCCGCCGGGCCAGTTCCAAGAGATTCCGCGTGCCGATAGAGCCCGCATCCAGCGTTTCCAGCGGATGCTCCAGGTAATCCCTCGGACTCGCCGGGGAGGCCAGGTGCAGGACGGCGTCGATCGGCCCGTCGATGTCGAGCGGCTGCGTTACGTCACGGCGAAGGAACCGGAACCGGGGATGACCGTCCAGGTGCGCGAGGTTCCGGAGGGAACCGGTGATCAGGTTGTCAACGCCAACGACGGTGTGACCTTCTCCCAAGAGGCGGTCGCACAGATGCGACCCAATGAAGCCGGCCGCGCCGGCGAGGATAATTCGCAATCGCTACCTCCGCGCACGTCCTCATTGTAACGAATCGAGACCGTGTTACATTCAGACGACGCGGAGCGATGCCTCGACTTTCTTTTCTCGAAAATCTGTTGTTTCTCCTTCTGCTCGCCTCCTCGCTTCTGCTGTTTTGGCGGCGGTTTGGCGCCGTCGTGCGGAACATCCGGAAGTCGAAGCCGGACGCGAACTTTCGCCTGCGCCCCGTCGGCCCGCGCATCCGCGCATTCCTGTTGGAAGTTCTGCTTCAGACGCGCGTCATTCGGGAGCGGCCATTGCCGGGCTTGGCTCACGCCTTCGTCTTCTGGGGATTCTGTGCTTTTGCCCTGGTGACCGCGGACCATCTGGCGGCCGGTCTCGGGCTTGACTTGCTCTCGCGGGACGGCGCATTCGGGCGGTTCTATTTCTGGCTGGCCTCGTTGTTCGCGATGGCGGTTGCGGCGGCCATCGCCAGCCTGGCTGGGCGCCGGTTCCTCGCGCGTCCCCAGTGGCTGGGGAAGCTGTCGCCCGAATCGGGGCTGATTGCGTTTCTGATCTTCGCTTTGATGGTCACGTATCTCGCCGCCTTTGCCTTCCCCGAGGACAGTCCTGCCGGGCGGATCAACTGGTGGCTGCACACGTTGGCCCTGCTTGTGTTCCTGCCGCTGATCCCTCGCTCGAAGCATCTGCACCTGGTGCTCAGCCCACTGACGGTTTTCCTGAAGCGGCCGTCTTTCAGCCGGATCCCGCCGCTCGAAGGCGACGAAGATTTCGGCCTGGACACGGGCAGGGACGTCACCCGGCTGGCGGCGCTTCAGGCATACTCATGCGTCGAGTGCGGCCGCTGCACGGAGCACTGCCCCGCGAACAACACCGGCAAGATCCTGAACCCGAAGGAAATCATCCTCGGTCTGCGCGGCTACCTGAACAAAAACGGCGCCGTGGCCGAAGTGCCCCTGGTCGGGGTCCATCTCTCCCTGGAGGCGGTTTTTCAATGCACCACCTGCGGCGCTTGCGAGCACCAGTGTCCGGTGGGCATTCAACACCTCCCGCTGATCGTCGGGCTTCGCCGCGGTGCGGTCAACACCGGCAAATGGGAGGACGATCACGGCGGCAGGCTCTTTCTTAACCTGGAGCGCTACGGCAACCCGATGGGGTTCGGCGCCGCCGAGCGCGACAAGCTCATACAGAAACACGGACTGCCGTGGTTCGACGGGACGCAGGAATACTGCCTGTGGCTCGGCTGCATGGGCGCCTACGATCCGCAGGGCCGCGAGATCGTGCTGGCGCTGGTCGAGGTGTTGCGCCAACTCGGTGTGACCTTCGGCGTGCTACGCAAGGAGAGGTGCTCGGGAGATTCGGCGCGGCGCCTGGGCAACGACCTGATGTTCTCCCAACTTGCCGAGGCGAACCTGGAAGTGATCCTGAGCAGCGGGGCGAAGAAACTGTTGTCCATCTGCCCGCACTGCGTGCGCACAATCTCGGAGGACTGGAGGGAATTCGGAGCGGAAGTCGCCATCGAGCACCATAGTGAATTCCTTGCCAGGCATCTAGGGCGACTGCCGGCGGGCGACGGCGGACAGAGCGTCGTGTTCCACGATCCGTGCTACCTCGGCCGGTACCGCCAGGTGTACGAAGAACCGCGCGCCGTGGCCTCTCGCGGCGGGCGTTTGGTGGAGCCAAGGCGGACGCGGAGCCGGTCGTTCTGCTGCGGCGCCGGTGGAGGGCTCGCTTTTCTGGGAGAAGAGAAGGGAAGACGCGTCAGCGTCGAGCGCGTCGAGGAGCTGATGGCTACCGGCGCGGAAGTCGTCGCGGCCGCCTGCCCGTTCTGCAACACGATGTTTCGCGACGCGCTCGCCGGTCTCACCCCGATGACGCCCAAGCTGCTGGACATCGCGCAGATCGCGGCGGCGACGCTGCCAACCAAACAACCACACAACCGGCCAACCGAACAACCGACTAACCGCCTAACCGAATAACCGCTTTTCACAGCCTCTTCACCACGCTCGGGCCGAGCAACTCCTCGAGCAGCGGACTCTGCGGGTATGGATGCCCCCTGTACAGCCGGAAGCCTTCGCCGAATTCCAACCCCGCCCGCCGGCCGCACTCTCGCGTCCACCGCTCCATGGTGTCGAGGTAGTCGTCGATCCCGTGATGCTTCAGCAGCCAGTCGCGCTGGCTCCGGTGGCGCGCGAGCATGATCTTCTTCTCTTCAAACGTGGACTCCACGTTCACGATGAAGTCCGGCTGGATTGGCTGGCCGTTGCGATCCACGCCGCCGATCGGATCCATGAAATAGAGGTGAGGAATGCCCGCGAGCGGCGGCGCCGGGTTGTCGGCGCCGGTCCGGTAGTTGCGTACGGGCGCGCCGAAGCACGCGTCCCGAACGAGCGAGCTGGTCGTCTCGTGATCGATCATGTAGTCCACGGGCGACGCCGTGAGGATCAGGTCCGGTGCGGTCCTCCGCAGGATTTCGGTCACCCGCCGGCGGGCGTTGCCGTCCGTGTAGATCCCGAGATCACGAAACTCCGCGCAGAAATAATCCGCGCCGATCACGGCCGCGGCGTTCTCCGCTTCCTTCCGGCGAAGCGCGGCGATCTCGTCGGGCTCCAGCTCGGCCGAGCCGCAGTCGCCGGGAGTCATCGTCACCACAATCACCTTGTGGCCGGCGCGCGCGAGCAGGGCCAGCGTGCCGCCCGCCAGGATCTCCGCGTCGTCCGGATGCGCGTGAATGGAGAGAATCCGCTTGGTCATGATTCCTGGCCGAAGCGCTCCATCAGCGAGCCTGTGAGTTTCCTGGAATGGCCGGTTGCGGTCTCGATCGCCGAAATCAACATCGCGCGAAGGCCGTGGCGCTCCAGTTCGTGGATGGCGGAGATCGTCACGCCGCCGGGCGTGATGACCTGGTCCTTCAAGATCGCAGGATGGAGCCCGGTCTCGCGCACCAGCTTGGCCGCGCCCAGCACCGTTTGCTCCGCCAGCCGCGTCGAGATCTCGCGCGAGATGCCCATCTTCAGGCCGCCGGCGATCATCGCCTCGATGACCATGTAGATGTAGGCAGGCCCGCTGCCCGACAGGGCGGTGACCGCGTGCATCAGCTCCTCCTCGACAAAACACACCACCCCGACCGCGCGGAAGATGCTCTCGACGAGCTTCCGCTGCGCCGCGCCGCCGGCGGAATTGGCGGCGACAGCCGTCGCCCCTTCCTCGACCACTACCGGGATGTTCGGCATCGCCCGAAAGGTCGAGATTCGTTTGCCGACAATCTTCTCGATCAGCACGATCGGCACCGCCGCCGCCAGCGAGATAAGGATCTGGTCGCCCCGCAGGACTTCGCGGATTTCCTCGAGTACCCGCGGCAGCGTCGGCGGCTTTACCGCCAGGATGACGATGTCGGCCGCCTCGGCGGCCTCGCGGTTCCCGCCGGCCGTGACGGCGATGCCGAATTTCTGCGACAGCTCTTTGGCGCGGTCGGGCGTGCGCACGGTAGCGGTCAGGTGCTTGCGGTCGGCGACGCCGCCTTTGAGAATGCCGCCGATGAGCGCCGCGCCGATGTTGCCTGCGCCGATCACGGCGATCTTCTTGAGATCGGACATGGGGACATTGTAGCGATTGTTCGGTTGGGCGGTTGTTCGGT
>CAZACK010000018.1:16167-40016 GCA_964483455.1 uncultured Solibacteraceae bacterium
TTGAGATCGGACATGGGGACATTGTAGCGATTGTTCGGTTGGGCGGTTGTTCGGTGGGTCGTTGGGCGGTTGGGCGGTTGTTTGGTTGGGGTGTGGTTCGAGAGGTAGTTCATCAAGCCGCCGATGAGCCTCATGACGGAGATGGACTGCATATGGACGCTGTCGAATCGTTGCTGATTGATGTATCCGAGATCGAGTGCGACGTACAGGTGGCTCTGCACTTCATTGACCGAAGAGCGGGCGATGTTGAGGAAGCGCAGGAATTCCGTCTCCCCCTTCCTGCCGAATCCCTCGGCGATGTTGGCCATGACGGAAACCGATGCCTTCCGAGCCTGGTTCGTCAGTGCGAAATCGTTTGCGAATCTTGCTGCTCTCGTAAGCTCGTGCACCGCGGATGTGAGCTTGCGCGCTTCGCGCCAGCACTCAAGGTCCTCAAATCGCCCGATCCTCATCCTTTCTACATGTAGTCACCGCGCCCCCCAATTCCTCTCACCGAACAGCCCAACCGCCCAACCGAACAACCGCTAGAATAGTCGTTTGCCTATGAAACTCCAGAGCCACACCATCACCCAGGGGCGCGACCGCGCGCCGGCGCGCTCGATGCTCAAGGCCATCGGCTTCACCGACGAGGATCTGCGCAAGCCGATCATCGGCATCGCCAACACGTGGATCGAGACGATGCCGTGCAACTACAACCTGCGCGAGCTGGCGGTGAAGGTGAAGGAGGGCGTCCGCGCCGCCGGCGGCACTCCGATGGAGTTCAATACCATCGCCATCAGCGATGGCGTGACCATGGGCACCGAGGGGATGAAGGCGTCGCTGACGAGCCGCGAGATCATCGCCGACTCGATCGAGCTGCTGGTGCGCGGGCACATGTTCGACGGCGTGGTCGCGCTGGTCGCCTGCGACAAGACCATTCCCGGTGCGGCGATGGCGCTGCTGCGTCTGAATGTCCCGGGCGTGGTGCTCTACGGAGGATCGATCCTGCCCGGGCATTATCACGGGCGCGACCTGACGGTGCAGGATGTTTTCGAAGCCGTCGGCGCAGCCGCCGCCGGACGGATCAGCGACGCCGAGTTGTTGGCCATCGAGAACGCCGCCTGCCCGGGAGCGGGCGCCTGCGGCGGCCAGTTCACCGCCAACACGATGGCGACGGTGATGGAGCTGATCGGCCTGTGCCCGATGGGCATGGCCTCCGTGCCGCAAGTGGACAAGCGCAAGGATGACGTAGCTTTCCGCTGCGGCCAGATCATCATGGACGCGGTGCGGCGCGACCTGAAGCCGCGAGACATCGTGACTCGGAAGGCGTTCGAGAACGCCATCGCGGGCGTGGCCGCCTCTGGCGGATCGACCAACGCCGTGCTGCATCTGCTGGCCATGGCCCGCGAAGCCGAAGTTCCGCTCACCATTGACGACTTCAACGGAATCAGCCACCGCACGCCGCTGCTGTGCGATCTGAAGCCGGCGGGAAGGTTCACGGCGCCCGATGTGGACAAAGCCGGCGGCATCACCGTGATCGCCAAGCGGCTGCTCGATGGCGGCTATGCCGACGGCTCGGCGCTCACCGTCACCGGCCGTACGTTCGCCGAGGAAGCGGCGCAGGCCCGCGAGAGCCCAGGCCAGGAGGTGATCCGGCCGCTGAGCAATCCGATCAAGCCGACCGGCGGGCTGGTGATCCTGAAAGGATCGCTGGCGCCCGAGGGCGGCGTGATCAAGGTGACCGGAGTGGATCGCAAGCTCCACCGCGGACCGGCGCGCGTGTTCAACCGCGAGGAAGATGCGATGGCGGCGGTGACGCGCGGTGAAATCCGCGCCGGCGACGTGGTGGTGATCCGCTACGAAGGCCCGCGCGGCGGGCCGGGCATGCGCGAGATGCTCGGGGTCACCGGCGCGATCGTGGGCGCGGGCCTGTCGGCCAGCGTGGCGCTGGTCACCGACGGCCGCTTCAGCGGCGCCACCCACGGCTTCATGGTCGGCCACGTGGCCCCCGAGGCGGTCAACGGCGGGCCGATTGCGGTGGTCCAGGAAGGCGACACGATCGTCATCGACATCGAGAAGCGGACGATTGACCTGGAGGTCGCTCCGGATACAGTCAGGCAGCGGCTGGCGGCGTGGAAAGCTCCGGAGCCGCGCTACAAGACCGGTGTGTTTGCCAAGTACGCGAAGCTGGTGTCGTCGGCCTCGGAGGGCGCGATCACGTCGCAGGTCTGAGAAGCCCGCGGCAGCCGGCTCCCGCCCGATTAGCTGGCGACGGGCACCAGGTGAGCTTCCAGCATCTTCTGGAGTTCGCTCTTGCCGACGACGCCGACGCGCTGCTCGACGATCTGGCCGCCCTTGAACAGCAGCAGTGTCGGGATGCCGCGGATGTTGTAGCGCATCGCGGTGCCGTTGTTTTCGTCGACATTCAGCTTGCCGACCTTCACCCGCCCGGCGTAGGAGGCGGCGACGGCGTTGATCGTGGGCTCCATCATGCGGCACGGGCCGCACCATTCCGCCCAGAAGTCCACCAGTACGGGAACATCAGAGCGCAAGACATCAGCGTCAAAGGTCGCGTCCGTGAAGGTGTGTGTGTTAGGACCTGCCATGAATCGTCTCCAATAACATTCGATGAGCGCACCGGGCGAAAGGATTCAGCCTGCCAGGCGCCGGTACAGCGCGGAGTATTCCGCCGCCGATGACGCCCAGGAGTAATCCTTGGCCATGCCGTTGCGCATCAGGGAGTCCCAACGGCGCCGATCGCGGTAGGCGGCCAGCGCTTCGCGGATCGCAGCCAGCAGCGACCACCCGTTGTAATCCCAAAACTTGAATCCGGTGCTCTCATCGATCGTATCATCCAAGCCACCCGTGGCGCGAACCACAGGCACCGTGCCGTACTTCAGGCTGTAGATCTGGTTCAGCCCGCATGGCTCGTAGCGGCTCGGCATCAGGAAAATGTCCGCGCCGGCTTCGATCCGATGCGCCAGCGCGTTGTCATAGGCCACCCGGACGGCGATCCTGGCGGGCCAGACCTCGCTCAGCCGGCGGAACAACTCCTCGTAGCGCGGCTCGCCTGTCCCGAGTGCGACAAGAGTGAGATCTTCGCGCGCCAGTTCATCGGCGATGCTCTCGATGAGGTCGAATCCCTTTTGGTGCGCGAAGCGCGACACGATGCCGATCAAGGGACGGTCGATCGCCTCCGCCGGCAGCCCGAAATTTTGGAGCAGGTCCTGCTTGCACAGCCGCTTGCCGCCGAGATCGTGCGGGCCGTAATTTGCCGCGATGTAGCGGTCCGATTCCGGGTCCCACTCCGAGCAGTCCGCGCCGTTCAAAATACCAGTTAGTGAGTCGCTGCGGCTCCGCAGCAGCCCGTCCATGCCGTGTCCGTATTCCGGAGTCTGGATCTCCTCTGCGTATTTCCTGCTCACGGTGCTGATCTGGTCGCTGAAGACGATGCCGGCCTTCAGGAGACTGACGTCGCCGCGAAATTCCATCCGGTCGGGATGGAAGAACCAGTCGCTCAGGCCGATGTCACCAAGCTGGTGGCGGGCGAAGATCCCCTGGTAGCCGAGATTGTGAATCGTCAGCAGTGTCTTCAGGCCCGCGAAGGTCGGGTCGCATGCCAGGTGGTGTTGGAGGAACACCGGGGCAAGGGCGGCTTGCCAGTCGTGGCAATGGAGGACTTGCGGCTGAAATTCGTACCGCGCGATGTGCAGGGCTACCCGCGACAGCACGGCGAAGCGGACATGGTTATCTGGAAAATCGACGCCGCGCGGGTCCGTGTAGATTCCGTCGCGGCCGAACAGGAGCGGGCAATCGACGAAGTAATAGCGGACCTCGCCATCCAGCGCCAGGAGGTCGATCGGGAAACTATGCGGGCCGAGCCACACGGGATGATCGCGCCAGACCGGTCGGAGGCCGTCGATGCGCACCGGGCGGTATCGTGGCAGCACCACGGCCACTTCGTTCCCGAGTGCAGTCAGCGCGCCCGGAAGCGCGCCGGCCACATCCGCCAGCCCGCCGGTCTTCACGAACGGCGCCGCCTCGGACGCCACCATCAGTACCTTGGGCATCTCTAGTCGATTGTATGGGGAAATCGGCGTACCGGAGGAGAGTGGTGACGCGTTGCCGCACAGCGACCAGCCGGATACAATAGGACCTATTCATACCCGTTTTGCTGCTTTCTTACTGATCGTGTCATCGTGGATCGTCGTGGCTCACGGCGCCACGTGGCGCGGTAGCTTGCGCGACGCCGTTTCAGGCCCGGTGGCGGGTGCCACGGTCGAGGCGGCCCTCGGAACTGAGGTGCGCACGGTGCGCACCGGTGCGGATGGCGGTTTCCTGTTTCCCGATCTGAGCGCCGGGGAATACGCGATTGCCGTGCGGGCCGCCGGCAAGACCATGCGCGCGGCCTTGCCTCTGGTGCTGTGCGATGGCGATGCGTCTGTCGCTGAACTGGTCATCGATGCCGACGGAGCGCTGTTGTTGCGCCCGGAGGGCGGCGCGGAAGCCAGCGGCGGCGAGCAGCTCTCGAGCCGGCAGGTCTCCGGCATTCCCCTCAACAAGCGGGATTTCAGCCAGTTGTTGCTGCTGGCGGCCGGGACCATGACGGACGCCAACGGCGCCGCCAACTTCACGCAGCAGTTCGCCGTGAACGGGCAGCGCGGGGTGACGACCGTGTTCGCCATGGACAGCATCGACTCCACCGATCCGGAACTGGGCGGGGCCACGTTCTCGAATTTCAACGTGGACGCGATCGAGGAAATCAAGGCGGATTCGGGCGTCATGCCCGCGTCGGTCGGGCAGGGAGCGGCTCAGTTCACCAACATCATCACCAAGTCCGGGACGAACCGATTGCACGGCAGCGTGTTCGAGTTCTTCCGGAACGCCGCGCTGGACGCGCGGAACTTCTTCGACCGGCGGTCGATTGCGAACCCCGGCCGGATTCCGCCGTTCGTGCGGAACGAGTTCGGATTCACCAGCGGCGGGCCGGTGTGGATCCCGGGCGTGTACGATGGGCGAAACAAGACCTGGTATTTCGGGCAGTATCAAGGATTCCGGCAGGTTCTCGGGACGACCCAGGTCCTGCCGGTGCCGACCGCCGAGGAGCGCCACGGGCTGAACACGACCGCTTTTCCCGGCGACGTCCTGTATGTTCCGGTGGACCCGCGCATCCAGCCGATTCTCGAGCGCTACCCGCTGCCCAACGATCCGCAGGGACCGTTTGGCGCACGCACGCTGGCGACCTCCTCGAAGGTTAGAACCATGACCGATCAGTTTTCGACGCGCATCGACCACGTGCTTTCGGAGAGGGGGCGGCTGTTCGGACGTTTCAACTTCAACAACGTGGACGGCCCGCTGACGAATCCCAGCCAGACGGCGATCGACCCGAGCTTCGCGGTGCCCTTTTTCGATCACCAGCGCAGCGCCGGCATCAGCTACACGCGCGCCACCCCACGGTTCGTGTGGGAGACTTCGATCGGCTATATACGGAGCACGCCAAACTTTCCCACGATCAACCGGACGCAGCCGGGCATCAAGTTCAGCGACGGGCTCTACGAAGGGTTCAACACGGCGTCGGGCAGCATTCTCGGCTCGTTCGGTAACCTCTACCAGGTGCGCCAGAACTTCACCTGGAACCGCGGCGCGCACACCATCAAGGCGGGCGTCGAGTTGCGCCGGAACCACGATTCGACGGTGTTCGGCACGGAGCCGAACGGCTCGTACACGTTCGGGGGCGGGGCCGCGTATTCGCCGGTCTACGTCCGGTCGGGCAGCGGACAGCACGACATTGCACCCGGCGACCTGCTGCCCGATTCACTGACTGGATTTCTCACCGCCACGCCCTTCTCGTACTCCATCACGGCGGCGCCGCCGCTGTTCGCGCAAGGGGAGCGGACGGGCCTGGCGGCGGCCCGGCGCGACGCCTACAACTTCTATGTGCAGGACTCCTGGCAGGTCTCCGGCACGTTGTCGGTCAACTACGGATTGCGCTACGAGATCAACACGCGAATCCGGGAAGCCCATCACCTCACCTCAGGGCTGACAGGCCGAGGCCTGGAGTTCGTCATTGATCCCTCGCCGCCCTACCAGTTCGACTGGAACGGACTCGGGCCGCGCCTGGCAGTAAGCTGGCGCATCCGCGAGCGTACGGTCTTCCGGGCGGGCGGCTCGATCACGACGATCCTGCCGAACCTGTGGCAGGACAACTTCCTGACCGGCGGCACGCCTTACTCTGTGCGCTCGTATGTCACCGCCACCTCCGGGCTGGCCGTGCCGTTTCAAAACTCCGTGCTGACCCTTCGATTCCCGCGCATCTACTCCACGGATGGGAGCGACATCTACGCTTCCGGCCGTTCTACCGACGTGCCCCCGAATACGCCGATGGACGTCCTGCGCTTCGAGCGCGAGCTGGCGGCCAGCCTGCCGGGCCACCAGGTCCGGCCGATCACCGGCTTCCACATGGCGAGGAATTTCCAGAACGGGTACTTCGGCACGTGGACGGCCGGGATCGAGCAATCCGTGCGCGACGTGAAGCTCAGCGCATCCTACGTGGCGACGGCGGGCGTCAAGCTCGTGCGGCTGGACTATCCGAACGGGTACCCTGGGGCCGACCCGGAGCACGCCCCGCTTACGATCTTTCTAGCAGATGGCACGCGCATGGGGTTTGGTCCGACTTACTTCCTCAACAACGGATCGCATTCGACATATCACGCGCTGCAAACGGGGATCTCCAAGAACTCGCTGAAGGCGGGCCTGGGCTTTCAGGCGAGCTACACCTACAGCAGGTCTATGGACGACACGAGCGCGGTGCTGGGTGGGTTCCTTTCGGGATCGTCGGGGACGCTGCTGCAAACTTCGTCGCAGAATCCCGCCAACAACCGGGCCGAGAAAGCGCCGTCCACGTTCGACGTGACCCACGTGTTCGCGCTGAGCGCCTTGCAGGAGCTTCCGCTGGAGCGGGTGGGATTTCTGCGGCGGTTGGGCCGGGCCGTGTCGGGATGGCAGGTGTTGAACGTGACGGCCTTGACGACGGGTTCACCGTTTACGGTCTATTCCGGAATCCAGCAGACGGGCTGGGGCGCGAACAACGCCGACCGGCCGGACCAGGTTGGCGCGCCCGAGCTATCGACCAGCCGCACGGTGCGCGAGGATTACTTCGGCCGGGGCGACCAGAACGGATCGTTCTTTTCGATTCCGGTGAACGTGCCGGGCGGAACCGGCCCGAATCGGGGACGATTCGGCACGCTGGGGCGGAACACGTTCCGCGGGCCTGCGTTCCGCAATGTCGACTTCGCGCTGATCAAGGACACGCCGCTTGGCCGGAGCGACTCGGCGGCGCGGGTGCAGTTCCGGGTCGAGTTCTTCAACGCCTTCAACCTGGTGAACTTCGGCCTGCCGTCGAACATCGTGCACGGCCCCGGATTCGGAGTGATCAACCGGACCGCCGGCACCTCCCGCCAGATCCAGTTCTCGCTGAAGATCCTGTACTGAAATCCGGTGACAGGCTACGCTGACCCCAGCAGATCCTAAATTACATCCGCAAAACTCTTCCGCAGCTTGTAGAACCACGCGTGCCCCACCACGAACACCGCCCCCGACAGCAGCCACAGCTTCCACAACGGCCCGAACGTCGGCGCCGCGCCTTCGAGCAGAATCGCCCTGTACCCGCGGACCAGCACGAACATCGGATTCTTCGACAGAATTCCCATCGCCGCTGCCGGCAGCGACGTCTCCGGGTAACAGATGGGCGTCAGGAAGAACCACAGCGTCAGCAAGAACCCGATCACCTGCCCGAGGTCGCGCACATACACACCCAGGGCGGCCAAAAACCAGCAGACGCCAAGCGTAAAGAGAACCTGCGGCGCCAGCAACACCGGCAGCCAGGCCAGGGTCGCGTGCACGCCGCCGCGGGCCGCCAGCAGAAACACCAGGAAGATCGCCAGCGCGAAGGCTTGTGTCACCAGCCCGGCCACGACTTGTGTCACCGGGAGTATCTCCAGCGGAAAGACGAGCTTCTTGACGAAGTTCCGATGCTCCAGCATGACGAATGGCGAGCGGCCCGCCGCTTCACTGAACGGCAGCCACGGCAGCATCCCGGCAAGAAAATAGAGCACGAAGCCGGAACGGCTCGGGTCACCGGAAAACCGCGCCCGCAGCACGATGCCGAACACAAAGAAGTACGTCAGCATCAGCAGCAGCGGGTTCAGCAGCGCCCAGAACAGCCCGCCGAAGGATCCGCGATACCGCCCCAGAACATCCCGGCGGACCATGGATCGGATCAAACTGCGGTTCCGCCACATCGACAAAACCGGGTAGGCAAACGCGCGCCCGGCGGACCGCGCCAGCATCGCACGGCGCAGCCCGCCGAACGTCGTCACCTTCTGGCGCAGGACGGACGCCCGTCCGCGTTCCACAGCCGCGTCCAACAGTAGAAACGGCCACTTTCGTTCGTAATACCAGCAGACGTCCTCCACCATCGGTGAAACGAACACGCGGTAGCGCCCCTTGACCGGCGGCAGCGGGACATCCATCTCCACGGCCTGGCACTCCCCCGGCGCCAGGTCCACGGGCAGGGCCAGCCGCGGCCCTTCCTGGAGGAACACGTTCGTATCGGGGTCGAAGATCTGGCAGCCGATGCGAAACCCGTCCGATGAGCGCCAGTTCTCATCCGTGCGGTTCTCAACCTCGAAACGAACTCGCAGTGAGAGTCCCGTGTCCGCCGCCTGAACCTCCCGATGCTTATAGACCGCGCTCATCACTTATGCCCGCTGTAGAGCCAATCGGGGTAGCGCTTGCGCACCGCGCCCGTCTTGCACCCGACGGCGTAGATGCCATCGCCCCGCAGATCCGTCGAAAGCAGGTAGCGCCGGAGCATGTGGCGCACCCACTCCAGCTCCGGCGACGGCCGGTCGCGGAACGGACCGGTCTCTAGCAGTTCGATTTCGAAACCGGCGTCGTTCAGCAGTAACTGCACCTCGTTCGGTGTGTACTCCCGGTTGTGCCGGTCCTCCTCCGGCTCGCCCTGCGCCGGGCGCAGGTAGGCGGGGAAAAAGCCGGGATGATAGCCCTGGAGCACGGCGGCGATGGCCCGCAGCGACCCGATATTCGGAGTCGTCAACACCAGCCGGCCCTCCGGCTTCAGGATGCGATTGATCTCCGCCATCATGTGCATCGGGTCGGCCTGCAAGTGCTCGATCAACTCACAGCAAAGGACCGTGGTGAAGTAGCCGTCGGGATACGGGAACGCATCCTTCTCCGCGTCGAACAGCTCAAGATCGAGCGTGAACGTGTCACCGCTTGACGAGGTCACCTCGCGATGATCGACCGTGCCGGCCAAGCCATAGTAGCATCCGCGCACCTCGCCGTATCCAAGCCGCGACTTGAGCAGCGGCGTGATCTGAAGGTAGGCGCCCATTTCGAGGATGCGGTCTTCCGGCCCGCCCGGCGGGGTGATCGCCAGCGTCTTCTCGAGCCGGCTGAGATGCGTCTCCGCATAGGCTCGACCCTCCGGAGCGCGCGATGCCCATCCGAGAACCTCCTCCGCCACGTCCTGAACAGGATTGGGCCCGGCGGCCGGTGCGGTGACGGACACAGCCGCGGCGCGGGTTTCCTCCAGTTGCGTCGTGCGTCCTTCCACCACAGCTTCCAGGAACTCCGCGTACCGCCGGGCGACGATACTCCAGGCGCACTCCCGCTCCACCCATCGCTTCGCCCGCGCGCCCATCTCGCAGGCCACGGCCGGCCGCGACACCAGCAGATTGAGGTACTCGAAGAGGCAGTCCTCTTCGGTCTCGTCCGCCGGCGCCTTCAGACAGATGTCATCCGGCAGTTCCCGAAAGGACGCCACGTCGGAAACGAGCACCGCGCGGCCGAGGCCCAGCGCCCGAACAAGGCTCCCCGAGCTTTCCCCCACCGTCGGATAACGGAGGTTCAGCACGATGTCGCAGGCCGCGATGTAACCAGCGAAATCCTCGATCGGGACAAAGCCGAGCAGCCGCACGTTCGCCTGCAATCCCAAGCTTCGGATCAGCGGAGCCAGCGGCAGCTCGGGATGCGGCTCTCCGACGAGGATCATCTTCGCCGCAGGCTCTACCCTCACCAGCCGCCGGAAAGCGCGCAGCGATTGGGCGATGCGCTTGTACGGCTTCAGAAACCCGAACGTGCCGATCAGCGGCGTCCATTCATCCAGCCCCAGCCGTGAGCGCCAGGCAAGCCTGTCCACTTCCGGAATCCAGGCGCCATGCGGGATCACTGCCACAGGGCCGGCGAACCCCGCGTTTCGAATCTCGCCGGCGGTGAACCGGCTGTGCGCCACGACGGCCTTGGACCGCTCCAGCAGCCGGCGCAGCATCGGCAGCCCGTCGTAGTCCGGCCCGACCTCCAGCGCCCGCACCCGCCGGGCGTACTCGAGAGCCGCCGCGCCGCCGTTGTACTCGGCCTCGCGGAGATACCCCTCCCAGTCGTCGCGCTTGATGGTCAGGTCGGCGATCAAGTGGTGCAGGTTCGCCTCGTGCATCACCACCACGCCGGGATGCTCCAGGGCCAGCTCATAGACGAAGCCGTGGTGCGGGTTGTTGCCGGCGTGGTAGAGGATCGCGTCGAACCGCCCGGCGTCGAAGGCGGCGGGCTTCTCGGCGATGATGGTCAGATCGACCAGCGCCGCCAGCGGACCGGCCAGCGCCGCCGCGTAATCCGCGATGCCGCTCTTGGACGGGGGCATCGGCGAAACAAACGCCACGCGCATCGTGTCAGCGGGCCAGCTCCATCGAGAATGTGCCCATCGCCAGCGGCAGACGGATCAGCAGCGGGGTTCTTGCGGCGTCCAGCGCAAAGAAGATCTCAAACGCCGTATCGGAAGCCTTCCCCTTCGCCGAAATCTGGATGCGGTCGGCGTCCGTCCTTTGATCGCCAACAATCACAGTCTGCCGCCCTCCGTACTCCAGGCGGACATTGTATGGTCCGCCGAAGAAAACCGTCTGCGAGGGTGGAATGCGGCCTTGCCCAAGCTCGCGCCGCAGGTAGTAGAGGAAAGCCAGCCCGTCCCTGGCGCAGGCGGGAATGGAAAACTCGGACTTGCCGCCTCCGCCGAGCGTTTCCCGCGTCGCCAGGCCGCTCTTCGAATCGAACGTCGTGCGCTCCTTGGTGCTTCGTTTCCCCCGCTCCGCGAGCTTTTCCAGTTCCAAGCTGCACAGCTCGGCAGTCACCAAAGAACGGTGCTTATCCACCACCGAAAAGCCGGGAATCGCCGCCTCCAGCCGGAGCGAGAACTCCCACCGGTATCCCGGCGCGTCGTCGATCTCGATCCTGGCGGCTCGCATCTCCGCCTCGCCCAGGGCCAGCCCGCTTGGCCAGTTGACGTTGTAACGGAGAGTCTCCGGCTGCGGAAAAGCGTCAGGTGTAGCGGGCCCGCCGGCAAGCGCGGCGAGCGATGCCGCGAGTGCGAGCAAGATGGAGGTCATGCGCGAAGCGCCGGCACGACGACCTCCGGCCGCGAGCGCCGTTCGAGCCCGGCAACCTCGTGGTACGCTTCCAGCGTCTTCTGCGCCGTTCTCCGCCAACTGAACTGCGAGGCGCGGTTCATTCCCAACTTCCTCATTCGGGACCGGAGTTCGGAATCCACCAGCAGGTCCAGCATTGCGCGCTCCATCTCCCGGGTCGAGCGCGGGTCGAACAGGAGCGCCGACGCGTCGGCCACCTCCGGCAGCGCCGACGAATTCGAGCAGGCCACCGCCGCGCCGCACGCCATCGCCTCCAGAACCGGAAGCCCAAACCCTTCGTAGAACGACGGAAACACGAACACGTCACAGGCGCTGTAGAGGTCGAGCAGTTCCTCGTCACTCACAAAACCGGTGAACCGCACGCGATCCGCGACACCGGACTCGCGCGCGGCCCGTTTGACACGGTGCGAGAACCACGTGTCCTTCCCGGCCAGTACTAGCGAGTGCGGCAGCTCCGGACGCGCCCGCATCAGATCCGCGAACGCGGCGATGAGTCCGATCTGGTTCTTGCGCGGTTGGAGATCGCCGACCGTCAGCACGAACGGCCCGGGAATCCCGAACCGCTCGCGGACACGTGCCGCCGCTCCCTCCCGCGAGATGGGGCGGAAGATCGGCGATGCGGCGTTCGGCACCACGGTGATCTTGTCGTCGTTCAGCCCGTAGGCCTTGGCGATCGACGCCCGCGAGAATTCACTGCCGGTCAGGATCCTGGCCGCCGACCTGACTGTGCGACGAACCGTCCAGCACAACTGCTGCCGCCGCGGCACGGAGAAAAACTCCGGATGCTCCAGAAAACTGACGTCGTGAACGCTCACCACCACCGGCACCGGACAGCCGAGCGGCGCCGTGTACTGGACATGCACCAGCGCCGGACGGTCCTGCCACAACTTCCAGGAAAGGTGGCAACTCAGGCGCAGGAAAGGATTGGCCGCGATTCTCTCCCGCCGGAACCGCGAAGGGACCCATCCGTCGGCGTCGGCCACCGACAGGTAAGCGATGAACTCCGAGTTGTCGTCAAGGGAGGCGAAATTCGCCAGCAGATTACGGACGTAAACCTCATTGCCCGTGAGATGGCGACCGATCGCGTGAGCATCCACGGAAAAGAGCATTGTGTTCTTTCAGTATAGTGGCTTGCCGGCAGCGCGGGCTGTTAAATCCCGATCTCCTCCAGCCTGGACCAAGCGGCGCCCCAAGTAAAACTTGTTTCGAACAGGTTACGACCACAACGACCTAATTGTTCACGCAGGCTATTTGACTCTAGCAGACTTGAGACGGCTTCGGCAAAGTCCCGGTTTCCATCGGCGATGAGCAAGTGTCTCGCGTGCTCGGCGCCGAGGCCTTCCGCGCCCAACGAGGTGGACACGACCGCCCTGCCGGCGGCCCAAGCCTCCAGGATCTTCACCCGCGTCCCGCTGCCGGCGAGAATTGGCGCTACCGCCACCTGGGCCCTCGCCAGCACGCCGACCGCATCCTCTACCGGACCCACAAGCTGGATCCGGTCGTCTCCGTCGATGAAGCGGCGCACCGCCTCCGGGTTCTTCCCCACAACGCGCCACACGAGTGCCGGCCACTTCTCCCGCAGAGTCGGCCACACCTGTTCCCGAAAGAAGCGCGCCGCTTCCAGGTTCGGGCGATACCGCAGGTTGCCCGAAAAGACGATGGCATGGTCCTCCGGTCCGTCCGGCAGCGGCACGAATGGAATCGTGTTCGGGACGACCTCGACGCGCGACGCTGGGGATACGCCGTTCAGCCTTTTGGCATCGTTGTCCGAGGCAGCCAGCAGCAGGTCGAACAGAGGAAGCCACTTTCGCTCCCTTGCCAGGCACGCCTCGTGAAAGCGTCGGAACATCCACCGGTCGCGCCGGCGGGCGGTGGCTGCGTAGGTCTGGTAAAGGGCCGACTCGACGTTGTGCAGATCGAGCACGACCTGGTCCGTGCAAGGCGCCAGTTCCGCCCAGTACGCAGCGGTCCAGAAATGTTCCAGCACCGCCACTTCGTACCGGCGCCCGTTTACGAAGGAGTGAACCGCCGCGCCGAAGCCCTCGAACCTGTCGTTCAGCGGCGGGCGCGAGCAGAGCACCCGCAACAGGTTTCTGGCCGCGCGAGCGGCAACTCCACGTGAGTGATACGGCAGGGGAACCACCAGAACTCGGCGCGCGAGTCCCGGCGGGACTGAGGACGCCGGATCGGGAGCGTCCGCTTCGCGGAACAGGACGAGATCGAGATCGTAGCGCCGCCCGAGATACTCGGCCATCGCCGCCGCTCGCAGGGCGCCGCCGCCGACCGCCGGATAGGGCGCCTCCGGTGAAATCAGCAGCGCCGCCCGCTTGCCGTCAGAACCTGCGGATAGCTTCCGCATATGCCTCTCGGGTCAGCCGCGCCGTCCGCGCCCAACTGAACTCTCGCGCCCGCGCTCGCGCCCGCTCTTGCCAGGCGGCCCGCAGCTCCGGCCGCGCCAGCAATGCCGTCATTGCTTCCTTCCACGCCCGCACATCCCGCGCGTCCGCCTGCATGGCCGCTCCGCCCGCGGTTTCACGAACCGCCGGATCCGTCGAGACGATCACCGCCGCGCCGCATTGCATCGCCTCCAGGACGGGCAGGCCGAAGCCCTCGTAAAGCGACGGATAGCAGCAGGCGACCGCTCCTGAGTACAGCGCAGCCAAATCCTCATCCGCAACTTCGCCCGGCACCGACAGCCCTTCTTCCCGGGGAGGGTGTGCATATTCCGGCCGGCGGCGCCCCGCCAGCACGAGCCCGACCGGGTACTGCCGCCGCACCTCCCGCCAGGCGGCGAGCAGCACGTCCAGGTTCTTCCGCGCTTCCAGCGCGCCGGCGTACAAGAAGTACGGAGACTGGTGATGATTCCCTGCGGCAACTGGCCGGAAATGCGGCGCCGCGGCCAGCGGCGTCGCCACGATTCGTCCAGGGTGGATGCGAAACTTCTCGATGGCTTGCCGCCTGACGGCTTCGCTCGGCGTCAGGATCAGAGTGGCCGCGCCGAATCCGATCAGCAAGGGCGCCCGCCGCCGTACCCGCCGTGCGTCCGCATGCCAGCCGGCATCTGACCACGGCGAAAGATCGTGCAGCATCATTACGGCCGGACGAAGCGGCAGCACGGGAACCTCAAAATGCGCGCCGTGGAAGACTTCGGCGCCCGATCTCCGCATCTCACACTGGACGCCCCAGAGCCACCAGCGCCGCTCGAAGACACTCCGTGGTCCCGAGCCGCGGCGAAGGTTGAGCGGCGTCGGCGAAGGCAATGCGAACGGCTGGTCCGAGACCAGCCAACATTCGTCTTCCGGAAAATTCTCCGCCAGCGCCAGGCTCAGCTCGCTCGTATAGCGGGAGATCCCCCCGCTGGAGACGGTCAGAGGCGTGGCGTCGATCGCCACTCGCATCGGTTTGTCAGTCGCCCAGCCGCGCCAGCTCGCGCTCGCGCTGGTCGTAATTGCGCGCGTAGTACTCCCTGTATTCGCCGGACTTGACGTGCCGCACCCACTGCTGGTTCCTCCGATACCAGTTAATGGTGCGTCGCAGCCCGTCGTCGAATTCGACTTCCGGCTGCCAGCCCGTGTCCCGAAGCACCTTCTCGCCCGACAGTGCATAGCGCCGGTCGTGACCCGGGCGGTCCTCCACGCTGGTCATCAGCGACTCCGGCTTGCCCATCGCCGCCAGAATCCGCCGCACCACTTCCCGGTTCGGCAGCGCGCAGTTGCCGCCGAGGTTGTAGATCTCGCCATCCCTGCCACGTTCGAGCAGTCGAAGGATCGCGCGGCAATGATCGTCCACGTAGAGCCAGTCCCGTACATGAAGGCCGTCGCCGTAAATCGGAAGCGATTTCCCCTCCATCGCGTTCGAGATCATGAGCGGAATCAGCTTCTCCGGGAACTGGCAGGGTCCGTAGTTGTTGGAAGCCCTGGTGACGATGACCGGCGTCCGGTAGGTGGCGTGGTAAGCCAGCGCCAGCAGATCGGAGCTGGCCTTGGACGCCGAGTACGGGCTGCTCGGGCGGAGTGGAAAGGACTCGTCCGCTACCAGCGGCTCCTCCAGACTTCCATAGACCTCATCCGTCGAGACATGGACGAAGCGTTTGGGGCGGCGCTTCCTTGCTGCTTCGAGCAGCGTGGCCGTTCCCCGGATATTCGTCTCGAGGAAGGGTTCCGGCGACAGGATGCTGCGGTCCACGTGCGACTCGGCGGCGAAGTGCACGATCGCTTCCGGCGTCTCCTCCGTCAGCAGTGATTCCACCAGCGCCGCGTCGCAAATGTCGCCGCGGACGAAACGGTAGCGGGAGTCGCCGGCGACATCCGCCAGGTTCTCGAGATTTCCTGCGTAGGTCAGCTTGTCGAGATTGACGACGCGCGCCGAGGCATCGGCCCGGAGCGCCAGCCGGACGAACGCCGATCCGATGAACCCCGCCCCGCCCGTTACCAGCAGCTTCATGTGTCCGTTGCGATTCGCCGGCGCGCCAAAATCGGTGACAGGCTACGTTGTCCCCAGCGCATGCGCCGCGCTGGAAACTCCGAATCCGCCTGTGTCACTCACTTGATCCGCTGACTGCCAGCCGTGCATTCCATCATACAATGCGCCGCTCGCCGCGCCGACTTGCCATGATAAAATGCCCATGCCATGAAGCACTACCGCTGGGACCAAGTCGAGAGGGAGCGCATGAACCCGTCGCTCGAGCGCCAGGTCATACACGGCGAGAAGATGACCGTGGCCCGCATCCACCTGCGCAAGGGCGGCATCGTGCCTCTGCACCACCACGTCAACGAGCAGCTCTCGGCGCTCGAGTCGGGCCGGGTGCGGTTCACCGTCGATGGCAAGGACACGGTCCTCGAGCCCGGGGACATGCTCATGATCGCCTCCAACTCGCCGCACATGGTCGAAGCCCTGGAGGACAGCGTCGCCATCGACATCAATGCGCCCGTCCGCGAGGACTGGCTCCGCGGCGACGACGCCTACTTGCGCCGGTAGCTCCGGTTCTCCCACCACTGGACGGTGTACGGCCCGACCGCGAGCACGTCCGGCACGGAGTCTCCGTTTATGTCCGCGATCCACAGCGAGTGGACGCGGGTTCCCACGGCGATCCTCTGGGGCGTGAACCGCCCGCCGCCCTCGTTGCGAAACACGAGCAGCCGCGGCGACCGGCCGCCGTTCTCGCCCACAACGATGTCGGTTCTGCCGTCGCTGTCCAAATCGGCGGTCGCCAGCCCGTGCGGGAAGCGCAGTCCCGGCCGGATCTCCAGGCGGTGCTCCCGCCAAAGCTGCTTCGGATCGGCGGGCTTCTCGAACCACGCCAGCCTCCCCGATTCCATCTCACCCTGCGCCACAACCAGCTCTGGTGTTCCGTCGCCGGTCAGTTCGGCCTGCGCAAGCCGCAGCGTCGCCGAGGACGGAGTTTCGCTGTACGTGTTGATGGCGAACAGCCGCCAGGACTCCTCGAAAGTCTCCGGACTCCGAATCCAGTAGTTGCCGCTGAAGATGTCCGTGCGCCCGTCTCCGTCCATGTCCTCCAACAACAGGCCGGCCTGCCGCGACGGGGTGTAGAACGAGTAGATCTCGCGATACGGCCAGCGTTGCTTCGGGTCGGACGGAACTTCATAGAAGCGGACCTGTCCGTAGCGATGCACCACCAGGATCCCGCGACGGCCGAAGAGCTCGGCGGGCTCGATGTCGTGCGTATCGGCGTCGAGGTCGATCACGTGCGGAGTCCATTGGAAGGAACCAAACCACAGGAGCCGCCGCAACCCGCGGGCTTCCTGCAACACGATATCGGCGCCGCCGTCGCGGTCAACGTCCAGGAGGCCCCCGGCTTCCCCGAAGACACCGTGCCGCAGGGGGCCGCCGTGGCCCTCGCGCACGCGCCAGACCGAGAGGCCCTGGCCCCAGGTAAAGAGGTTGTTGCCGTCCCACTCCGCGCCCGAGATCTGCACGGCCCTCACGTCAACCGTGTGCCGCTCCAGGCGCAATGGCTGCGCGGCCGCCAGCGCCGCCAGCCCAAGCAGCCACACAATCAGGTGGCGCTGTCTCCCCGTTCTGCGATGTAATGTTTCCAACATGCGCGAGATCAGAATCGGCGCCGCGCAGTTCGAGCCGCGCGACGCTGAAAAGGCCTACAACCTGTCCGTCATCGAGAAGTTAACCCGCCAGGCTGTCGAGGAAGGCGCGGAGCTTGTCTGCTTCCACGAATGCTCGGTTTCAGGATACACGTTCCTGGAGAACCTCTCCCCGGAAGAAATCTTCGCTCTCGCCGAGCCGGTTCCGGACGGGCCGGTCACACGGCGCCTGATCGAAATCTCGCGCGCCACCGGCGCGGCCGTCGCCGCGGGCCTGGTGGAGCGGGAGGGCGATCACTGTTACAACTGCTACGTTGTCGTGTCGCCGGACGGCTTCGTCGCCAAACACCGCAAGATCCACGACTTTATCAGCGAGCACATCGCCAACGGCGACCGGTTCACGGTGTTCGACCTGCTCGGCTCGAAGTTCGGCATCCTGACGTGCTACGACAACAACCTGGTGGAGAACCCGCGGATCACCGCCATGATGGGCGCCGAGATCATCCTCGCCCCGCACGTCACCGGCTGCCTGCCGTCGCCGATGCCGGGCCGGGGGGTGGTGGAGCCGGAGGTCTGGCGCAACCGTGAGCGCGACCCGGTCCGCTGCCGGCAGGAGTTTGACGGACCCAAGGGCCGCGGCTGGATCATGCGCTGGCTGCCGGCGCGCGCCTACGAAAACGGCGTGTTCTACGTGTACACCAACCCGATCGGCGTCGAGAGCGGCACCATCAAGCCCGGCGGCTCGATGATCCTCGACTGTTTTGGAGAAGTGCTCGCCGAGTGCCGCCGTCTCGGCGATGAAGTTGTGGTGGCGACCCTGGACCCCAAGAAGCTCGAAGCCGCTCCGGGGCAGCGCTACATCAAGGCTCGCCGACCCGATCTATACGGCATCCTGGTCGAGCCGAACCCCCACCTCGGCCCCGGCGCGCGGCCCGATGTGTGGTGGAAGAAACACCGCCGCTGATGCAACGTGTCATAGGTTCGCGCCCAGATCCTCCTTGCTGATCTCAGCTTCCCGAGGAATCCTCGACGGAAGACCCGGACCGATTGCTTCGCCGGCGTGGGCCGGCACCACAGTTACCCGACCGTCCGCGTGGCGCAGGTAATGGTGGCTGCCTCGAATTCGGACTTCGCAGAAACCCAGCCTCCTGAGGGCTCCAATGAGCTGCTTGCCGGTGACGCTCGGCAGACGGCTCATGCGGTAATCCGGACCCGCTGAACGCCAACAAACTCCAAGCCGGCCTCGTCGTCGGACACGCGCTCGACGTCCAGGCACAATTCGATGGCTTCCCGGACGCGGGCCATCAGTTCGTCAAGGGATTTCGCCTGCGTATGGCAGCCGCGTAGGGCAGGAACAGATGCCACGTAATAGCCGTCTTCGTCGCGCTCCACAACCACGTCGAACTCTCGCGCCATGCCCCAATTCTGCTCCAGGCGCCGTTAGCGCTACGGAACAGTCCTCCGGCAACAACGCAAGTCTGTTCAACATCTCAGCCATGCAGAGATCGCTCGCCGGCAGATGTCTTCGCTTCGCCCGGCAGGCTTGTAACCCCCCGCCTCCCACGATCTCGCCTTCCGATTGGCCCGTCAGTCCCGTCTTCGATGGTGTCTGAAGGCGGCATCCCTGATCGCCGCTCAGGTTCTCGACCCGGGACGCACCACGGGCATATGATGAACCGAGGAGTCCATACGGTGCTTTCAAGACGAAATGCTGTAGCTGCTCTCCCGGTGTTCCTCTCCCTTCTGGCGGCGGCGTGCTCCCGGCGGGCCGAGTATGACATCGTCCTTCGCAACGGTCAGATCTTCGACGGCAGCGGCGCCGCGCCGGTCCGCGGCGACCTCGCCATCCAGGGCGACAAGATCGCGGCCGTCGGCGTCCTGGAAAACGCCCGTGGCAATACGGAGATCGATGTCAAGGGCATGGCGATCGCTCCGGGCTTCGTCAACATGATGTGCTGGGCGAACGAGTCGCTCATCCATGACGGCCGGTCGCAGAGTGATATCCGGCAAGGGGTGACCCTGGAAGTGCTCGGCGAGGGAGAGTCCATGGGGCCGCTGACCGAGCCGATGAACGCGCAGCTAATCCGGCGGCAGGGCGACATCAAGTACAAGGTCGAGTGGACGACTCTCGGCGAGTACCTGAGCTATCTCGAGAAGCGCGGCGTCTCCCCGAACGTCGCTTCTTTCATCGGGGCCGCGACTCCGCGCATTGCGGTCGTTGGCGAAGGCGATCGCGCGCCAACGCCGGAGGAGCTCGAGAAGATGCGGGCAATCGTGCGGCAGGCGATGGAGGAAGGCGCCGTCGGCATCGCTTCGTCGCTGATCTATCCCCCGGGGAGTTTCGCGAAGACCGAAGAGCTGATCGAGCTCGCCAAAGTTGCCGCCGGTTACGACGGGCTCTACATCTCGCACCTGCGAAGTGAAGGCTCACAGCTCGTGGAAGCGGCCGAGGAATTGCTCAGAATCGCGCGGGAAGCGAACATCCGGGCGGAGATCTACCACCTGAAGGCGTCCGGCAGAGCCAACTGGCCGCTGCTCGAAAAGGTGATCCAAAGAGTGGAAGAGGCGCGGGCCTCCGGGCTTGCCATCACCGCCGACACGTATATGTATCCCGCGGGTGCGACCGGCTTGACCGCCAGCATGCCGCCTTGGGTGCAGGACGGCGGCTTTGACGCCATGCTCCAACGTCTGAAGGATCCGGCCGCGCGGAAACGGATCGCGCGCGAAATGCGGCAGGACTCCAAGGAGTGGGAAAACATGTACCTGGGCGCGGGATCGCCGGACAACATCCTGCTGGTCGAATTTAAGAGCGAGAAGCTGAAGCCGCTGACCGCCAAAACACTCGGCGATGTTGCCCGGATGCGCGGCAAGCCGCCCGAAGAAACGGTGATGGATCTGATCCTGGAAGATGAGAGCCGGATCGGAACCGTCTACTTTACGCAGTCCGAAGAGCACCTGAAACGGAAGATCGCGCTGCCCTGGGTTACGTTCTGTTCCGACTCGCCGTCGCTTGCTCCCGAGGGCCTGTTCCTCAAGAGTAGCGTCCACCCGCGTGCTTACGGCAGTTTCGCGAGGCTGCTCGCCAGGTACGTGCGCGACGAGAAAGTGATTCCGATCGAGGAGGCGATTCGAAGGCTGGCGGCGTTGCCGGCACAAACGCTGAAGGTGGAGTCCCGCGGGATGTTGACGCCGGGTTACTTCGCGGACGTCGTTGTGTTCGATCGCGCCACGATCCAGGATCACGCCACGTTTGAGAAGCCGCATCAATACTCGACCGGCGTGATGCACGTGTTCGTCAACGGCGTGCAGGTGCTGAAGGATGGCGAACACACCGGGGCGAAACCGGGACGGTTTGTGAAGGGGCCGGGCTGGAAGACGAAGCGGAGCGCGTGAGTCGTGCGGCAAATTCCTCCCCCCGTTTCCAGGCGTTCGAGAGCGGTGCCGGTCCCCAGGCGGAGCTACTGAGTGTTCGAAGGAAGCCTCTTCCGCAGCCTGGCCATCCGCTTCACCAGCGGCAGGTCGGGATCGGCGTGTTCCCAGAGGCGGGCGGCGACAGCCAGGATCTTGGCGGCTTTATGCATTTCACCGCGGGAGAGGTAGCACTCGGACAGGTCGGCGTGAGCAGCGATCCAGGCCTGCTGCGGTTCCCAGCCCAGCACAAGGTGGCCCATTCCGGCGAGTGTCTCGCAGAGTTCGATCGCCGGTTCGGTTTGTCCGGCCGCCCGGTGCGCACGAGCGAGGGCAGCCAGCGTCAAGGGGGAGCGGGCTTCCCGATCGGCCGACTGGAGCACCTCCACCGCGCGGCCGAGGTGGCCGTCGGCCAGCGCCAGTTCGCCCTGTAGCATGTGCAGTTCGCTGCGGTCCTTCGGGTTGTTCGGGTCGGTGTTCCGGGCGACCCGGCGCGCGAGCCGCAACGCCTCTCCGGTGGCGCCCGCGCGGGCATAAGCCGCGCCGACGCGCGCCGCCAGCCAAACCGGGAAAGCGGCCAGCGCCCGCATCGCCTCGGTGGCCCGGTCCAGCTCTTTCAACCGGCCGGCCGCATCCCCTTGCCCGTCAAGCACGATGGACAGGAACAGCCGATTCCGCGCCTCCCTGAACGGCTCCCGCTCGGCGGCGTTCAGCGAAATGGCTTCCCGAAGCCGCGCTTTGGCGTCGCGGTATCTGCCCTCATACATGTCGAGCAGCGCCAGCGAACGCAGTGCGCTCGATCTCATTTGTGCTTCGCCAGCGCCATTGCAAAGACCTCGCGGGCGCTGGCCCGGTTCCCCGCCTGGACAAACCCGAAGCCGTACTCGTGGTTGAGGTTGCCGCTGGTGACCCAGTCCGGCTCCAGCTCAAAGGCCTTGGCATACTCGGCCAGGGCCTCCTCCGGCCTGCCTAGCAGCCGGTGGATCGACGCCAGGCCGACGAACGCATCGGCGCTCGTTGGGGCGAGCCGCGCCGTCTCCCGGTACTGTTCCATCGCCTCCTGCAACCGGTCATTCCGCATCAGCAGGTTCCCGAAAGCCTGCCGGGCGGCCACGTCATCCGGGTAGGCGGCGAGGTAGAGCCTGTGCAGCCTGACCGCTTCGTCCACGTGGTTCAGGCCCCGGTGGTAGGACGCCTGGATGTAAAGCCGCTCCCGTTCGCTGATGCGATCGGCGCGCGCCAGCGCCTGGTCGTAGTGCTCCTTTCCTTTGACGGGCTCGAACAGGACATGGCTGAAATAGGCGTTTGCCAGTGCGGCGTGGGCCATCGCAAAATCGGGATCCAGTTCCAGCGCGGACTCAAAGAGCCTGACTGCGTCCCGGTGCTGCCTCCTCCGCCAGAGGTGTCCTCCTTCCGCGTACGCCCGCAGAGCCGGCAACGACGCGGTGGTGACTTGCGGCAGGGAAAGGCCGGTGCGGCGAATCGACGCCAGCGACTCGCCCAGATCCTGACGGAGCCGGGCCGCAATCCTTCCCAGGCTGCCGAGGATTCCGCTTTGGTCCCGGACCCGCTCGAAATATGTTCGCACCGCTTCCCCGCCATGGGGTTCCACCAGTCTCACACCCAGCCCGTATTCACGGCCAAACCGCGAAACCGCGCACGAAACCACCAGCCGGGCATTCTCCCGGAGGCAGATTTCGCGGCCCAGCCGCTCGTCGATCCGTGCATCCGGCTTGCTCCCCATCCGCCTCAGGGCGGCCTCCATCCGCGTCCGGGAAACGACGTTGACGTGGGCCGATTGCTCGAGACTGGCGGTGAAGGCCGTCCACAAGGACCGGTCCAGGAGGGGGTCGCCGGTTTCGTTTTCGAAGTCCGCGACGACGACCCAGTCCCGTGCGGAGAATGAAACGGGCGTTCTTCTGCGGCCGGTCAGCCAAATCCCGCCGGCCGTGACTGCCAGGAGTGCAATGGCGGCGGCGGCCAGCCAGGCCCGGCGGGGGTTCACCGCTCCGGGGACCGCGGGGATCCCGATCAGCCGCGTGGCGGCCGGCCGCCTCTCCCCCTCTCCCTGCAACCTGGCCCCGCGTTCCTTCCACCACGCGTCGAGTTCGGTCCGATAGGCGTAAACTGCGTCTCGCTTCTCGTGGGCATGCCGATGCACCGGCAGCCCTTCGGCCTGCTCCCACCGCTGCACCGTGCGGACACTGTGACTCAGGTAGGAAGCGATCTCCTTCCAGGAGTACAGGCGGTCGGCGGCCTCCCGCCCGGCAGGAGGCATCTCGGAGTGCGAGTTAACGCCGCTTCTTCTCTGACCACGCCAGTACATTGAGGCGCTATTGTCTGATTCTATCTCCGTTTCCGGGCGCGCTTTCAACATCTTGTGCTGTTGTGTGGGGCTCGCAACAGCGCTGATAGCCCTGGCCAAGCCGAACCAGCCCGACATCGTGCTTGGCGCCCTGGATCGGCGACAAGTGGCGTCATCCCTCGACGACGCCTGTTTGCGCTTGCCCAGCCGGCGGCGTGGGGGCTATAGGTGCGGAAGGAAAGGAGAGTTCCCATGAAAGAAAAGCTCATACTACTTTCGGTTGCCTGCCTGGTCTGCTTTTTCGCCCTGATTGTCATGACAGGCGGAGGGGTCGCCGCCCAAGCCGGCGCGGGTGATGAGAGCTGTGTCACCGCTTCCGCGTCGGGCGGGCGTCCCTGCGCAGTCACTCCTGAGGGAGGCTGCATGTCTCCCGGAGCCCCGTGCGGCGGCTGGAGGAACCCCAAGCAATGTCAAACGGTTCCAGGCAAGAAGTTGGGCGAATACACCTGCCGCTGCATCGCGCCCTGACCGTTCGGGTCCGAACAGTCCGCCGGAATCCTGACTTGGCCGGGACCGGGACAACGCTGCCCGAGGCGTTCC
>CAZACK010000018.1:40116-64547 GCA_964483455.1 uncultured Solibacteraceae bacterium
AGGGTGGCTTCGGCAACCTCGTGCGAACCCCGGCGGGCCTCAGTCGACAATCGCCTGCGAGGCCAGCACCTCGACGACGTCTCCGAGGCTCAGGCCTCCCGTCGGATGGAGCTGCGCCATGAACACGACGACCATCTGCTCCTTCGGGTCGATGGAGAAGCCCGTGTAATAGAATCCCCCCCAACCGTACTTGCCCGGCGAGCCGAGTTCGTCCAGCGGCGCCTTGATCCCAGACACGCCGAAGCCGAGGCCGAAGCCCATCTCGGGAGCCACCTTGCCAAGCTGATCGTGGCTCATCAGCTCGACCGATTTGCGGCTCACCAGGCGCGTTCCGTCCAGCACGCCGCCGTTCAGCATCATCTGGGCGAAACGGGTGTAGTCGGCGACCGTGGACGAAAGGCCGGCGCCGCCGGCGTACAGCTTCTTCGGCCCTCGATAGGGATAATCCGCCGAGTACTCGAAAGAGCCTTCCACAATCGGCTTGTCCGGAAACCGGCTCAGCCCTTTGCCCTCGTACCACGTGTACGCCGTCGCCAGGCGCGCAACCTTGTCGGCAGGCAAGTAGAAATGCGTGTCCTTCATCCCCAGCGGATCGAAGATGCGGTCGCGGAAGAATGCGTCGAGGCTCTTACCGGAGACAACCTCCACCAGGCGGCCCAGAACATCGATCGCCAGGCTGTATTCGAACTTGTCGCCGGGATGGAACAGCAGCGGTAAGGCGGCCAGGCGCTTCACACTGTCGCCGATGGTGCCGTCGAATTGGAGCAATCCATGGGAGACGCCGGCCTCACGGTAGCGCGCGCCGAGATCCGGGTTCCAGTGGTAGGTCAGCCCGGCGGTGTGCGTCAGCAAGTGCTTGATCGTGATCTCCCTGGCAGCCGGGATCGTGTACGGCTCGCCCGCCGGCGGCTTGACCAGCACCTTCGGGTTCTTGAACTCGGGAAGGTACTTTGAGACCGGATCATTCAGCAGGAAGCGGCCCTCCTCGTACAGCGTCATCACCGCCAGGCTGGTGATGGGCTTGGTCATCGAGCAGATGCGGAAAATGGCGTCGGGCGGCATGGGCTTGCCTGACTCAATGTCGAGCATCCCTTGCGCCTTGAACCACGCCGCGCGTCCTTTCCTCGCCACCAGCGTGACGGCGCCCGCAATCCGTTTGTCCCGGATCTGGCGGTCGACGGCGGCCTCGATCCGCTGGAGCCGCTCGGCGGAAAGGCCGACCGATTCCGGGCTCGCGGCCGGCAGTCCCTGGCCCATTGCGGGCAGGATGGCGGCAGCGATCGAAAGCGCCGCCAGACGGGAAATTCGGTGCGAAGACAGGACGGTCATCTCGCTATCATAATGCAGCGGTTCACTGGCTAATCCCACTCCAGCACCACCTTCCCCGCCTCCCCGCTCAGCATCACTTCAAATGCCTTCTGGAACTCCGTGTAGTGGAAGCGGTGTGTGATCACCGGGCGGATGTCCAGCCCGCCTTCGAGCATCACCGTCATCTTGTACCAGGTCTCGTACATTTCCCGCCCGTAAATGCCCTTGATCGTGAGCATGTTGAAGATTACCTGGTTCCAGTCGATCGCCATTTCTCCGTTCGGGATGCCAAGCATCGCGATCTTCCCGCCGTGGCACATGTTGTCGAGCATGTCGCGGAAGGCCGAGGCGTTGCCGGACATCTCGAGACCGACGTCGAAGCCCTCGAGCATTCCGAGTTGTTTCTGCGCGTCGCGGATGCTTTGGGTGCGCACGTCCAGCGCCATCGTCACGCCCATCCTCCGCGCCAGCTCGAGCCGGTACGGATTCACGTCGGTGATCACCACGTAGCGCGCGCCGGCATGCTTCACCACCGCCGCCGCCATCAAGCCGATCGGCCCGGCGCCGGTGATGAGCACGTCCTCGCCGAGCACGTCGAAGGACAGCGCCGTGTGGACCGCGTTGCCGAACGGATCGAAAATCGACGCGATCTCCTTGTCGATGGCCGGCCGGTGGTGCCAGACGTTCGTCATGGGCACCGAAATGAATTCGGCGAAAGCGCCCGGCCGGTTCACGCCGATCCCTTTGGTCCGCGGGCAGAGGTGCCTGCGCCCGGCCATGCAGTTCCGGCAGCGCCCGCACACGACGTGCCCCTCGGCGCTGACGAAGTCCCCAGGGAAGAAGTCCGACACGTTGGCGCCCACCTTGACCACCGTGCCCGCGAACTCATGCCCCACCACCATCGGCACCGGGATGGTCTTTCGTGCCCAGTCGTCCCACTGGTAGATGTGCAGATCCGTTCCGCAGATGGAAGCGCGGTTCACCTGGATGAGAACGTCGTTGATGCCGGTCTCCGGCTCGGGGATGTCTTCCAGCCACAAGCCGGGCTCGGGCTTGCTTTTGACGAGTGCTTTCATGGAGACAAGCTTACCTGTTCCCGTTCAGCGCCCGCGCTCCGGTCCGGCCGTGTTGTAAAATATCTCTCTCGGGTGACCAACCCGCGTCCTGACATCTGGGCCCAAATCAGCACATGCGGAATTCTAGGCTGCACCGGTTCGCGGTAGTGCTCGCCGCCTGCACGCTTTTTCTCGTCGTGGCCGGCGCGCTCGTCACCAGCAACGAGGCCGGTCTTTCGGTACCGGACTGGCCGCTTTCCTATGGCCGCGTCATGCCGGAAATGAAAGGCGGGGTGTTCTATGAACACAGCCACCGCATGATCGCGACTACCGTCGGCTTCCTCACCATCATCGTCGCCGTCTGGCTCTGGAGGGCGGAGGAGCGCCGCTGGCTGCGCCGCCTCGGCCTGGCGGCCCTGGCGGCGGTCATCGCGCAGGGCGTTCTCGGCGGGCTGACGGTCATCTATTTGTTGCCGCCGGCGATCAGCGTCGCCCACGCGTGCCTGGCGCAGGTATTCTTCTCGACCACGGTGGCCATCGCGCTGTTCACCTCGGATGCGTGGCGGCACGGCGCGGCGGTCGTTCGCGACGCGAGCCGGCCGTCAATGCGAACGCTCTCGCTCGCCTGCCCGGTCGCGATTCTCGGCCAGCTTGCTCTCGGCGCGGCCTACCGGCACCAGGCGCTGGGCATCATCCCGCACATCGCCGGGGCGATGCTTGTCGCCGGGCTCGTGCTTTTCACTGGAAGCTTTGCGCTGCTCTCATTCGGGTCTCATCGCGCGCTCCGGCGATCGGCCATCACGCTGATGGCGATCACCTTCTTTCAGGTGTTTCTCGGGATCGCCGCTTACATGAGCCGCCTGGCGGCAGCGGAGGCCATCGAGCCGATGCCCGTCATGGTCGTCTTGACAGCCGCCCACGTTGCCGTTGGAGCCCTCACTATGGCCGCGGCCGTTGTGCTCGCCATTCAGTCGTTCCGCAACTTGAGCCCTGTTGTCCAAATGGCTCCCGGCGGCGTCGCCGTGACTCCATGAAAGATTACCTCGCGCTGACCAAACCCCGGATCACCTGGCTGATCCTCATGAGCACCGCCGTCGGCTGGTTCTTCGGCCTGCGCGGGGAGTGGAGCTTCCTCCTGCTGCTGCACACGCTGCTGGGAACTGGGCTGCTGGCATCGGGCACGGCGGCGCTCAACCAGTGGTACGAGCGCGCCGAAGATGCTCGCATGCGTCGTACGCAGAACCGGCCGATCCCGGCCGGGCGTATTTCGCCGAACCGCGCCCTGTGGTTCGGGCTTGCCCTCTCTGCCGCGGGGTTTGCCGAGCTCTGGGTGGGCGCCAATCGATTGGCGGTCGTGCTCGGGTTTCTCACTCTGGCTTCCTACCTTCTGCTGTACACGCCGCTGAAAAAACATTCGCCGGTATCAACCACTGTGGGAGCGTTTCCCGGCGCGATGCCGCCGCTGATCGGCTACGCCGCCTCGAACGGCGCCCTTACCGCCGAGGCGTGGGTGCTGGCCGGCATCCTGTTTCTCTGGCAGTTCCCGCACTTCCTGTCGATCGCCTGGATGTATCGCGCCGACTACGAGCGCGCCGGCATCCGCATGCTGCCCGTGGTCGAACCTGACTGCCGGTCCACCTCGCGCCGGATTCTCCTGTACTCGCTGGTTCTCATCCCGGTCAGCCTGGCGCCGGCTTTTCTATCCATGACGGGCCGGCTTTACTTCATCGGCGCTCTGGTTCTCGGCCTTTTCTACCTGTACTCCGGTGTCCGGGTCACGCTCGACCGGACTGTTCTGCGCGCGCGACAGGTTCTCCTCGCCTCCGTCGTCTACCTGCCCCTGCTCTACGGCTTGATGCTGCTCGACCGGCCCGGCCTGTGATTGTCACGGTTGAAAACCTCGTCCATTCCTACGGGACTCGGGCCGCGCTCGCCGGCGTCAGCTTCACCGTCGGGGAAAGCGAGGTCTTCGGCTTGCTGGGACCGAACGGCAGCGGCAAGTCCACGCTTTTCCGCATCCTTTCGACGATGATGGCGCCCTCCTCGGGCCGGGCCGCGATCGCCGGTTTCGATGTTGCCCTGCAATCCTCCCAGGTGCGGCGACACATCGGCGTCGTCTTCCAATCGCAGAGCCTCGACAAGAAGCTCACCGTCGAGGAGAACCTCTTCAGCCAGGGCCACTTGTACGGCCTTTCCGGCGCTGTGCTGCGCGAGCGCGGCGAGGATGTCATGGGGCGCCTCGGCCTCGTGGATCGCCGCCGGGATCTTGTCGAAACGCTCTCCGGCGGCCTGCGACGGCGCGTGGAAATCGCCAAGGCCCTCCTGCACAAACCGGAGGTGCTGGTGATGGACGAGCCTTCCACGGGCCTCGATCCCGGCGCCCTGCGCGAGCTCTGGCAGTACATCGAGACTCTGCGCGCCGAGCGGCGCATCACGGTGCTGCTCACCACCCACATCCTCGACGAGGCCGACCGCTGCGACCGCCTGTTGCTGCTGCATGAAGGGCGCGCCGTCGCCGAAGGCACGCCGGCGGAGCTGAAGGCGCGCATCGGAGGCGATGTCGTGGTTCTCGAAGTCGCCGATCTCGAGGGCATGCGCGTGCAGCTCGCCGCCCGGTTTGCAGCCGAGCCGCGCATCGTGGACGGGGCTCTCCGCGTCGAGATCGCCAACGGGCACCGCTTCATTACCGAAGCCGTCGAAGCCTTCCCCGGCGCCATTCGTTCCGTGGCGCTGCACAAGCCAACGCTCGAGGATGTGTTCCTCGACGAAACCGGAGCCCACATCGGCTGAGCACATGGCCACCGCACGCTCCCTTCTGCCGGTATTCACTCTCTGGCGCCGCGAGCTCATCCGCTTCTGGCGCGAGAAGACGCGCGTGCTCGGCGTCGTCGGCTCGCCGCTGATTTTCTGGGTCGTCATCGGCTCCGGTTTCGGGAACCTCGGCTTCTTCTTCCCCGGCGCGCTGACGCTGACGGTGATGTTCTCGGCCGTCTTCTCGACGATGTCGCTGATCGAGGACCGCCGTGAGGGTTTCCTTCTGTCGATGCTGGTCTCGCCCGCGCCTCGCAATGCGCTGGTCCTCGGCAAGACGCTCGGCTCGGGCACGCTCGCCTGGATTCAGGGGCTGATCTTTCTGGCGTTCGCGCCGCTGGCCGGCGTCCGGCTGAGCGCTCTCGGCGTCGTGGAAGTGGCAGCCGTCTTGTTCCTGGTCGCAATGATGTTCACGCTGCTGGGCTTCGCGATCGCCTGGCGGGTGGACTCCAGCCAGGGCTTCCATGCGATCATGAACCTGGTCCTGGTGCCGCTATGGATGGTTTCCGGCTCGCTGTTCGCGGCGGGCAGCGCGCACGGCTGGATCCAGTGGGTGATGCGGGCCAATCCCCTGACTTACTCGCTGGCGGCCCTGCGGCGGCTGATGGCGCCGTCGGTCCCGCCCGGAACGCCAGCCCTTTCTACAAGCCTCGCGGTGACAGCCACCTGCGCCCTGGTGTTTCTGTTGTTGTCCGCCTCCGCCGCGTCGCAGAAATCCGCGAGAAACGCCACATGAACCGCACCATTGTTGCCTTTTGCCTTTGTCTTCTCCTCTCCTGCCGCCCCGCCCCTCTGCCCGTTCTCGGCGAGATTCCGGACTTCGAGCTCACCGCGCAGACCGGCGAGCCGTACACCCGCCGTGACCTCGACGGCAAGGTCTGGATTGCCGACTTCATCTTCACCAACTGCACCGGGCCGTGCCCGCGCATGAGCGGGCTCATGCGGAAGGTGCAGAACTCGCTTGCCGACCGGCCCGACGTGCGCCTCGTCTCCTTCACCGTGGATCCCGAGCGCGACACGCCGGAGGTCTTTTCCGCCTACGCCCGGCGCTACCAGGCGCGGGAAGGCGTCTGGTATTTTCTCACCGGTCCCGAGCAGACGCTGAACATGCTGAGCTTCGAAGCGTTCAAGGTCGGGCGCGTCGGAGGAGGGAATCTCGACCACGGCACTTACTTTGTCCTGGTCGACCAGCGCGGCCGAATTCGCGGCTATTACGGCACTTCCGAGCCGAACAACATCGACCAGTTGCTGACGGACGTCCGGCGGCTCTGCGAGGAATCCTCGTGATCGGCGCGCGCGACCTGCCGGCGGTGAACGCCGTACTCAACGCTACCGCGGCCGTGCTGCTGGTGTGGGGGTACACACTGATCCGCCGGCGCCGCATCCAGGCCCACAAGCGCGTGATGATCGCCGCGTTTACGGTCTCGGTGCTGTTTCTCATCAGTTACCTTGTGTACCACTCGCAGGTCGGCTCGGTGCGGTTTCAGCGAACCGGCGCTATTCGCACGGTGTACCTTTCGATCCTGCTGACTCACACGGTGCTCGCCGCCGCGGTGCCGGTCCTGGCGATCGTGACCCTGCGCCGCGCCCTCCAGGAGCGTTTCGACCGTCACCGCCGCCTCGCTCGCCGGACGCTGCCCATCTGGCTGTACGTCAGTGTCACGGGAGTCATCATCTACTGGATGCTCTACCGGCTGTAGCGCCCGCCGGTTGGTCGGTTATTTGGTTGGTTGATTGGTTGTTCGGTTTCGTCAGACGCTGAGCAGTACGGCTTGCACCGGCATGCCGGTTAACCTTGCCATCGCCAGCGTGTACCACTGTAACTGCCGTTCGTAGCGGGCGCGGTGGGCGGGGAGGTCGGCGTCGGTCTTGAAATCGACGACGGTCCACGTGCCGTTTTCCAGGAACACTAGGTCGATCACGCCTTCCAGAATCTTCCCGTCGGGCAGCTTCCACATCACCGGATACTCGCGATGGAGCTGGGATGCCCGCCGCGCCCGCTCCAGCAGGGGATGCGCCGACGCCGCCCGGACGGCTTCGGCGGCGGCCGCTGTCTCGTCCTCGCTCGCGCCCAATGTCCGGCCGAGGCGCCTGGCCGCCAGGCCGATGTCACCTGCCTCGCGCAGCAGCGCGTGCACCAGCGTCCCGAACCGCGGACCCGCCGGACGGCCCGGTTGCTTGGCGACGGTTTCCAGCCGCACCTCGCAGGAGAAATCCGCCGGGGCCTCGGCGGCCTCGCTGGCAGCAAACGGTGTGAAGGTCGGCTTGCAGCCGGCTTCCAGCACGGACTGGCGGCGCGCCTTCCACCGCTGGTACCGCTCGAGGCTCGCGCCGCCGCCTTCCTGGAGCACGTCCTGCTGCCGCAACCCGAAGTTGCCGTCAACACCCAGGCGCAGCGCGGCGGGATCCCACCAGACCACGCTGTGAAGCCCGCGCCGCGGCCGGTGCAGCCCCGGTTTCACCGAGATCTCCGGCCCGGAGATCGGACGCTCCAGCACGGAGGCTTCGCCGAACGGCGGACACCCCGGCGCAGGCTCCGGCCTCCGGCGCCTGTCTTTGGCGGGGTAGAGCGCTTTGTTCAGAGGACTTACCCAGGTGTCGGGGACTTCCTCGTCGCCGACCACGGGAACCACCAGCAGATCCCGCGCCCGCGTCGCCGCGACGTAAGCCACCCGCATGCCCTCGGCGATCTCCCGAGCCTTCTCCCGCGCCTCCTGCTCCAGCAATTCCTTGGGCGCACAGTGCAACAGGCGGGTGGCGCACAGACGCCTGTCCGCGTCCACGTAGCGGTCCGGCGCCCGCTGAGCGATGTTCGCCGTCATGTCGGCCAGGATCACCACCGGAAACTCCAGCCCCTTTGCCGAATGCACCGTCATCAGCCGCACGCCTTCGGCGCCCTCCTCGAGCACCGGCGCCTCCGGAGCCTCCTCCTTCTCGGCCTGCGCCTCCAGTTCCTCGACGAAACCCCGGAACGAAATCCCGCCGGTCGCCTCACTGCTCCGCGCAAGGTCCACCAGGCGATTCACGTTTGCCACCACCTGGTGCCCCGCCGGCCTCATGGCGAAGCCGGCGTGCGCCCGCGTCGCCTCGAGCAGCAGGTTCACCGTCTCCGCCACCGGCCGCCGGTTCCGCCCGCGATGCAACCCCGCCAGCAGCCCGAGCGCCTCCGCCACCGGACGAAACTCCTCCGCCAGATCCTCGGGCAGCGGCCGGAACGGGTGCAGTTTCCCGATCTCATGCCGGAACCGCAGCAGCGTGCGGTCCGGAATCGCGAACAGCGAGCCCTTGAGCGTCGCGAAGACCGACAGCTCGTCGCCGGGCCACTCGACCGCCGCCAGCGCCGCGCGCAGCGTCTCCACCTCTTCGCGCTTGTGGTACGACTTGCCGCCGACCAGCAGATGCGGGATCCCCCGCGCCTCCAGGCTCCGGGCGTAGTCCCGCGTCAGGTCGACTCCCGCGTTCGTGAAGCGCCGGAACAGGATCGCCACGTGCCGGCTCTCGATCTTGACGAGGCGCTCGCCGTCTCCTGCTTCGCGCACCTTCCAGCCGCTCTCATTCAGCAACCACTCGACGAAGGCCACGATCGTCTCCGGCAAACACCGGTCGATCGCCCACTTCACGACTCGGCGATCCGAGTACGGCCGCGGGGCCGGGAGCGCGATCACGCACGGCTGCCCGTCGATCGGGCCCGCGTGCTCTTCGAGCGGCACGTAGCCCGCCTGTCCGCTGTCGGCGTCGCCCGTCATCTCCGGCTCGAAAGCCGCGTTTACACACTCCTGCAACGGCCGCACCGCACGGAAACTCTTCGTGAGGTGCGCGACCCCGACGCCGCGGGCCGCCAGCGCGTCCCGCACCGCCTGGTACAGCACCACGTCCGCCCGCCGGAACTTGTAGATCGACTGCTTGGGATCTCCGACCGCGAACAGCTTGCCCGGCAACGGCGTCGCCTTCCTCCAGTCCGATTCGCCGGGATCGTCCGCCGCCAGCAACAACAGGATTTCCACCTGCACCGGGTCCGTGTCCTGGAACTCGTCCACGAAGATGTGCGTGAACCGCTTCTGGAAATACCGCCGCACCTCGGCGTTGCCGCGGATCAGTTCGCGGGCTTCGAGCAGCAGGTCTACAAAATCCAGTTTTCCCGACCGCGCTTTCATCTCGGCGTAGATCTCCAAAAGATCCTGCATCTCCTGGCGGAGCGCCGCCGCCAGGTCCGCGTCCGAGCGCTTCTTGAATTCTTCGAGCGCCGCCAGGAGCTTCTCCCGCAGATCAAGAACCCTTTCCCGCGGAACGCCCTCGGCGAAGAAGCCCGTGCCTTTCCTCTTGTCCTTGTTGAGATCCCGGTACAGCTTCACCAGCAGGCCTTCGAGCGTGTCGTAGTCCCGCTCTCGCTCGACCTCGGCCCGCGACACCGCTTCGCAGAACGCGCGCGCCGGTGTAAGAGCTTTCACCAGGTTGTCCCACTGTTTTTTGCACTTTGCGGCTATTTCCGCCAGTCCGCGCGCGGCGTCCACCAGCAGATCGATGTCCTTGTCGCGATGGAAAGGATCCCTGCGCCACGGGGCGGGGAAGTCGCGCCACTCAACCAGCTTCCGGCCGGCCTCCTGTAATCGCTCCACGGGCGGGCCGGTATCCCACGCGTCCCGCCAGGCCAGCCGGATCAACGCCCGCCGCAGCCCGGGCGCGCCTTCGCCCAGCTTCCGCTCGAGCCACCTCCGGAACGCGCGTTCGTAGATACGGGCCGCCTCCTGCTCGGAGAGTTCCTCGAACGCCGGATCGACGCGCGCCTCGACCGGACGCTGCCGCAGGATCTGCGCGCAGAAGGAGTGAATCGTGCCGATCGAGGCTTCCTCCAAATGTTCGAGCGCGTGCTCCAGGTTGGCGATTGCGGCGTCGTCGCCGGCGCCCGCCCGCGCCCGGTCGAGTTCCTGCCGCAGGCGCAGCTTCATCTCCCCCGCCGCCTTGTGGGTGAACGTCACCGCGACCACCTTGTCGATTCCGGCGCGTCCCGTCTCGAGCACCCGCACGATCCGCCGCACAAGCTCGGAGGTCTTCCCCGTGCCCGCCGCGGCCTCGACGACCAGGCTCTCGTCGAGCGAGTTGCGGATCCGTTCCCGCGCCGCCGCGTCGTCGAACCGCGCGCCCGCCGCTGGAATCATGGCATCCTCCGGATGTTCTGGAGCGCTTCCAGCCGCGTGGCTCCCTTCCGCTTCACGCGCAATTCCTCGTATGGCCCGCAGACTACCCTGTAGTCGCAGAGTTCGCAGGCTTCTTTGGCCGGCGCCGCCGGCAGGAACCCATCGCCGATGGCGCGGTCGATCGTCTCGATCACGATCCGCGCCCGTTGCCGCGCCTCGCTGTTTAGAAGGATCGGGACCTCGTCGTAGCCCCCGCGCTGCGTGCAGAAGTACAGCCGGCCGCAGTCGACGGGCTCTCCCAGCAATTGCTCGACCGCCAGCCCGTAGAGCAAGGGCTGGAGCACCGCTCCTCCACCGGTGTATACCGGCCGCTGTGCGGGCGGCTTGCCGGTCTTGTGGTCCGTCACCCGCAGCCGGCGGCGCTGCTCGTCCCGCTCGACGAGGTCCACCACGCCCCGGAGCCGCGCGCCCTCGATCACCGCCTCGTCGGCCACGCTGCGCGGGTCCCGCCCGCCTTCGGCATTGCCGGCGCTCAACCCGAAGCCGAACTCGTAGCGCACCGGCCGCCACTCACTCTGCGCGGTCGCCTCACGAATCCACCCGCGCAGGTCCGTGCGCAGATCCGCCACCGACGTCTCCCAGACCTTCGGAATCGCCGGCGCCAGTTCCTCTTCGTACTTGGCGGCCACACGAACGACCACTTCATCGACGACCTGAAGGAACCACTTCAGCTTGCCCGGAGTCAACGGCAGCAGCCGGTTGGCCTCGAGTTTGCGGAGGATCTCGAACTGCGCTTCGTGGAACAGAGAGCCGCGCGTCAGTGGGTCCATCTCCTGCAACGCGACCGCCTCCTCTCGGGGCTTGAGCCGGTGAATGGCGTACAGCAGGAACTGATACGGGCAGGCGGAGAAGCGTTGAAGCGCCGGCGGCGAATAGCTTCGCGCGTGCAGCCGATGCTGCGCCAGCGCCGGCTGGGGCGCGACGACGCCGTCGGCCCCAGACCACTTTTTCTCCCACCGCTGCCAACGCGCCCGCAGCGATCGCGCCAGGTGCGGATTCACCTCCATGAGGTAGCGGGCGCTGCCCTGGGCCGGCGCGCCTTTCAGCCCAAGCGCCGAGTGGACGGTCGCAAGGTCGTACTCGGTGTCGTCGATCGCCTGGGCGGCCTCGGCCGGGGCCGGCCATCCGAGCCTCGCCGGCGCCGCCCGTTCCGCGCGCCGCTCGAAGTCCTTGAGCTCCGGCAGCCTCCCTTCGGCCGCCCGCACCGTCTCGAGCGCGTAGAAGGAAGGCACGCGCGGCCTCCCCTGCGCCGTGTCCATGCGCGGGTACGACACCACCAGCCTCGCCCGCGCTGCGGCGGCCGCAGTGCGCAGCAGCAGCCGCTCGCGCGCCGAGCGGTCCTCAAGCTGCGCCAGCCCCGGTTTGACGTTCCTGCGATGCGCGTCCAAAAGCAGCGGATCTTCCATCGCCCGCCTCGGGAACAGCCCCTCGGCGAGCCCCGGTAGGAACACCGCCTCGAACGTCCGCCCTCGTGCCTCCTCGATCGTCGCCACGAAGACCTGCCCGTAGCGCCGCGCCGGCGGTTCCGTCCGAAGAAAGCGCAGACGCTCGCTCAGCGCGCCGGCGACTTCGTCGAGATCGACCGGCCCCACCTCCTCCATCGGCTCCAATTCGGCGAGCGCCGCCAGCACGGGCTCCGGCCGCCGGAGCGCCGTACCCGCCAGTTCGGCGAGCCGTTCGAGCCACTCGCCCCACACCGCCCGGCGAGGCAGCGCGTCCAGCATCGCCACCAACGGGAGCGCGAACCGCTCGAGATGGCCCAGCCGCTCGATCTGCCGCTCCAGGTGCGCGCGCTCGGCTTCGGTCAAGTCGGGCTCGGCCAGTTGGAGCCTGAACTCCGCCTCGAGTCCGCGGAGCCGGCGCTCCCAGCGGGAGCGGCCTCCCACCACCGCCGCATCCACGAGCAGCTTCTCCCAACCGGAGGGCGCCTGGAGAGTCCCGCCGATCGCCGCCGCGTCTTCCGTCTCGACTTCCTCCTCGGCTCCGGCCGGCTCTCCGGCGGGTGCATCGCCTGCCAGCGCGATGAGCAACTCGTCCTCGGGCGCGACCCATCTCGCTTCGGCTCGGACCGGCGCGCCGCGCTCATCCACCTTCGGCGCCTGGCCGAGCGAAAGATACTCGGCGAAACGCGTGGCCGAGCAGCCCTCCGCCGCGCAGGCCAGCAAGGCGAGAAACGCCCGCCCGGCCGGCTCGGGACGCGCGCTGCCGTGCGTGAAGTAGCCGGGTATTCCCGCCCTGCGCAGCGCTTCCTCCACCAGCGGCTGGTAGCGCTCGGGATTCCTCAACAGGATTGCCGCCTGGTCGAAAGCGACGCCCTCCGACGCCAGGCCGGCGATGCGCCGCGCGATCTCGACGCACTCCTGTCCCTCGCCGGGCGCCGAGAAGAATTGGAGGTCCGGTCCTCCTTCCGGTCGCTTTTCGATGCGCGGCTCAAACAGGTTCGCCCGGAAGCCCGCGCTCTCCTGCCCGATTCTCTCGGCCGCGCACCCGAGCGCTTGCTCCAGGGCGCGGACTCCCTCCTCATCGCCCGCCAGCGCCGTCGCGAGGACGTCCGGCGCGCGCCGCGCCGCCGCCGCCACGAATTCGCGTTGCGACTCGGTCTGCGCTGGAACCGACAGCAGCACCAGCGGGAGTCCCAGCAGCCGGTGGCGTCCCCGCCGCGCCTCCTCCGTCGCCAGGCGGAGCACCGTCGCCAGGTCCGCCAGCTTGCGCTCGGCGAGTTCCGCTTCATATCGAGCCAGCAACCGCGCGAGGTCCGATCCCGGTACCCCGCCGTTCTTCAGGTCATCAGGCCGCACTCCCTCCAGCCGCAGTTCGCTCAACGTGGCCGCGAGCGCGCGCGGAAAGCCCGAAGCCCGCGCCACCGGTCCGAAGTAGTCCAGCTTGCCGTCTTTGTGCAGCGCGTGCGTCACCCGCGCCGCCAGCGCTTCCATGCCCAGCCCGCTCACCGGCGCGAGGCCCTCGGCGGCCATCGGCCCTGAGGCGATCGACGCCGCCATCCGCACCAGGCTCAGCCGGTGCACGCCCGCGAAGCCGCCGTCGCACGCCGCCCGGACGAAGTCGTCCGCCGCTCCGCGCGTCGGGGCGACCACGACGACTTCGGTGCGCAGCCGCTCCCTCGCCCGCCGGAGCAGCTCCGCCTGCGACCACGACACCAACAGCCGGGACACTACACCTGTTTACCAGTTTTTCCATCCCCGGCTGCCGCCCCCACGGAAGCGGAGCGCCTTCGCCTCACCCCGCGGCGGGGTGACTGGCCGGCCCAATCCGCGCAATTGCGCCGGGTCCCTGTCAGTCCCGGACTCCGTCCGAAGCCGCCGGCCTGGTGAACCGGCGCCCGGCCGCCTGCGTATTCTGCCATGATCGTGTATTCGGCGCGGGCCGTCTGCTCCTGCGGCCAGTTCGCCGGTACTTCGCGAAGGAGACTTATGAATCTGACCCGTAGACAGACACTGATGAGGATTGCCCTTGGTGTGGCGTTCCTGGCAGGACTGCCGCCCCTGAGCGGCGCTGGTTCCCCGGCTGCCGGCACGTGGGATTGCGTGGCCGGTACCCCGAATGGAGAGATGAACTGGACGCTCGTCGTGACCGAGAAGGACGGCTCCCTCGCTGGAACGATCTCCGGCGAGCTCGGCGAATTTCAACTGGCCGAGGTCGAGTTTCACGATGGCGATCTCACATTTAAGGTGACGATCGACGAAGTGACTTACCGCGTACAAGCGAGGATCGAGAAGGACAAGTTCGACGGCAAGTGGGAGGGCGGGGAAGACTCCGGGACCCTGGCCGGCACAAGGCGGAGCGCTTAGGTCCGGGCAGGCCCTCAGCCGGCACGGGGCAGACGGAAATCGTCTGCCCCGCCTACCCCTTCCTGCTCGAATACTTGGCGAACAGCGAGATCAGCTTTTCCGCCGCCTTGGGGGTGGCCATCTGCTGCTCGATGATCTCCTTGTTCTCGAGCGTCCTGCCGTAGAGGTCGCGGTTCACGCCGAGATCCTGGCGCAGCGTCGCCCCTTGCACGGAGATGCCGGCGAAGACCCCGCGCGAGCGCGACCACGAGAGAATCTCCGCCGTCATGTAGGCATCGGTCTGCGCGGTGACGTTGCGGCCGACCGGGCCGGCGGCGACCGATGCATCCCCGCCAAGGGTGAACTTGCTCGAGAGCAGCCGTTTGACGCCGCGCTCGTTCATCACCAGCAGGATGACATCGACCTCGGAACCGCCGATTTGCAGGCCAAAGCTGCCGGCCTCCATACGAACCGCCGCCGGCCCCGTCCAGCCGGCGCCGCCCCGCTTGCGGCAGGAGAGGAATCCGCGTCCGTACTTGCCGCCGAAAATGAATGCGCCGGTCTTGAGGCCGGGGACCACGACCACGCACTCGGCCTTGTCGAGCAGCTCCTGCGGGACCGCCTTGTCCGGCGTGGCCATCACTTCGGAGAACACGGCGGCGGCGGCGCTCAGGCGCTTGATGTAGCCGGGTTGCGCCAGAAGCGGGCCCGCGGCCAGCGCGAGTCCCAACAGCACTCTGTGTCTCATGATTACCTCCTCCCCAGAAGTCGAAGCCTCACATTGAACGCCCGGTGCTGGCCCCTTCCGTAAGCCAAAAAATCGGGCGAATCTATGTTGTTGTTTACCACATTTGGATTGCCGTGGTTGGTGAGGTTGTTGAATCCGAAACGCCAGGCCCACAGGTACCGGAAAAAACGGAACCGGCGCTCGAGATGAAGGTTGACGTTGAAGTAGTACGGAAAGCGGCGCTCATTAGGCCCCCCCACCAGGAACCCCTCTTCGTTCACCACGCTGAAGGGGAACCCGCTGCGCGACTCCAGCAGGTACTGGACGCTGGTTTCGCGAATGAGGAACTGCAACCGCTTCGGCAGGATCCGTTTGGGGACCGGCGCCCAACCCCAGGCCAGGAGGCGGTGGGGCGCGTCCCAATCCACCGGACCCGCCGCCTGAGGCGCGTAGACGGGGTTCTCCAGGCTGTAGTCGATGATGGCGTTCGACCGCGAGCGCGAATACACATAACTGGCCATCCACTCGAACTGCCCGCTGAAAGTCCGCCTCACCGTGAACTCCAAAGCGTTGTAGCGATCGCTGCGCTGGTTGGCCAGAGAGTAAAGGATCGCCGCCGGGTTGGCCTCTCCTCGGGGCTCGACGAAGATGAATCCCTTCCAGCCGGACCGCCGGAGGTAGGCCGCCTTGCCGTGGAGACCAAATGGCAGCTTCCGCTCCACCGCCAGGCTCCACAGCCTGGCTCGCGGGGATTGGAGCGATTGTTCATTGACCAGGAAGCCGGTTTCCACCGGCCCGCGGACCGGCAGGCCTTCGCGAGAGAAGAACGTCGCTACGCTGAGTTGATCCTGGTGGCGCGTGAGCGTGCCCAGTGCGAAGGCGTCGTTGAACACGCCGACCCCGGCCGCTACCTTTGTGTCCTTCAGCCAGCGCGGCGACCATGCCGCCGAGACGCGCGGCGAAATCAGCAGGTCGCGCACAATCTGGTCCCAGTCGAAGCGAATGCCCATCTCGACCAGCAGGTCGTCGCGCGGCGACCAGCGGTCGTGCCCGTACAGGGCCGTCTCGAAATTCGTCTTGCCGAGCCTGCCGTCGCCGGAGAAAAAGACATAGCGCGCGGTGCTGCCGTCCGAGCGCAGCACGCGATAGTCGTGCCTGGTAACGTCCTGGCTGAACCCGGCCCGTTCCAGGTTCAGCCCGGCTTTGAACTGGTGCTGCCCGCCCGCACTCCAGACCGGCAGGATGGCGCCGACGATCCATTGCTGGCGATCGCTTCTCCGAGTCAGGTCCACAAAGTAATTGCCGCGCCGCCCGACCGGCGAGAGCTCGTAAGTGGACTGTCCCTGAGGATTCTGCCGCAGCACGCCCCGGCTGTAGGCAAAGCCGAATTCGAGGAGCAGCCCCCGGCCGAGGTAGGCCTGGTGGCGGACCATCCCCATGGCGAAGTTCTGCCGGCGGTGGAGCGTCGTTTCCATCGGATCGAGAAAGGACAGCCCGAAGTGATCGGAGTCCGCGTAGTTCGCCAGAAATCCCGCAGTGAGGATGTTGGCCGGGGTGAGGTTGACCTGGAAACGAGTGAGGTTGCTGGCGGTGAGGCTGCGACTGCGGTCCTCGCCGCGAGGAAGCTCCGGGATGGTGTCCACATCGTAGAAGGTGTCGAAGCCATTGTGGAACCAGGCGCGGTCCCGCGCCAGCGGACCGGAAACGGTGATGCGCGGCGTCCACTTGCTGATGATCCACCCGCGGTCAGTGCTGACGCTGGGGATGAAGTTGGTGGCCCCGAAACGCCAGCGGTCGTCGCCCATGCCGGTCTTGATGTCGAGCGCTGCCGAGGAGCCGCGCCCTTTGTCCACGGCGAATCGGCTGCTGTCGAGCTCGATCGTGCGGACGGCGTCGATGCTGAGCCTGGTTTCCAGAAGCCCGGTGACCGGGTCGGCGATGTTAAATCCTTCGAGGGAGAAATTCGTCTGCTCGGTGGCGCCGCCGTTGAAGTGCAGCCGCCCGCGCGTATCCTGCAAGACACCCGGGAACAACGGAAGCGCATTACGGAAATCCTGCGGCGCGGGGTAGGGCACCTCGAGGACCTGCATGTTGTTGAGCTGTTTCTGGTCGGTGGTCTCGGCGGGATCGATGACGGGCGGGGAGTAGACGACATCCACCGACTCGGTGAATTCGTGCAAGTGCGCCAGCGAGATGATCAGTTCCGCCGTGGCGTCGCCAATAACGGTTTTCTGCTGGAGAACGAAGAATCCGGGCCGGGCGGCGCGGATCATGTAGTCGCCGGCAGCAGGCAGTTCCAGCCGGAAGCGGCCTTGGGAATCCGATACGCTCCACAGCGGCTCCCGCAACGCGGGCGCGTGGAATTCAACGCGCGCGCCGCCGACCGGAGCGCTGTTCTCATCGACAACCCGTCCGTCGACGGCCACCTGACCGGGCAGCAAGCCTGCCGCGGCGAGCATCCAAACCGGCAACCACGAGTTCGGGCTGAGACGAGCCCCACCAGCCCGCATGATTTCATTGTATCCGCCAGGCGAAACCTGCAATGAAAGTCGTGTGGGTGCTTACTGAGAACCGAGGTTGAGTCGCTTCTCCATTGCCAGCGCCCGCTTGCTCCATGAGCGCCGTTCGGATTTTGGCACCCGGGTTCATGAGAGGTTCAGCCCGTGCGGGATCCCGATGCGCCCCGGTGCTGGGGAAATCAGGTCCTGGGGAGCCCGTTGGCTCTACGGGGAATACCTTGGATTCCCAGGATTTTCCGCCGACGGCCTAATGCGGCGGCAGCCACGCCCGATGGGGGTAGTAGGGCGCCTGCATGGCCGAACTGCTGCCATTCCTGCTTCCGTTCATCGCGGCCCTTGGTTCGGGTGTGCTGTCATTCATCGTTGTGCAGGCCCGAATGCAAGCGATGCAAGGACGCGATCGGGAGGACTTGACGGAGGCCAGGACTCTACTTGCGCAACACCGCCGGAGCATGGAGGACCGAATCCGGGCAGCCGAGGCGGAGGCGCGCAAGAAAGCCCTCGATGAGTTCCTGGCGGATGTGCAGGTGGAGGAGCGGCACTACGTGCGCGAAATCCGCTCCGCTGCCGGGCGCCGGAAGTGCATGGTGATTCAGGAGCGAATCTGTTTCCGCAACATCCCGCTGTCGCATTGGATCGAGAGCGAGCACCCGGTTGAAGAGACGGGCAACAGCCGGCCGCTGGATGGTGGTTCCTATTTCCCCATGAAGAGCATCCGAGCGGCGATCAGCAGCAGGAATGAGCCATAGACGCGGCGGATTACGTGCGGCGGAAGGGAGATCATGATCCGCGCGCCGAAGTACGCGCCGAGGAAGATTCCGATGGCGAGCAGCAGCGCGTGCTTGAGATTGATATAGCCGTTCCTGTAATACTCGGCGGCGCCGAGCAGGCCCACAGGAGGAATCAAAGCCGCCAGGCTGGTGCCGATTGCCTCGAGCTCCTTGGCCTTCAGCAGAAAGATGAGGGCCGGCACGATAATCAGGCCACCCCCGATTCCGAACATGCCGGCCGCCACCCCGGCCACCAGGCCGATGCCCAACAGGATCAGGATCGTCATTCCTCAGAAGTGTAGCAGGGTGCTGAGAAAGGTCCAAGAAATCGGCTTCGGCTACGCGGCAGGCGCGTCTGTTATGGTGGACTTTAGAGGACCTCTCATGGAGACACAGCAGGCAGTGCCGGCGCGTAAGGAGTCGCGCATTCCAGGCACGCTCGGCGTCGTCAGGATCTTCGGCGTTCCCGTCAGGTTTCACTTCACGTTCGTCCTGCTGCTGGTCTTTCTGGTGGTCGTTGGCGCGGGCGGCCGCCGCGCGGGATTGATCGAGGCGCTCTATCTGGTGGCGCTGTTCGCCTCCGTCCTCCTGCACGAACTCGGACACGCGCTGGTTTCAAAGAAGTACGGCATCCGGACTCTGGAGATCGTGATGTTCCCGATCGGAGGAGTGGCGCGACTGGAACGCAACCCCAGGCCGAAACAGGAACTGTGGATCGCCATGGCAGGCCCGGCCGTGAACCTCCTGATCGCCGCCGCGATAGTCGGCTGGCTGGCGGCGCGAAACGAACTCCCGGCGATCCGCGAGATGGCGGCCGCGGGCTCGAGCCTGTGGATGCGGATCGCGGGGGGGAACCTGATTCTGGCGCTGTTCAATCTGCTGCCCGCGTTTCCGATGGACGGTGGGCGGATCTTGCGGTCCATTCTGGCGGTTCGCCGGCCCGAGGATGAGGCCACACGCATCGCCGCCGCCGCCGGACGGCTGCTCGCCATCGGAATGGGGCTGTGGGGGCTCGTTTCGGCCAATTACTTCCTGGTGTTCATTGCGTTCTTCGTGTACCTTGGCGCGGCTCAGGAAGGGGCGGTGGCGGCCGGGCGCACGTTGACCCACGGCACGCCGGTCCGGGCGGCGATGGTGACCGACTTTCGCACCCTCTCGCACGGAAACACCATCCGCGACGCGGCGGATCTTCTACTGGCCACCAGCCAGCAGGACTTCCCGGTGACCCATGGCGGCGAGGTCCTTGGCTTGCTCGGACGCAGCGCCCTGCTCAAGGCCATGGCCACCCAGGGACCGGACGCCTACGTCGCCGGCGTCATGGACCGGGAGTTCATCCGCCTGTCTCCCGACATGGACCTGGCGGATGTGCTGCCGATGGCCGGCCAGATCAACTCGTGCGCGCTCGTCATGGAAGGCGACCGGCTGCTGGGCCTGCTCACGACGGAGAACCTCACGGAGTTCCTGCTGCTCCGGCGGCTGGAGACGAAGCGCAGTTGAGCGCCCCGCGCGTGGTCATTCTCGGCGGCGGCTTCGGCGGCCTGCACGCCGCCAAAGGGCTCCGAAAGGCTCCGGTCGAAGTGACGCTCGTCGACCGACGTAACTTCCACCTTTTTCAGCCGCTGCTGTACCAGGTAGCCACCGGAGGCCTGTCGCCCGGCGATATCACGTCGCCGCTGCGGCGTGTCTTGCGCGGTTGCCGGAACACCCGCGTGCTGCTGGCGGAGGCCACCGATATCGACGCTCGCGGCCGCCGCGTGGTTCTGACCACCGGAGAGCTGGCCTACGATTTTCTTGTCGTCGCCACCGGCGCGCGCCACCACTACTTCGGCAACGAGCGCTGGGAGGCTCACGCTCCCGGCCTCAAGACCATCGAAGATGCCACTGAGATCCGCAGCCGGATTCTGTTCGCGTTCGAGGCGGCCGAGCGGGAAACGGATCCGGAGGCGAGGCGAGGCTGGCTCACGTTCGTCATCGTCGGCGCCGGTCCGACCGGCGTGGAACTGGCGGGCACGCTGGGCGAGATCGCCAACGACACGTTGCAGGGCGACTTTCGTTCGATCCGGCCGGAAGAGGCGAGAATTCTGCTGCTGGAAGGAGCGGACCGCGTTTTGCCGTCGTTCCCGCCGGAGCTGTCGGCGAAGGCGGAATCGGCGCTGCTCCGGCACGGCGTCCGCTCGCTTGCCGGCGCGCGAGTCAGCGGCATTGACGCCGACGGGGTCACTCTGGTCAGAAGGGGGCAGGAGGAGCGCATCGCCGCCCGTACCGTGTTGTGGGCCGCCGGGGTCCGTGCCTCGTTTCTCGGCCGCGTGCTCGCGGAACGCGCCGGCGCACCGGTGGATCCGGTGGGACGCATCCTCGTCGAGCCGGACCTGACCGTGCCGGGACACCCGGAGATCCTCGTGATCGGCGACCTCGCGCTGTATCGCCACCAGGGCGGCAAGCCCTTGCCCGGCGTAGCGCCGGTGGCGATCCAACAGGGCCGCTACGCCGGCCGTTTGATCCGGGGCCGGCTCCGCGGAGAGACGCTGCCGCCGTTTCGCTATTTCGACAAGGGCACGCTGGCCACGATCGGGCGGCATCACGCCGTGGCCGACTTCGGTCGCCTGCGATTCGCCGGGTTCCTGGCGTGGCTGACGTGGCTGTTCGTTCACCTGATGTACCTCGTGGGGTTCCAGAACCGGCTGCTGGTGTTCATCCAGTGGGCGTTCCAGTATTTCACTTTCAACCGCGGAGCGCGCTTGATCACGGGCTTTCAGACTTGGCCGCCGGAGGACGAGCGGGCGCGGAGAAGTTGACTGGCGGTCCTCCCTATAATCGAAGTAAGTGGGCAAGTTCTTCATTCAGAATTTCGGCTGCCGGGCGACGCAGGCCGATGGCGCCGCCATTGAGTCGTCGCTCGCCAGGAGCGGGCTCGAAAGCGCCGGACAGGCGGGCGAAGCCGACCTCGTCATCTTCAACAGTTGCACGGTGACGTCGTCCGCCGACAACGACGTCCGGCAGGCGGTGCGCCGGGTGCACCGCGAGAACCCGCAGGCCCGCATCCTTGTGACCGGCTGCTACGCCCAGCGCGCGCCGGCGGAACTGGCGGCCCTGCCGGGCGTGACCTGGGTGGTCGGCAATTCCCATAAGATTCAGATCCCCGACATCCTGAACCGCGCCGCCGGCGCCGCCCCGTACCACGGGCAGGTTTTCGTCGGGGACATCTTCAGCCAGCAGGAGTTCCTGGCGGCCCCGGTCGAGGACGCCGTCGGCGACCGCACGAGGCCGAACCTAAAGATTCAGGACGGCTGCAACAACCGCTGCTCGTTCTGCGTCATTCCGTTCGTTCGCGGCCGGAGCCGCAGCGCCCCCGCGGACTGGGTGGTGGAGCAGGTGCGGGCCCTGAGCACGCGGTTTCGCGAGGTGGTTCTCAGTGGGATCAACCTGGGCCGCTGGGGCAGGGAGCCGGGCAGCGGCGTGCGGCTGGCCGGCCTGGTGCGCAGGCTGCTTGCGGAAACAGCCGTCGAGCGGCTGCGGCTCAGCTCGATCGAGCCGATGGACCTGTCCGACGATCTGCTCGGCTTGATGGCGTCTTCCTCGCGCATCGCGAAGCACGTGCATGCGCCGCTCCAGTCCGGATCCGATCGCGTGCTGCGGCGGATGCATCGCAAGTATCGCCCGCGCCATTACGAGGACCGGATCCGGAAGGCTCGCCTGTGGATGCCCGAGGCGGCCATCGGCGCCGACGTCATGGTCGGATTCCCGGGCGAGACGGATGAGGAGTTCGAGGAGAACCGCCGCTTCATCGAGAGTCTTCCATTCACGTATCTGCATGTGTTCACGTACTCGGAACGGCCGGGAACACCAGCGGCGTCGCTGCCGGCCCGGACGCCGGTGCCCGTGCGCAAGGAGCGCAACCGTATCCTCCGCGGTCTGGGGGCGCGGAAGAACCTCGAATTTCGCCGTCGGCTGGTCGGCGAGCTACTATCCGTCGTCACCCTCGAGCAGGCCAGGATGGCCCTTTCCGACAACTACGTGAAAGTGGAACTCGCGACTGCCCGCGAGCCCAACCGCATTATCGAGGTCCGTGTCGGCGGCGTGACCGAGGGCGGGCTTCGGGAAGACAATCCGCTGCGCGTGGTTGGCTAGCGTCAAGCGCGTCGGCCATTACAAAGCCAGAAAGCGCATCAGAAACCTTGAGAGTGCAGGCAGAGACGCCGCACTACATTACTGATTAGCCGAGCCGAAATGAACGAACATTTGCCTGTCGACGGGGCCGACCGCCCGGCCGAGGGGTCGCTCCGAGCGACTGTGGGAGTCTGCGAAACCCAACCTGTGATGGCGGAAGGGCTCAAGGCCTTACTGGCGGCCTGTTCGGATCTCGAGTTTGGCCGCTATGTGCCGTCTCTGCACGCAGGGATGGAAATGGTTCGGGCGTTCCGGCCGGCAGTCGTCCTCGCTGATAAAGGCTTCGGTTTGCACGGCCTGATCGAGTGGATCGCCGAATTGCGAGCCTTGCCGGTCCGCACGCGGGTGGCGGTCTGGGGGATCACCGTGACCGAGGCGGAAGCATTGCGACTGATTCAGGCCGGCGCCAAAGCTGTCCTCCGCAAGTCCATCGATCCGATCACCCTGCTGGATTGCCTCCGCTCGGTGGCGTCCGGCGCCACCTGGATGGAGGAGTCAATCTTCCGGGAGTCCCAGCGGTCGCCGTGGGCGTTCTCTGAACTCACTCCGCGTGAGCACCAGGTACGCGAACTCGTCCGGCAGGGTCTCCCAAACTCGGCTATCGCCCGCGAGTTGGGCATCCGGCCGGGGACCGTTAAGATCCACCTCAAGCACATCTTCGAAAAGACAGGCATTCGAGGCCGCCATGGTCTGGCCCTGGAAGAGTTGAAGGACAAGCGCCTCGCGGCATCGCCTGAGATGTGAGTCACTCGCAACGTGACCTCTTGGAAGGGCGCTGAACCGGCTGCTATCCTGGGGTCGTGCCAGGATTCATCCGGGCGGTGGCGCTTCAGGTGGCGGCGGTCTGCGTTCATGCCCAAGCCCCCACACTTCTAGGCATCCTCAGCGACGAGTTGGATCGCAACTTCCGGATCTTGAGAGAGAAAGGCGATCCCGCGCCGTACTTCCTTTCCTTCGCCGCAACCGAGGTCGAGGTCTCGGTCATCTCCGCCACCATGGGTGCGCTTCAGGGCAGCAACCGGGGCCACAACAGGTACTTCGACGTATCGGTTCGAGTCGGCTCGCCGCAACTGGACAACTACCGGCGCCTGCCGGGAGATTGGCCCCGCTTCACCTCGGGCCTGTCGCTGCCGCTGGAGGACAACAGCGGAGCCATCCGGCAGCGGGTGTGGCTGGACACGGATCGCGCCTACCGCCTGGCCGCCGAGCGGCTGACCAAGCTCAAGACGAGCACGCAGGTAAAACTCTCCGGCGATGATGATTCGCCGGACTTCTCCCAGGAAGAGCCATCCCGATTCACCGAGGAGCCAGTGCGGCTGAAGACCGACGCCAGGCAATGGGAGGAGCGCGCCCGCCGCTGGTCCGCCGAGATTGCCAGACAGCCTGAGGTGCTTGCCTCGAACTTGGTGATGATGGCGCAGAGGGAGACGCGGTACTTCGTGAACACGGAGGGCACGCGGCTCCAGCACGGCCGTGGCATGGCCCGTGTCATGATTTCCGCCCACACGAAGGCTGACGACGGCATGGACCTCGCCGTAAGCGCCGGATTCGAGGCCGAAGACCCCGCCCGGCTGCCAGGCGACAACACCATCCTCGAGTCGATCCACCGCGCCGCCAGGAACCTCGCCGCGCTCAGGCGAGCGCCCGAAGCCGAGCCGTTCGTCGGTCCGGCCGTCTTGTCGGGCCGCGCGGCCGGCGTGTTCTTCCATGAGATCTTCGGGCATCGCATCGAAGGTCACCGGCAGAAAGATGAGACAGAGGGACAGACGTTCGCGAAGAGTATCGGCACGAAGGTGCTTCCCGAGTTTCTGAGTGTATTGTCCGACCCCGGGCGACGGGCCGCGGAAGGAGTCGACCTGCTGGGCCATTACCGCTATGACGACGAAGGGATCCCCGCAAGGCCGGTGGTTCTGGTGGAAAACGGTATCCTGAAGACTTTTCTGCTTTCCCGGTCCCCCACGCGTCGCTTCCTCCACTCGAACGGGCACGGGCGCAGGCAGCCCGGCTACGAGGTGGTGTCGCGGCAAGCCAACCTGATTGTCGAGTCCGCGCGCAAGGTCCCGGCGGCCCGCCTCCGGGAGATGCTGATCGAGG
>CAZACK010000019.1:0-22968 GCA_964483455.1 uncultured Solibacteraceae bacterium
CTCGTGGCGCGGTTACCGTCCTCTCCAAAACTTGATCCAGGCAGAGCCGCGCAAGGGCGACGGGAAGTCTTCCGCGTCGCGCATGCGCGGCCTGGAATGGATGCTGGAACACGGCGCCGATCCGGAGCAAACCGGCGCCTGGCCTCCTGCCCGGGCGGTTATCGTTGCGGCATTCGCCGGCCGGCCGGAGTATGTGAAGCGACTGCGGAGAAGCGGTGATGTCTTCGCGGCTGCCGCGCTCGCCGACAGGAGACGGGTGGCGACGGCCCTTCGCAGGCGCCCTGACTTCGCCCGCGAAAGGGACACCGGCGGCCTGACGGCCCTCCAATGCGCGGCGGGATCACGCATGCCGGGACCGCTCCATGAAGTCGCGCAACTGCTGATCGGAGCGGGCGCCGACATCGGCGCCAGGACCAAGTCTTGGGGCCATGACGTTGACGCCGTGTACCTCGCCGCCTCGACAAAGAACACACCTCTGTTCGAGCTCCTGCTCGACCGCGGCGCGGATGCCACGGCAGCGCTCGCGGCCGCGCTGTGGCACGGGAGTGAAGAACTGGCCGCAATGGCGCTCGCTCACGGCGCGGTTCCGGATCGCGCGGTTGCGGAGCGCCGGCCGCTGCTCAACAACCTGATCCGCTGGGGAGCGTTCCGGCAAGCCCTGTGGCTGCTCCGGCAAGGGGCCAGCCCCAACATCGCGGACGAGCGCGGGTGGACCGCCGTTCACCAGGCGGCCTCGCGCGGCAATGAGCGTGTGCTGCAAGCCTTGCTCGAAGCCAAAGGGGACGTGATGCGACGGGACAAGGAAGGATGCATCCCGCGAGACAGGGCCACAAGCGACACGATCCGCGCGATGCTGGCACGCGACGCGGCGGCTGCCACGCTCGGAACGGAAAAAGAGTCCGGCCCTTTTTCGGCTACTCGATCAGTTCGCTGAGGTCAGCGAGGTCTTTCGGGCGGCCGGCGGCAAGTTTGTTCTTGCGGAAGGCGCGAATGCTGATGACCGCGGCCGGGACTCCGTCGATCTCAGACAGGAGACGGTCCGCCCAGGCGTCGTCAAAGTCGAGGCCGGAAAGGGAGGTCAGCAGGTCGATCCGATATGGGGCCACACCGAGCTGGATGACCCGTCCCGGCGTTAGGAAGTCCTCGGCGGTGATATCCAGAGACCCGAATCCGAAATCCCTCAACACGCCCAGCATCCGCGTCGCAGTGTCGGGCGAGGAACGCAGGAAGATGTCAATGTCGCGAGTATAGCGGGGAACGCCATGAACGGCGCGCGCATGGGCGCCGACGATGAGGTAGTCAACTCCGTGAGAGTTGAGTAAGCGTAAGAACTCTTTCCAGTCGGGGTGCAGAGGCATCGTCGGGACCGTGCAGAAGAGCCCGCAGTTGGGAGACGATCTCCAGACGCTCCTGAGGAGACATCGCGCGGTATTCGGCGCGCTCCGCCCTGTCGGCCTCGTCAAAGCTGGAGAATTTGGCGAGCTTCAACGCTCTCATCGCTTCATTTTAACGCCCTGCCAAGCGGCACCGTCTATGGAGGACGGCTATTTTCACGCACCGGATGGATGCATCCACACGCATTCCCTCGCCAGGGTCCGGCCGAAGCGCGTGCCGGCCAGGGATCGCCATTCGTCCGTGGTGTAGACGAGTGCTTCGGCCGGAACAGGCAACGCGGTCAAGTCCCAGCCGCACGCCCTTCGCTCAAACGGGGCCTCGGCTCGTTCCACTACGATCACAAGATCCAGGTCGCTGCCCACGCCCCAATCGCCGCGGGCGTACGAACCGAAGTAGCCGATGCGGACAATGCCTGGGTCTTTCGATGCTGTCGCCTCGGCCCACCGGCGCGCAGCCCGGTCAACGGTCCTCGCGTCAGGCCATGCGAGCACCGGCGAAGTCAACGATCTCACCGGCATAGCGAATCGCCTCCTCGCTTTGCAGCGGCCCGTAATGCTCGAACGGGGCGCCTTCAGGATGGCTGTTGGGGTAGCGTGCCGGGATATAGTAGGCATCCAGTACGCGCCCTTTCTCGATCAGGTCGGATGGGACACAGGCTTCCGCGGGAAGCTCCGTCAGCAGTCGCGCGACGACGTGCCCCCATGCTTCCTGGCCGAGGTGCAGGTGCAACGCCTTGGCTGCCTTCTCCGCTGCCTGTTGAGCCGCGAAGCATGCCCATTCGTGCCGGCCGCCGCCGCGAGAATCCCGCGCCTGCTCCAAGTCGCGCCGTGCCTGGTTGAGCCAGTCTTGTGAGCGGTTTGGCATCCCTAGAGTGAGGATAACAGCATCAGGAACGCTCCGACGTGGACAATGCGTTAGTGGAAATCCTCCACCAGCATTAGGTCGGAGCCTCGCTGCTCGAATCTTGAGCAGAGGAGCCACCGGCCGTCGGGAGAAACGGTGAGGCCAAATGCCATCTCCCCTTCCAGCCTGGCAACCGTCTCAATCTCCCCGGTGGCGAAAGGAAAGCACTGAACCGAGGGATTCCTCCAGTCGGAGAGGAAGTAGATCCCGCGTTCAGCCACAGCGAAAAACTGGGGGCACACAGACGCGACGACCCGGGTCTCTTCACCGCCCTCCACCGGGACTCGCCACAGCTCGGTGGTCTCACGGGTCTGCCCCCATGAACGCAGGTAGTGAAGAAACCTACCATCGGGCGACTCGGCCGCATACGTGCCGCCTTTCTGGGTGACCTGAATTGCCTCTCCTCCCACGACAAGGACTTCCCATACCTGGCTCCGTCCACTGCGATGCGAGAAGAAGTAGATCCAGTTGCCGTCTCGCGACCACGCAGTGGTCTCAGCTACACCTAGACGCACCTAGACGCTCCGGCTTTCCGCCTTCGGAGCTGACAAGTTAGGTTTCGCTGAACCCGCCGGGCCGGGCGCTGAAGGCGATGCGGCGGCCGTCCGGCGACCAGACTGGGTTTGCTACATAAGGACCGCCAAACGAGGTCAGCTTGACGGCGTTCGAGCCGTCGGAATTGCACGCCCAAATCTCGGTCCCCGGAGCGGCTCGATGTGAGCGCGATGCGCTTGCCGTCCGGAGAGTACTGCGGCACTTGGTCGAGACTGGTGGAATTCAGCGGCGCATTGTCCACCCGGCGGCTGCCGGTCGACTCCAGGCGCCAGATGTCGCTATCAAATACTTGCCGCACGTAAGCCAAGTGGCCCTGCCGGGAGATCGCCGGCTGGTGCGCGCCTCGTCCGGCGAGAGACAGCCACTCGCGTTCTCCCACTCGCGGTGGAAGTCCGGGTACGGGCATTCTCCATAGTGCGGCGTTGTGGAACGAACCGCTTGAAGAAAAGAGGATGGAATGCCCGCCGGGGTACCACACTGGGCCGGCTGTATACATCTTGCTAAACGTGACACGCTTCGGTTCGCCGACCGGCTGGAGGTCGCTGGATAGTCCGAGCAGATAGAGATCACCGGCGCGTTGGTACAACCATCTGGTGAACGCCAGCGCACGCCCGTCCGGAGAGAAAGCGGGATCTCTATCGCCGTACGCGTTCCGGGGCGGAGAGGTCAGCATCCGTTTCTCGCCGGTTACAACCGAGAGCAGAAACAAAGCGAGCGGTTCCCCGGCCGAGTTCTTGTCCGCAATGACCAGCCACTCGCACCCTGGGGTGCCAAGACAGACGCTCGAACTGCAAGAATTGACGGTTAATCTCGGCAAGCTTACGTTCGGGTCCCCCGATAGCCGCCATCAGGAACACACCGCTTTTCTCCGCGGTCAAGCCTCGAAGGAAGGCAATCGAGCGCCGTCCGGCGACCACGCCGGCGCATACTCATCGGCCGGGTCCTGCGTGAGCCTGACGGGTTCGTTCTCGCCGATCTGCTTGACGTAGATGTCGAAATCGTCTTGCTTGGGACTGTTCCAGGCGAATGCGAGGCGGTCGCCCTCCGAAGAGAAACTCGGCCACCACTCGGAACCCAGGTAGCTGGTGAGAGGCACCGGCACCGAGACGGCCGCTGGCACCCGGCCGGGCCTGTTGAGCAGCCACACTGAAACGGAAACGCCGATGGCGGCAAGAGCCACGGCCGCGTACCATGGCACAAGCGAACGCCGTCGCGGTGGAACCGCAACCGGCCCCGCATCCACCGGCGCGATGAAGCGGTAGCTTTTGCGGGGCAGAGTCTCGATGAAGCGCGGGTTGTCAGCATCGTCCCCCAGCGCTTGGCGGATCTTCTTGACGGCTGTATTGACGCCGTGCTCGAATTCGACGAACGTGCCGGCCGGCCACAGCGCCTGCTGTAATTCCTCCCGGGGTGACCACCTCGCTCGGATGTCGCAGCAGCAAGGCGAGAACCTGAAACGGCTGGTCCTGGAGGGTCACCTTGCGCCCCCGCTTGCGCAATTCCCCGGCCGCGAGGTCACAGCGAATTCTGGTCCGGCTACGGAGGCGGGACCGATGAAGGCGCTGATCGGAAGTTGGCTGCTGGCGAGCCTGGGGGCGACGATGCTGGCGGAGTCGCGGCAGCCTGGTTTGAGAATCGACGTGCTTGTTTACAATTACGCCGGCCTTTCCGCCGAAACGCTGGCGAGGGCCGAGGGGGAGGCAGCCGGATCTTCGAGCGAGCCGGCATCGAAACTGAGTGGCTGGACGGCCCGCTGTCTCCGGCCGAGGCGGCGCAGTATCCGCCCCGCCAGCTTGCCACCGGGGCGACACGGCTGTTCCTCCGGCTTCTCTCGGGGGAGATGGCGGAGCGTCGGAAGTCCGACCCCATGACATTAGGCTTTGCCTTGGTTCCCGAGGATGGAGGATTCGGGGGGATCGTGAGTGTGTACCCCCACGCGCCGAGGAGCTGGTCAAGGGCAGAGAAAAGCTCCACGCCGTCATCGTGGGACACGTCAGGGCCCACGAGCTGGGTCACTTGCTGCTGGGCCTGGGGAGCCACTCGGCCAGCGGCCTGATGCGCGTCCGGTGGCGGAAGAAGGAGCTGGAACTGGTCGCGAAGAGGTCGCTGTTCTTCCTGCCCTGGCAGGCCGAGCGAATGCGGGCACAGGTCCCCGAGCGCGTGGCGAGGGAACGAGCGGAGCTGATGGCTTCTACCCGTTAGCGGTCCGTGGGATCCGTTGACTTGCGGCCCACCGACGAAGACGAGAGCGCCTGCGCCCCCTCGCGGGTCAGTCACTAGCCCCCCAGACCACCGGGGTGGATGTTTCGCGCTGACAGCCGGGCCTGGAGTCGTGTCAAATGCTACACGAATTCAGCCACGGGCACGTTGCGGGGCCTGGCAAGATTGCGCCGGTGAGCTTTGATGCGCTCCAATTCGTGCAGGGTATCAGCCGTGAGATACGTCGCGCCGCAGTGAGGGCAGTTCACAACGGGAACGTTCTCGACAACCAACAGGCTGGAGCCCTTGCCGTAGCTTCGAGTCAGATGTCGAATCTGTGCCCCACCACGTCCGCAGTTCTCACAACGGAGCGCCGCTTTACTCTTGCTTTTCCTCATAGACAGTCAATATATACAGGCTACCAACCAGCCCGAACTTTGCCACGACACAAGCATCACGGCCATCGAGTGTCCTGCCCAGAAGCACGTACTTCCACTCGCGAGTTTCACGATCCTTCTGCCGGTCCACGATTGCGCCGGTCAAGATTGCACTTTCGATGTCGAGAACGCTCAGGCCGTCATCGTCCGCTTCCTCATCGGCGTGAGCCGTCATGACGTAGCGGCCTCGACGCACCAACTCGCGCATTCGCCTGAGGATGCGATCATGCACTCTGAATCTCTAGGCTACCGCACATTCGGACAACAGTGAACGACCGGGCGGCCGGAGCGCACGGTTCGGCGCCGTCTCTCCGCCCGAGCGTGAACGGCACATCGGGGCGCACCGGAGGCCTGGCTGTACGTCAGCCGCCTCCCAGCGCCTTCAACGCCGCCTGGATCTGCGGGTCGCGCTGGGCTTCGACTTCATCCCCTTTGGCGACGCCGAGGGTCTGGTTGAAGATTTCGGATTTGAGGCGGTTCGAGATCCATTCACGGATCTTTGACCATTCGCCGACGCCGGGGCGGATGTTGCGCGGCGACAGCCAGGCCTGGAACTCATCGAGCAACGCTGGTGTCACCTCGAAGGTTTCCGAAATCGACGGGTGGGCGCGGGCGTATTCGGTGGCGAAGTTGGTGAACGAGGCGCTGGCGTCCAGCACCATCTGAAGGCGCGTTGGCTGCTCGGGTGGGACCAGCTTGTCCGGCTGGATTCCGCCGCCTCCATTAGCGGCGCCGGCCGCGGCGGTGCGGCCTTCGAGCTGGCCGCCGCGGAGCGGTTTCTGGATCGACCGGCCGTTTGGGGTGTAGTAGAACGCCGTTGTCAGAGCCATGCCGGTTCCCTCGGACAAAGGGTACACCGTTTCGACCAATCCCTTACCGAAGCTGGGCACGCCGATGATCGTTGCGCGGCCGTGATCCTGCAAGCTGCCGGCGACGATCTCGGCGGCGCTGGCGCTGCGCTCGTTCACTAGGACGGCCAGCGGGAACTCGTACGGTGCGCTGCTGTCCGGCACTTTCTGCTCCGCCGCGACTCTTGCCCGGCCGCGAACCGTAACCACAGTCTTGCCCGCGGGAAGAAAGAGTGACGCAGTTTCGAGCGCGGCGGGCAGCAGACCGCCGGGGTTGTTCCTCAGGTCGAGCACCAGTCCCTCGAGCTTGGGCCCGCCGAGTTTCTCGATTGCCTCGCGGATCTGGGTGGCCGTCTTTTCATCGAATGACCGGACGCGGACGTAGCCGACGTTCGGCCGCAGGTGAAACACGCGCTCGACGCTCGGCGCCTGCATTTCCTCGGGCGTCAAAGTGAGTTGCAGCGGGCGGGCGTTGCCTGGCTTCCGCACGTCCAGGTTGACGACGCGCTGTCGCGATTGGCTGAGCAAGCCGATCAACTGCTCCACCTCGAGGCGGTCCAGCCGAATCCCGTTGATGGCGAGGATCTCGTCGCCGGGCGCCAGCCCGCCGCGCGCCGAGGGCGTTCCGGGCAGCGCCTGCAACACAATGACGCGTCCCGGCAGCACCGAGACCACGCTGCCGAATCCCTTGGTGCGCGACTCCTGCAACTGCCGGAGCTGCTCGAACTGGCCGGGGTCGAAGAACACCGAGTGCGGATCGAGGCGGCGCAGCATGCCCGGAATGACGCCCTCGTAGAACGCCTTTTCCGGGACCACGGGATCGGCGGCTTCTCGCTCGACAATGGCATAGGCCTCGGCGAGCTTGCGGACGTGCTCTTCCAGCAATTCCTGGGATTCGCCCGCGGACTGGAACAGCAGGAGTGCGGGGACGAAAGCGAGCATGGTCAGCGGCTGAACTTCGTGAGCTTCTTCGCCTGGTGGCGTTCGAGGGCCAGCTCAATCAGGCGGTCGATGAGTTTCGCATACGGCAAACCGTCCCGGTCCCACATCCGCGGGTACATGCTGATGGAGGTGAAGCCGGGGATGGTGTTGATCTCGTTGATGTAGATCCGGCCGGTGCCCTCTTCGAGGAAGAAATCGACGCGCGCCATGCCCTCGCACTCCACGGCGCGGTAGCACTCGACGGCGAGGCGGCGCACCTCGTCAGCGACCCCGGCGGGAAGCTCGGCGGGGATGCGAAACTCGGTTTGGTCGAGCACGTACTTGTCCTCATAGTCGTAGAACTCTCTGGACGGCAGGATTTCGCAGGGCAGTGTGGCCACGGGCTGGTCATTGCCGAGCACGGAGCACTCGAGCTCCCGGCCCCGGATGGCGCGCTCGACAATGATCTTGCGATCATAGGCGGCGGCGAGCGCAAAAGCGCCTTCGAGTTCGGCACGGTCCTTGGCTTTCGAGATGCCGACGGAAGAGCCGAGGTTAGCCGGCTTGACGAACACCGGGTAGCCGAGTTTGGCTTCCACTTCGCCCGCATCCAGACGGCCGCGTCCGACAGCCAGGTAATCCACCACCGGCAGCCCGTGCTCGCGGCACATGCGCTTGGTGAAATCCTTGTCCATGGCGGCCGAGGACCCGAGCACGCCGGCGCCGACGTAGGGCAGGTCGGCGAGTTCCAGCAGTCCTTGTACCGTGCCATCCTCGCCGAACGTGCCGTGCAGCACCGGAAAGACGACGTCGATGCCGGGATTGGCGCCGGGCTCGGGAAGGATCGGGCCGGGCGCCCACTTCCCTTCCTTGGTGATGAAGTAGCGAAGGACTTCGTACTTCTCACGGTCCATGGCGGCCATGATGGACTCGGCGGAACGGATCGAGACTTCGTGCTCTCCGCTTCGGCCGCCGAAGAGCACCGCAACGCGCAGTTTCAAGAGCTCACCACCAAGACCATTTCACCACACGTGCGCGAACGCATCGAAAGACTGCCGAAGGCGCACCACTCCATCTTGCCTCTTGCCTTCCGCGGACCAAAAGGCCCCCAGGGGCTGGCGCCGGGAAGTGGGGTTTGGTCTCTCGCCATTTTCTGCGAGAATGGGATGATAGATGCAAGTCGTACAGGCAGGGAACCACAAGCTGCTGCTGCTCGAGCTCGACCCGGACCTGGTGGCGAAGATCGCCCGCCAGTCGGGTTTCACCTGCAAGGTGGATGACGGCGCGCGCACCGTGGTGGCCGAACTGACCGCCGATGACCGCCAATCACCATTGCTGCTGTTCGACGCCGCCGACCCGGCCAACCTCGGCTGGTTCTCACGGTGCCAGTTCTACGTGGATGGACAGACCGGCTCAGTCCTGCAAACTCCGATTTCCCTGGCCAACCTCAAAGACCGCTCCGGCCGTCTGGTGACCAAAGCGGTGCGCCTGCAAATCGCCAAGGAGCTGCCCGCCACCTTCCAGTTGCCAGGCCGGCAGCCCGTCAGCGAGCAATTAGTGTATGCGGTGCTCGCAAACCTGTTGGGGGCGTTGTTGAACAGCGGGGTGGGAGTTTGTGGCGGTCCCGCGGTTAAACCCCTGGCCGGGCGCACCGAAGGTATCGGGTCCAGGAACTAGCCCGGAACCGGCCTCTCCCCCACCCTGCTGTCGTCTTCCGGCCATCCCGGATGAGTACGCCGGACCCTCCGCGGCCGGCACGAGGCTGGATGACCGGAAGAAGCTCGTCTTGCCTGTCCTTGAGCGCCCTATCTCCGCTGATTCGCGCTCTTCACGTCTTGACCCACTACTCTGACCTAACCACCGTGCTCCTCAACCGGCGCTTCACTGAGTGTGATCCGCCTGCCAGCGCTTCCATCTCTGCCCCGCCGCTTCGAACCTTGGCGGCGGCGTTTCCCTAGCGCGATTCCAGCGTAAACAGGCTACACGTTTGCGTCAAGGAAAAATCGCATCGGGCCGGACATATCTTTTGATATCCCCCTTACGGATGGTGCCCGGTTAACCACGCTGAGTGGCAGAACGAAACCGGGATTAGTACTATCGTCATTTCATTGTAGTTCTATTACGGATCCTTCCTTCCAGCCATTTCTTGTGTCTTTACAGGGCGATTTCCTACCCGTATTCTTAAGGTTGACGTCCGAGGACGCTCGGTGTGTTGACCGGGCAAGGAGGGCCGGTGGGATTCTTGTCACTGTATTGCTACCTGCAACTTCTCGACGCCCTGACCACCTTGGCCTTTCTGTCCATCGGGGTACAAGAGGCGAATCCGTTGGTCCGCTCGTTGATGTCGCTGGGGCCGTCCCCCCTCGCCGGACTGCTGATGGCGAAACTCATTGCGGTCGCCCTTGGAGTGTACTGCTGGCGGCAGAAGCGCTGGAAACTGCTAGGCAAGGCCAATTGGTTCTACGCCGGATTGATTGTGTGGAACCTGTTCGCGCTGCTGGCGAGCTCGCCGGCGCTGGCCGCCTCCTGATCCGGCGGGATGCGTAGGGACCGTCCCCGGCGAAGTTCTCCGCCATCATTCCCACTCCGAACAAAGAGAGCACCATCGAAGCCCTGCTGCGCCGCTTGAGTGAGGACTGCGCCGCGGAGCGGATCGTGCTTCGACGGAGCTTCGGCGGACCGGACGGCGGAGATCGCCGACCGATTCGCGCGAGTCATCCGCCCCGGCTGTCGAAGTGGTGCCGGGTGGCGAGGTGAGGCAGCGCTTGCAATCGAGCCCCAATTGCGGCAAGCTAGAGAGTTTTCCGTCTCTGTAGAACGCTCCCGTATGTTTGTCAGAGTCCTTTATCACGATCACTGCTTCGATGGGGCTGCGGCCGCCGCGTACTTCAGCCGCTTTTTGGCCGGCAAGTTCCACCGTGAGGCGGAGTTCGGCTACACCGGACTGGCTCACAAGGCCTCGCAGTTGTTCGATGACAGCCTGTTCGACGGCGACGTGAACGCCATCGTCGACTTCAAGTACTCGCCCAGCCCGCGCCTGACCTGGTGGTTCGACCATCACCAAAGCGCCTTCCTGTCCCTGGAAGACGAGGCGCATTTTCGCAAGGACACCAGCGGACGGAAGATGTTCGACCCGAGCTTCCGCTCCTGTACCGGCTACATCGCCACCATTGCCCGCGACCGGTTTGGCTACGAGATCCCGGGCCTCTCCGAGCTTGTGCACTGGGCGAACATTATCGACGGCGCGCAGTACGCCGACGCCCGAACAGCCGTCGAGTTGGGCGAGCCGGCCATGAAGCTGACGCTGGTGATTGAAGGCGCCCGCGCCGCGGGAATCATGGAGCGCATCATCCGCTGGATGGGCAGTCTGAGCCTGGCGGAGATCGTATCGCAGCCCGAGATCCAACGCGTCTACGATCCCCTCTACGAGCGCCACCAGAAGGCCATCGACATCATCCGCAGCCGCGCCCTGGTAACGGACGGCGTTGTCTCGTTCGACCTCATCGATCAGGACCTCGAGGGCTACAACAAGTTCATCCCCTACTACCTGTTTCCCGAAGCCGTCTACACGGTCTCGGTCAGCACTTCCAGCTTCCGGACGAAGGTGTCGGTCGGATCGAATCCCTGGGCGCCGGGCTCGCCACGCCACAACCTGGCCACCATTTGCGAGCGGTACGGCGGCGGCGGCCACGCCCGCGTCGGCGCGATCAGCTTCGAACGCGGCGCGGTCGAGCAGGCCCGCAAGGTGGCCGCGGAGATCGTCGGAACTCTCCGCCAATAAGAATCGGTGACCGGCTACCCAATTCCCAATTAATACGGCGCCATGAACGAGTATGTGCCCGACCCCACCCGATACACTGCCGCCCCGTCTTCGACCCGCACGAACCGCACTCCGTCCGCCTCGGCGGCCGGCTTGCCGTCCTCCTTCACCGACTTCGCGTCCTTCGTTGGGACGTAGATCGTCGCGACGGTGTTGGGGGGAACAGCGATCTTCCACGTGAAGGTTCCGCCCTCGATCCTCCACTCGCTGGCGATACGGCCCATGATCGAGTCGTAAGCTCCCTTCGCCCAGCTCAGTCCTCCGCCGGGGCGCGAGCGGAGCACAAACTCCCGGTAGCCCGGATGGTCGTCGTCGGGATTGATGCCGATGATGTTTCGCCACATCCACTCGCCCACCGCGCCGAGCGCCCAGTGATTGAACGAATTCATCCCCGGGTTCTGGAAGCCGCGGCCTTTCACGTACCCGTCCCATCGCTCCCAAATCGTGGTGGCGCCGTTCTCGATCATGAAACCCCACGACGGGAACGTGCGCAGGTTCAACAGCCGATACGCCTCCTCCAGGTGCCCGTACCTCGACAACGCCAGCATCAGGCGGTGCGACGCCTGAATGCCCGTGGACAGGTGCCCGTCGTAGCGCCGGAAGCCCTCAATCATGTGCGCGGCGGCCTTGGCGCGAAGGTCGTCCGGCAACAGGTCGAAGGCAAGCGCCAGCGCGTAGCCGGCTTGCGTGTCGCCCTCGATCCTCCCGTCCGGCTTCACGTAGGCCCGGTTGAACGCCGCCTTGATCTGCTCGAAGAGCGTGGAGTACCGCTTACTCTCCTCCTCCCGGCCCAGCACGGCCGCCATCTTCGAGACCAGCTCCGTCGAGTGCGCGAAGAACGCGGTGGCGAACACCGGCTTTGGAACCATCCCTCCCGTCTTCGGCCAGCCCGCAAGGATCAACGTGTCCGCATTCAGCCAGTCGTTGTAATCGTTGCCGCGGGAGTTTTCCCAGAGCAGGTTCGGATTCCTCCCGTGGATATGATCGACCCAGCGCCGGGCGGACTCGAAGTGCTCCTCGATCATCCGCTTGTCCGCGTAGTTCTGGTACATGCGCCAGGGCACGATCGTCCCGGCGTCGCCCCAGGCCGGCACACCGAAGAAAGCGTCCTGCTTGAGCGCCGTCATCGGGTTGGGCGCGAAGTCGGGAAACCTGCCGTCCGAGGCCTGGTCGTCGCGGACGTCCGCGATCCACTTGCTGAAAAATCCCGCCATGTTCATGTTGAAGATCGCCGTCTGCGAGAACGACTGGATGTCGCCCATCCAGCCGAGCCGCTCGTCCCGCTGCGGGCAGTCGGTCGGCGTGCTGTGCATGTTGCCGCGCTGCGTCCAGACGATATTGCTCATCAACTGGTTGACGAGCGCGCTCGACGTCTCGAACCGGCCGCTGTCCGGCGAAGAGGAATGGAACACCCGGCCGAGGATCGCGTCCGGCGCCGGCGCCGACGGCAGGCCGGTCAGCTCGACATACCGGAAGCCGTGGTAAGTGAAGTGCGGCTCGAATACCTCGTCGCCCTGGCCTCGAAGAACGAAGCGGTCGATCTGCGGCGCGCTGCGGAGGTTGGCGGTGTAGATGGTGCCATCGTCGTTGAGCATCTCGGCATGCCGCAGCTTCAGCACCGTGCCCGCCGGGCCCCTCGCCTTCAGCCGGCACCATCCGACCATGTTCTGGCCTAAGTCGAACACATAGACGCCGGGCTTCGGCTGGGTCATCTTCACCGGCTTCAGCTCCTTGACCACCCGGATCGGCTCGTTCCGCTGCCACACGAGTTTCGCGTCGCCGAGATCCTCCTCCGAGTGGACCGGTCGCCAGGCGGCGGCGTCGAAGCCGGGCACGTCCCACCCCGGCATTTCCTTCCGGGCGTCGTACAACTCCCCGTCCAGGATGTCGGACGAGCGGATCGGGCCGTTGGTGGTCATCGTCCAACTGCCGTCGCTGGCGATGGTCTCGGTGCGCCCGTCGGCCAGTTCGACGCTCAGGTGCAGGAGCAGTTGCGGGCGCGCGCCGTAGATGTGCCTGTGCTGGATCAGGCCGATCCGGCCGGCGTACCATCCGGCGCCAACCAGCGCCCCAATCACGTTCCCGCCCGAGCGCAGCTCGCCCGTCACGTCGTACGCCTGGTACTGGATGCGCTTGAGGTAGCTGGTCCACTCCGGGGCCAGAAGGTGGTCGCCGATCCGCCGGCCGTTGATGCGCAGCTCGTACAACCCCCGCGCCGTCACATAGACCGTGGCGCGCCGGATCTTTCCACTCAGCTCGAACGGCTTACGGAGCATGAGCGCCGGCAGCAGAACCTCCTCGCCGGCTGACGGACCCGTGCGGCCGTCCACGAGGTAGTCTTTCGACCAGCCGGGTCCGTCGAGCGAGTCCAGCGCCGTCACCGCCGCCCCGCGGGCGACGTTGGTGTCGCCGGAGAGCACCTCCATCTCGGCCAGGGCCGCGTCGCTGCGAAGCTCGTTCTCCTGGACCAATCGCGTAATGGTCAGACGCACGTGCCGCGCCGTGACCGGCGCGAACCGGACAAGCTGCGGCTCGCCCGGCCCAGGCTGCGGATAATCTTCGGCCGTGCGATCGGCCACGGTCTTCGCATCCGCGAAGCCGGCCGAGTTCGCCACTTCGAGCCGGAACCGCACCGGGAAGTAGAGACTCGGCCCGTCCGGCTGCCAGTTGTAAGCCTGCGCGGGATACAGGCGCACGCCGTCGATGCGCAGTGGTTTGCCCAGGTCGACGGCCACCCATTTCCGCACGTCCGGAGACTTCGCGAACCCGGTCCGATAGCCGCTGTGCATGGTGCGACTCGCCCCGGCCTCGATCTGCGCATTCACCAGGTCCTTATCGTCGCCGATCCACTTCGCCTTCCAGGCCGATCTTTCGAGCAAGCCCATCGACCACTTCGCCGGCTCGCTCCAGCCCGAAGCCTTTCCGCCGCTTTCCCACACCCGGACCTTCCAGTGACAAAACATCCGGCTGCCGAGCGGCTTGCCCTCATAGACAACGTGAATCGACTGGTCCGAGGCCACCTTCCCGCTGTCCCACAAGTCACCCTTGTCCGCGCGTAGTAACTCCGGGCTGCTCGCGACCAGGACCTGGTAGGCGGTCTGCCTTTGCCCGCGCTCGTTGGGATCGGTCGCTTGAAGAATCCAGCTCAGCCGAGGCCGGGCCACATCGACGCCGAGCGGGTCCTGACGATACTCCACACGAAGATCGGCCGGCACAAGGCCGGCAGCGGCCGCCGTAGTTCCAAGCGAAATCATGAACCAGGCAGTTACAGAACCGAAGCGTTTCATTGTCTTCTCCATCATATGTGAGTCCCTTCTTGCTCTCCGAACCCCGCCACTCACGCCGTTTTCACCGTCAACTTCACGCCGACTCTCTTCTGGAGCACCTGGAGAATCGCGAAGAAGTTTTCCGTGCTGGGGTTTCCGGTTGGGCCCAGCATCCGGTGGAGGCTCTTGCTTGGCTTCCGAAGTTCCGCGGCCAACCTCTCGAAGCCGATGGTGGCGTTGATGACGTCGCGCAGGACCGCTTTGCCCGTCGCCTCGTCGCCCCCCAGGTACGCGTTCATCGCTTCCGTGAGCAGCGCCTTGCGGAATCCAGCATCCCGCTGCGCGCGTTGGTAGACCGTCTCCCGAAACGCTCTGGTCAGCGCCACTTGCCTACTCCTTGCCGCTCCTGCGGCGATTGTACTCGGCCCACGCCACTTGCGCAGCGGCGATCGCGGCGCCCTGCCGCTTTTTCGAACTCCCGCCCGGCGGGATCACAATCCGCTCGCCATCCTTCCCGAAGTAAACCAGATACTCTGGGCCGAAATCGATCTTGAGTTCGTATACGCCGCTCCCCACGCCTTTCGACATTCGAGAAGTTTGCCTGGCCCAGTCGCGTCAGCGCAACCTTCACCCGCGCCGCCGCAGCCGCGTTCAAGCGATCGAACCAGCGGCAAATGGCGACCGGCCGGCGGTGTCCAGGAACTCAAAATGTCGATTTCGGGCACGCCGAGAATGGTAACACATACGTTACCATCTCCGCTCGGTCGCTACTCACAGGTACCGTCCGGCCACCCGCCGCCCGCCGCCCGCAGCGCCCGGAGGGTCCCGGGGCCGGTGGTGGCTGGTGAGTCCCTGTGGCTCTCAGGCCGCTTCAAGATCGACCCGCACGCGGCACCCCAGCGCGGTCGAGATATTCACGAGCGCGTCCAGTGAGAAGCGCGAAACCCGCCCGCGGAGCAGATCATTGATCCGCGGCTGCGTCACGCCACAGTGCTGAGCCGCCTCGACCTGCGTCCAGCCCTGCCGTTTCACGAAGGCCGCAATGTGTTGCATCAGTTCGGCCCGCGCCCGCAGGTTGGCTGCCTGCCCGGGCGTGTCCGCAATCGCGTCCCAGACGCTGGCGTAGTTTTCGGGTTTGCTCATTTCCCACCTCTTGACAGTTCCGCGAATCGCCTCCTGGCGGTCTCGATATCACGCCTCGAAGTCACTTGTGTCTTCTTCTGGAAAGAGTGCAGCACATAAACGGCCTCCGCGCGCCGGGCGAAGTAAATCACGCGGTAGGCGCCGCTCTCATCCGTCACGCGAATCTCCTCGACTCCCTTGCCGATAGCGGGCATTGGTTTGAAGTCGTCAGGCTGCTCTCCGCGCTGCACCTTGTCCAGTTGGTACCCCGCATCGTGTCGCGCATCCTCGGGGAAATCCCGCAGGCACTGGAGGGAGTCCCCAAGGAAACGCACAGGTTTCACCTCTTGATTATATCCGAATGGATATAGCAGCCAACGGTATTGGCTGCCGGTCCGCCCGGAACGGGTTCGACCCTAGTTCGATGTGTCGGCATTCGCCGATCGAGCCAGATAGCGCCGCTCCACCCTGACGGCCGAGCGACTCCGAGCTGCCGCAGGTGGCGCCCGCACCTCCGTTCTCCAACTGCTGGGTCAGCCGGTCGATGTAGTCGTAGGCTTTCTGCGTGGTCCAGGAGTTGTCGGAGTCCGTTTCCGAGGTGTTCAAGCCACTGTTGAAATCCGGGACGTTGCTCCAAGCGAAATCTCGAAGCACGGCTGTAACGGAACTGTGCCCTCGCCTCGCATTTCTCGCTCCTTTCGCTCCCCATGCCCTGCTATCATAGCCGTCAATGAGGGGCAATTCCGCGGCAGTGGCTCTCGCCTGTCTCCCTCTTCCCGCCGACACCGGCCGGCGCTCAGGCGGTCACCTTCACCGAGCACATCGCGCCGATCCTCTTCGTCAACTGCACCAAGTGCCACCGTCCCGGCGAGGCCGCTCCGTTCCCACTGATGAGCTACGAGGACGCGCGGGTGCGCGGCCCGCTGATCGCCTCCGTCACCAGCGCCCGGCGGATGCCGCCGTGGAAGCCCGAGCCCGGTTTCACCGAATACCAGGGCGAGAGGCGGCTCACCGGCGAGCAGATCGATCTGATCCGCCAGTGGGTCGAACAAGGCATGCCCGAGGGCGATCCGGGCAAACTCCCGCCGCTGCCGGAATTTCCGGCCGACTGGTATCTCGGCCAGCCCGACCTGGTCGCCCAAATGCCCGAGCCGTTCGATGTGCCCGCCGGCGGCCCCGATCTCTACTGGAACTTCGTCCTGCCGCTGAACCTCCCGGAGGACCGATGGGTCAGCGCCATCGAGGTACGCCCCGGCGTCCGCGGCGTCGTCCATCACGTGCTGGTGTTCACCGACACCACCGGCGCCGCACGCCGCGCCGACGCCGCCGACCCGCTGGTCGGCTTTTCCGGCCTGCTGCCGGTTTCGCCGGACCTCAGCCTGGCGGAACTCGTGGACATCATCGCCGGCAAGGGCTCTATCGGGACCCTAGGAGGATGGGTGCCGGGCACGTACCCGTCGCGCCTTCCGGAAGGGCTCGCCATGCGCGTTCCCAAGGGCGCCGACCTCGTCCTCCAGACCCACTTCCACCCCAACGGCCAGCCGCAGCGGGAAACAACGGTCATCGGCCTCTACTTCGCCAAGAGCCCGCCGCAGCGCACCCTCGTCACCCTCCAGACTCCGGCGCTGTTCGGATCGCTTTGGGGAATCGACATCCCCGCCGGCGAGCCAAGCTACCTCGTCCGCGACTCCTTCGTTCTCCCCATCGATGTCGACGCCGTGGACGTTCAGGCACACGCGCACTACCTGGCCCGGGACGTCAGGCTCACGGCGACGCTGCCGGGCGGCGAAGTCCGCGTGCTGCTCTGGATCAGCGACTGGGAACTCGACTGGCAGGACCGCTACGTCTTCCAAGAGTTCATCCGGCTGCCCGCGGGCACGAGGCTCGACGCCGAGATCCGCTACGACAACTCGGCCGGCAATCCGCACAATCCGTTCAATCCTCCGATCCGCGTGGAGTGGGGCGAGGAATCGACCGACGAGATGGGCACGCTCATCCTCACGGCGGTTCCGGCGCGTGAAGCAGACTTGCCGGTTCTGTACGCCGCGCTTCTCGCGCAGGCGCTTTTTCCGATCCCGCGGGATCCAAGCCTGCCGAGCCTGATCAGTTCGGGGGTCGTGGACGGGGCCGGCGCGCGCTACGGTCCTCTTGTCCCGGGCAAGATCATCGTCCTCTACGGCGACGGGCTCGGGCCACCGGAACTGACGCACCTCCGGCTCGATGCGGACTCCCGCGTCGCCGCCGAACTCGCCGGCACGCGCGTCCGGATCAACGGCACGCCGGCCCCGCTGATCTACGCATCCGCGGGGCAGACCGCGGCGATCGTGCCATACGATCTCGACGGCCGGAGCGGTGCGCAACTCGAGGTCGAATACAACGGCAGGCGCTCCCATCTCATCGCCTTTCCGGTGGCCGCCGCTGCTCCCTCGCTGTTCACTACGGACTACACGGGCCGCGGCCAGGCCGCCGCGCTCAACCAGGACGGGATCACCGGAAACGGCGCCGCGAACCCGGCGGAGAGAGGCTCGATCGTCTCGCTGTTCGCCACCGGCGAAGGCCAGACCGATCCGCCCGGCGTGGACGGGCAACTCGCTTTCGGAGTTCTGCCCAAGCCGCGCTGGCCTGTGACGGCGCAAGTCGCCGGCCAGCCCGCCGAGGTCCAGTACGCGGGCGGCGCGCCCACGCTGGTCGCCGGCGTGATGCAGGTCAATGTCCGGGTGCCCGCGGACACCCCGAGCGGCAACGTGCCGGTCAAGATCTTCATGGGCGGCGCCAGCAGCCAGGACGGCGTCACCATCGTGGTGAAGTGACTCGGTTTGACTCCGCTCCATGCGGTGCGCTATCCTGTTGAAAAAGCTCACGGAAGAACATTAGATGGCGAATACTGTCTCAGCCTTGAAGCGCGCCCGTCAGGAAGAGCGGCGCACGGAATTCAATCGCGTCCGGAAGACGAAACTCCGGCACCAGATCCGCACGATGCGCCAGTTGCTCGACAAGAAGGACGCGGCCGGCGCAAAGGCGGCGGTTCCGCGCACCTTCTCCGTTATCGACCGCGCGGCGAAGTGGGGCATCATCAAGAAGAACACCGCGGCGCGCTACAAATCGCGGCTCACGGTGCGCTTGAAGGCGCTGGCGGGTTAACTACAAAACCTTTCTGGCCGCCGATGAACGCCGATAGGTCTTGAGCATCGGCATCAGCCGACGGCTTTCACTTCCTGCCACCGACTCAAGAGGCTGACACCGGCTATCTTGATGATCGGCGCGAAGTGCTACCGAATCCCCAGGACGAATTCCTCCATAACGATGCGATCGTCCGGGCGGGCGTCGCGGAGCGCGAAGTCCGTCTCGAAGATCTTGCGAAGAATCTCTTCGATCTCCGACTTCGTGAAGATGGAGGCGGTGTTCAGGATCTGCTCGGCCTTCCCGCGCCAGACCGGGCGGCCCGGCCGCGAAAAGTGATCCTGGACTTGCTGCGCGCCGCGTAATCCCGCCTCTTTGGCGATCAACGCCATGCGGAAGTGCGTCGCCAGGAAGCTGAGCGCCAGCGGCAGGTACTCGCCCTGGCGCACGAGGAGGTGGAGCAGCTCCAGCGCGCGGCGGCGGTCGCGGCGGCCGAGCGCATCCACCAGCACGAAAATGCTGGAGGCGCTGGCGTCGGGAACCAGCGCCGCGAGATCCTCGGCGCGGACAGTTCCGCCCGCGCCTGCGTACAGCCGGAGCTTCTCGATCTCCGCCGAGATCCGTAGCCCGTCGTTGCCAAGGGACTCGACCAGCAGGTCCATCGCTTCCTTGTCGATTTGAAGGCCGGCGGCGCGGGCCAGGTCGCGGGCAAGCTGCCGGGCTTCGAGCGGCTGGAATCGCGGGAATTCCACCACCGCCGGGATCGCCGAGTAGAACTTCCGGACGCGCTCGATCTTCGGCTTGTCCTCGCCTTCGAACTCGTGACGGGAGGAGTCGAACACCACCGTCACATCGGGCGTCGGATCCTTCAGGTACGCGGCCAGCAGAGCGGTTCCGGATTTCGCGGCCTCGGTTCCCGACTCGTCGTCACCGGACGCCGCCTTGCCTTTGGGCAGCGCCGCCTCGGCGCTCGAAACCCAGAGCGCGCGGCGCGGCGCGAACAGCGAGAGCGATCGCGCGTCGTCGAGCACTTCGCTGAGCGACTTCTCGTCGAGGTCGTGCCTGACGAAGCCCTCTTCGCGCTCCTCCGCCGGCAGGACTTTGTCCACGAGCGCCCGGCGGCACAGCTCGCGCCGGTAGGGCTCTGGTCCGAGGAACAGGTAGACCGCCGCAGGCTTCTGCGTGCGGATATGGCCGAGGAATTGATCGGGAGTCATCCGCTCAGAACTTCTCCAGCACCGCGCTGACCACGCTGCGGGCGACATCGCGGCTGAGGCGGTCGAGGGCCATGTCGCTTTCGTCGTAGTAGGACTGCGGGTCGGCGCTGATTTCGTACCGCTCCCGGAACTCCATGTTCCGGCGCTCGTAGAGCACGGCGCCGCCGGTCCGCTCGCGCAGGACGACGGTGAGAATGACGCTGAGCTGGACGGCGCTGGCGCGGCCGGTGGCGGGATCGAAGATCGTCGGATAGGCGTTGTAGTTCGTCACCGTGCCGTGGAGCACGGCGTCGGCCGCTTCGGGATCGGAGACGATGGCGTAGCGCGTGCGGGAGAGGAACTCCCGCGCGATCGCCGCCGGCAGGCGGTCAGTGAGCTTGTAGCGGATGGTGACGTTCTGAAAGGCCGGGACGGCGATGGTCCGGATGTTCTTGGGCAGCAGGTCGGCGCGCCCGCCAACGTGGTAACCGCAGCCTCCGAGGGCGCAGGCGGCCAGCGCCGCCGCCATCCGCGGGATCATGCTCCCACGTCCCGGTCCCGGGCGGGCTGGAGCGAGCGCGCCACGGCGATCGCGTTCTCCGCCATAAGGCGGAGGTTGTCGGCAACCGCCCAGAGCCAGCAGGCGCGGGGATCGTTGCGGTCGGTGGCGATGGCGCCGACGGCGATGCCGCTTTGCTCGGCGATGCCGACGTTGGTGGGAGGCTCGAGGTCGCCGGCGCGCACGTCGATCTGCTCGCAGGACAAGGCGCGGGCGAAGGCGCCGAGGTCGGGCGGCTCCTCGAATTCCAGGTGCACCGACATGCTGTAGCCGTGGAACACCGGCGCCTGCACCAAGCGAAGCGACGGCAAGGGGATTCGGCGATTGCTCAGCGAGAGCAGGGAAGCGAGATGCCGTTCGATGCGCAGCTCGACCGTCTCCAGCGCCTCCGGCGCCTCGCTGCCGTAGCGGGCCAGAAGGTTGAAGCCGAGCTGGGCGTCGAAGATCTCCTTCGGCAGGCTCTTGAACGAGAGCAGATTCACCGTTTGTTTCTGAAGCTCGTCGATCCCACGGCGGCCGCGCTCGCTGGCCGGCTCGAAGACGAGGGCGAGGGAGCGGCGAATGGGTTGGAAGGCGCTCGCGCGCTCGAGCAGCATCGCCAGCGCGATGGCCGCCGGGTGAGCGATCACGTGGATGGCGCCGGGGGGCGGTTCGTACCCGGGAGGCTCCGCTGATGGAGCGCGGAGGCGGGCCGGCGGTTCGTCCTCGCCGGCGTAGGTCAGGTCGATAAGCGCCGTCCCGGCTTGCACCAGCGCGCGGGCGCGACGGCTGGACAGCGCCGAGCCGGCCAGAAACGCGATGCGCGCCCCGCGGAGCGCCTCCTCGTCGAGCGGGGTGATGATCGTCGGCTCGCCGTCCTGCTCGGTGAGCGTCGAGGAGTCCTCATCGACGCCGACGAGCTTGACCGCCAGCGCGAGGCCGGATTGGGGAAGCAGTTCGCGCAGCTCCCGCCCAATCAGGGACTCACCGCCGACAATGGCCACGCTCTCGCGCTTCATCAGACTATCCGAACTGCCGTTCCGGCTGCGGCTGCGCCGGGCGGAGGCGCCGCCGGATGATGCCGCCGATGCGGACGGCGATGCCGCTGCCGACGTAGGTGGTCGCCATGGCGAGCAGCACCGGCTGGGAGAAGTTCCAGATGAGATAGAAGAGCCCGCCCCACAGGATCACGGTGAGGGGCGAGTGCGGGCGGAGAAGCTGGATGTCCTTGAAGCTGCGGTAGCGCCACGTGCTCACCATCAGGAAACTCAGCAGGGCTAGCAAGGCGAGCCAGCCGATCGAGAGCGGCCAGTATTCGACCGGCACACAATCGGCGCCGTAGACCACCGCGGCCACCATCGCCGCCGCTGCCGGAATCGGAAGGCCGACGAAGTACTTCCGGTCGGGCCGGCCGGGATTCTTGGGGACCGGGTTCTTCTGGACGTTGAAGCGAGCCAGACGGACGGCGCCGCAGACCAGGAACAGGAACGCGACAAAGTAGCCGATACGCCGCAGATAGTCGCGGGTGAGAGGATCCACCGTGCCGTCGACGAATTGCACGCCCCAGGCCAGCGCCAGCACCGCCGGGGCGACGCCGAAGGTGATGACGTCGGCCAGCGAATCCATTTCCTTGCCGAACTCGCTGGTGGTGTTGGTCATCCTCGCGATGCGTCCGTCGAGGCCGTCCAGGACCACGGCGACGCCGATGGATTTCGCGGCAATCTCGAAGTGCGGATTGCTGCCAAGGTCCCCGCCGATCGCCATCAGAGCGCCTTGAAAGGACTTGACGATCGACAGGAAGCCGAGGAAGACGTTGCCGGCGGTGAACAGGGTCGGAAGAGCGTAGGCGGCGCGTCTTCTGCCGGGCGAGCGCCGTCCGATCAGCCGGTCGTGGAGGTTCAGTTTGCCCACAAGCGCTCCATGCGGTCCGGCGAGGCCAGGCTTGCTTCGGCGACGAGCACTCCGGCGACATCGCGTCGCCGCGCCAGCACGCTCGATCCGGCCTGCACCCGCTCCCCCTCGCGGACCACGACCTGCCACTCCGGACCCAACAGCACATCCACCCGCGAGCCGAACTTGATCAGGCCGATGCGTTCGCCGATCGCGACCCGGTCGCCGGGCTTCTTTGTGCAGACGATGCGGCGCGCGATGAGGCCGGCGATCTGCTTGAACACGACGCGCGTTCCGGGGCCGTCGATGGTGACGGTGTTCTGCTCGTTCTGCTCGGAGGCTTCCGCTTTACTGGCGACCAGGAACCGGCCGCGGCGGTACTCGACATCCGCGATGGAGCCACCGATCGGAGCGCGATTGACGTGGACATCGAACACGTTCAGGAAGATGCTGATGCGGGTTTCGGAGGGACCGTTCGTCTTGAGGGCGACGATCCTGCCGTCGGCGGGCGACACGGCCACGGGGCCGGCGGGAATCAGCCGCTCCGGGTCTCGAAAGAAGTAGAGGCAGAAGACGGCGAGGATGTACAGCGGGAGAGCGAACGCGGGCCTGGCGAGCCAGGAAACCAGGAATGCGCCGAGGGCCAGCGCCAGAGCGTAGTAGATGCCGTCTCGTACCATTCGCCAGCAATTATTCTCGCACAGGGAGGTGAAGTCGGCGCCGAAGATCGAAGCGGGAATCACGCTATTGGGTCGCGC
>CAZACK010000019.1:23068-64189 GCA_964483455.1 uncultured Solibacteraceae bacterium
GCTTCCGCGTGTTCACCCGCGCGGGGGTTGGAGGCTCTGTCGCACCAGTTCGGCCAGGGCCTCGCCCAGAGGGATTCCCTTGACGTCCGCCAGGGAACTGGCGACGCGGTGCAGGTCATCAGGAAGGTTCAATGGTCGCGCGCATCGTTATGGATGCAGTAATCTCCCGCCGGTTGGACCCAACTGACTCCGCAGAGCACGCCGCCTTCGCCACGCGCAGGCGCACGCTCGGCATATCGGCCGGCAACGAACCAGGCATTGTACGTGGCGGGCAGTGGAACTAACGAGGTCTGGTTGTTGTCCAACGCGAATGGGCTTGCCGAGAACTCCTGGACGAGGCTCACTCCCACTGGGACGGCGCCTGCAGGGCGAGGGGACATTGCCGCGAACCCGGCAGCGGCTTACGATCCCGCCGGCGGACGGCTGATCCTGTTCGGCGGGAAAGGACCGGCAGGGGTGTTCAACGATACGTGGATACTGGCCCCGTAGGTGGCCAATAGATCTCGCCGCACACAAGGACTTCAGATCCTCTACTCCGCTTCGTGCAAAGCGAGCCAGGCGGCCTTGTGCTTTGTTCTGAATGGGATCTTTCGCTGGTGGGGCCGGACGTCGCCTTTCCCCGCCATGCTCAAATGGATGCTGGCAGCATGAAACCACTCGTTTGCCGGATCGCCCCATGACCAAGTATCGCTACGAAGAATTCACCTGGCCTGAAATCCGCGAGGCCGTCGCCGGGAACCGGGTGGCCGTGCTTCCGGTCGGCACCGTCGAGCAGCACGGCCCGCATCTGCCGCTCGTCACCGACGTGCTTACCGCCACGGAGATGTCGCGCCGCGCGGTGGAGCGCATTCCCGAGGAAGCGATCCTGCTGCCGTCGGTGTATTACGCTTTCAACGAGCACCACCTGGATTTTCCGGGCACCATCGCCGTCGAAGGCCCGACCTTCATCAACTACGTCACCGACATCGGCAGCAGCCTCGCCCACCACGGCTTCCGGAAGATCCTGCTCGTCAACGGCCATGGCAGCAACGTGCCGTTTCTCGACATCGCCGCCCGCAACATCACCAACCACACGGAGGCGATCTGCGCCATGGCGCCGTGGTGGAACCTCGTGCCGAAGGAGTTGTTTGCCGAGCTTCGCGAATCCGCCTGGCCGGGCGGCATGGCGCATGGCTGTGAGCTGGAGACGTCGGTGTTGCTCTATCTCCGCGGCGACCTAGTCCAGTTCGACAAGGCGCAGCCCGACTTCCCCATCCAGCGCTCGGAGTTCTTCTACTGGGACCTTCAGGCCGCCTCGCCCGTGTTCTTCCAGGAGTTCTTCAGCCGCTACTCGAGGACGGGAACTCTCGGCGACCCCACGAAGGCCACCGCCGAGAAGGGCCGCCGATTCGTCGAGGCCGTGGTCGAACGGCTGGTCGCCCTCATCCGCGACCTGCGCGCCCGCGCCATCGAGCCTCGCGTGGATCACCACTGACCGAGCTGCGGTGTCTGTGCATCTCTGAACCCCCTAGGCTCGACACTGCTCTTAGCCAGGAAGCGCTCAGCCTTCTTACGTGTCGCGGGTCTGGAGTTCGCCAACTGGCGGCGAACAAACTCGACGACGCGCCGTTTGCGCCGGAGGTTCGGGAAGAACCGGTCGAGCGATAGGACGGCCTGCCCGATCGCGATATTGCGGCACTCGGCTGTTTGGTAGCTGCCGTGCTCCACCTTAAGTACCTCGGTCGCGATGCGCTCCGCCGGGTCGGGCCTGGCCCCGGCGATCCGGGCGGCGCCGACCGTATTCGCCGCCGTGATCAGAACCGGTCCCGGAACAGGCTGGAAGTACTTCCGAAAGATCCCGTCGAACCGGCGTTCGGGATCGACGGCCGCGAGGCAGGCGAGGACGCGAATCGCGTCCCACCTCAGGAAGGAGTTGTCGGACTCGATCAGTCGGGCGATGAAATCCCAGTGAGGGAGCAGCGTCTCGGGATACGTCTCCGCCAGAACGCGCAGGACCTTCGAGCAGCCGTTCTTCACCCGGGGCTCATTCCGCTCGAGACCCGAGAGCAGGCCGGCCACGAGGGCGGGATTGCCTTCGACCGCGCTCGCCATCCGGCTCGGGTCAAAGGCGAGGCTGGCGATGCGCCCAAGCAAACGCCTACACCCACTCCCAATCGCGCAGCCAATCGTAATCCACCGGAAGCCGCCGCCACATGTTCGCGGCGAGACGAGCGTGCCGCTCCCCTTCGGCGATGTCGAACCGGCGGCGCTCCTTCACGGCTGCGGCGGCGTTTCTGACCTGGTCGACGGTGATGAGCCCCGGAATCGAGGCGCCGAGTACGTCCGAGCAGAGAACGTAGCGCAGCGCCATCCTCGCGCGCTCGTCGTCCTCCGCCTTGGTGGCCGAATCCGGAGCGCCGCGGGAGGCGAACAGGTTGCCGCTGGCGAACGGCTTGATCCCGATCATGCCGACGTCGTGTTTCCGCAAGGCGTCGAACATGCTGCCCACTGGCTTCTCTTTGCTGCCCGCGCTAAACGGCGTGACCACCACTTCGATCTGCGGGTACTTGGCCACCGCTTCAGCAATCCACGGCCGGTGGTGCGTCGCAATGCCGGTAAACCGCGCCTTGCCCGTTCTCTTGCCCCAGTCGAGGGCGGCCATCACGGTCTCGATCTCCCGCTCGGAATTCTGCGTCGCCTGCTCGCGCATGGTGATGCGCCACAGGTCGACATAGTCCAAGCCGGATTTCTTGAGCCCCTCATCCAGCCCCTGCTTCAACTTCTCGAGCGAACCGGCGATCTCCGGACTTCGCGCCATCGTCCAGTCGAAGCCCATGTACACTTCCTCGCGCCTGCCCTTCACCGCTTCGGCGTACACCATCACCTCGCCGGCGCTGCACGCGTCCACGTAATTGATCCCGTGGTGGAGGCAGGCGTTCATCACGTCCCGGCGGTTCTTCCGGAAATCCTCGGACCCCGCGGGGTGAGGGATGCGCTTCCAGTGTCCGCCGATGCTGACCGCCGAGATCATCAGGCCGGTGCGTCCGAGCCGGCGGTACTCCATGTTCTCGTTGTAGCTCCGGGTCTTCGACGGATCGGGCTGGTTGGCCGCGGCGAACGCCTTCGCGGCGGCCGCCGCGCCGGCCGCCGCCATGCCGGCGGTTTGAATGAACCCGCGTCGCGAAACGTGTTTCTCATTCATGCTCTTCTCCTGATGTCAGCTCTTCAACCGGCTCGCGTGCGGCGCCGCCTTTTCGAGGTTGGGCGCGATGTCGAAATCGAACTGATGCATGACCCACGCCAGGCCCCCCTGCGCGATCGCCTGAAAAAACGGATTGGTCCACACATCTTCGCGGTGGCCCAGAGAAGTGTAGAAAACCCGGCCCCGGCCGTGCATCCGCACCCAGGTGGCTGGGTAATCCGGGCGCCGATAGGCCTCCCCTTTCATGAACCGGGTTTCCTGAACCAGGATGACGTGCAGGTCCTTGGCGAAATTCTTGAAGGTGTACCACTCGTCGGTAAATGAGAGGCCCTCGTAGGGCACCCCGATGTTCTTGTAGAAGAACTCGGAGGTGGCCAGCAGCGAGGCCTCCTGCTGGGCGCCGTGCGTGACGAATTCCCCGCCGAGCATCGCGATGTAAGGATCCACCTCGGCCTGGTTCTCGTGCTGCGGGCCTTTGGAGTGGAACGTATCGCTGGCGGAATGAAAGCCGGCGAATCCCTTGCCCGCGGCGATCGCGTCCAGCAGCTTCTGCTTTCCCGCCGGCGACATCGGCGGCGAGCCGTCCTGCGCCGCCCCTGTCAGGTCGCCGGTCGTGTAAAAGGCGATCGCGTCGTATTGATCCAGGGTGCCGTCGAACACACGCCCGTCCTTGGTGCATTCAACGGCAAACCCGCTTCGCCGGCCCATTTCGATGAGGTTCTTCTCGGAATGACTCAATCCACCGTCGCGGCGCTTCACGACGGAATGCTCGAAGCCGGCGCTGCGGGTGAAATACAGCACTTTGTGTTTCTTCTCTTCGCCGGCAAGCGGCGTGCGTAGGAGCGCCGGCAAGGCAGCCGGGATTGATGTCAGGAAGATACGTCGTTCCATCAGAAGTACGCTTCCGGAGCGTGCCCTCATCATGACGCAGCGGGCGGATCGCGTCAACAGTGCGCGGGCAACGCCGCTTCCCGGTCCCCGGCTTTTTCGCTTTCATCCCCTGGCGCAACGTGGTGGTCGCTTCTTGTCGCAGAATGGAACCTGGAGGCACGAAGCAGGCCATGTTCGCGCAAACGTGGTTTTCGGCCCTCCCTCAGGCAAATGTCAGGGTTCTGCGTGGAGCTATGGGCGAGACCGGCGACATCTCAGGATGCGCCGCCCGGGCTGATTGACCTGGGTTCTCCCGATTTGACCGGCGAGTATCAGGCGCCGGGCGTCCGGGCCTTTTGGTCGCGGTGGCGCGGCAGCCAGCAGTTGGCGGTTTCTCAGAGCCCGCAACGCCTGCTGTGGGTCGAGGGACACCCGGATCGCATGCCGGCGGACGGGGAAGAACTGACTCGCTGGCTGGCCGGCCGATCGGGCAGCTTCCGCGGCTTCGAGATTCGCTCCCGCGCAGACCGGCAGTTCCAATTTCGCGCCTTCGTGGACCCGCTCGGAACGCGCCCGATCTATTGCCTGCCGGACCGGGACCGCGTTCTCATCTCCGACAAGCTGGCGACGCTGGCGTTGAACTCGACGCGCCCCGTACCCGTTCGGTGGCCGGCGGTCCTCGAAAGCCTGACCATCGGCGTTCTTTACTCGGCCGACACAAGCTTGGAGAACGCGCGCCAGTTGGCGCCCGGCGAGTTGATTGAGATCGGGCCCAACGGCGCATGGAACAGCCGCCGGTTCGCACTCCCGGCCGACACGGCGATCGAGCCGGATCGCGTTCTTCGGGACCCGGCGGGAACCTTGCGGCAGGCAATGGCGAAGGCCGTCGCGGAAACCTGGAAGTGTCCTGATACCGTTCTGCTGCTCAGCGGCGGGCTCGATTCCAGGTTCGCGCTCGCCCTCGCCGGCCCGGGCCGCGGTGCGCTCACCGTCACCTCTCGCGAGAACCGGGAAAGCCGTGTCGCGCGCCTCGTTGCCGAAAAGTGCCAGGCGAACTTCCACCATTATCTGCGCCCCGCGGACCACTACTTCCGTGTGTTGCGAACAAGCTACCTGGTGACCGGCTGCCTGTGGGAGCCGTGGGAGGCACACCACCTCGGCATGGCAACTCATTGGCGGCGAAACGGCCTCGGCGGACTGATTCACGCGTACCACTGCGACTCGCTGCTGAAAGGCAACAGGATTTTCTCGAGGCAAACGCACGTCCCCAGATCGACGCCGCTTTACTCGATCATGGGGGACCGGGCGATTTGTTATGCGCAGAGCCGTTCGTTTCGCTGGCATCCACAGACCTCCGAACTCGTCTACGCAACGCTCAGCGACCTGGGACAGGATGCCGTGAGGCAACGGCTCCGGCAACTGGCATCCACCCTGGAGCCGGTCTTGGAGGACGGCTTTGAGCTGACTGTAGAACGCCAGTTTCATCAACGGGTGTCGGAAGGCCACAGTTACCCTTTGTTGTTGTCCTGGATGGAGGAGCAGGATGTCTATTCACCCGTCTACCATCCCGCCCCCTGGTCGTGGGCCAAGGCCAGCAGGCCGATGGACCGGTTCCGCGGCAGGGCGTTCCGGCAGGCTCTCCTGGAAATGGACCACCCCGCTTGCCTCGTCATCGACTCGAACACCGGCAAGCCGATCACCCCGGCTCGGAGGGACTGGGGCAGGTTAATCCGCAATCTGCCCGGCCTGCACGTTGTCCGGGAGTGGCGTGATTCGATACGGCATTCCCGGCCTCGGGCAACCCCCGGACCTGAGGCCGAGGAAGGATCCTGGCCGCTCCTGGCGCCGCTGTTCAGGTCCCCGGAGGGATTCGAGATCATCAAAGAGGGTCACGCCTGTCTTCCGTCGGAGTTCTTCGATCCGGACAAGGTGCGCCGAGCCCTCGAGGCGTTTGCGAGCGGCGACGATCGTTACCTGGAAACAGTGCTGGACCTCAGCGCCGCCGGACGCTGGGCGCGTTTCTGTGCGGAAGGACCTGCGATTGATGAACGTTGTTTGTGCCGGTGGCCTGCCGGCCACTCTTCCGCTGGCTAAGTGAATCCTCACCTCCTCCACAGCCGCCGCTCGAACTTCAGAATATTCACGAACACCCCGAGCAGCACATGCAGAATGTAATACAGCGACTTGACGGCGGTGATGGTGCTCCGACCGCCGAGCCGCGGCCGCATCGTGCACGGCACCTCCAGGAACCGGAACCGCCGCCGCTGAAGCACCACCAGCGCCTCGATCTCCGGATACTCCAGCGGAAAACTCCGGCTGAACACCTGGAGCGCATCGCGGGTTACCCCGACAAAGCCCGAGGTGGGATCGCGCACCGGCTTACCGAGAATGGGCCGCAGCACCAGCCGGAAGAACCGGATCCCCAGGCGGCGCAGAATGCTGGTGTGGTTGCCATCGCCCATCAGGAACCGCGAGCCGATGACCATCTGGCAGGACGAGTTGCGCAGCGCTTCGTGAATTCTCGGGATGTCGCGCGGGTTGTGCTGGCCGTCGCCGTCCACGCGAATCACGTAGTCGTAGCCCAGCTCATAAGCCAGCTTGTAGCCGGCCTGCACCGCACCGCCAAGCCCGAGATGATGCGGCAGCGACAACACGCCGGCGCCGGCTTCGCGCGCGACGGCGGCGGTGGTGTCGGTCGAGCAGTCGTCGATCACGACCACCGCCGTGCCGGGCGCCGCCGTGTGGATCTCCGCCACCACCCGGCCGATCGCCTCCTGCTCATTGAACGCCGGAACCAGGATCAGCAAGGAGCCGGGAGCGGCCGCCGGAGTCATAGGGAGGCCACCTCCCGCGGGCTGATCGAGTGCTTTCGAAGAAGCTCGTGGAACTCGTGCGGGCCGATGCGCGCCGTCCGCCGGATCAGCCGGCGCTTCCGGTGAAGCGCCCGGCACGCCGCCAGCGCCGCGAGGTGCGCCTTCACGGCGTACCATGCCAGCCGCAGCGGGCTGCGCCCTTCCTTGTGGAACTGCGACGCCGCGCCGCGCCCCCGCACCGCGTAAACCACGTGCCACCAGTAGCGAGCCAGCCCGGCCAGCGGCGCGCGCGCCAGCAACAGAGCCGGAAAGTTCTTGAACAGCACGAACAGCCGGTTGCGCTCGACGTAGTATGCCTTGAGCGGCGACGCCCGGCCCGCCGAGTGCGAGTAGCGGTGCTCGACGACAGCCTCCGGCGCATAGAGGCATTTCCAGCCCGCCCAGCGTGCGCGCAGCCCGAGGTCCGTATCCTCGCAATACAGGAAGAAGTCTTCGTCGAAGCCGCCGATCTCGTCGAGCATGGCGCGCCGGTACAGAGCCGCCGATCCGCTCGGCAGGAGTGCTTCCTCGCGATTTGCGAACAGGCTTGCGGGCTGCCCATGGCCTCGCTGTTTGCTGCTGCCGTCGGCGCAGATCAGCATGCCCGCCGAATCGAGCGCATCTCCGCCCGCCAGGCGTACCTGCGAGGCGCACATGCCGGCGTCCGGCTCGGACTCGATGGTCTCCAGCAGCGCTTCCAGCCAGCGCGGTCCGGCGACGGCGTCGTCGTTGAGCGTGGCCAGGAAAGGGGCGCGCGACGCCCGCATCCCCTGGTTGATGGCGGCGCCGAAGCCGACGTTGCGGCTGTTCTCGATGAACGCCGCCGGCGATCCCCGCGCCGCTCGACGGGCGAGACCGCGTCCGCTGTTGTCAACAATCACCACTTCGAAATCCCGGCAGGTCTGCGCTTCGAGCGATCGAAGGCACTCCTGGAGCGCCGAATCCGCGGCAAGCGTCGGAATCACCACCGTTACCCTGGGTTCCGGCAACCCTAGATTCTACGCTATTCTGTTCGGACCATGAATCGTTTCCTGCTGCTGGCGACGGCCTCTGTTGCACTGGCGCAGACAGCGCCGCCAACCGATCCGTGGGCGCCGCTGCGACCGCTGGCCGGCTCCTGGGAAGGCGCATCGGCCGGCAAGCCCGGTCAAGGCAAGGTCCGTCGGGACTACCAGTTCGTGATGAACAGCCACTTCCTGCGCGTCGAAAACAAGAGCGTGTACCCCGCGCAGGAGATGAACCCGAAGGGTGAAGTCCACGAGGACTGGGGCCTGTTCAGCTACGACCGCGGGCGGAAGAAGCTCGTGTTGCGCCAGTTCCACGTCGAAGGGTTCGTCAATACCTACGTGCTCGATACCATTTCCCGGGACGGCAAGACGCTGATATTCGTCACCGAGAGCATCGAGAACATCCCGCCTGGCTGGAAAGCGCGCGAGACCTACACCATCCTGAACGACCACGCGTTCACCGAGGTGTTCGAGCTGGCCGAACCTGGCAAGGAGTTCGAGGTGTATTCCGAGAGCCGGCTGAAGAGAGTGAGCGGTAAGTGAAGCCGCGCCGCCTGTCTTTGCTGATGCCTTTTTCAGGAATGCCCGTCGTCCGTGCGCTAGACTAAACTAGGCGCTGGCATGAACCTGGTCCGCGAATTCTTCCGCCATGTCGTCCCTCAGGTGATCAAGCCCCTCCGGGCGCTTTGGAACCAGATGATCGGGCTGGTCTTCGTGGCGCTCGCTGTTACGGCCGCCTTGCAGACGTTCCGCGCTTGGCGGGAGTTGAACGATAAAGGCGAAGGCTTTCTGCGTTTCGCGGTCTCCGGCCTGTTCTTCGCCATCATGGCCGGTTTTGGGGTGTCGTCGTTCCTCAAGGCGCGCAAGATCTCTCGCTCATGAGCGACCCGATCGGCAAGCCCGGCCAATTCCCTTTCACCCGCGGCATCTACCCGGAGATGTACCGCCGCCGTCTGTGGACGATGCGGCAGTACGCCGGCTACGGCACGGCCGAGGAAAGCAACGCGCGCTACCGCCGCCTGATAGCCGAAGGCGCCACCGGCCTTTCGGTCGCCTTCGATCTGCCGACGCAGATGGGCATGGATTCCGATCACCCGCTGGCGGCGGGCGAAGTCGGACGGACCGGCGTCGCGATCTGCTCGCTGGCCGACATGGAGCGCCTGTTCGACGGCATCCCGCTCGGCCGCGTCAGCACGTCGATGACGATCAACTCGACGGCGGCGATCCTGCTTGCTTTTTACGTGCTGGCCGCCAGGCGCCAGGGCGCCGGTCCGCGGACGCTCTCGGGCACCGTCCAGAACGACATTCTGAAGGAATACATTGCCCGCGGGACTTACATCTATCCTCCGCGACCCGCCATGCGGATCGTCACCGACCTGTTCGCCTGGGCTTCGCGCGAGCTTCCCGAATGGAACACCATCTCGATCAGCGGGTACCACATTCGCGAAGCCGGCTCGACCGCCGTCCAGGAGGTTGCCTTCACCCTGGCCAACGCCATCGCCTATGTCGAAGCCGCGCTCAACGCCGGCCTGGAGATCGATGCGTTCGCCCCGCGCCTGTCGTTCTTTTTCAACGCGCACAACAACTTCCTCGAGGAGATCGCCAAGTTCCGCGCCGCCCGGCGCCTTTGGGCGCGGATCGTCCGCGACCGCTTCGGCGCCCGGCGGGAGCGCTCGATGGCGCTGCGGTTTCACGCGCAGACCGGAGGCTCGACGCTCACCGCGCAGCAGCCGGACGTGAACATCGTCCGCGTGTCGATTCAGGCGCTGGCCGCGGTGCTGGGCGGAGCCCAGTCGCTTCACACCAACGCCCGCGACGAGGCCCTCGCCCTGCCGACGGAGGAATCCGCCACGCTGGCGCTGCGGACCCAGCAGATTATCGCCCACGAAACCGGCGTGACCCACACCGCCGATCCGGTCGGCGGCAGCCTCGTGATCGAAGAGCTGACCAAATCCATCGAGCGCGAGGCCGAAGCCTACATTGCGCGCATCGACGCCCTGGGTGGGATGTTGCGCGCGATCGAGTCCGGCTACGTCCAGGCGGAGATCCAGGAGTCGGCCTACCGGCACCAGCGCTCGGTCGAGCAAGGCGAGACGGTGGTCGTAGGCGTGAACCGTTTTGCCATGGACGATCGGGCCGCGATTCCCACGTTCCGGCTGGACCCGGAGGTGGAGAGCAGGCAGATCGAACGGCTGCGGGAACTGCGTGCTTCCCGCAACCAGGCTCTCACCGGGCAACGCCTCGACCGCCTGGAGCAGGCGGCCCGCGGATCGGACAACCTGATGCCGTTCATCCTGGAGGCGGCCGAGGCCTGGGCCACGGTGGGTGAGATCTCGGACCGGCTGCGCTCGGTGTTCGGGGAGTATCGGGAAGCCCGAACGTGAATCGGTTACGGCCCCCTCGCCCGGCTCGGCTGGGCGGGAGGATCGCGCGATCCGCGCGGCAGTGTTCGATGAGGCAAGCGCTGCGATTGCCGACACGGCCTTGCCGCCGCCCTGAAACGGATCGCGGAGGCGGACAGGCGCGGAAGCGCGGACCGGACGCAGCCGGAGGAACCGGCCGCCGCCGGCGGGACAGGACCACAGCGCCGTACAATCGTTGAAGAGACTTGCCGGCTGGAATCCACATCCTCGGCGGCGGCCTCGCCGGAAGCGAAGCCGCCTGGCAGATCGCCAAGGCGGGTCTGCGGGCGATCCTGTACGAGATGCGGCCCGCGCGCCCGACGCCGGCCCACCAGACAGGCCGGCTGGCCGAGCTGGTGTGCAGCAATTCGCTCAAGAGCGAGCAGGAGGACACCGCGCCCTGGCTGCTGAAGCGCGAATTGCGCATGCTCGACTCGCTGCTGCTGCGCTGCGCCGATCGGGCGCGCGTTCCCGGCGGACGCGCGCTGGCCGTCGACCGCGAGGTGTTCGCGGAGGAAGTCACCCGCGCGGTGGAATCGCTTTCCGGCGTTGAAGTGCGCCGGGAGGAAATCACCGGCATCCCCCCGGACGGCGTCGTGATCGTCGCCACCGGGCCGCTGACCAGCGACTCGCTCGCGGCCGCCATCGCCCGGATGACCGGCTCGGAACGGCTCTTCTTCTACGACAGCATCAGCCCGATCGTCGAGGCCGGTTCGATCGACATGTCCGTCACCTTCCGCGCCTCGCGCTACGGCCAGCCGGCGGGCGGCGGCGGTGACTACCTGAACTGCCCGCTCGACAAAGAGCAGTACGAGCGGTTTGTCGATGCCCTGCTCCACGCGGAGAGCCACCAGCCGCACATTGCCGGCGACGTGCCGTACTTCGAAGCGTGTCTGCCGATCGAAGAACTCGCGCGGCGCGGGCGGGATACGCTGCGCTTCGGTCCCATGAAACCGGTGGGGCTGGTCGATCCACGCACCGGCCGCCGGCCGTACGCGGTGGTTCAGTTGCGCCAGGAGAACTTGCGTGCCGACAGCTTCAACCTCGTCGGCTTCCAGAACTACCTGAAGTACGGCGAGCAGGCGCGCATTCTGCGGATGATCCCGGGACTGGAGCGGGCCGAATTCATCCGGTTCGGCCAAATCCACCGCAACACGTACATCAACGCGCCGGCGCTGCTGACGCCGACGCTCCAGTTGCGCAGCGATCCCCGCGTGTTTTTCGCCGGTCAGATCTCGGGGGTGGAGGGCTACGTCGAGTCGATCGCCACCGGACTGGTCGCGGGACGTCACGCGGCGGCGCTGGCGGCGGGCGAGGAACCTCGCGCATTCCCGCGCGAAACGGCGTTGGGCGCGCTCTGCCATTACGTATCGGGCGCCGATCCCGCCGGCTACCAGCCGGCCAACATCACGTTCGACCTGCTGCCGCCGCTCGAGGAAGACGCGCGGCGCCGCCTGCGCCACGACCGGCGGGCGCGCCACGCGGCGCTGTGCCGCCGCGCCGCCGGCAAGCTCGAAGAATACCTGGGTGCCTGTGTCGCCGGATAGCCCGCCCGCTCCGCCTTCGCCGCTCCGCGAGCAGATCAGCCGCTTCCTGGAGTCGATTCGCCGCGAGAACGTCTCCGGGCACACGCTGCGCGCCTACGGCGGAGATCTTGCCCAGTTCGCCGAATTCATCGAGCGCCGTCCGGAGCCGCCGGACAAAGCCGCGGCCATCGATCTGCTGGCCGTCCGCGAGTGGCTCGCCGGGCTCTATCGCCGCAAGCTGAACCCGGCGACCCTGCGCCGCAAGCTCGCCGCGCTGCGGTCGTTTTTCGAGTTCGCGGTGCGCGCCGGCGAGGCGGACCTCAATACCGCCCGGCTGCTGGCCACGCCGAAACTACCGACCACGCTGCCGCGCGTCATGACCGCCGAGCAGACCTCGAATCTCCTCGACTCGGCCGCGCGCCAGCCGCGGGGACCGTCGACGGACCGCGACCTGGCCATCCTCGAACTGCTTTACGGTTGCGGTCTGCGCGTCAGCGAACTGGTCGGCGTGAACCTCGACGACATCGACTTTGCGGAGCGCTGGCTCCGCGTGCGCGGCAAGGGGCGCAAGGAACGGCAGGTGCCGCTGCCGTCCAAAGCGGCCGAAGCGCTGGAGCGCTATCTCGCCACGCGGCCGCCCAAGACGAAGGACCGCGCGGTGTTCGTGAATCCGGGCGGCAGGCGCCTGACCGACCGCACTGTCCGCAACATCGTCAAGAGTTACGCGACGCACTTCGCCGGCGACTCCTCGATTCACCCGCACAGTTTCCGCCACGCCTACGCGACCCATCTGCTGGCCGACGGCGCCGATCTCCGCGCCATCCAGGAACTCCTCGGCCACGCCCGCCTGTCGACGACCCAGAAATACACCAAGGTTACGCTCACCGATCTGATGGCGGTCTACGACAAGGCGCATCCGCGGGCGTAGTCCGAATCAACCCGATCCAGGCGCAAGGTCTAGATCTAGAGACTGCGCACGGCGTTATGGGAGCGGTTCCTCCAGGCGAACGAATCATTCTTGGCCGCCGATGAACGCCGATGAACACGGATAAGTCCTTCCCTGCCGTCGGTGTTTCGTCGTCTTCGGCCCTTGTCCGGCAGTCATCAGCGATACTCTGGAAATTGCGGAGGCGGCGTTGAATCCCGTGCGACTTCACAGGAACATGCCGGTCTGGTGGTTCGGCGCGATAGCCGGTCTGCTCGGACTGTTGGGGCTGTTGGCCTTCCTGCAATTCCGCTGGATCGACGCCGTGTCCAGCGCCGAGCGGGAACGCATGCAGGCTCATTTGCGCGCCGCCGGCAATCGCTTCGTCCAGGAATTCGATCGCGAACTGATGCGCGCCTGTCTGACCTTCGCGATCGCGCCGTTCGAGTGGAATCAGGATGGATGGATGGGTGTTGGCGAGCGATACCGCGCGTGGTCTCAGACGGCGGCCTACCCCGGACTGCTGCGCAATGCGTATGTAGCGTCCGGACGGGGGGACGGTGGACTTCGTTTGTACCGCTTCGATCCCCAGACGGACCGGATCGACTCCGCAGAGTGGCTTTTGAGACTCTCGCCGCTGCGCCGGCGGTTGGAGGCGCTCCTTCCGGAGGACTCGCCTGAATTCAGAGCGGCGCCTCGTCCCGTCCGGTGGCTGATTGAGGAGGAAGTCCCCGCCCTTGTCCTTGTGATCTCTCACGCTTCTCCCGGAGGTCCTGGCACCCAGGAGGCATCTCCATCTCCGGGCGGAGGCTCCCGGCGTGTTCCCGGCGCCTTGATTCTGGAACTCGATCTGCAATTCATTCAGCAAACCCTGTTGCCACAACTGGCCCACAAGCACCTTAGCGCGCCGGGCGGACTCGATTACTTAGTGGCGGTGGTTACCCGGAGCGAGCCCCGGCGAACCATCTATCTCTCTCCCGGCGCCTCGGACTCCTCTTTCTCGACGCCGGACCTGAGCGTGGCGCTGTTGGGACTCCAGGCGGAGGACGCCAATGCCCTGGCCCCGGCGATCGGCTTCGAACCCAGGGAAACATCCTCCGGCCGGTTTCCCGGATGGAGGGGACCTCGCGCCGGCCCTCCTCACCGAGGCCGCGGGTTCGCGTTACAGAGCGTTCTTCCCGGCGTCGAAGGGCGCTGGCAATTACTGGTGACACACAGATCCGGATCGCTTGAGTCAGCCGTCGCCGGACTGCGGTCCCGCAACCTCGCCATCGCCTTTGCGATCCTGCTCATGCTGGCGGCCAGCGTCGGGCTGATCGTCGTCCTGACGCGGCGCGCGCAAAGACTCGCCAGGCTCCAGGCGGAATTTCTCGCCGGCATCTCCCACGAACTGCTGACCCCGTTAGCGGTCGTTCGCTCGGCTGCGGAAAACCTTGCCGACGGCGTGGCGGAGACCGGAGAGCAGGCCCAGCGCTACGGGGAAATGATTCACCGTCAGAGCCGCCGCTTGTCCGAGATGGTGCAGGATGCGCTGGGTTTCGCCGTGGCGCAAAGCCGGCCGCGAAGCCGGTTCCAGCCGGTGGCAGTAGCGGAAGCCATCCGCCGGGCCGTCGAGACGTGCCGTCCGGCCATCCTGGAGGCGGGCGTGGAACTGGTCGAGGAAATCGAGCCGGATCTGCCCCCCGTGAGAGGCGATGCCACCGCCCTGTCGCATGGCGTTCGCAATCTCCTCATGAACGGACTTCAATACGGAGGCGACGGAGGATGGCTCGCCGTGCGGGCGCGCCACGCCGCCGGCCGGCGGGGCCACGAGGTCGAGATCGCAGTCGAGGATCGAGGCCGGGGCATAGAGACCGGCGACCTTCCGCACATTTTCGAACCTTTTTACCGCGGGCGGACTGCGGCCGCCTCACGTTTGCATGGGACCGGGTTGGGCTTGAGTCTTGTCAAGCGAATCGCCGAGGAGCATGGAGGGCGCGTCAGCGTGACGAGCCGCCGCCCCACGGGAACTGTCTTCACCCTGCGGCTGCCGGCGGCGAGCCCTGGCGTCCGCGAGGAACGAGGAGGGTGATGCCGAAACGGATCCTGATGGTCGAAGACGAGGCTGACCTCGCGGTGACGGTCACGGACCGCCTGCGGAAGGAGGGCTATCTCGCCGAGGCGGTCGAGGACGGAGAAACAGCCGTCGAGCTGGTCTTGTCGCGCACGTTCGACCTGATCATCCTGGATGTCCTGTTGCCTGGCAAGAGCGGTCTGGACGTCTGTCGTGACCTGCGCCAGATGGGCGTCACCGTTCCCATCCTGATGCTCACCGCACGCAGCCAGCCGGTGGACAAGGTGCTGGGACTGAAAATCGGGGCTGACGACTACGTCACCAAGCCGTTCGAGATGATGGAGCTTCTGGCGCGCATCGAGGCGTTGCTGCGCCGTGCTCAGGCTGCCGCCCCCGGAGGACCTGTCTTTGAGTTCGGCTCCGTCCGCGTCAATCTTCGCGGCGCCGAAGTGGAGCGGGACGGACAGCCCGTGCCTCTCGCGGCCCGGGAATTCCAGTTGCTTCACTACTTCATCGAGCACCGGGGCGCCGCCTTGTCACGCGAGCAACTGCTGAGGGACGTCTGGGGATACGAAGCGTCGCTGTCCACTCGGACCGTGGACGTTCACGTCGCCTGGCTGCGCCACAAGCTCGAGCCCGATCCCAAGAATCCCCGGTACATCCTCACCCTCCCGGGCATCGGCTACAAGTTCAACGGCTGAGCCGTGCCTCCGCCTGTTAAGACGGCGTAAAGAGCATTTAACGACCATTTTGCCGCCTCGCCTATGCCCCACCGGACGGTTCTGCATCTTCACCAGCAGGAGGTTTCACCAGCAGATATGCGGAACAGACAACTTGGATTCATCGCCACGGCAGCGCTCTCGACGAGCCTGCTTTTCGGACAAGGACCGGGGATGGGCGGCCGGTTCGGTCCCGGTGCTGCCCCGGCCGATCCGCAGGTTCGGCAGGAGCGCCGGCTGAACTTCATGGCCACGTATCTCGGCCTGACGGACGCGCAAAAGGAACAGGCTGCGGCGATCTTCGCGAACGCCGCCAAAGAGTCGGAGGCGCTGCGGCCGCTCATCCAGCAGGCGCAACTGGCTCTTCGAGGCGCCGCCAAGACCAACGCTTCGAATATCGATGCGCTGGCCGCCGAGGTGGGCAAGCTGATGGGCCAGATGCAAGCCATCCACGCCAGGGCCTTTGGCGCTTTCTACCAGATCCTGACGCCCGACCAGCAGGCGAAGCTCGACCAGATGCATGACTCCTGCGAGGGAGGGTGCTTCGGGCTCGGAGGCGGCTTTGGCCGGCCTCATCATCGTTAAGCACTTCACGAGGAGACGATCAGATTTTTCGAAAGGAGAGGCACCATGAAACGCTTTACTCTCGCAAGCGCAATCGCTGCCGGCATCCTGGTGTTCACCGCACCCGGCATCGCGCAGGTCAGTGGTTCCACCCCCGGCTTTCAGACGCCGGGCTTCAATAGCAATGCCGGAACGAAGGGGAAGCGAAACGGTCCGAACGACGGAACCGGCAACCAGGGCCAGCGGCCGCAGGACGGGACCGGTTACGGCGCCAAGTCCGGCAAGAAAGGCTCCGGAACTTGCGACGGCACCGGGCCCAAGGGCCAGGCCTCGCGGGGCCGGGGCTCGACGGGAGGCCGCGGCGGCGGCCGCCGCTAACCTGCCATCAAGTCCACAAGCCCGGACGAGAGGCCGCTGCTGTCGAGCTTCACGCATCAAATCGGAGCGGGGCTCAGACGCCCCGCTCCGGTGCTTCCCAATTTCTCTTACTGGGGCGCAGCGAAATTGGGAGAAGCGCTCGGACGGGAGCAGAGTTCTCCCGAGCACCGCGCTCGTCGCGCCCTGGAAGCATCCACTGCTCTCCACGGGCGAAGCTCGCAGTCCTGCTGCGGGCGGCTGTGAATGGGGCCAGCTATCTCAATTCCAGTCTTCCCAACGCGAGGCTCACGCGAGGGGTGCTGTTTATCGCGTTCGGCCAGGGGCTGGGCAATGCTGCTACTTGTACACCAACCACCGACAGGGTCCGTCCGGCTCCGCTGGAAACTCGACCGGCCGCATCGGCGATCCCCAGTCGCGGGTGGTGAACATTTCCATCACGATCGGGCAGTGGGTGGAGTACCACGGCACGCCGGTGCGGTTCCAGGTCCAGACGTGCGGCTCGCGATTGGCGCCGCCGGTGGGATAGGGGCCAACGCCGGTGACGAGGTCGCCGGTTCGCAGCATGCCTCCGCTGCCGCAGGGGTCCAGTGAAATCACGTAGCGGCCGGGTTCCTCCCAGACGCGCACATCGCCGCGGCGGGTCTTCCCAGACAAGTGGCCCCGCATCCCCTCGACGGAAAGCTGGACCCGCTCGAGCGGCGTCATGTCTTGCCACGTCACGTAGCGCGCCTTCCAGCGCTGCTCGTAGGTGCGCGAAATCGCTTCCGGCACCGCCTCCTCGCCGCATGTCTGGGCGACGCGGGTGACCAGCTCGTGCGCCCAGGCGACAACAAAATCGTGGGGGATCAGGTATTCAAGCCAGACAGTTTCGAGGAGCGAGCGATCCACTGGCTTGTCGAAATCGTCGAGGAACTCTGCCCCGAGCGTGGCGGGATTCTCTTGCTGGCGCCCCAGCCGCTCGACGCGGCGTAGCCAGGCGTGCTGAAGCTCGGGCGCGGAACGGCGGATGAATCCGCCGCGCGGCTCCAGGGTGCTGCGGCTCGCGGCGGCGTGCGTTTCATCCCAGGCGGCGGCGTCTCCCCACTCCGCCAGAAAGGCGCTCAGGTCGCCGATCCAGTCGATCATGAACCGGTAAATGGTGGTATATTCTCCGAGCATGTAGCGGAGCAGCTCGCGGGCTTGGTCCGCTGAGCCGCCGTCGAGCGCCTGCTCGATCCGCCCATAGGTGGAGACTCCGAGTTCCTCCACGGGTTCGTCCTGGCGGATCGGACGGCCCAGAAGAAAGGAGTGGCCCAGCTTGACCATGACTGCTCGCATTATACTTTCCGTGGCTTTTCTGGCCGCCGGCATGACGGCCGAGGAGCCGGCAACCACGCTGTACCTCGTGCCGAACACGCACGGAACCATCACCGGCTGGCTGGTTGATTTCAACACCTAGCGCAACTGCGTCCTCAATAACTACCTCGATCATCTCGACCGGGTGAAGGCGGACCCGGAGTATCGCTTCGCGTGGTCCGAAGTGCCGAACCGGATCAGCCTGCTCGAGAGAACGATCGTTCTCCACCGGGACTACCCGAGAATCGACTTTGAGACCTCGCTCGACCTTCGCGCCACTGACCTCGTCGTCACCGCGGATTTCCACTGGCAGCCGATGTCAAGGAGCGGACCCGCGGCATCCCCTACGGGTATTCCTCACGCGACCCGGCCCGGCCCGCGCCGCCGGAGGATTACTATCTGAACGTCGACCACGCCACGTATGGTTACTCGGAGGCGATTTTGCCGGCGGTCCGCTGGTCCAGCTACCAGTTTGCGCGGGGCGGCGGACTGCCGCTGCTCGATCGCGGACTGACGAGCCACGAACTGAACGGGCGAACAGTGACGCTGGCGCTGGTCAATGCGCAGGCCACGTATCGGAACCATTCCAACGAATTGCTCCGAGGCAGCGGTTCGCACCGCTTCGAGTATGCCCTCGTTCCCTACGGAGGAACGTGGCAGGAGGCGCGCGTGCCCCACCACAAGGCGACGATTACGAACATGATGGGAGAGAAGCCCTCTTCGCTGGCCGGCGGGCCAGGTTACGGATTCACCATCCGGCCGCAGCAGATCGTCACGCTCCGGTTCGGCACGAATTCCCGCGTGCCCGAACCTTCGCCCATCCGGACCTGGAAGACGATCGTTCCGCCGGAGAGGCAGAAGACGCTGGAGAGGCGGATCCAGGCGAAGGGACACTCGCCGCGGAGATACTGACGGGCTCCCGTTTCCGCCGCTTGCCCATCTCCAGCCGCAGCCACCCGATGTCCTTGTCGGCGTGACAGATGAGGCAGGCGTTCGGGCTGTCTCTCTGGCCGAAGCGGGCGGTCATCTCGGCGTTGGGGATTTCGTCGATTTCGTGCGAGCCGGCCTTGAACAGCACGGTGCTCATGATCGGCGGCATATGGCAGGCCACGCAGCGGCTTCCCGTGGACGAGGGCTTGTGCCTCGTGTGCGCCTCGAGCTTCGCTCCCCCGTAATCCGGGTGGCACTGTAAGCACATGCGGTCCGGATCGTCGCCGAACTTCACCGCCTTCGTGTTCGTTGCGGCGTCGGCCGCGTGCGGGTCGTGGCAGTGGCCGCAGTGCGCCGCGCCTTTCTGGTAGCATTTCGACCGCAGGAAGGACTCCACGATGAAGGACACCACGCGGAAGCGGCCGTCTTTGTAAAAGGCCCGCCGCGCCAGTTCCGCGTAAGGACGGATCTTGAACCGTGGAAAGAAGTCCTCGAAGCCTTCCCGGTAGTTCCACTCGCCGTTTGGCCCGTGCTCGCGTTTCGCCGATTGCAGGTGGCAGATGCCGCACATGTCCACGTAATCGCGGGCGCTCACCATGCCGTACTCGATGGCGAGTTCGAGCGGCGGCCGCGAGCCGGGCGCGGCGGCGCGCATGGCGGCGTTATGCGCGGCGCCCGGCCCGTGACACGTCTCGCAGTTGACTCCGCCCTCGGCGATCTCCAGGATGTCCGGATCGATCGGGCCGGGCCTGGTCTGGCGTAACTGGCTGGTGTGGCAGGGCGCGCAGTGCACGAGGTAGGCGGTGTTCGGAGTATGTTCGGGGAAGTTCGCGAGCACAGTCCGCTCGGAGTCCGGCGGATCGACCATCCTCCAGAAACTCAGCCAGCGGCTCTCGATCATGCTGTACTGAAGCGGGAATACGTGGATTTGCCCGTTCTCCAGGCGCGTGGCGTAGGTCTGCTGCCATTTTGATCCGATGGTGTAATCCACGCGATACCGCTTCCACTGGCCGGCTTTGTCGCGGACAGAGAAGTAATGCCGTCCGTCGTTCTGGAACATGCGGGCGGCGACAAGTCCCTTCTCGTCTTCCCAGGACTGGTCCTGGAAGTTGCCGCACACGTTTTCGAACTTGTACGGCCGGAACATCCGGGCATGCCCCGTCTGGGCCCAGTGCTCATAGATGGCGCGATGGCAGGGCCGGCAGGAGTCCGACCCGGCGTAGTGGACCGGCGTCCCGGTCCGGCGGCGCGCGGCCAGGTCCGATGCGCGGCTTCGCTCCGCCGACACTGCTTTCTGGAGGTCCCGCAGGAACTCGTCGAAGGCGGGCCTGGGCGCGTAGGGCCAGATGTCGTACGCCTTCCGAAGGCGCTGTTCGGCCTGGCGCCGGTACCCGCCGTCCGCTTGACAGGCGGCGGAGAAGGCCACTGCCGCGTCCCTCACGCGGGCTTGCGCCATGCGGGTCAGCCCGAGCGCATAAGCCGTGCCCGCGTCATTACTAAGCAGCCAGGACTGCTCCAGATAATCCCCGGCTTGCGCCAGCTTGTCCCGGCGCCGTTCATCGGACGCCGCCAAGCCCTCCGCTGCCGTGGCTTTGCCCAGCACATAGTAACTCGATGCTCGCAATCCTCTCTCGTGTACGGCCCACTCCTTTTCGGAGAAGGCGGACGGCGAGCTGAACCGGTCCAGCCACTCGAGGGCCGCCTGGGCGGACTCCGCGGCTTCTGCGGTCAAGCCCTGCTCAAGCTGCACGGCCGCGAGCGGAACGAGCAGCATCGGATTCTCCGGCAGGATCTCGAGCGACCGCCGGGCGTGCTCGATCGCCCCCTTGGAGTCGCCAAGGTCGATGCACGCCTTGGCGGCGATTTCGTAGACCGGCGCCAGGAACGCGGACTGCGGAAAGTCGGCGAGGAACGTTTCGGCCAGCTTCCGCCGCTCGGCGGGGCTGCGTTTCCGGAACAGCGCTGCGAACGCTTTCCGCTCCCGTGGATCCTGGATCTGGTCGAGGATACTCGACGTCTTGGAAACGGCGGAAGCCTCGGCGGCCGCTTCGACGACCCTGGCTTCGAGCGCCCGGGCCGGATCCGCGGGCTGGGGGGAGGATTCACAGCACGGCGCCCGTTGCGCGACGCCCGCCCGCGCGCACAAAACGAGCGTCACCGCCAGCCATCGCGTTCGCCCGGGACTCCAGCCGCGCATCCGACCGAGTCAACGTTAGCACGGGCGAATTTCGGAATCAAGGATTTCTTGGGCCGATACACCTCCGAACTGGCTGGTCCACACGATTCGATATCCTTGTTCTCGCATGCCGAAATCCGGAACGCCGAAGGAAACGCGCAGGTTCGGGATCGGTGAATGGTTCGCCCGCCCCTTTCACCGCCTCACCCCAAGGGAGCGACAGCAGTTGGCCGAAATCGCGCTGTCACGCTCCCACGTGTCGTGTCCTCCTCGCGTCACTTGCCAGACCTTCGCCCCTCAGGCCGTACCTGGAGGCAAGACGGTCTGCACCAAGGCAGGAGGGGTGTGCTCGCTGCGAGAGTACACGCGGATTGACGACGGCAAGTCTGTCGGTGTGAGCCTGGCCGGAAACCTCCGAGTCACCTGCCCGTACCGGTTCGCCGAGAACGGAACGGTCTTCGAATGGATCGGGCGAGAAGTTCTCGGAACGTCCGCCCCGCTCGTCGTCCGGGAACTGGAATTCCTTGAAGCAGCTCAAGAAGGGTCCGCTGATGCGAAGGAAGTTGGACAGATCGACAACGTCCTCATCCATCCGACCCGGTTTCCGCTCCACTGGTGCGCTCTCGAAATCCAGGCGGTGTACTTCTCCGGGAGGTCCATGGCGGAGGAATTGCGCCGGCTGAAGACCGATACCTCGCGCATCCCCTTCCCGTCCGAAGTACGCCGTCCCGATTATCGAAGCAGCGGCCCGAAGCGCCTCATGCCGCAACTTCAGATCAAGGTTCCGTCCCTCCGTCGATGGGGCAGGAAGATGGCGGTTGTCATTGACGAGGAGTTCTTTGGGGCGCTGGGCAAGATGGATGACGTCTCGGACATCTCAAACTGCGACATCGCTTGGTTTGTGGTTCGCTTTGAGGAGGCTGCCGACGGATCGTTCGCGCTACGGCCAGCCTTCCGGCGATTCACGACACTGGAACGCGCCGTGGAAGGCCTGACGGGAGGAACCCCGGTCACGCTATCCCGGTTTGAAACAGCAATTGCTGGGAAGGTAGCGCGACTGTATCCCGACCACGCAGCCAGCTTAGGTCTCGTCCGATGAGGAGTTCGGTCATCTTGGCGTGGTGAGTACTTTTCATCGGGATCAGCCCGGTCTCGAAACCCCTGCGGGCGGCCAACCGGCGAATCTCATCCGCGTTGTCGTAGGTCATCAAAAAGTCGCCACGTACACCGGCGGCCAATTGGAATAACTGCTCGTGGTCGATTTCCCGATAGCTATAAAGGCGCCTGCCGGCAACCGTGTAGGGGGGATCGATGAAGAAGGCAGCGCCCGTGGTATGTGCGTGGACGCGCACGGCATCCAACCCGTCTCCCTCTTCGAAAGAAATGCGGCGACGGATGTGGGCAATCGCGAGGATCCGCCGAGCCAGCGTCTGGGGATACCATCGCGACGCCAAACCCCGTCCATTCTCCCCCTGCTTCATCAGGCCGGCGCCGGGGGCCATGATCCCTCCGCGCTGGACCCGATTCCTCAGGATGGTCTGAAAGGCCAGTTCTCGGATTGACTCGGCTTTCCGGCTCAGGGTCCTCCGAACCATGTCAGGGGTGAGACTGAAGTTGCAGATTTCGTCGGCCAACCACTTGGCGTTGCCGTTGAGTATGGTTCGCCAGACCGCCGCCACATCCGGATCGATTTCGACGAGGAGTACCCGGTCGGCCAGGTCTTCAAAGGCCACGGTAAGCCCGACGATCGCCCCCCCGGCGAACGGTTCCACGAGGAGACTCGGCCTGCGGTCCCCTTTCAGCCACTCTCGAATCCGTGGTATCAGCCACGTCTTTCCTCCGGGGTAGCGAAAGGGACTGCGCTGCGGCACCGAAGCCACATTGACAATCCCCATTGAACAGAAAGGTAGCACAATCTCCATATCGGCATTCGAGAAATCGAACTTACGGAAGTGGCGGAACATCCCATAATGGAAGGTCCGACCGAAACCTGCCATGCCAAGAGGCGCCGGAATCATGAGTCGCTCCAGTGCTGTCGTCGCCAGCATCCTTGCCGCCGTGTGGACTGCCGGCTGCCGTTCCGCCACCCGCCCGTCTCTCCGGATCGACGCTGATCGAAGCACGGTCGCGATGGGTCGCACGGTGGTGGTCACCGCCGCTTTCGCCCCAGCCGCGGGCGAGAGCCCCGAGCGATACCTTCTGCTGCCGTACGTCAATGGCCGCCGCTGGGGCAGCCACGAGAGGCCCAACCGGGAAGGCCGGGCGGAGTTCCTGTTGCCGCTGCCCAACCCGCTGTTCGGCGTCAGGCCGGGCTTCTTCGTCTGACAGCCTCGTCAATTCGTGTGAACCGGGAAGGCACAATCGCTTCTCCCCGCCACGCCGTTCGCGCTTCAACGGATCTGATAGCCTACAACCTTGAACAAATGTCGCTGATCGCCGGCCTCGCCCTTGTCTTGTGCGGGGGTGTTTGCCAGGGGAGCTTCATGTATCCCAGCAAGCACATGAAGGGCTGGGCGTGGGAGAACTACTGGCTGATCTTCGCGGCCACCGCCTATGTGGCCTGCCCGTGGACGATCGCCGTGCTCACCGTTCCCCGGCTGGCCGAGGTGTATGCCGGCCTCGCGCCCGGTCCGGTCTTTTCCGCGCTGATCTTCGGCTTCGGCTGGGGTCTCGGCGCTGTGCTGTTCGGCCTCGGGGTGGATGCGCTCGGCATGGCGCTCGGGTTCGCCGTCATCCTGGGCATCACCGCGACCGCCGGCACGGTGACTCCCCTGCTGGTGGAACGGCCCGAGAACTTCACGGCGGCGCAAGGCATCCTGACCGCCGTGGCGCTGTCATTGATGCTGTGCGGCGTCGTCATCTGTTCGTTTGCCGGGAGATGGAAAGAACACTCGGCGGCCGATGCGCTGCGCAGGCCGTACGCGCGCGGGCTCGCCCTCTGCATCGGCTCGGGGCTGCTCTGCGCCTGCGGCAATCTCGGGTTCGCCTTCGGCGCGGACGTGTCGCGGCGCGCGCAGAGTCTCGGCGCTTCCGGGCACCTGGCCGCGAACGCGCTCTGGGTGCTGCTGGAGATCCCGATGTTCCTGTGCAACGCGGGATACTCGGCGTGGCTGCTTTACCGAAATGGAAGCGCCGCGCTCTACCGGCGGCCCGGCTCCGCGCGGATGTTCGTGCTCGCGGTGATCATGGGCGCCACGTGGACCGCCGGCATGTCGCTTTACGGCAGCGGCGCGCGGGCGCTCGGCGCGCTCGGGCCGTCGCTAGGCTGGGCGATCCTGATGTCGAGCATGGTGCTGGTGGCCAACGCGCTGGGACTGGTGAGCGGGGAATGGGCGGCTGCGCCACGCACGGCCAGGCGGCGGTTGGGGATGGGCATCGCGGTCCTGCTGCTGGCGATCACTGTGCTCGGCTATGCGAACCGGGCGTAGCCACGGGAGCGGCGCCGCTCCGGCCGGGACCGCGAAGGAGAATTCCTCATGGACTGGATGACAGAGACCTTCGGGACGCGAAAACCGATCGTCGCGATGTGCCACTTCCGCGCGCTGCCCGGTGACCCCGGCTACGATGCCACCAGGGGACTCGAATGGGTTGTTGAGCAGGCAAGGGCGGATCTGGAAGCGCTGCAAAACGGCGGCGTGGACGCGGTCATGTTCTCCAACGAGGCCAGCCTGCCGTACCTGCTCGCGGTGGAGCCCATTACGACCGCGTCGATGGCGCGGATCATCGGCCAACTGCTCGGCGAGATCCGCGTCCCCTTCGGAGTGAACGTGCTGTGGGACCCGCGCGCCTCGATCGACCTGGCGGTGGCCACCGGCGCCCGGTTCGTCCGCGAGATCTTCAGCGGCGTCTACGCCAGCGACTTCGGCCTGTGGAACACCAACTGCGGCGAAACGGCGCGGCGCCGGCGCCGCATTCACGGCGACGGCGTCAGGCTGCTCTACAACATCATGCCGGAGGCTGCGGCCTACCTGGCGCAGCGCGACCTTGCCTCGATCGCCCGCTCGACCGTGTTCAACGCCGCCCCGGACGTGTTGTGCGTCTCGGGCCTGACCGCCGGCGTCGAAACGTCGCTCGATGCGCTGCGAATCGTCAAGGAGGCGGTCCCGGACACGCCCGTGTTCGCCAACACCGGCGTGAACCTCGCCAACGTCGAGGCGCAGCTTTCCGTGGCCGACGGCGCGGTGGTCGGAACGGCGTTCAAGCGCGACGGCTACATCTGGAACCCGGCGGACCAAGCGCGCGTGAGGGCGTTCATGGACAAGGTGCGCGAGATCCGGGCGAAGGAGCCGCAACGTGCCTGATCCAGCGACGGACCCGCGCTGGGAACAACTCGCCGTCCTCCTCGTGGGCTACTCGACCGGAGTCAGGCCGGGAGAGCGAGTGATGATCGCCATGAGCGAGGCCGAAACCTCCCCGCTGGCCGAAGCGGTCTATGAGGCCTGCATCAAAGCCGGCGCCTACCCGCAGGTGCAGTTCCTGTCGGAAAAGCTGCGCCACTCGCTCCTGCGCAACGGCAATCCCGAGCAAATCGCGTGGGTGCCGGAGATCGAAGCCTACGGGATGGAGTGGGCTGACGTCTACTTCGGACTTCGCGGCGCCTGCGATCTGGACATCCACTCCGACATCCCGGCCGATGTGCTGGCCAGAAACCAGGAGGCAATGGGCAAAGTGTCCACGTTGCGCTGGCAAAAGACCCGCTGGTGCCTGGTGCGCGTGCCGAGCCAGGCCCTCGCGCGACAGGCCGGGTGCGACCTGGACACGATCACCGGCATGTTCTTCGACGCCTGCCTGCTTGACTGGCGCGAGGAGAGCCGCAGGCTGGCCTCGTGGGCCGAGCGCCTCGAACGGGCCGAACTGGTGCGCATCGTGGGAAAGGATACCGACCTGCGGTTCTCCGTGAAAGGGCGCCGGTGGACGGTCGGAGACGGGCGCTGGAACATGCCGGACGGCGAGATCGCCACCGCGCCGCTCACGGAAACCATCGACGGCGAGATCCGGTTCGAGTTCCCCGGAGTGCTCGCCGGGCGCCTCATGCACGATATCCACCTGGCCTGGAAGAGCGGACGGCTGGTGGAAGCGTCCTCCGGCACCAACCAGGATTTTCTCCTGGCGGTACTCGGCTCCGATCCGGGCGCCGGGCTGATCGGCGAATTCGGCATGGGCACAAACCCGCACATCAACCGTTTCTCGAAAGACATCCTGCTCGACGAGAAAATCGGCGGGACGGTCCACATCGCTCTCGGCCGCGCCTACCCGCAGTGCGGCGGCACCAACCAGTCCGCCATACATTGGGACATCATCAAGGACACGCGGCGGGAGGGGGCGGTGTTCGTGGATGGAGCGGCGGTGCTCGAGAACGGACGGTTTCACTTGTAGGGTGGGGCAGGCGCATTTGCCTGCCCGCCGGGAGGAATGATGGCTGGCACCGACTATTTGCTCGGCGTCGATATCGGCACCTACTCTTCGAAGGGCGTGCTGGTCACGGCGACCGGCGAGGTGGCGGCGAGCCACGCCGTCGAGCACCCGCTCTCGATGCCGAAACCCGGCTGGGTCGAGCACGACGCGGAGAGCGTCTGGTGGCGCGACTTTGTGGAAATCTGCCGGGCCGTCCTCGACAAGAGCGGCGTTGACCCGCACCGCATCGCGGGGATCGGCGCCAGCGCCATCGCCCCTTGCGTGCTGCCGGTGGACAGCGCCGGCCGCCCCCTCCGCCCCGCCATCCTCTACGGGATCGACACGCGCGCTTCGCGCGAAATCGCGGAACTGGAAGAGCAGATCGGCAAAGAGACGCTGTTCGAGCGGTACGGCGTCCAGCTCTCGTCCCAGTCCGCCGCGCCCAAGGTTCTGTGGCTGCGGAGGAACGAGCCAGAGGTGTGGCGGCGAACGAAGCTCGTCCTGACCGGGACGGGCTACGTGGTACACAAGCTGACCGGCGCGGGCGTCATCGACGTCTACGATGCCACGACATTCGCTCCGCTGTTCGACGCCCGCGCGCTGGGCTGGAACACCGAGATGGCGGATTCGATCGCGCCGGTGGCGATGCTGCCGCGCATCACCTGGACCTGCGACATCGCCGGGCTGGTTCACGCCGCGGCGGCGCGCGAGACAGGCCTCGCCGAAGGCACCCCGGTGATCAGCGGCACCGCCGACGCGGCCGCCGAAGCCATCAGCGCCGGGCTGGTGGAGGCCGAGGACATGATGGTGATGTACGGCTCGAGCATCTTCTTCATCCTGAAGTGCGCCGGCTTGTCCCCCAGCCGCCGCTTCTGGGCGACTCACTTCCTGGAGAAGGGCACGTACGCAGTCGCCGGAGGCATGTCCACCGCCGGCAGCATCCTCCGGTGGTTCCGGGACCAGTTCGCACAGCGGGAAGTCGCGCTCGAGGCGTCGGGCGGGGCGGACGCCTACGCCGCTCTGGCGGAACTGGCGGAAACCTCGCCGCGGGGCGCGAACGGCCTGGTCGCGTTGCCCTACTTCGCCGGCGAGCGCACGCCGCTGCACGATCCCAACGCCCGCGGAGTCCTCTTCGGCCTGACGCTCGGCCACAGCCGCGCCGACGTCTATCGCGCCTTGCTGGAGGGCGTGGGCTACGGCATCCGCCACAACATCGAGGCCATGAAGGAGGAGGGCATCGCCGCCAGGCGGATTCTGGCGGTCGGCGGCGGCACGCGGAACCAGCCCTGGATGCGGATCGTCAGCGACATCGCGCAAATCGAGCAGCACATCCCGGAGCAGCCATTTGGAGCCTGTTACGGAGACGCGTTCCTGGCTGGCGCCGGCGTGGGTCTATTCTCCGGGACGGCGGAGGCCGACCGCTGGGTGAAGATCGGACAGGTGGTGCGACCGGACCCCGCGGCGCGCCGCGTGTATGACAACGGCTACCGAGTGTACCGGGATCTTTACGAGCAGACGGTGGGACTCATGCGGCGGCTGAGCGAGGCATGACCGGCCCTATCCACGGCCGCGCGGACCCCAATCCGTACGTGGCGGCGTTTGGAGCCGCGGTCCGCTCCCTAACGGTCGCGGCTCGGTGCGAGGCGTACCGCTGACACCGAGCCGCGCGCGTCAGCAAGCGGATCCAATTGGTTGTGGCACTTCCGCGCGGTGTGCCTCCACCGTACGCATGGCGGGGGGGGGCGCATCCTGGAGAGCAACGGGTCCGAAATTCCCCGGAGTGTGACTCAAGTACCAGCGCATCCGCGCAGTCGAATCCCATAATCGAGAGGTGCTAGAGAAGCTCTTCTTCTACGCTCCTCGTGTGTCCGGCCTCTGTTTGCTGGCCACATTCCTCACCTTTCCGTCTCTCTGCCCCGGCGAAGCCAGCCCCGCCAAACCCAAAGCCGCTTCCCTCACGGTGCAGGGCAGCATTCGCTCGCGCCTGGAAGCCTGGGACTGGTTTCAGGGCGACGGCGATTCCAACTATGCTTTCCTCGGCTCGATCGCCCGTTTGAGTCTCGGCCAGAAGCACGGGGCGTTCGACTGGCAGGTGGAGTTCGCGGCGCCCTTTCTGCTGGGCCTGCCCGAGGACGCTGTGGGGGTCGGAGCACAGGGACAACTCGGCCTCGGTGGAACCTATTATGTGGCGAACGACCGCTCGCGCAACGCCGGGATGGCATTCCTCAAGCAAGGCTTCCTTCGCTTCAAGAACATCGGCGGCAACGAAGCGCACAGCCTGCGGCTTGGACGCTTCGAATTCATCGATGGAACGGAGATCATCCCGAAGAACGCTACGCTTGCCGCCCTGAAACGCGACCGGATCAGCCAGCGCCTCATCGGCGGGTTCGGCTGGGCCCACGTCATGCGCAGCCTGGACGGCTTTCATTACTCCTACGATCCTCCGGCAGGCAACTTCACCGTCATCGGCGCCATCCCGACGCGGGGCGTCTTCCAGGTGGACGGCTGGGGGCCGCTCGAAACCGGTTTCTTGTACGCCTCGTGGAACACGCCGTTTTCGGCGGGCAAGTACAGCGGCGAGCTCCGCTTGTTCGGCATCTACTACCACGACTGGAGACATGTCCTGAAGACGGACAACCGGGCCGTGTCGCTGCGCCGCCAGGACATGGGCAACATCCGAATCGGCACCTTCGGCGGGCACTACCTCCACTCCGCCGAAACGGCCGGCGGCACGCTGGACTTCCTGGTCTGGGGAAATGAGCAGACAGGGCGCTGGGGCCGCCTGGACCACCGGGCCGTCGCGGTAGCAGCCGAGGCCGGCTGGCAACCCCGGATTCTGCCGAGGCTCAAGCCATGGGTCCGCGGCGGGTACTTCTACTCGACCGGGGACGACGATCCCCTCGACTCCCGGCACAATACCTTCTTCCAGATGCTGCCCACGCCCCGGCCTTACGCCCGCTTCCCGTTCTTCAACCTGATGAACAACCGCGACATCCTCGGGATGCTCATTCTCCGGCCACACCCGGCGGTTACCGTGAGCAGCGAGGTCCACGCCCTTCGCCTGTCGGCGAGCAACGACCTGTGGTACCAGGGCGGCGGCGCGTTCCAGCCCTGGACGTTCGGCTACGTCGGGCGTACGAGCAACGGCGGCAGCGGCCTGGCCACGCTCTACGACATCAGCGCCGACTATCGCCTCGATCGCCACGTCACCCTCAGCGGCTATTACGGCTACGCCAACGGCAAGTCCGTGATCTCGGCCATCTATCTCAAAGGGAAGGGCGGCAGCCTCGGCTACCTGGAGGTCTTCTACCGCTTCTGAAGTTCTCTGCGTCCTCTGCGGCTCTGCGGTAAGAAGTTACACCCCCCTTCCACCCCGGTTCGCGCTACAATGTTGGAGTACAAGGAGGCCGCATGTTGAGGTCAATTGGCCTGCCTGAGCTTCTGATCATTTTGGGAATCGCGGTGTTGATCTTCGGCGGCCGCAAGATTCCCGAGCTGGCCAAAGGGTTGGGCGAAGGCATCCGCAATTTCAAGACCGCCCTCAAGGGCGAGGACAAGCCCGAGGAAAAGAAGCAGGCGTAGGCTTCCGCAAACTGCCCGCACTTCGCTGGGCAGGTTGTACTCAGGTTCAAGAAACACGAAACCCCGCGAGCCTCGCGGGGTTTCGTCTTGCTACGGAGTTGCCGCCCGTTCCAGCTACTTCTTCTTCGGCGGGACGATGGCGTCCTTGACGGCCTTCGCCACGCGGAACTTCACGACCTTCTTGGCCGGGATTTTGATGGTCTCTCCCGTGGCCGGGTTCCGCCCCATGCGGGCCTTCCGCTCCACCCGCACCAGCTTGCCGATGCCGGGCATCACGAACATACCGCCTTTCTTGGTTTCCGACACCGCGGTCGCCGCGTAGGTCTCCAGCAGCGACTTCGCGACCTTGTTGGTCACCCCGCACGCTTCGGCGAGCTTCTTCACCAGTTGCGCTTGCGTCATCTGTTTGCGTCCTTCCTCCTTCGAACGTTCTCCCGATTGAACTCAGAGGCCCATCCGCGAGTCGCGGGACTGCGTACGAGCCGTTGCTAGCTGAAATTGCTAACTCATCATAAGGGATCGAGGGCGGATTGTAAAGAGAAATGTGTGAAAAATGGCCCATTTTCGGGCATTTTCTTGCGATCAAGCGATGGCGGAGGCCGTGAAACGGCCTCCCGCCTGTCCCCGGGCCCTCAAGTTGCGTCTCCGGACGCCGATAGAACTGTGAGGAGGTTGGGACGCCTCGCCACCCGGCGCAGGCGCCGAAACGAGACTAACCTGCAAGAACTGACTGCCAATTCGGACCAGTGGAGTGGTCGCCGCCGCCGCATCGTTCGTCATCGGCGGCGCCTGGTATTCGCCCGTTCTCTTCGGGAACGTCTAGATGAAGGAATCCGGCATGAAAGACGAGGAACTTCGCGGCCGAAACATGGGGCTGGTGTTCGGCGCCTCGTTTGTGCTGTCGTTGGTGATCTCCTTGAACCTCGCGGCGTTCCTCACCGGGCCGCCGAACCTGGCCTGGGGCATCACCGCCGGCGCGCTCGCCGGCATCGGCTGGGTCGCAACCTCGTTCGGCATCACCTACCTATTCGAGAAGAAGTCCATGAAGCTGTTCCTCGTCAACGCGGGATATCACGCCGTGACATTCATGGTGATGGGCGGAATCCTGGGAGTGTGGAAGTAGGAATCCGCTTCCCGGCCGGCGGCGCCAGCACAGGCATTCAGGGATCGGCCATTCCTCTTCAGTCAAACTCCGTCGCCGACTCCCGGCGGCGGTGATGCTCGAATGCGCGGTGGATTTCCTCGGGCGTGACCCGCGTCAGCGAGAGCGGGGGCAGATCGTCTTCGGCGAAGAAGCCGACCCCATCGGTTTCGCCCGACGCCCGCGGTTCGCCGCCCGCCAGCTCGCAGAGGAAAAACAGCTTGTAACTGTGGAACGGGATCGGAGGATGTCCGTGGCGGTCGCGGTCGTAGAGCATCGCCAGCTTCACGACCCGCACGTCGTAGCCGGATTCCTCCTTCGTCTCGCGGACCACCGCCTCGCTGGGCGCGTCCCCCACGTCGGCCCAGCCTCCGGGCAGCGTCCACCGGCCGTCCTCGCGTTCGCGCACCAGCAGAACACGGCTTTCCGCGAACACGGCCGCGCGCACATCCACTTTGGGGGTGGCATAGCCGGATTCCCGCGCGAACCAATCCTGGATCCGATCCAATGGCCCGCCGCCGCCCGCCGCGAGCATTTCGGCGGCGATGGACCACACCTCTTCGTAACGCTCCACATCGTACGGGCTGGTTGCGTACGTCAGCCCGTTTTGCGCGATGGCCTGCAACCGCCTGGCCCAGGCGAGCCATTGCGGCGTCACTGCCCTCGCCTCCACTCGTTGATCCAGATCTCCACCGGCGCGCCGCGCGGGTCGGCCTCGGAGTTCCAGTTGGCGCCGAACAGATCGGGCAGGCGGTCGCCGTTCAAGTCCGCGATCCGCATGCTGTGGGAGCCGGTCGAAGCGGGGTCGCGCCGCTCCCAGTTGAGCCCGCGGCCGATGTTCAGGAACACCGTTACCCAATCCGGATCGGCGCCCTGGTTCATCTCCGCCGTGACCACATCGGGACGGCCGTCGCCGTTGAAATCGGCGATGCCGGCGAAATGGTGTACTGGCTGCACGCCTTGCTCGATGACGCGCTCCCGCCAGCGGGCGGCGCGATTCGCCGGCGCTTCGAACCAGACGATCCTCTGCCGCGGATGGTGTTCCCGCTCCGAAGGCGCCACCACCAGGTCGAGCCGGCGGTCGCCGTTCAGATCGGCGGCGGCGAGGTAGGTGTTCGGCCAGACCTTCACGCCGTAGACGTGCTCCCGCCATTCGGTGAACGTGCCGGGCCGGTTCCGGTTCTCGTACCACTTGCCGTTGACGATGATGTCGGGCCTGGCGTCGGCGTTCAGGTCGGCCACCAGCAATCCCTCGCCGTCGGGAACCGCCAGGCTGGCCGCCTGGGCGAAGGAGCCGTCTTCCTTCTGCCGGTACACGAACACGGTGAAGCCGTCGCCCCACTCGCCTTGATTCCGCGCCGCCACGTCCAGGCGGCCGTCGCGGTCGAGGTCGGCGACTTCGATGTCGTGCAGCGGCTCCGGCGAGATGCGATGTTCCACCCACGATCCGCCGCGCCCGCCCGTGTTCTCGAACCAGAGCAAGCCATCGCGGATCACGACGAGATCATTGTCGCCGTCGCGATCCACGTCGGCCACCTCGCAGTCCGTGCCGAAGCCCGCGCCGCCGGCCACAAGGTGCGGCTTCCACACGGCCATGTCGGCGGTGTTCTCGTACCACACCAGACCGCCGCTCTTATGGCCTCCGACAATGAGGTCGGGACGCCCGTCCTTGTTCAGGTCTCCCACCGCTTTCGCCCACGGATCGATGGGCCGCTGATCGGAGGCGTCGACGATGATGTGACGGAAGGGATTGCGGGGCTGGGGCGCGGCCGCGGCCAGCGCCACGACCGCCGCGAGGATGGCGCGTGTCATACAACCCAGCTTACCCGCGAGCTAGTTGAGCCGCCGAGCAACGCCGATAAGAACGCTATTCGATGCGATCGGCGCCACCCGTACTCGCCGGCACCTAAGGGCGGCTCCTTCCGGCCAGACGCCAAACGCAATGCATTCAGTACTTTTATCGTCGTTCATCGGCGGTTAGAAAAGAAACCGGAATCTGCCCCGACTGATCGACATCGCCGGCGCATCCGGACGGTCGAGAGTCCTCAACAGATCACTAAGGCGGTGAAGATGGTGGCGGCGGCCAAGCTGCGCCGGACGCAGGACCGGGTGATCGCCGGCCGGACCTACGCAAACTCGCCGGAGTGCGGCCCTCGTTCCCATCCGTGTCCATCGGATCCTCAACGCCCGCCCCCGCCTGCGCGAGCCACTGTTGCGCATCGTTCACCACACTCCGGCTCTCCGCGGGAATCGAGTCTTGCCGCTGGAGCAAGCCTTCGTGGCCGGCGTGAAGCAGCGGCATGGCTTCGCCGGGTTTACCCAGGCGGGCCAGGGCTTCGCCCAGCATAGCTTGCGCGTGATAGCGCTGCCAGTTGTCCGACTTTGCTTTCTCGTATGCCTTCCAGGCCTGCCGGAGCAGCGGTTCGGCGTCCTGGTAGCGCCGCTGCCAAAGCTTGAGCTCGCCGAGTGAAACCATGGCGGCAAGAGTAGCCCGGTGCTCGGGGCCAAGCACACGCCGCCGGGCCTCCAGCACCTGCCGGAACAAGGACTCCGCCTCGCGGTCTTTTCCTTGCCGCCGGCTCAGTTCGGCGAGGTCGTGCACTGCGGTGAGCGTTTCGGGATGTTCGGCCCCGAGCGTGCTTCGGCGCGCGTCCACAACCTGCCGCAAAAGACGCTCGGCATCTGCCAACCTTCTCTGCGCCTGGAAAAGCATTGCGAGGCTGCGGAGACTGGCAAGCGTATCCACGTGCAATTCGCCCATGCCCCGGCGCCGCCCCTCCAACGCCACCGAGATCTGGGCCTCCGCCTCGGCGTACTTGCCTTGCTTCCGATACATGACACCTAGGCTGTTTATGCTTAATAGCGTGCTGGGATGATCGGGACCTAAGGCGCGCCTCTTGATCTCGACTGCCTGGCGGTAAAGCTCTACCGCCTGGTCGTACCTGCCCTGGTTGCCGTAAAGAGCCGCGAGGTTGTTGATCACGGCCGCGGTGTCCGGGTGATCGTGGCCGAGCATGCCGCGGTATCCGGCCAGGACGTGGGCATACAACTCCTCGGCCCGGCGGGCAGTTGCGGTGATCATGGCCAGATCGTTCATCGCGGCGAGAGTGTCGCGGTGACGCTCGCCCAAAGTCCGGCGCCGGACCTCCACCACCCGGGCGAGGACCTCCGCGGCTTCCGCCTGCCTGCCGGCGCCAATGAGGATGTGCCCAAGCTCGTTCAAGTCGGTCAGGGTCTCTGGGCTTTCGGCTCCGCTGAAACGCCGCCGCAGGTCCAAAGCGCGTTCGATTTGTGGGCGGGCCTCCTGGAAGAGGCTCAGGTGGCGATAGGAGGTGGCGATCGTTTCGCGGATGGCGGCCTCTACCAACGGCTGCGAATCAAACTTGCCTGCGATACGCGCCGCGGCGCGGTCGAGCGCGGTGCGCACTTTCAGATCCGGATCGGGCGGGTTGTTCGTTCCGGCCTGACCGCGCGCGCTGGCCTGCGCCAGGAGATCGTTTTGGAGGAAGTCGTTGACCGCTTTGGCTTCCTGCTCGGCGCGACTGGCCCGGATCGCTTCGCGCGCGGTGCCGACGATCCCGGCGATCAAAGCCAGCAAGACCGCCAGCCCGCCGGCTACCCATCCCCGATACCGGCGGGCCAGCTTGTGAAGCTGGTAGGCGGCGCTAGGCGGCCGGGCCAGGATCGGTTGATCCGCGAGCGAGCGGCGGAGGTCCTCGGCGAGATCCGCTGCCCTCGCGTATCGCCGCGATTTGTCCTTCTCCAGCGCCTTGGAGGCAATGGTCTCGATGTCCCCGCGGCACTCGCGGCAGACGGTTCCCAGCAGCGGTGGATACTCCTCGCGGATGGTCTTCGCCGCCTGGGTGATATTGCCGCCTGTTTCATATGGCAGGCGCCCCGCCAGCAGCTCATAGAGCACCACGCCTAGCGTATAGATATCGCTGCGCGCATCCAGCTCGGAAGGGTCGCCCAGCACCTGCTCGGGGCTCATGTAGGCCAGCGTGCCCACCAGTTTCCCCAGGTCTGTGTGGCGCGTGGCCGGCACGCCGCTATCGATAACGCGGGCCACGCCGAAATCCAGGATCTTGGGCTGCCCGCTCTCGTCCACCAGGATGTTGCCGGGCTTCAGGTCGCGGTGAATGACGCCGCGTACGTGGGCGTGGTGCACTGCGGCGCATACCCTTGCCATGAGATCGACCTTCTGGCGCACCGTCAGGCGCTCCGCCCTGGCATATTCGAGCAGGGAGTGCCCGCGGATGAACTCCATCGCGAAAAAAGGCCGCGGCCCGAAACCGGTTTCGGCCGTTCCCGCGTCATATATCTGAGCGATGCCGGGGTGGTGAAGGCGTCCCAGCGCTTGCAGTTCCTGCTCGAAGCGCCGGAGCATCTCCGGGGATTGCAGGCCGGGCGGAATGATCTTCAGCGCCACGGTCCGCCGGGGATGGTCCTGCTCGGCCTTGTAGACGGCGCCCATGCCGCCCTGGCCAATCAGCTCCAGGATGCGGTACCGGCCGATGGCGGCCGGCAAGGCGCGCTCCCCGGCGCCGTCCGGGGGGTCCCGCTGCCACTCCAGGGCGTGCTCCGCCACCCACTCGATGAGGCCGTCCGCGGGAACGTCCTGCGCCAACAGCGATTCCACTTCTTTGCGCAGTTCCCCGTCGCCGCCGCACGCCTCGGCGAGGAAGGCCCCGCGCTCCGCCGGTTCGCGCTCCGAGGCGGCGTGGTAAAACTCCGCGATTTGCCGCCAACGTTCGGAGTCCATCGGCGGGATGATATCATGAGCAGTCCTGTGGTTGGGGACGACGAGAAACCATGGAACGTGCCGAACCTGGAAACGTGACCGGCCTGCTGAAGGCCTGGGCGAACGGCGACCCGGAGGCGCAGGAGCGGCTCATCCCCCTGGTCTACCACGAGCTCCGCAAGTTTGCCCGCTACTACCGGCGAAAGGCGGGCGCCCCCAACACGCTGCAAACCACGGCGCTGGTCCATGAGGCCTACCTCCGCCTGGTGGGCATCCAAGATCTGGACTGGCGGGACCGCGTTCATTTCTTCGCCGTGGCGGCGCAGTTGATGCGTCGCATTCTGGTGGATCGCGCCCGCGCGCGCCTGAGGGTGAAGCGCGGCGGCCCGGAGGCTAGGGTGGAACACCTGGACCCGGACGACCTGCCGGCTCCGGATTCGGATCGCGCGGTCGAGCTCATCGCTCTGGACGCCGCCTTGAGCGCGCTGGCGCGGCATGATCCGCGCGCCGCCCGCGTCGTTGAACTGCGCGCCTTCGGCGGCCTGTCGGTCGAGGAGACCGCCCAAGCGATGAGCGTATCGCCCCAGACGGTCATGCGCGATTGGAAGCTGGCCAAGGCATGGCTGCTGCGCGAGCTTTCGCGGCGTTGATGGACGTACCGGCGCACCGGCCCCTCACCTCGCTGCGGCATTCGCCCGGATCGCAGCCAGCGACTCGCCGGCGTAGCGCCGGATCGCCTGGGCCCGGTCGTTTTGCGCAATCCACTCCAACGCGGCCTCCGTCTGCGGCGGACGGGCGGCATGATTGCGCAACAAGGATATTGCGCGGTTGCGCACGGAGTCTGCCGGGTCATGCCTCGCGGCCGCGAGGACGGCGTCCCACAAGGCCGACGTTATTCCCACGCGGACACTGATCGCGAACAGTGCGGCATCCCGAACCGCCGGACTTACATCCTTGCGCAGGGTCTCAACCAACAGGGAATCGGCGCCGGCCCCGGGAACCAGGCGAAGACCGCGGGCTGCCGCGGCCCGAACCTCCCCCCGGGCGTCTTTGAGGGAAGCCGCCAGCAACGGCTCCACGCGCGGACCGGCGCTGTTGCCGAGCGCGGCCAGAAGTTCGTTTCTTTCTTCCGCAGTCGTTGCCCTGGTGAAACGCGAAGCCAGCGCGGCCTCGATTCTGTCCGATTCCGCGGCATGGCTGCGACGGCCTGCCTTTGCCAACGCGCCGGCGGCCAGCCGTGTCGCCTGGCGCACGCGCGGAGCGGAGTCGTCGATCAGGTCCGCGGGGATTCGCATCGCCTCAGTGGCCGGTTCACGAATCCCCATGAGCGCCACCAACCCGGCCACTCTCACCTCGTCCGGGCGCGAAACGTCCCGAGCCACCGCGCCGAGCGCCGCGATCGACGCGGCTGTCCCCGCCCCGGCGAGCCCGTCCGCAATCGCCTGCACTCCCGCGCTTCCCGCGAGCGACCGGACGGCCAAGGGGATCGACTCCGGCCGCCGCCGGAACAGCGATGCCAGCCGGCCTCGCGCGTCGGGGTCGTTGCGGGCCGCCGCCGACAGAATCTCTCCGGTACTCCGGCCCTCCAGAAGCAGCCGGTCCATATTCTCTTCGGCCGCGCGGGGGTCGGGCTGATGCGTCATGACCGGCAGATCATCAAGGCCCTTGGGCACAGCCAGGCGCGCCGCCAAGCCGGGATCCACGCTCGCGCGCAGCTCACCCAGGTGAATTTCAGAACGCGTGACCAGCGAATTCCCGTTCGCCCCGGGCACGCTCAAGCGGACCCGCTGCACGCCATCCACGGTGGCGGTGGCGCCTTCGGGGGTGAACGAAAAACTAACCTCCGACTCTTCGATCGCAGCCGACAGGACCGGACTTGCTTCACTCCCGGTGGCGGATTCCAGGTACTTGAGCTTCCTCTTCCTGACTCGCGAAGAATCGAGCCGCTGATAGATGGCGAGATAGCCGCCTCCCCCGTCGCGTTCCATGCTCGTCCACACCAGGCCAGAGGCATCGGCTTGAACGAACTGCGCTTCGGTGGCGATCATTTGCAGCAGGTTTCTGTCGGAGGGAGGGACGACTTTCGGAAAATGCACGGTCAGCAGGGCGCCGTCGTGGCCGCAGGTTATCCAGAAGGGTTTGGAAAGCCGCTCCTGCGCGAGCAGCAACTCCCGGGCGCCGGCCGGACTTCCCGTATCCCCCTCGATTCTCACGGAGGCCAATTGCAGATGCACATCGTAGTCGCTCGGGCGGACTGCAACCACCGTGTTGCGCCACTCGCCGGTGAGCGCGACCCTGCCCTGGCGTCCGCCTCCCTGGCCATGCAACTCGGCCAGGAACGACACCTTCCACCGGTATTGCTGTCCGGCCTGCGGGGCGGCGGATACCGCAGCGCCTGGAACCAAAGCGACGGCCAGCGCCGCCGCCGAGAATCGGAATCGCATCCAACCACCGCCTAGTGCAGCATGTGGAAATTGGCTATGATGCTGGCGGTCCCGATCGTTTCGCCGGTCGCCTTGCTGGTGGCGACGAGGCTAACGGTGAAGTTGCCTAAGGGGCCGGCCGGCGGATTCCAGTATGCCTCCAGCGAGCTGAACAGGTCCCAGCCTCCGCCGTGACAGGCTGGAATAAGGCTACTACAGGTTATGTTCTGAGTGGTCCCATCAGGGTTGGCAACCGTCCAGCGGTAACCCACTTGTGTCGAATCCACTCCGTCCGGAGGGACGAGCTTGCCCTCGATGATGTACCCATCGGGCGCCGGGCCGCTGTACGAAGTCAAGTGCGGCGCAGTCCCATGGAGAGGCTCATACTGATCAGTCGTCAGATTGAGGACTTTCAGGATGTAGACGCCGGGCGCGAGCGGCGTCACGGTCACCGTCTTGGTGGCGCTTCCGCTCTCCGTGATCGTACGCCCGAAGGCGTCGGTTAGCGTGCGGTTCACGGTCAGGGTAATCTCCGCCTGGTGCGCGGTGCTGGCAAAGCGGATCTGCGCGTTGCATCCCGTGCCCGTGATGGTGTCGCCCGCGGTGTTCACCGACCAGGAGAAATTCGAACAGTCGATCTGAGTTGGCAGGCCAGTGGTGTTGTTCGAATACGCGATGCCTTGCAGGTCGTAGTTCACCGCCCCATAAATCGGACCGGCATCGGAACTGGGAGCCTGGATCGAAACCGTGGGCGGATTGCCCCCGCATAACGAAACCGGAAGCTGAAAACTCGCCACGGCCAACGTCTCGTGTAGGATCGGCACTGTTCTCGAGACCAAGGGAGGCCAACTGAACAACGTCTGCGACACATCGTCGCAGATCGGGCAGACACCGAACGTCGCAACCAGGTCGACGTGTCCGCCGCCCGAGCTCAACGTCAGGTCGCTGTCGAGCGATCCTGAGATCGTCCCGGAGCAGGCCGAGGGCGCGCGATCCAGATACCAGGCGGCCTGCGCCGCGACGGGAATCTTCACGGACAGCAGGTCAATGGTGGCATCCACGCCGCCGCTGGCCACAAAAGCATCTACGCCTCCCCACAAGTGAGCACCGATGTTCCCTTGCGGGGTGGCGGTCACGTTAATGCCGCTGGCAGAGACGCCGCCTGCCAGGTTCAGTCCGGCTTCCGCCTTGACCCCGATCTTGATCGCAAAGATCCAGAAACGCACCGGCGGCGCGTCGAACGTCTTACTGAAAACCGGGATGTCCGTGTTGAATTGCCCGGCCGAATCTGACTGGTACCCTCCGGCCGGATACTCCACGTCAAAAACATACAAATGGGCTTCCGCGCGGGACGACGGATTCATTTGGCTGGGTACGGTCTGTCCGGTATCGGAATCCGCCGACACCGTCACTTGAAGCACCGCGACGTCCTGACCGAGGAGCACGCCATGCGTGCTGAAGTCGGCGTCCAGATGGGTCGTAGCCCGGTTTGTGTTGGAATAGCCGCTGTAGGCGAGTCCGCCCGTCAGCTTCCAGTAGGCGTCAAAGTATCCGCCCTCGTTCAGGTGTTCGGACTTGTTGATCAGGGACAGGCCTGCGTCCTGGGTTTCGGCGGCGGACATGAGGCTGAGAGGCAATGCGGCCTCGCTCACGGTGCTCGGCGGAGTCCCATCGCCATGCCGCTTCGCGTGCTCCGGAATCGGAGCGACGATCCAGCCCGCGCTGGGATTGGCGCTTGTAGCCGCCCGGAAGTAATCGTCCACAATCTGGCTGGCCTGGGCGACCGCGGCGGCGCAGCTCGGCGACGTCGAGACGACTTGACCCGCCACGGGCGCGGCGATGCAGTCATCTTCGTCGCCCCAGAATGTCGGCATGGGCGGAATCAGGTTCGCACCCAGTTGGTCGCCGAGGGGACGCCTGGCGAGTTGTGCCCGGAGCCGCTGCGACAACGCGCCGTTGAGAATCGAGAGATGGGCCCACGACGCGACGACGATGTCGCCCGGTTTCGGGCCGCCTGTGCAGGAGATGAAACGGTAGGACTTCTGCTCCGGGTCGGCCGTATCCGGCTGGTAGAGACACGTTGCGACGATGGAAGCGTTCGAGTAGCCGAGCTCCAGCTCGACGCTGGTCGATCCCGCCGTGCCGGTCTTCAGTCGGAACCGATCAGGAACCTGGATGGGTCCGAGGTCGAAGGTCTGTTCAGCGGGTCCGGTGCCCAGAACGTCAAAGTCAACTGAACCTCCGTAGCCCGCCGGGGGCTTGGTGGTCGCATCCGTCATGACGGCCGTCGCCGTGCGGATGTGGAGATTGTCGAACAGATACTCTCCGGACTCGAAAGGCACGGTCAGGTCAAGGTCAATAATCAAATCGTTGAATGCCGCGCGGGAAAGGGCCTGGCGCACCTGATCGGTAATGGGAAAGCTGATCGTCTGGAATATGCCGGGACGGAGATTCCCGAAATGCACTTTGCCGAGCGGCACTTTCGCTAATCCCCTTGAAGCGGAGTTCACGGCGAGACGCAACGAACCGGGGCTCAGAGAAGACGTTCCCGATGGCAAGCGGATGTCGACTGCAAAGCTCGCTCCAGGCACGCCAATGCCCGCCAGCAGCGGGGAAGTCGAGGACAGCGCCAGGCTCCTCAGTTCGGTCTCGATGGCAGGGTTGGTCAGCGAGTATGCCCAAGACCCCTGCGTCCGCGCGGTGCGTAGTGCCACGGAAGGGCTGGCGGCTGAATTGACCTTGACCCGCCAGCCCGCGACATTCTCAAACCCAAGGATCACGTCGGTCGATAGCGTAACCATCTGGCCGAGCGCTGCGGGGGCAGCCGCTAGCGACAGCACAGCGAGAAGAAGAAAGAGAGTGGTTCCCGCGGCAACGCCTTGTGGTAGGCTTTCATTTCCCGGCCTCCTCTGTCCGACGTGG
>CAZACK010000020.1:0-6516 GCA_964483455.1 uncultured Solibacteraceae bacterium
TTGGCGGGCGAAGCGAACGGGCGCTCGGCGGTATCGGCCAGGGGCGTCCAGGCGCCGTCGAGGCTCTCGGCCGTGTAGGCCTTGTAATAGCGGCGTCCGCCCGCGCCCTGCGCTTCGACGACCGTCAGGTACTGCCGGTGGCCTTTCAACCGGTATGTGTGTGAAGCCTCATAGATGTCGCCCTCCAGAACCACGCGCGGCGGAGCCCAACCTTTGGGGAAATCCTCAAGCCGAGTCTCGGTCCGCCACATCTTCCCGTCCAGGCTGGTGAAGAAGAGGTGCGCTTTCCGCTCGTCGCAGATCACCCAGAAGTCGATCCACATTCTGACGTCCCGCGGATGCGTGTCGAACAGCAGCGTGGGCGGCGTCCACGATAGCGGATCGGACAGATTCGACGTGGTCGAGTACGCCGGCTGCAAGGCAGGCTTGTGCGCCTTTTCGATGACCTGGCAGATCAAGTACCACTTCTTGTGGGGGCGGAAATAGAACACCTGCGGCGCGCAGAAGTAGCCGTCGGTCAGCTTCAGCATCCGCCGCTCGGCGCGTTCGGTGTGATCCCAGTCCGCGAAACGGAAGTACTCGATCTGATGGGACCGGACCCTGCCCCGCACGGTGCAGAAGAGATGCCAGCGATCATCGTGCCGCACGATGCTCGGGTCCTTGACCGAGAAGTAATGATCGCCATCCCGATCCAGAGGCGCGAACAGCGGCCGGCTGGCAGTCCAGCGAAAACTCCCGGACAACCGACCGGTCGAGGACAGCAGCCTGGGCAGCGTTGCCAACGACAAGAGCGATCGTCGCGTCACGATCTCTGCGTCCTCCGCGCCTCTGCGGCTAAGTGCGCGCCCTCACCGCCCGGATGAACTCCGGCGTCGTCCCGCAGCATCCGCCGAGGAAGCTGGCGCCGGCTTCGATGAGCGCCGGAGCGTGCCGGGCGAACTCCTCGGGTGAGCTGGAGTACACCGTACGGCCTTCGCGAAGCCGCGGCATGCCGGCGTTGGGCTTGATCCAGACGGGACGGTCGGTTGCGGCGCGCAGGCGCTGGCAGATCGGGATGTAGCCCTCGATCCCCTGGCCGCAATTGGCGCCGACGATGTCCACACCCTCCGCTGCCAGCTCGCGCGCAACCAGCTCGGGCGTGGCGCCCATCAGCGTGCGGTCGTGGTTCTTGCCGGAGTCAAACACCATCGACACGGCCACTGGCAAGCCCGTTTCGAGGGCGGCCCGCGCGGCCAGCTTGCTTTCCTCGAGGTCGCCCATCGTCTCGATGACCAGGCCGTGGACGCCCGCCTCAGCGAGAACCCGCGCCTGCTCGGCGAAGGCCGCCGTCAGATCCTCCGCCGTTACCTCGCTCATCAAGAGGAGCTTGCCGCTGGGGCCCATGGAGCCGAATACGCGCGCCCGGCCGGCGCTGGCCCGAAGCGCGATTTCCGCGCCCGCGCGGTTGAACGGGCCGGCGTTCTCGGCCAGTCCGTGTGCGGCCAGCGTAACGCGGTTCGCGCGGAAGGTGTTCGTGAGGATTACCTGGCTGCCGGCCGCGACGTAGGCGCGCGCCGTTTCCTCGACGCGTTCGGGATGAGCGAGGTTCCAGGTCTCGCCCAGCTCCCCCGGTTCGAGGCCGAGCCGGTGCAACTCCGTGCCGATCGCGCCGTCGGTGAGAGTGACGCCACCGGCCAGCAGCTCCTCGAGCAGCGGCTTCACTTCGCGACGAGCGTGCGCGCCAGGCGGACGGCTTCGTTGGCGTTCTCCCCGTAGCCGTCGGCGCCGATCTCGCTGGCGTACTGCTGTGTCACCGGGGCGCCGCCGATCAGGACCTTCACCCGGTCTTTGAGGCCGGCGTTGCGGAGAGCCTCGATGGTAGTCTTCATCGACGGCATGGTCACCGTCAGCAGGGCCGACAGGCAAACGATGTTGGCGTTCTTCTCCTGAGCCGCCCGGACGAACTTTTCCGGCGTAACGTCGGTGCCCAGATCGATCACCTCAAAGCCGCCGCCTTCGAGCATCGAAGCCACCAGATTCTTGCCGATGTCGTGCAGGTCGCCCTTGACCGTGCCGATCACCACCCGGCCGGCCGGCTCCGCGCCTCGCTCCGCCAGCAGCGGGCGGAGCAGCTCGAGCGAACCCTTCATCGCCCGGGCCGCCAGCAGCAGTTCCGGGACGAAGTACTCCTCGCATTCGAAACGCCGCCCGACCTCGTCCATGGCCGGCACCATGTACTTGGTCACCAGCTCCATGGGATCGGCGTTCTCGGCCAGTGCTTCTTTGGTTACGGCGATCGCGCTCTTGGAGTCGCCGGTCAGGATTGCCTCGTGCAGCTTGCTCAAATCAGCCATGTTTACCCTCAGTCGTAATGTCAGCGTTCACCCGTCAGCCGACGGCTGACAGCTTGGTCCCGTTGAATTCATGCACTGCGTCCAGCATCGCGACGATATTCTCCACCGGGGTCCGCGCCTGGATGTTGTGGATCGCATTGAAGACGAACCCGCCGTTCTTTGAAAAAACCTCGCACCGCTCGAGCACCTGCGCCCTTACCCGCTCCGGCGTGCCGAACGGCAGCACCTTCTGGGTATCCACGCCCCCGCCCCAGAACACGATGCGGTCGCCGAACGTGGACTTCAGATGGTCCGCTCCCATGTTGGCCGCCGAACACTGGACCGGATTCAGAATATCAAAGCCCGATTCGATGAAGGACGGGATGAACCGTTCCACCGAGCCGCAGGAATGCTTGAAGGTCTTCCAGGTGGTGTGCCGGTGAACCCATTCGTTCACCCGCCGGTAGTACGGGAAGTAGAGATCGCGGAAGGCCGGGACCGAGCAGAATGAAGAAGTCTGCGTGCCGAAATCTGTGCCGCAAAGGAAGACCGCGTCCACCGCGTTTCCGATCGCGGCGTGGATCTTCTCCAGGTTCGCGATGGCGATCTCGCACTGCCGGCTGAAGATCGCGTGCACGTAATCGCGGCGCGAGGCGGTGGACATGTACCACTCGGCCACGTCGCGGATGCCTCTCGGATATTTGAGGAACGGCGCCGGCACCAGGGCGATGTCACCGAAGGCGGTGCCCCCAAAACCCGCGATGATGGCCCGGCCGTTGGCCGAGGCCTCCTTCACAGAACGTACAAGGTGCGCCAGGTCCGCCTCGGAGATCGGGCCGAACTCCTCGAGGTTGTCCTCCGGGTTCAGCCTGTCCTCCTCGATCGGCCCCTGCCGGATGATGGTATCGAAAAAATACCCGCCTTTCGGCATGCGGCCGCTCGGCGGGGCGGAGGTGTCTCCCTCGGGGAAGATCAGCGTGTCGCCGTTGGAGTCCTCGATGGTGCGGAAACCCTCGGGCACCAGCACCTCGAGTCCCTGGTGCGTCCGCCACTCCTTCCAGTTCTCGTTGGGAAAGCCGAAAATCGTCTTGCGCGAAAACACGCCGGTGACGTCGAGGCCCATCGCCTCTTTCAGGTCGTCGTCCACCAGGCCGAGCATCTGGTAAGGCTCGTGAACCTTGACCAGGCGCTTCTCGAGGCCGAAATAGTCGCGCAGCGCGGCGACGCAACTGACGTGGACTCCGGTAACCGCCGTGCCTCCGAAGTCCATCGGCACGCGGTCCGGTTCCTTGTGCGACAGGGCCGCGAGTACCCTCTCTCGGCTGGTCATATCCGCTGCGTCAGCACGTCCTCTGCCGAAGTGCCCATGGTATCAGAGTTCCAACCCTGAAACGAGGGTCGGGCTCAGCCCTTGGCTGCACCGCCCTTCACCACGCCCTGCCGAAGTGTCCCCGCCGCCTGCGCTACCATTTTCTGTAACCGAATTGCAAATGCCGTTTGTTCTGGAACTGCGGGACATCTCCAAGCGCTTCCCAGGCCATCTCGCCGTCGACCGCCTCACCCTGGAAATCCCTCGGGGCGCGTTCTTCTCGCTGCTCGGCCCCTCGGGCTGCGGCAAGACCACCACGCTCCGGCTGGTGGCCGGCTTCGAGCAGCCCGACTCCGGCGACATCCTGCTCACCGGCGCCTCCATCCTGGCGCTGCGCCCCTACGAGCGGAACGTCAGCACCGTGTTCCAGAACTACGCGCTGTTCCCGCACCTCACCGTGTGCGGCAACGTCGAGTTCGGATTGCGCCGGCGGCGCTTGCCCGACACGGCGCAGCGGGCGCGGCGCGTTCTCGAACTGGTTCAGCTCGATGGCAAAGAGGCCCGCTATCCCGCGCAGATCTCCGGCGGCGAACGGCAGCGAGTCGCGCTGGCCCGCTCGCTGGTTCTCGAACCGGACGTGCTGCTGCTCGATGAGCCCCTCTCCGCCCTCGATCCGGCTCTCCGTAAGCAGATGCGCGCCGAGTTGAAGAGTCTTCAACGCCGCACCGGCATCGCCTTCCTGTTCGTCACCCACGATCAGGAAGAGGCGTTGTCGCTCTCCGACCTGGTGGCGGTGATGAACCACGGGCGGATCGAGCAGGTGGGCACGCCCGAGGAGGTCTACCTCCGCCCGCGCACCCGGTTCGTTGCCGGCTTCCTCGGCTCGGTGAACTGGGTGAACGGAATCGGCGTCCGTCCCGAGGCCACCCGCATCGGCCGCGTCCCGCCGGGCGGCGATTTCCGAGCGCTGCCCGCCACCGTCACCAACATTGTGTTCCTCGGCAACTGCCTGCACGTCGAGGCGCGCATCGCCACCGGCGAGAGCGTCATCTCGGAAATCCCGCGGCCCGACGGCGCCTACGCGGCTGGCGAGAGCGTGCACGTCTGGTGGAACCCCGCCGACGAGTTGCGGTTCGCCCAGGAGGCGGAATGACGCGCTTGCGCCTCCGGTTCCTCGCGCCCGCCGCTCTGGTCGTCGTCGCGCTGCTCGTGGCGCCGCTGCTCGTGGTTCTCGCCTACAGCCTGATGAGCCGCGGCGTCTACGGCGGAGTCGAGCTTCCCTACACGCTCGAGAACTATTCCCGCCTGTTTGACTCGCTCTACGTCGCCATCCTGCTTCGCTCGTTCGTCATGGCCGCCGCCGCCACCTTTGCCTGCCTGCTGCTCGCCTTCCCGCTGTCGCTGTTCCTCTCACGCGCCGCCCGCCGCAAGCGCCTGTTCCTGCACTTGGTGATGATTCCGTTCTGGACCAGTTTCCTCGTCCGGACGTATGCCTGGATGTTTCTGCTGCGCGACACCGGGCTGTTCAACACGATTCTGCTCGGCCTCGGCCTGATCGCGGAGCCGCTGCCGCTGCTGTACAATCCCGGCGCGGTGCTTCTCGGCCTCGTTTACGGATACCTACCGTTCATGGTCCTGCCGCTGTACGCCACCCTCGAGCGGCTCGATCCACACTTGCTCGAAGCCGCCGCCGACCTCGGCGCGCGGCCGCTGGAGGCGCTCCGGCGTGTGGTCGTTCCCTTGTGCGCTCCGGGGATCCGGGCCGGCTCTGTGCTGGTCTTCATCCCGTGCCTCGGCGCCTACCTCACGCCGGACCTGTTGGGCGGCAGCAAGACCATCCTTGTCGGCACCCTCGTCCAGAACCAGTTCACTAGTGCCCGCGACTGGCCTTTCGGAGCCGCCGCATCGCTCACGCTGACGGTCATTGTGATGGTTCTTCTCGTGGGCTGGCTCCGGCGGGAGAAGGAGCGGCTGCTGTGAAGAGGCTGCTGTCGCTCTACGCCGTCGCCGCCTACGCCTTTCTACACCTGCCGCTCGTCGTCCTGACCGTGTTCAGCTTCAACTCCTCGCGCTTCACGGTCTGGGAAGGGTGCTCGCTCGACTGGTTCCGCGCGGCGTTCCGCGATCCCCAGCTCGCCGAAGCGACCACCAACAGCCTGCTCATCGCATTCGCCGCGACGGCGCTCGCCACCGTCATCGGCACGCTGTGTGCCTACGGTCTTTGGAAACGCGGCTCGGCGCTCATTTCCGGCCTGCTGTACCTTTCCCTGGTGACGCCGGAGATCGTCACCGGCGTTTCCCTGCTGGCGTTCTTCCAGTGGATCTTCCGCTACGTCGGGGCGCAGCTCGGCATGCACACGGTCGTGCTGGCGCATGTGTCGTTCTCGGTCGCCTACGTGGTGATCGTGGTGACGGCGCGCCTGAAAACGCTCGACCCGGCGCTTGAGGAAGCGGCGCTCGATCTCGGCGCCACCGAGTGGCAGGCGTTCCGCGAAGTGACTCTGCCGGCGCTGGCGCCCGGCGTCGCCGCCGCGGCGCTGCTGGCCTTCACTATCTCCTTCGACGATTACGTGATCACCAGCCTGGTCGCGGGCGTCGATTCGGAGACGCTGCCGATGGTGATCTACGCCATGGCGCGGCGCGGCGCCAATCCCGTGGTCAACGCGGTGTCCGCTTTGATCGTGATCGCGCTGGGCGCGCTGATCCTCCTCTCGGAGAAGCTGAGGGAATCGTGAACCGCCGCCTGTTCCTCCTCGGCGTCGCCGGCTTGTACGGCTGCTCTCGGCGCTCGCGTCCCCGCCTCAACGTGTTCAATTGGTCCAATTACGTCGCCCCCGAGACGATCCCTAACTTCGAGCGCGAGACCGGCATCCGCGTCCGCTACGCCGTCTACGA
>CAZACK010000020.1:6616-63691 GCA_964483455.1 uncultured Solibacteraceae bacterium
TATGCCGACAACGCGGTCATCCTCCGCGAGAGCCGCCGCCAGGACCTGGCGCACCGATTTATCGACTATCTGCTCCGGCCGGAGGTGGCGGCGGCGGTCGCGCGCGCGGTGAAGCCGGCCACGGCGAACGCCTCGGCGCGCGCCCTGCTGGAGCCGCCGCTGCGAGACAGCCCTACGCTCTACCCGCCCCCGGAAGTCCTGAGCCGCGGCGAATGGTTCGAGACGCTCCCCGCCGCCACCCAGCGCCTCCGCGACCGGCTGTGGACGGAGATCAAGTCGGCGTGATGCGCCATCACCACTTTCACCTACTGGTGATGCACTGGCAATTGTGAGACGGGCAACAATCAGCTTCCCGGACGACCTCAGCAGGGCGCTGGAGCGCTACCGTTCGGCGCACGAGGTTCCTCCGAACCTGACGGCCATTCTTCAAACGGCTCTCCGGGAGTACCTCGCCCGACGCGGATTTCTACCGCCTCTTCGGCCGCTCCGAATCACCCCCGCCAGGCGTGGCAGCGGGCTGAAAGACGTCAGCACCCATCACGACCGTTACTTCGACGAGTGATGAAGAGGGCCACACTCGCCGACACCGGCCCTCTTTATGCGTTGAAGGACTCATCCGATCAGCATCATGGCCGCGCGCAGGCGGAACTGGCCCGCCTGGCCAAAGCGCCAACCGTCGTGTTTGTTCCTTGGCCGATCGTGCTGGAGGCGTACACGCTCGTTTTGCGGCGGCTCGGCCTGCCTGCTGGCCATGGCTGGCTGCGGGAGCTACGCCAAGGATCGAGTCTTCTCAACCCCACCCCGGAGGACTACGCCGCCGCGACCACGTTGATGAATAGGTATCAGACCAGCCGATCACTTTGTTCGATGCCACCTTGGCCGTTATCAGCAAGCGGCTGCGATTGCCGGTCTGGACATATGACCACGATCTGGTCATCCTCGGCGTGGAAACTTGGGAATAGGCAGAAGATCCATCGCGCCGCGTCGAAGAGGCCAACCTGCGGCGGCCATCCCCGCGTACATTGGTAGTATGCTCGTCGCGTTCCTCCTCGCCGCCTCCCTCGCCGATTGGGTTCCCGCGCGCTGGAACTCCGCTGATCCCGCGACGCTCGACCTTGTTGCGGAGACCCCGGTCAACTGCCTGTTGCTCGAACCGCCGCTGTGGCCGGCGCCGTTTGCCGCGCGGGCAGCGGAGAAGGGGATCGCCACCCTCGGCGTCATTCGTCCCGGCGGCGATCCGGCGGATGCGATCCGGCGCGCCGCGGCGGCGAAGCTCACCGGTGTCGTTCTGGAAGGCGACTTCGACCGCGCCGTCGCCGGCAGCGCGCGCGACTCCGGTCTCGTCGTGATCGAATTGCCCTCGCGCGCCGCGCTGAACTTGCGCGAACCTCCACCCCTTCTCGGCACCTCGCAAGGCATCTGGCCCGGCATCCACATCGAGGCGGATACCGCCAAGGCACAGCCTACCGGGGGCCCGTGGATCGACACCAACACCGGCTTTCTGCGCTTCCTGCGCGCCTCGACGGACGCGCCGCTGTGGATCGGCTATGCGCCCCCGCCAAAGACCGTGCTCACCCCCGAGCGCTATCTGCACGCCATCTGCGACGCCGCGCTTTCCGGCGCCCGCTGGATCGTGACTCTCGATGAAGGCTTCGAGAAGCGCCTGCTCGGTCGCGAAGAAGCCGCCCTGAGAGCCTGGCGCCGCATGGGCGCCTACCTCCGCTATTTCGAAGACCACCGCGACTGGCGTGCCTGGCAGCCCCACGGCGGCCTGTCGATGGTCCAGGACGCCGACAGCGGCGCGCTTCTGTCCGGCAGCATCCTCGACATGGTGGCCGCCAAGAACATCCCGGTCCGCGCCGCCCCGCGCTGGCGGCTGGAGAGCGGAGCGATGGCGGGCTCGAAGATGGCCGTCAGCGTCGATCCGGAATCACTTACCGCCGAGGAGAAAGAGGCCCTGCGCGGCTTCGCCCGCTCCGGCGGAACGCTGCTCAGCGGACCGCCCGGCTGGCGCTTCCCGCCGATGCCCAGGGACCGGCTCCTGATGGGCAAGGACGATGTCCAGAAGCTGGACGAGATCTGGAGGGGCGTGAACTCGCTGGTCGGTCGCAGCAACCTTGGCGCTCGCCTGTTCAACGTCGCCGGCATGCTCTCGAATCTGCTCGTCTCGCGCGACGGGAAGCAGGTGGTGCTGCACCTCGCCAATTACACCGGCTACCCCGTGGAAGACGTCACCGTCCACCTCCTCGGCTCCTACAAGAAGGCGCGGCTCCACTCGCCGGAATCGCCGCCGCGGGACCTCGATCTCTACCCGGTAGAGGACGGCCTCGGCGTGGACATCCCGGAAGCCGGCCTCTTCACAACCCTCGTGCTGGAGTAAGTGGAGCGGCCCCGTGGGCGCCAGCTCCTGCTGCTAAACTGAAGCTATGACCCGACGCGAGTTTCTCGCTCTCGTCGGCGCAGCGCCTGGGATCTCAGGGAAGCAACCACCGGCTCCGCCGGTCGCTGTGGCCCGCTGCGCCACGTACAACCAGGACGAGCTTCTGAGCACGTTTTCGACGATGTTCGACCAGCTTGGCGGTCTCGGCGGCCTCGTCCGCGGCAAGACCGTCACCGTCAAGCTGAACCTCACCGGCAGTCCCGCTCTGCGCGTGCAGGGAAAGCCGCTCGGCGTGACCCATTACACGCACCCGCGCACGGCCGGCGTGGTGGCGCACCTGCTGGGCAAGGCCGGGGCCCGGCGGATCCGCTTTGTCGAGTGCTGCTGGGCGACGGCCGGCCCGCTGGAGGAATACCTGCTCGATTCCGGCTGGAACGTGCGCTCACTCGCCGGGGCCGCCGCCGGCGTCGAGTTCGAGAACACCAACGCGCTCGGCAAATCGACATCCTACTCGCGCCTGAAGTGCCCGCACGGTGGCTATGCCTACCCGGCTTTCGACCTCAACCGCGCCTACGAGGACACCGACGTCTTCGTCTCCCTGGCCAAGCTGAAGAACCATGAGACCTGCGGCGTGACGCTGGCCATGAAGAACTGCTTCGGCATCACGCCCGCCTCGATCTACGGCGACGACGCGGGCGACAGCGAGCCGAACGAGTCCCCCACCAAGGGCCGGGTGAACGTCTGCCATTACGGCAAGCGCCAGCCCTCGAAAAGCGCGCCGTCCGAGCTGGATCCCGCCTCGAGCCGTGATCCGGGCTACCGCGTCCCGCGAATCACCGCCGATCTCGTCGCCGCGCGTCCCATCGACCTTTCCATCATCGACGGAATCGAGACAATCGCCGGCGGCGAAGGGCCGTGGATCGAGGGAATCCGTTTGGTGAAACCGAACGTGCTGATCGCGGGCTTCAATCCCGTGACCACCGACGCCGTCGCCGCCGCCGTCATGGGGTACGACCCTGCCGCCCCGCGCGGCGTCGCGCCGTTTCGCAATTGCGAAAACACCCTGCTTCTGGCCGAGGCGCTTGGAATCGGCTCGACGGACCTCAAGCGGATCGAGGTGCGAGGTACGCCGATCGGGCAGGTGGCGTACCGCTTCGGCTGATCGAGGCCCCCTGCGCATCAGCGCTGCGAGCGTAGGTCAAGAAAAAGCGGGAGCGAGGCTGCGCGCCTCGCCCCCAAAATGGCAGCTTCCGGGCGTTGAAAACCCAACCTGTTACGAAGTGATCTTCCGCTTCAGCGTCGGCCGCTCGTCGGGCTCGGCTTCGTCCGCCTCGCCCTTGCTCTCCGTGTCCTCGATCGGCCGCGCGTCGCCGTCCGTCCGCCGGCGCAGCTTCGGGCGGTTCTCCGCAACCTGTTCTTCGCGCCGCGTGTTCAGCAGTTCCGCCAGCCGCGCCTTCGCCGCGCCGAACTCCGAGGACGTCACCATGTACTCGGGCTTCGCCGGCAGCATCGCGCTGATGTTCTTCTGCGCCTCCTCGATGCGGTCCTCGGTCGGCGGATGGGAGCCGAACAGCTTGGACAGCGTTCCGGGCTTCTTCTTCTCCTCCACCTGGAGCCGCTCGAAGAACTCGATGAACGCCGCCGGATCGTAGCCGGCCGCGTACATGTACTGGATGCCGAGCATGTCCGCCTCGCGCTCGAAGTTCCGCGAGAACTTCAAGAACGTGAGCGGCACCGCCAGTCCGGCCGCCTGCTGCGCCGCGTAGCCGCCCCAGCCGCCGCCCATGAAGATCAGCGGGATGCTGGCGAGGTTGGCCAGCTCGCCCCGCGTCGCCTGGCGCGTGCCGTGCCGCGCCGCCACGTGCGCGATCTCGTGCGCCAGCACCCCGGCCAGCTCGGCCTCGGTGGCGGCGCGCTCGATCAGCCCCGTATGCACGAACATGAATCCGCCCGGCAGGGCGAACGCGTTCACTTCACGGCTGTCGATCACCTTGGCCGTGATCGGGACCTTCACGTCGGAGTTCCGCCCGAGGTTCTGCGCCACCCGGTTAACGTACTCGGTGATCACCGGATCGGTCACCAACTTCGACTGGCGCTCGACTTCCTGCGCCAATTGCCGCCCGATCTCGATTTCCTTCTCGATCGAGTAGAAGTTCACGCCTTTGCCGACGTCTCGGTTGCCGATCTGCGACGGGTCCTTCTTGCTGTCATTGCCGGCGCGGACCTGAGTGGCCAGCGTCAGGCCAAGCGCGATTGCGCACATCCGGAGCAAAGCACACCTCACCATGGTTTTCTCCCGCGTTCGGTAACGGGGACTCCGTTCCGCACAGTCCCCTTAACCTTCTGACGAACACATTCATCAGCCGGTTACAGAAGCGCGAAGGAACCGCGCTCGTCCTGCTAAGATGAAAAGGCCCGAGATCCGAAGGACGCCGCCGTGAACCTCCAATCGTTGCCAGGCTTCAGTGTCACCGCGGTGATCGATATTCTGCTGGTGGCGTTCCTCATCTACCAGCTTTTCATGCTGGTGCGCGGGCGCCGCGCGGCGCAGCTTTTGATCGGTGTCGGCGTGTTCATCGCCGTCTATCTGCTGTCGATCCGCCTCCGGCTGGAGTTGCTGCGCTCGATCCTGGCGGTGATCGTGCCGTACACCGCCTTCGCGCTGATCGTGCTGTTTCAGACCGAAATCCGCCGGGCGCTGATCCGCATCGGGCGCCGGGGCTTCGGTTTCGGCGGCCGGTTGCAGCGGCTGGAGTACGCCGACGAGATCCTGCTCGCCGTCAGCAAGCTGGCGCAGCAGAAGACCGGCGCGCTGATTGTGCTTGAACGGGAGACGGGGCTGCGGACGTTCATTGAGAGCGGCGTCCGGCTCGACGCTGAACTCTCGCATTACCTGCTGCTCACCATCTTCCAGGAAGGCAGCGCGCTGCACGACGGCGCGGTCATCGTCCAGAAGGACCGGGTGGCCGCCGCCTCCTGCTTCCTGCCGCTCAGCATGAACCCGGCGCTGTCGCGCAAGCTCGGCACCCGGCACCGCGCCGCCATCGGCATCACCGAGGACACCGACGCGCTGTCGGTGGTCGTCTCGGAGGAAAACGGGCGGATCTCGGCGGCGGCGTTCGGCGAGATCGAGCAGGGAATTAACCTTCGCCGCCTGGACGAGCGGCTGGCGCAGCACTTCGGACGCCGCGGACCGAGCCCGATCCTCTCGGAGGAGACGGCCGGCGACATTCCGCTCAACTCCGGCGCCGCCGACTGGAGAGGCGAGCGGTGACACGTGTCCGATTCCTCACCGAGAACGTCGCCTGGAAGCTGGTGGCGCTGGTGCTTGCCGTGTCCCTCTGGTTCGCGGTAGTCGGCGATCCGGGTCTCGCCACCTCGGTATCGGCGCCGATCGAGTACCGGAACGTTCCGGCCGACCTGGAGATCAGCTCGGAGGCGGCCGAGGAGGTTCACCTGGAGGTGCAGGGGCCGTCACCTCAGTTGGAAAGCAACAGGCTGGCCCGCATGGCGGTGGTCCTCGATCTGTCATCGGTGCACTTGCCCGGCGAGCGGACCTTCACCGTCGCCCAGAGTAATGTCCGGCTGCCGGCCGGCGTGCGGCTGGTGCGCGCAGTCCCAGCCCAGTTGCGTCTCCGTTTCGAGCGGCGCATCAGCCGCGAAGTCCCGGTGACGGTGCGGTTTGCCGGGCCGCCGCCGGAGGGCTATCGGATTCTCAGCCACGAGGTTCTCCCGCCAACCCTGCGGATCGTCGGACCGGAGAGCCGCGTGAACTCGGTGAATTCCGCCGAGACGGACCCCATCGATCTCAACGCGGTGGTCGGAGAGCGTGAGTTCCGCGTCCAGACGTTCGTCGGCGACCCGCAGGTCCGTCTGGAATCGCCTCCCGAAGTCGTCGTCCGCGTCTCCATGGAGAAGATCGTTCCGGGAGGATCCCGCTGAGTGCCCCGCGAACTGTTCGGCACGGACGGCATCCGAGGCAGGGCCGGGGAGTTCCCGCTGGATGCGCGCACGGCGCACGCTGTCGGCGTCGCTCTCGGACGCGTGGCCGCGCGCCGGAGCCGTGATCCTGAGGTGGTCCTCGGGATCGACACGCGCGAATCGGGTCCTTGGCTTGCCGCCCGCGTTGCGGGAGGGCTCGCGCGCGAGCGCGTCCGCACGCGGTTCGCAGGACTGATCACAACGCCTGGTATTGCCTGGCTTGCCCGCACGAATTCTTTCGCTGCCGGCGTGATGATTTCCGCTTCCCACAACCTTTACCAGGACAACGGCATCAAGATCTTCGGCCACTCCGGCTACAAGCTGCCGGACGATGCGGAGCACGAGATGGAGCGCACGATCTTTTCGCTGCTCAAGAGTGGAATCGAGCCCGCGGCGGCAGAGATCGCCGAAGACCCGGCGCTTGACCGAAGCTATCTCGATTTCCTCGCTTCCACCGTGGGGAAAGCGCTCGGCGGAATTCGGATCGTGGTCGATTGCGCCAATGGGGCCGCGTCCCGGCTGGCGCCGGTGCTGTTTGGGCGGCTCGGCGCCGAGGTCACCGCTATCCACAACGAGCCCGACGGCCGGAACATCAACCTGAATTGCGGCTCGTTGCACGAGCAGGTCGTCCGCGAGGCGGCGCTCGCCTGTGGCGCGGATGTCGGCGTCGCGCTGGACGGAGACGCCGACCGGGCGATTCTCGTCTCCCGCACCGGCAAGGTGCTCAACGGCGACGCCGTGCTGTTTCTCGCGGCGCGATTTCTAAAGGCCCGCGGGTCGCTGACCGCCTTCGAGGGCGCCCCGGTTGTGGTTGCCACCGTGATGTCCAACCTTGGCCTGGAAGAAGCGCTGGCGCGCGAAGGGATTCGCCTGCTGCGCACACCCGTCGGCGACAAGTACGTGCTGGAAGAAATGGTGCGCACCGGCGCCGCTCTCGGCGGGGAACAATCCGGCCACGTGATCTTCCGCGGCTTCGCCACCGCCGGGGACGGCCTGCTGACCGCCCTGCGCGTTCTCGAAATCATGCGGGCCACCGGCCAGGATCTCGACGATCTCACTCGTGACCTCAGGATCTACCCCCAGGTACTCCTCAACGTGAAGGTTCGCTTGCGGGAGCCTCTGGAGCGATACCCGGGCGTCGCCGCGGCCATCGGGGACGCCCGCGCCGCCTTCGGCGAGCACGGCCGCATTCTTGTGCGCTATTCCGGCACCGAGCCCTTGGCCAGGGTCATGGTGGAAGGGCCGGACGCGGAGGTTGTGGAGAGCGCTGCCAGGCGGATCGCCGGGGAGATTCGAGCGGTCGCGGGGGTGGGATGATTACGCCGGCTTCCCACAAGCCGCCTTCGATTCCCATCTGAACCGGGTTACAGTTTCCGGGCGCCCTCGATCTTCCCAAGGCCCCGGTCGAATGTGCCGAGCGGCAGATGTCCGGCCTTCCGGGCAAGTTCGAGCATCAGGCAGTCGGAAAAACCCAGGGCCGGCCGCGAGCGGAACAGATCCAGCGCCGCTTCCACGACCTCCGCATCCTGGAGAACCAGGTCCTTGTGACGCAGCAGCATCTCGGCGGCGGTGGCAAGGCCGGCGGAGTTCCGTTTGTACACCGCCGCCAGAACCCAGGTCGCCTCCGCAAGCGCGAGAACGGACACCCAGGCTCCCTTCGCGACGAACTCGTCGGCGGCTGCGGCCTGGCGGGCGTCCTCCCGTGTGAGGAGCCGAACCAGGACGTTGGTGTCAACGGTGCGCGTGACGCTCCCGCATGCGCCGCCGGATCCCCTCTCTCACCTCCTCGACAGTTCGTGATTTGGGCGCCCGAGCGGGGAACAACGCCCGGTGCCTGTCCTCAGATGTAAACCGGGCTGATCGCCTCACCACGATCTTGCCGCCGTCTTCGTCCCATTCCAGGACTGACCCCGGGCCGATGCCAAGTCTTCGACGAATGTCGGCGGGCACCGAAATTTGTCCCTGCGTGGTGACCTTCGAGTGCGCCAGGGTCACGCGCGGCGCCTCGGCGAGTGCGATCGATGTTAGAACACTGCCAAGCGGCCGCGCGCGCCGGGTGGGGTCCAACGCCGGCTCCGGCAAGCCCTTCACAGCGTCTTCGTCACCTTGCTCAGCGTCCGCGGCCGGTCCGGGTCGAGACCTTTCTCGGCGGCCAGCCGGGCGGCGAAGAGTTGCGCCGGAATGATGTAGGGGATCGGGCTGAGCAGGTCGCCCGCCCACGATCCGTCGCGCCCCGTCTTCACCGGAACGCAGATCCTCCGTTCGCAAAGCTCGAGCGCTTCGCGGTTGCCTTCGTCGGTAATGACCAGAGTCTCGGCTTTCCGTTGCCGCAGCTTCTCGATCATCTCCCGGATCGACGGCCAGGTCACGCCCGGCGGCGCGAACAGGAACATGGGGAACGACTCCTCCACCATCGCGATCGGCCCGTGAAGGAAGTCCGCCGACGAGAAGCCCTCGGCGACCACGTAGCAGGTTTCTTTCAGCTTGAGCCCGAACTCCAGCGCGTTGGCGTAGTTCAAACCGCGGCCGACGACGACCGTGCTCCGCATGAACCGGTAGCGCTCGACTTTCTCCCCGATCTCCTCCAGCAGGCCCACCGCGCTGCTGGCCAGGATCGGGATGCGGTGCAGGTCGTCGGTGTGGATGCGCCCGCCGAGGGCGTGCGACAGCAGGTAGAACATCAGGAGTTGGCCGGTGTACGTCTTGGTGGCGGCGACGCTTCTCTCCCGCCCGGCCTTCACGAACAGGACGTGATCCGCCAGCTTGGCGAGCGTGCTGGAGGCTTCGTTGGTCACGCCCACGTTGAGAGCGCCTTGTTCCTTGGCGCGCTCCAGCACGAAGTTCGTATCGGTGGATTCGCCCGATTGCGAGACCGCTACCAGCAGCACGTCCCGGAAGTCGACCTTCGCCTCGTACAGAGTGATGGTGGACGGGGCGGCCATCGAAGTTGGAATCCCGGTGGTGATCTCGAGCAGGTACCGGCCGAAGTGCGCGGCGTTGTCGGAGGTCCCCCTCGCTGCCAGCACAATCAGTCTCGGGCGTCGCTTGGAGAGGTGGCGCTTCAGTTCTTCCCCGGCGCGCAAGCCGCTGAGCAGCGTCTTCTCCAGCGCCTCCGGTTGCTCCCGGATCTCATCCAGCATCTTCGACATGGTGGTGGGCACGCGGCACGAGTCCTTGACCCGCCCGGCCGCTTCTGAGGATAGCAAAGGAAGGAGCCCGCGGCGTGCCTTACAGCGGCGTTCGCGGGCGAAGTTCCGCGCCCAGGAAGACCGCCTGGGTGGCATCTTCACCGGGCGGCAGGCTGAGGACCGTGGGCCGAAGCAGCAGCAGCACGGTCTTGGAATCGCTCGTTCGATTCGACTCCCGGAGCAGCGACCCGACCACCGGCAGTTGGGACAGCCCGGCCGGCCCGGTGATCGAGCGGGCTTCGGAAGCGCTCATCAAGCCGGCGACCGCCGCCCATTCCCGATTGCGCAACCGCATTTGCGATTGCAGCTTGCGGTTGGCCACCACCGGGATGGCATTCACCGCCTCGCCCGTCAGCACTTTGAACTCCGCTTCAATCTCCAGGCTCACCTCCTCGGCGCCGTGAACCGCCGGTTTCACCTTCAGCACCAGGCCGAGATCCTCGAAGTTGAACGCCGGCGGAAACGAGGGGAAATCCTCGCCGCCCTGCACCAGGAACGTCGAGGTGACGATCGGGAACTTGTCCCCGACGTGGAGGCTCGCCTCCTGCCCGTTCGTCGAGCGGACCACCGTTTTCAGCAAGCTGCGCCCGTGGGACCGGCTCATCCGCGCGAACACGCTGGCGTCGGTGACGCCGAAACCGAACAGCGATTTGCCGCCGCCGAATGTCAGAAACCTGGCGAAGCCGGAAGGAATCGACGGCTTCGAGTTCAGCGCCTCCCCGAAGTACGCGAGCGGGAACAGGGTCTGGAGAGAGAGGCCGAAGCTGGTGGAGGACAGCTCGCCGATTTCAAGGAACTCCACCTCGATGGCTACCTCCGCCCGGGGCCGCAGCAACTGCCGGAACAGCTCTTGAGCCGGTCCGATTCGGGACACCCGGTCGCGCAGCAGGACGATGCGACGAGTCGTGTCCACCATCACGCGAACGATTTGCAGCGCCTGCTGGACCGCCCGCGCCATTTCCTGGGCTTCCTGGGGCGCCACCGTCTCCGGCAACGGGATCGCCACCGTGGCCGTCAGCTCCAGTTCGACGCGTTTCTGCGCGCTGTCCTTCGCCACCAGGAACAGGCGCTCGGTGAGGGGCGTCGCGAACGATGCTGTGGCTGCTTCCAAAGCATGGAGCGCCTCGCGGTAGTCGGCGCCGGCGAGTTGGAAACGGAAGGCCGGACCGGGTTGATAGTCCGCGTCGAAAATCGCCTCCAGCCCATACGCTTTGGCCACTTGTTCGAACAGACCGCGCGAGTTGCCCCGGAAATCCAGGTCCTTGCGCTCCGGAGAGGCTTTGAGCTCCGTCGGCGGCTGTGGTCTGCGAGCTTCGGCTAGTTCTATTGGGGTAATAGTACCAGTAATGTCTGAGAAATCATCCCCACCGGCGGTTTTAGGGTTACTCTGAGAAGGAGACGGCCTAACCGCCAGCGAAGCCCGTGTCCGCAAAGCCTGGCTTTGCGCCCAGTATTCGAGTTTCGCCGGTTCCAGGGCAGCCGCTTGGGAATAAAGAACATAGGCATCAAGGATGTTTCCGGACCGCTCGGCCCTCCTGCCTCCCTCGAAGAGCCGGGAGGCGGCCTTGTCGGCGCCCCGGGCAAGCCCGGCCCACAAGAGACACGTCAAGACAAACCACACCTTCACGTTAGATAATGACGAGTGGGCGCTCACCGGCGTGGATGTTGCTGATTGAAAACACAGAAAGGCAAGGGTAGATTGTGAGTATGACATCGGTCGCCCAATCGGAGGGGAGACCAGCTTTTGGTCCGCCCGTTCCCGACACAGTCGAGAAGCTCGGTATCTCCGACGTTCTGGTCCAGGACCTCATGCTGCGACGGGTGTTTATCGAACGGACGAGCACCCTCCAATCCCTCAGTCGCGCGCTGAAGCTGTCTCTGCCGGTGGTTGAATCGGTCTTCCGCCAGATGCGGCACCGCCAGCTCGTCGAGGTGCTGGGCATGGTCGGAAACGACTATACCTTCATGCTGTCCGGCCCCGGCAGGCAGCTCGCCCACGAACGATTTCAGATGACGCAGTACGCCGGACCTTGCCCCGTGTCGCTGGCGGACTATCACGCGGGGGTCAAGTCGCAGGCGGCCACGGTCATGGTCAACCGCCAGAAGCTGCGCCAGGCGATGGCCGACCTGGTGTTGACCGACGTGCTGCTGGACCAGCTCGGCCCGTCCATCATCTCCCAGGCGGCGCTGTTCCTGTACGGCTCCACCGGCAACGGCAAGACGTCCCTGGCCGAACGGCTTGTCCGTCTCTATGAGGACAGCATCCTCTTGCCATACGCGGTCGAGGTGGACAATCAGATCATCATCCTCTACGACCCGGTGGTGCACGTCCGCATTGAGCACGACGAGGAGGATTCACTCGTCGACCCGCGCTGGGTGCGTTGCCGGCGTCCGTGCCTGATTTCGGGCGGCGAACTGGTGCCCAGTATGCTCGACCTGCGCATGGATGAGGCCTCCGGCACCTACGCCGCGCCCATCCAGATGAAGGCGAACAACGGCATCCTGGTGATCGACGACTTCGGACGCCAGCTCATCCCGCCACGCGACCTCCTCAACCGCTGGATCGTCCCGCTGGACCGCCGCGTCGACTACCTGATGCTGCGCTACGGCGTTAAGTTCCAGATCCCGTTCGAGATGATGGTGGTGTTTGCCACCAATCTGGATCCGACCAGCCTGGCCGATGAAGCGTTCCTCCGCCGCATTCAGAACAAGATCCTGGTGGAGGAGGTATCGCCCGGTGTATTCGACGAGATCCTGCGGCGCTATGCGCTGGCAAGCGAGATTGCCTACGAGCAGGACAAGGCGGACTTCTTGCGCAGCATCATTCTGCGGGACGGCCGAACCGTGCTGCGCGCCTGCTACCCGGGCGATATCTGCCGCATCCTGGCCTCCATCAGCAAGTACGAAGGCCGCCCGCCGCAGATGACGCGGGCCGACCTCGAACGCGCCGTCAATCTCTACTTCGCTCGCGCCTAGCGCCCAAAACAGAAGACCGCCGAAGGCGAACCCTCATTTTTGCCTTTTGATTTTTGCCTTTTGATTTCTTTCTTCGCGCCGGTCTTCCAATCCCGCTCTGGGCCTCCCACGCGCCGACAGGTCTGGCTATTCCCTGATCTCAGCCAGATCCAAAAAGAACGCATAGTCAAACGCGATCTCACGGTACTTCTTGTAGCGTCCCGAGACCCCACCGTGGCCCGCGTCCATCTCCGTCTTCAGCATCAGCCGGTTGTTGTCCTTCTTGACGGCGCGCAGTTTGGCCACCCATTTGGCCGGCTCCCAGTACTGCACCTGGGAATCGTGCAGGCCGGTGGTGACCAGCAGGTTCGGGTACTCCTTCGCCGCCACTTGATCGTAGGGAGAGTAGGAAAGCATGTAGTCGTAGTACTCCTTCTTGTTCGGATCTCCCCATTCGTCGTATTCGTTGGTCGTCAGCGGGATGCTGTCGTCAAGCATGGTGGTGATCACATCGACGAACGGCACCTTGGCGAGCACTCCACGGAACAGGTCCGGCCGCAGATTCGTAACCGCGCCCATCAGCAAGCCGCCGGCGCTCCCACCCATCGCGAACACCCGTTTCCGATCCGCGTACTTCTCCTTGACGAGATGCTCGGCGCAGGCGATGAAGTCGGTGAACGTGTTCTTCTTCTTCAGCAGCTTGCCGTCCTCGTACCAGCGGCGTCCGAGCTCCTCGCCCCCCCGGATGTGCGCGATGGCGTAGACGAAGCAGCGGTCGAGCAGGCTGACCAGGTGCGGGTTGAAGGCCGCATCGGTGCTGAAGCCATACGAACCGTACCCGTACAGCAAGACCGGAGCCGAACCGTCCTTGCGAAAGCCCTTGCGGTAGACCAGGGAAACCGGCACTCGTGTTCCGTCGGGCGCGACCGCGTGCGTGCGCTCGATCTGATAGTTGGACGCGTCGAAGCCGCCCAGCACCTCGTCCCGCTTCACAAGCTTCCGCTCCCGCGTGTTCATGTCGTAGTCGTAGACCGACCACGGTGTGGCCAGCGACGTATACCGGTACCGGAGGAGCGCCGTGTCCATCTCGTGGTTGTCAGCCGGAAACGCAAAATAGGCGGGTTCCGGAAAGTCCACGTAGTGCTCGCCCCGTCCGGACCAGGGCATCACCCGCAAGCGAAGCAGGCCCTCCTTGCGCTCGACCGCGGCCAGGTGGCCGCGGAACAGCTCGAATCCTTCCAACAGCACTTCGTCGCGGTGCCCGATGACTTCGCTCCAGTTCTCCATCCCCGTTCGCGCCACCTGCGTTTTCATCAGACGGAAGTTCTTTGCCTCGTGGTTCGTCCGGATGAAGAAGTGATCGCCGAGGTGGTCGATGCTGTATTCATGGTCACGCCGCCGCGGCAGAAACACGCGGAACGAGCCCGCCGGCTTGTCCGCATCCAGGTAGCGGTACTCCGTGCTGAGGGTCTGCTGCGAACCGATCAGGATGTACTTCTTTGACTTTGTCTTCGCGACGAACGTGCTGAACGTCTCGTCCGTTTCCTCGTACACGAGCGCGTCGGAAGCTGCATCCGCGCCGAGTATATGCCGGTAGATGCGGTACGAGCGCAGCGTCTCCGGGTCCTGTTTGGAGTAGAACAGCGTCTTGCCGTCGTTGGCCCACGCGAGATTCCCGGTGACATTCGCGATCCTGTCCGTGAGCACTTCACCGGTGGCGAGGTTCTTGAAGCGAATTGTGTAGAACCGCCTGCCGACGGTATCGACCGCGTACGCCGCTATCGCTCCCCCGGAGCTGACCTCGGGCGGCAGCACCGAGCAGAAGTTGTGCCCGCTCGCAACCACATTGGCATCGACGATGATCTGCTCCGGCGCCTCCAGCGTGCCGCTCCTTCGGCAGTAGATCGGGTATTCCTTTCCCTCTTCCACCCGGCTGTAGTACCAGTAGCCGTCCTTTCGGTACGGCGCGGAGGTGTCGGTCTGCTTGATCCGCGTCTTGAACTCGTCGAACAGCTTTTGCCGCAAGGCCTGGGTATGAGCGGTGGCCGCCGACGTGTAGTCGTTCTCGGCCTTGAGGTAGTTGAGGACCTCCGGATTCTCGCGCTCTCGAAGCCAGTAGTAGTTGTCGGTACGGACGTGGCCGTGCTTATCGAGCTGCTTGGGAATGATCTTGGCGACAGGGGGTTTCATGGCCGGTTCCGGGCGGCTGCATCCCGCGCCAAGGGCAAGGAGGCAGACGAGCGCCCCGAGAAGATGGTTCATGGATTTGATGCTAGCAACTCGCCCGTCAGGTTCGGTGTTGGAAGCCGAACCGTTTCAGTCCCGGACCGAAGCCGCCGCCCGCTCGCCCATCGCGTTGGCGAAGTGGCTCACGATCTCCGACATCTCCTCCAGGGCTCGTCGTGCCTGGGGAGAAGCGATCCGGCGCGTGACCGCGTACCAAAGCTGCATCAACCGAAAATCGATGCTGAGCAGGCGCTGCTCGATCGTTGGGCCGCCGGCTTCAGGGGAAGCGGTGTGTTGAAGGAGGTACTCGAGCAGCCGGCAATCCCTCTCCAGCATGCGTCGCAACGGATCCAGTTCCTGGCCCAACTGCAAGCGCCCCATGACATCAGGAAACGCAAGCTGGTTGGCCGCGGCCACCTCCGCCGCGTAGTCCCTTGCGCTGTGGGTCTTTAGGATCAGCACACAGGTGTAACGAAACCAGTACAAGAGCAACACGCCCGAAACGAGAATGATGAGGATGCTCGATACCATGTTCAGCTTCAGCCTTTAAGGTTTCCGGTTCGATATGGGCTTGCCGGTACAACGTACTATACGATCTATACTCCTTCAAAGGCAGTGTACCACTAGTCCGCAGTGATTGGGAAGGAAAAAATTCTCCTAGAGAAAGGGGTAGCGGGATCAGTGTAAGAAGTACTGGCCCTGCTACGGGCCGGCTCCACTCCTGGCGGCCCTTTCTCCAGTTAAGTGTTTATAATTTAATAAGTTACTGGCAAGAAGGGGGAGGTCGGAATCTGGTCCTCCGCGTGCGGGAAGGAATTCGGGAACGGGAATACCTTCAACCCTCGGCCTCCCGAGCCCGTTAGGCTGGGAGGCCGTTCTTTCGGGGGTAGGGTCCACGAGCCCCTGACTACAGGCCCTTGTTTGCCAAAAATTCGATCAGATCGACGATGCGGCAGGAGTATCCCCACTCGTTGTCGTACCAGGCGACGACCTTGACCAGGTTGCCGTCGAGGACTTTCGTCATCTGCGCGTCGACGATCGAGCTGTTGGGGTTGTGCATCATGTCGCTGGACACCACCGGGTCCTCGGTGTAGGCGAGAATGCCCTTGAGCGGGCCCTCCGCGGCCGCTTTCAGCGCGCCGTTCACTTCCTCGGTGGACGTGCTCTTCGATACCAGGGCCACCAGATCCACGACCGAGACGTTCGGCGTCGGCACGCGCATCGCATAGCCGTCCAGCTTGCCTTTCAGTTCCGGCATCACCAGGCCGATGGCCTTGGCCGCCCCGGTGGTCGTTGGGATCATGTTAACGGCGGCCGCGCGGGCCCGGCGCAGGTCCTTGTGCGGGAAGTCCAGAACGTTCTGGTCGTTGGTGTAGCTGTGGATCGTCGTCATCGACCCCTTTTGAATGCCGAACTTCTCATGGAGCACCTTGACCACGGGGGCCAGGCAGTTCGTGGTGCACGAAGCGTTGGACAGGATTCTGTGCTTGGCCGGATCGTACATGGCGTCGTTGACCCCGAGCACGACGGTGACGTCCTCGTTCTTGGCCGGCGCCGAGATGATGACCTTCTTCACCGACCCCTTCAAGTGGGCCGCGGCGGCGGTGGCGTCGGTGAACTTCCCGGTGGACTCGACAACGATTTCCGCGCCCAGCGAGGTCCAGTCGAGCTGGGCCGGGTCCTTGATCGCGAAAACTTTGAGGGTTTTGCCGTCGATGAAGATCGTGTCGCCCTGCGCCTTGACGTCCTGCGGAATCGGCCCGAGGATCGAGTCGTATTTGAAGAGGTGGGCCAGCGTCTTGGTGTCGGTGAGGTCGTTCACCGCCACGAAATCGATGTCTGCTTTCTGCTTGAGGGCGGCGCGGACCACGTTGCGGCCGATCCGTCCGAATCCGTTAATACCGACTTTGATTGCCATGCCTGGAATTGTCTCCTGTGTAAAGAATCAGCGGAACTGCTGTGAACATCCCAGGATAGCAAAAGGCCTGAGGAGACCGGAGAGGGCGAACTCCGAAATTAACCTCCGCGGCTTTCAGCGCGGGACCTTCAAAGGCGGCGCGGTCTCACCTCCCAGGCCGGCATAGGACTCCGTGATCTTCACGACTTTGCCCGTGTCGAAAGTGACAAACGTAATGCGGCCCGGAGGATCGCCGTAGATCCAGTCTTCCAACTCAACGCCGTCCTTGGTCTCCCGCACCTTGTGCCGGGGTCGGCCGAGCGCAAGCAGCACCTGCTCCATGTCCATCCCCTCGATGGCTTTCTTTTCCTCAATGGCTTTCTGGATCTCGGGCGGGAGCGACTCAACGTATTGTTCCGTGGCGCTGCGGAAGGCGAAATCCAGAACAGGCGCAAGAAGCTTCTTGACCTCCGCCGCCTTGAGCGGGGGCACCGCCTGGTCGAAGATCAAGGCGATCGTGGTGCCGCTCGGCGCCACGCTGTGGCCGCCGGAACTGAGGGGCACGGTGCCGCCGCCCATGCCGATCTGGATGCGCTCGCTCCACTTCCGGCCGCCTTTCATGCCGCCGTTGATCTCCAGAACGATGCGGTCATCCTCGAGCTTCACTTTGGTGATGCGGAGCAGGTCGCCGACGCGCGCCGCCGGCCCAAACTCCCGGCCGATTTTGTCCCAGAGCTTCTTGTCGTACGCCCCGCTGCTGGGGAACGGAAGGGGTTTCTTGGAGCGTGGCAGAATGACCCTGGAAGTGGCCAGCTCGGCCGTCATGCCGCGGATGATCTCGATCCGCTCCTCCGGCAGGAGCTTGCGGGCATCGCCCGCCGCCGGAGAAAACGGCAGGAACGCAAGCCAAACCAGAGCCGCGCCGGCGCGCATCTCACTCCTCGGGACGAGGGCGGAGAAGAAACGCTTCCTGCTTGCGGATGGGGGCGTAACGGAGGTAGAAGGCAAGCGCCGCCAGAACGAAGCAAGTGAGGATTCCGCCTTCCGGTCCGTAGTCTCCTCCGCTCCACAGGGTCTTGATCTTCCAGCGCATCGCGTACCCCGTCAGCTCCATTCTAAATCCACTGAGGTTCACGCCAAACAGTGGCAGCGTCCAGTTCCAGCCGAAGTGGAGGCCGATGGGCAGCCACAGATCCCCGCTGCGCAGAAAGGCGGCGCCGAGCAGCACGCCCCAAAGCGCCGTGTTGAGCAAACCCAGCCAGGTAACGTTCAGGTTGGCGGAGTGCATGAAGGCGAACAGAACACTGACCGGGATGATGGTCGCGAACGGTCCGGCGGTCTTGAGGAGCACCTGGAATCCGTAGCCGCGGAAAACCAGCTCCTCGCCGGCGGCGCCGAACAGCAGCGCCACGGAAACAAAGAGCAGAGTCCTCCAGTGCACCTCGGCGCCGGGCACCGGACTCAGCTCGGCGAGTCCGGCGGCCAGCGGAACCACCAGAACCAGGCCGGCGGCGCCGATGCCCCCGGCAAGTCCGTAGAGGAGATTGCGGACCGCCGCCGGATTCCAAAGCAGGCCGATGTTGGCCAGGTGGGTTCGCTCGAAAATCCGCATGGCCAGGGTGTTGGAAATGATTCCCGCCAGGAACACGCCGGCCGCGCTGGAGACGAGGTAGCCGCCGGCCAGAGCCAGCACCCAGCCAAAGACGTTGAGGCCGGCGAAGACAAGAAGGGCGTAGGCGCCCACGCGGACGGCAGCGCCGGTGATGAGTGCACTCCGCTGGCCGCCCATGGCGATCTTATTGTGACACGATCTTCAGGCGAGCCCCGCGCGGTTCGACCCGGACGGGCAACACCTGCCCGCCATGCTGCTCGATGACCGCCGCGACCTTGGGACCCGCGCCCGGTTCGACCAGAAACAGCACGCAGCCGCCTCCGCCCGCGCCGCAGGCCTTGGCCCCGACGGCTCCGGCCTTCCGGGCGGCGACCACCAGGCGGTCGATCAGCGGCGTGGAGATGCCCGGAGCGTTTCGCCGGCGGTGCTCCCACTCCTGGCGGAGCAGGCGGCCCGCTTCCATCCAGTCTCCCCTCTCCAGCGCGCCTCGCATGGCGCGGGCGATGGCGGCGATGCGGTCGAAGTTCCGATGCAGCCTCGCGTCGCCGTCGATGTGGGCCTTCATGACCTGCCAGTTGTTGATCCCGGACTGCCGTGGAACGCCGGTGTAGGCCAGCAGGAAACGCCGGTTCAATTCCGCCGGATCGACGGCGATCCGTTTGCGATGGACGCCGTCGGGCCGCAATTCGATGGCGTTGACGCCGCCGTACAAGGCCGGGTAGTAGTCCTGCGAGCCGGTCGGGACGCGAATGATCTGAGACTCGATGTTCTGCGAGATCTCGCGCAACTGCTCGCGCTTGTAGCCGGCGCCGGTGAGCCGGTTCAGCGCGCTCGTGGCGGCGATAAGCATGGTCGAGGAGCCGGCCATGCCCCCGCCCAGCGGTGATTGCGAACTGGTCCGGATGGTGAGTCCCGTCGCCGGCCGGAAGAACCGGAGCAGATAGGAGATCAGCGGCACTTTGTAGCGGCGTGCCGCCCGCAATGCGTCGATGGAGCGGAACGACTCTGCTTCGGCAAGGTCGTTGGAACGGATCACGATCGCCGCGTCAGCGCGCGTTTCGATCTCGCAAGTGGCGAAACGATTCACAGCGAAGTTCACTGTCACCGAGTTGGCGTGGTAGAGGTAGAGCGGCCAGATGTCCAGCGTGCCGCCGGCGACATCAACCCGGCAAGGAGCTTGGGAGTGGATGCGCATGAATGCTGGCTTCCGTGGCAGGGGCGGCGGTCATTCCGTGATGCTGACTTCTTCCCCGAACTTCCTGCCGAGAGCCTTGAGGTAGCTGTCGAGAGACGCCTTGTGGCCGATGACGAAGCGGCTGACGAAGCGAATGATCGGATTGTGGACTTCCCCCTGTTCGGTGATGGTGAGCTGCGTTCCCCCGTTGGATGGCACGACTTCATAGATCCAACTGCCGCCGATCTGGAGGTCGGAGCCGTCGACTCTCCGAACGAGGCGGTGCGGCGCCCACGCTTCTATGGTTTGCAAGGTGAGGACGGATCCGTCTTTGTAAACCTCGCGCCAGACCGGGTGTCCATCGATGTCCGGCAACTGTTGGACTTCCCGCACATCGTCCCGCCATGACGGGGAGGCGCCGAAGTCGCTGATCGCGTTCCAGATCGCCTCCTGGGACTGGTTGAACCGGGCGCTGCGAGAGGCGGTGTGGCTCTCAGGCAACATCGCTCCGACAACGGTCACCACGGCGATCAACGCCACGACGGCGGCGAGAAGGAGCAGCACGCCTTTCATGGGATCGAGCGGCGCCGCCCGGCCGGCGGCGCACTGAGAACAAAGTAGAGTATCACGTTCCAGGCCCCGGTTGAATGAGGGCGGAGGGGCGCGTACCATTGTCGCTATGCCTACCCGGAGGATTCTCGAACTCGGCGATCCGATGCTGCGCGAGGTCTCCCGGGAAGTCCGGCGCGCCGAGGACGCCCGGCTGATTGTCCGCGACTTGCGAGCCACATTGCGCGCCTTCCGGCAAGCCCACGGATTCGGCCGGGGCATCAGCGCGGTGCAAATCGGCGAGCCGAAGCGGATCATCTACCTCGAACTGAATGGCCAGCTTGCGGAGGTTGCCGATGCGCGCACGGGGAAATTCGAAACCGTTCTGCATCCTGCCGTGCATCGGTTCGTCGCGGCGCAGGAACGCAGGACGGCGGTCGCGATGATCAACCCGAGCTTCGACTGGCTGAGCCAGGAGAAATTCCGACTCTGGGACGACTGCTTCTCGTTCCCGGACCTGATGGTTTGGGTCGAGCGCTCGGTGTCGGTGCGCCTCCGTTACCAGGACTTTTCCGGACAACGTCAAGCCATCGAGTGTTCGGGGTCGCTTTCCGAATTAGTCCAACACGAAATGGATCACCTGGATGGGATTCTGGCGGTGGATCGGGCGATCGACAAGTCGAGTCTGTGCACGCGCGAGGAGTACCTGCGCCGCTTCGCCGGCCGCGACCGCCAGAGCAAAACCGGAACAATTCCCGGGTTTTTAGTTGGAAATCAGTGACTACCCCTGGTGCGGACCTGTCGGTTAAAGCGTGGCGCACGCTCTCCGCGTGCCGCGTCCCGACTTCCGCTCGCGGACCCGTTCCCGGGCTTCGGGACGGATGGGCTGCGCACGAACGAACGGGGTCGGCAAACACGGCAGCCTGAGAGGCTGCGCCGCATTCGGCCTAAACCGGCCTAAACCAGGCCTAAACCTGCTTTGAAAACAAGCCGATAGAACACGCAGCTATGGTTGACAGACGCGCGGAGTGGCGCATGCTCTGTGCCGATCTGGTCCAAGTTCGCTGGAAGGACCAGTCGGGACATTCCCGCAAGGCGGTGGCGAACCTGGAGGATATTTCCACCTCCGGGGTGTGCCTGCAAATGGAACGTCCTGTTGCGCTGGACACGCACCTCTGGATCTCGCACCCAAAGGCGGAGTACGAGGGGAATGTGCGTTACTGCCTGTTCCGGGAGTTCGGCTACTTCATCGGGGTACAATTCGCCCCGGGGTGCCGCTGGTCCCGGAGAGACTACCGTCCCATGCACCTGCTGGACCTGCGGCGATTGGTGAAACGCTGCGCCAGCCGGGAAGGGAAACCGGTGGAAGCAGCCCCGGCGGCGGATCAATAGCGATACAGCCAGCGCGCCTTCTCGACCACCTTCGGCACGCTCGGCAGGAACGCGTCTTCCAGCGGTGGGCTGTAGGGTACTGGCGTATCGGGCGCGGCGATGCGCACCACCGGGCCGTCCAGGGAATCGAATGCTTTCTCCGCGATCCGGGCGGCGATTTCTCCACCGATGCCACCGCTCAAAATGTCCTCGTGGAGCAGAATGGCCTTGGAGGTTTTCCGGACGCTCGCCAGAATGGTCTCCTCATCGAGCGGAAGCAGCGTCCGGACATCCACGATCTCGACCGAAATACCTTCCTTGGCCAATTCGTCGGCGGCATCGCGGGCCACGTACACCATGGCCCCGTATGTAATGATGGACAAATCCGAGCCTTCCCGATAAACGGCCGCTTTTCCGATCGGGACGAGGTACTCCTGATCGGGCACGTCCCCTTTGATCCGCCGGTAAAGCGCCTTGTGCTCGAAGAACACCACCGGATCGTTGTCCCGGATCGCGGACTTGATAAGGCCCTTGGCATCGTAGGCGTTGGACGGGACCACCATCTTCAAGCCGGGCACATGGGCGAACCAGGCCTCCGGGTTCTGCGAGTGGAACGGTCCGCCGCGGACGCCGCCACCCGAGGGCGCCCGGACGACCATCGGGACCGCCGCTCCCCACCGGTAGCGGCACTTGGCCGCGAAATTCACGATTTGATCGAAGGCGCAGGTGATGAAATCGGAGAACTGCATCTCGGCGACGGGACGAAGGCCCATCAACGCGGCGCCGATGGCGGCGCCGGCGATCGCCGATTCGGAGATCGGTGTGTCTACCACGCGGCGCTCGCCGAACCGGTCGAGCATCCCGGCCGTCACTTTGAACGCGCCGCCATATACCCCAAGGTCCTCGCCGATGACGAACACATCGGGGTCCCGCTCCATCTCCTCCCAGATGCCTTGCCGGATCGCTTCGAGGAAGGTGGTTTCCATCGTCTACCCCCGGCCGCCCGGGGCGGGTTGCTCATAGACGCTGTCGAGAAGTTCCGACGGATCGGGGTATGGGCTCTTTTCCGCCCAGTCGATCGCGGCGTCCACGTCGGCGCGGATGTCGGCGTAGATTCCGTCGATCTCGGCCTGGTCCGCCCAGCCGCGGTCCAGCATTCTGTTCTCGAGCCGGCGGATGGGATCTTTCTTCGCCCACTCCTCCCAAAGGTGTTTTGGCACGTAGTCGCCGGGGTCATGGGCGGAGTGTCCGGTCATGCGGAAGGTCTTGCACTCGACCAGGTAGGGGCCTAGCCCGGCGCGGGCGTGACGCGCGGCGCGCTGGACGGCGTCGTGCACGGCGAACACGTCGTTGCCGTCGACGATCTCGGCCGGAATGCCATAGCCGGGCGCGCGGTCGGCGACGTTCTCGCACGCCATCTGCTTGTCGAGCGGCGTCGAGTAAGCGTACATGTTGTTGTTGCAGACCAGGACCAGCGGGAGGCGCTGGACGGAGGCCAGATTGATGCCTTCGTGCCAGTCTCCCCGGCTGGTGGCGCCGTCTCCGAAAAACACAAAGGCGATGTTGCGCGAGCCTTTGTACTTGAGCGCCAGCGCCGCCCCGGCCGATACCGGCACCGAAGCGGCCATGGCGCTGATGATGGCGACGATCCGGAGCTTCATGTCGCCCATGTGCATGTTGCCGTCTTTCCCACGTGTCAGGCCGCCGACCCGGCCCATGTACTGGGCGAAGACTTGGCGGGGATGCACGCCGCGGATGAAATACAGCGCCAGGTCGCGGTGGCTGGGAAATAGCACGTCGTCCGGCTCGGCCACCAGGCCGGCGCCGGTTGGGATCGCCTCCTGGCCGCGGCCGACGTACACGCCGCCGACGATCTTGCCCTGCCGGTAGAGCTTGCGCTCGAGGCGGTCCTCCACCTCGCGCATGAGGAACATGTAATGGAGAAACTTCCGGGCAAGCTCGGCATCGGTATCGGAGGCGTCAGCCACTTCGAGGGCAGAGTTCAGGGGAAACGGCTTTACGGCTGCCATGGCAGACTCCCGGCTTGGATGAATCCAAAGGCAGTAGTATACGCCATTTTCGCACCCCCGCCGGGGGACGGACGGCCTTCTTGCCTTCCGCGGAGCGAAGCTCCGCGGCTGCCTTCACAATTCTGATCTAATAATCCGGATAAGGAGGTGCGACAAAGCATGGAAGCACCGGACATCAGCCGCCGCGGCGTGCTCCGCCAGGCCGGTGGGGCGGCAGCCATGGTCGCGACCTTGGCGGGCTCGCCGGCTGTGGCGCAGGAAAGCAGGCCGCTGAACCGGAACTCGGCGCCGAGCGATTTCAAGATCACCGACATGCGCGCCTGCACGGTGGCGGCGAATTACGACTATCCGATTATCCGCATTGACACCAACCAGGGCGTATACGGGCTCGGCGAGGTCCGCGACGCGGGAGTGAAGGGAATCGCGCTCGTCCTGAAAGCGCACATTGTCGGGAAGAACCCGCTGGAGATCGAGTCGATCCTGAGGACCATCCGGCCGTTCGCCGGACAGGGGCGCATGGGCGGCGGCTACAGCGCGGTGGACATGGCCCTGCACGACATCGCCGGCAAGGTCTATGGAGTGCCCGCCTGGAGGCTGTTGGGCCACAAGCAGCGCGACCGCATCCGCATCTACTGCGATACCACCGGACACAAGAATCCGAAGATCTACGGCGAGCGCATGGCGAAGCGCAAGAAGATGGGGTTCACCTACTTCAAGATGGACCTTTACACCAGCCTGGTCGAAGACCGCCCCGGCGCCGTCCACAGCAACGGCGCGGCGACCGAGAAAGGCCTGGGCTATCTCTGCGAATACTTCGCCGCCGTGCGAGACGCCATCGGATGGGATGCGCCGCTGGCGGCGGATCATTTCGGACACTTGAGCGTCAAGGACTCCATCCGCTATGCGCGCGCCTTCGAGCCCTACCAACTGGCGTGGGCGGAGGATTTCATCGACTGGCGCGACTGGAAGGGATACCAGCGGATCCGGGAGGCCACCACCACGCCGATCCTCACCGGCGAGGACATCTTCGGGCTGGAGGAAGGATTTCAGGACCTGCTGGACAACGAGGCCGTGGACGTCATCCATCCCGACCCCGAGACTTCCGGGGCGCTGCGCGAGACCAAGCGGATCTCCGACTACGCGCACATGCGCGGCATCCCGACGGCGCTGCATTTCGCCGGCTCGCCGGTGGGCTGCATGGCCTCAGTGCACCTGGCGGCCACGCTGACCGATTTCCTCGCGATGGAGAACCACGCTGTGGACATGCCGTGGTGGGATGACCTGGTGACCGGCGTCCCGAAGCCCATCATCCAGAATGGCTACATCGGCGTCCCGGACAAGCCGGGCCTCGGCGTCGAACTGAACGACGAGGTGGTGAAGAAGCATCTGCGCTATCCGGGCTATTTCGAGCCGACGCCGATGTACGACGACTTCATCGTCTCTGGCTTCCGCCGGGTGGGCGGCTGGCCGCACTACGACGAGGACGGCAACTGGACGGAGAAGATGACGTATTGAGGAGGCCGGATGAGATTCGCAGTACTGCTGGTTGCGGCGCTGGCCGCGCCGGCTTCCGGTGAAGAGCGGAAAGTGGATCCGACGTGGCTGCGGCAGCACGTGCCGGACATGGAAACGAAGCCCTGCGAGGGCGCCGCGAGCGGTTGCCGCTACAAAGCGATCTTCGGCGCCGGCACGCCCGACGCCGGAATCGCGAAAGGCGTGGCGCGCTACGCCGGCATCATTCTGGACCCTGGCGGCGCCACCGGCACCGTCACGCTCGTCGGCGAGGAGCAGGTGTATGTGGTGCTCGAAGGCTCGGGCGCGATCCGCTACGGAGCCGAGTCCGTTCCCGTCAAGCGGTACGACTTCGCCTACCTGGCTCCCGGTATCGCGCATGGATTGTTGAACACGTCCGCGGGCCGCCTCCGGGCCATCCTGATGGGCTTCCGCATTCCCCAGGGCACGCGCATCCAGGTTCCGCCGAAGTTGCCGGTTGCCAACATCGAGGATGTTCCCGCGCAAACGGTCGCCGGACATCCGTCGGCCACGCTGTACCGCCTGCTGATGGGCGATACCACGAGCCGGCGCGACAGGATTGCTGCGGCGCACGTCCTGACAAGCCTCTTTGTCATGGAATTCGCCCCTGGGGGCACCAACTTCCCGCACCATCACGAAGAAGAGGAGGAGATCTACCTCGTGCTGGACGGGAGTGGGCAGATGGTGGCAGGCGGCGGCAGGGACGGCGTTGAAGGCCGGCACCCGGCCAGGGCCGGCGACGCGTACTTCTTCCGGCTGAACTGCACCGTAGGATTCTACGCGGCTCCGGAGCCTGGAGCAAGAGCCAGAATCCTGGCGGTCCGCTCGCGCTTTCCGTTTGACCGCCGGTAAGAAACAATGCCGACCCCTACCCGGTTCACTTCGTGGAGCAGATCGCGGGCCATCCTCCTTCTCTCCGTGACGTTGCTGGCCATCCTGTTGTTCCTGGCAGCGGTTCCGGAGGGAACACTCATCCCGGCGTCTTACAGCGGCGGTGAAGACAGCGATCTCGCGCTCTTCGAGAAGGTGGTGTTTCGGGTTCACTCGGGCGAGAACTACTACGATGCGATGGGAGGTGTTCTGCGTTCGAGCAAGCGACCAACAGGCTATGTCTTCAACTGGCGGACGCCCCTTCATCTCACTTTCGTCTCACTGCTGCCCGACTTGGCCTGGGGCCGCTTTCTTCTGGGCGCCGTCGCCGTGACGGCGATTCTCTTGAGTTTTGCCGTCATGGCCCGGAACGGTCCGATAGCGGCCGCGGGGGTGCAGTTGCTGCTTCTGCTCGGGCCGGTGGCGGGATGTTTTTCTCCATCGGGCGTCTACTTCTCCGAACTGTGGGCGGGGGCGTTGATTGTCGTCTCGGTCTGCTGCTACGCGCTGGGCTCGTGGTCGCTGCGTCTTCTCGCCGGCCTGTTTGCCCTATTCTGCCGCGAACTGGCGGCGCCTTACGTCGTCGTGTGCATCGCCCTCGCCCTGTACGGCCGGCGCCGCGGGGAGGCGTTGGGCTGGCTCGGGGGACTGGGAGCTTATGCCCTCTATTTCGCATTCCACGCACTGGCGGTGACGAGCAGGCTCGGCCTGACCGACTTTCCCCCGTCGGCCGGTTGGATTCAATTCGGCGGGCTGAGATTCATCCTGCAAACCAGCAGCATGGGGTGGCTGCTGGTGACGCCGGCGTGGGTCGCGGCGCTCTACGTGCCCCTGGCGGTGCTTGGTCTGGCGGCGTGGAAGTCGGAGGTGGGCCTCAGGCTGCTGCTGGGCGTAGTGGCCTACCTGTGTCTTTTTGCCCTCGCCGGACATTCGGTGCACCTGTACTGGGGCGCGGTCTACTCTCCGCTTCTCAGTTTTGGTGTTGCTTGGTGCGGGTTGGCGATGAGAGATCTCCTGCGATCTGCCAGGCGAATGTCGGCCCGGGCCTGATGGAGGCGCTCGCCCGTCAGTACTCCCGCCTTGGCGGTTTCAGCCCTCGTCGCCAGCCGAGCTTGTACATCCTCCGCTGCCAGCGCGCCGCTGCGGTTCGTTTCTGGAGTCATCGCCGGAGTCCGAGAAGGCGGACTGAATCTCGCCTTGGAGTGGCCTCGGTTCGCACCCGGCACCGGCATTACCGGCCTGGTGAACGGCTGAAGCCTGGCGGCAAGCCACCGAGCGTCCACTCCCTCCCCACGAGCGCCCGCCCTTGACTGCCGGTGCGGGGAGTGATATAAATCAGCAGGGGAAAACGTTTGCGGCAAACGTTTCGGCCAGAGGGTCAAAGATTCGTTCGCCCAGTGTGTTTCCGCCCGAAGAGGGAGGTTCAACGTGACAAGATTGCATTCCACGCTTCTTGTGGTTCCCCTGTGTGCGCTCGTGCTGCTGCCGGCCGGGTTGTGGGGACAAGCCGCCAGCGCGCTTCTGAACGGCACGGTGACGGACCCGAGCGGAGCGGTCGTGCCCAATGCCCAACTGACGCTGACCGATCTCAATACGGGAGTGGCCCACAAGACCTCAACCGGCTCCGAGGGGATCTACCAGTTCCTACAGCTCCCCCTGGGCACGTACGAGTTAAAGGTCTCCGCGCAGGGATTCAAGGACTACGTGCAGCGAGGCATCACGCTCAACCTCGGCGACAAGGTCCGCGTCGAGGTGAAGCTTGAGGTCGGCACCGCCCAGCAGGTGGTGGAAGTGCAGGCCGACGCTTCACCTCTCAATTTCGAGAACGCGGAACAGAAGGCCGGCGTCGCGCCGGAGACTTTGGGAGAACTTCCCTTGATTGTGAGCGGTGGTGTGCGGTCGTCGGCTACATTTCTGACGCTTCTTCCCGGCGCCGCCTCTCCTACAGGCAACGCGCTCGATGCGCACTTGAACGGTTCCCTGCGGTACAGCGGGGAGATTATTCTCAACGGCGGGAGCTTCATCAATCCCTCCGGGGGCCAGGGACTGTGGGGGGCGTTTGACTTCGCCCAGTCCCCCGACATGGTGAGCGAGTTCAAGGTGCTTCAGGCAAATTACGAGCCGCAGTACGGCGCTGCCGCCGGGGCGGTGGTCGTCATGGAGACGAAGTCGGGCACGAACGATTTTCACGGCGGCGTCTTTGCCTACCACCGCAACACCGAGTTCAACGCCCGGCAGTTTGGCCGGGACAGCGCGTCGCGCGACTTGGAAAACGACCTCGGCTTTGCTATCGGCGGGCCCCTGAAAGCCCCGGGCCTCTGGTCGAGCAAGATGAAGACGTATTTCTTTTTCAACTACGAGGCATTCCGCCAGCGCGGTGCGCCCGGCCGCGACACGATGTCGATTCCGTCGTTGAAGGAACGCCAGGGGGACTTCACCGACTGGGTGGACGGCGACGGCAACCTCATCCCGATCTTCGATCCCGACTCGACGCGGGTGGTGGACGGCCAGATCGTGCGCGACCAGTTCATGGGCTGCGACGGCTCGCAGCCCAACGTGATTTGCCCCAGCCGGATCGCCAACTCGCTGGCCAAGGAATGGTTTAAGTTCCTTCCGCAGCCGACCTTCGACGGGCCGCTGAACAACTTCATCCCCACGGGGGTTGGCAGCCTGTGGAAGGCGCGCCTCAACGTCTACAACTCGCGGCTGGACACGTATCTTGGCGACAACGACCACATCACGGTGACGGTCTGGCACCAGGACTGGCCGACGTTTACCGAGACGCGCCTGCCCGCCGAGATCAGCACGGATAACGAGGTCTACAAATACACCTGGTCGGACCGGCTGAACTGGGACCACGTGTTCAGCCCGACCCTCCTCAATCACTTCAGCGGCGGCTATAACCACGACTACTACCAGGCGGCGGCCTTCAACCGGGATTTCGTCGATGCACTGCCCAAGATCAAGGGTGTGCCCGGCTACGAGCAACCTCCGGTGGTCTATTTCGGCGACGGCTTCACCCAATTGGGCAGCGGTCAGGGTTTGCAGAAATGGCCCGCTCCGGCGTTTGTCGTCCAAAATCTCATCACCTGGGTGAAGGGAAAGCACACCTTCAAGTTCGGCGTCGAGTACCGCAACCAGCGGAATTCCTGGACCGCGGGCGTGAACGAGGCCGGTAGCCTCTACTTTGACCCGCTGAACACCGGGCTGCGCGAGTTGAACAGCGGCAACGCGATCGCCAGCTTCCTGATGGAACGGGTGAACAGCGGGAGCGTCAGTTACTACCCGTTCGGTCTCACCTCCGCGCGCTGGTCGTCCTGGATCGCGCACGCCGGCGACACGTGGAAGATCACCCCGAACCTCAGCCTCAATCTCGGTATCCGCTGGGACATGCACCGGCCCACCGTCGAGCAGCACGATGTCTTCTCCTTCCTCGACACGGAGGGACCCAATCCGGGCGCGGGCGGCCGTCGGGGACGGATGGTCTTCGCCGGAAACCGGTGGGGCACTTACAGCTACGGCAAGCGGAACCCGGAAGACCTGTTCAAGAAAGGGTTCGCGCCGCGCCTCGGCATCGCCTATACCGTGACTCCGAAAACGGTGGCGCGGCTCGGATACGGCATTTTCTACGATGCCGGCTACTATCCCGGCTGGACCGGCGGGATGGCCAACAACGGGTTCAACCTCAGCGGCTTTGATTATGCCGGAGGCAATGACGGTCTGGACCCGGCGTTTATTTTGAGCCAGGGATTCCCGGAGACGTGGAGGGATTACCAACTGCCGGTGCTGGACGCCGCTTTCGAGAACGGGCAATGGGGGCCGATCTACCGGCCGAAGGAGGGCAACCGGCTGCCGTACGCGCAGCAGTGGAACTTGTCCATCGAGCGCCAGTTCTCGCAGGATCTCTCCGTCACCGCTTCCTACGTGGGCACCAAAGGCACCCGGCTGATTTCACGCATCGCGTCGATCAACGCCCTGAATCCGGCGCTGTTGAAGCAGTACGGTGGGCAGTTGTACGACACTTTCGCGCCCGGGGACACGAGCCTGCACGGGGTGCCGCTGCCTTACGAGGGATGGGTCGAGCAAATGACCGGCTGCTCGCCGTCGCTGGCGCAGGCCCTCCTTCCGTACCCGCAGTATTGCGGGCCGCTGCAAGGCGTCAACGAAAACGCCGGCAACTCGACCTATCATTCCCTCCAACTGAAGCTGGACAAGCGGTTCGGAGGCGGGCTGTGGATGCTGGTTTCCTACACGGCGTCCAAGATGCTCACCGACACCGAGACCAACCAGCCGGACGAGTTGTCGTGGAACGGCTCGGGCGCCGGCACGATCTCGCCGTTCGAGCGCCAAAGAAACAAGGCGCTGTCCACGGGGGACATTCCCCAGGTATTCACCGCCAGCCTCGTATACGATCTTCCGTTCGGGCGGGGGAAACGATGGGCCAATACCAGCAAAGCCCTCGACTACCTGGTCGGCGGCTGGCGTCTTAGCAGCGTGACCCGCCTGCATTCCGGCGCCCCGTTCCATGTCAACAGTTGGTACTGCAATACGCCGGGGCAGTTCCGCCTGGGTTGCTACCCCGGGCAGATCCAGGGGGCGAACCCTTGGGCGCAGGACAAGGGCAACTTCGAACCGGCCAACCAGCTGCTGAACTCCAGCGGCTTCGAATCTTACACGGCCTTCGACGACCTTAGCTACTATGGCGTGGGACCGCGGGTGACGAACCTCCGCGCCCTCAGCTACAGGAACCAGGACTTCACTGTAGCCAAGGCGTTCCGGATTACCGAGAAGGTCACCTTCCAGTTGCGGGGAGACGCGTTCAACATCTTCAATCTCCACACGTTCCGCCGCCAGGACTTCGACACGGACGTGTCGAGTCCGAGCTTCGGCTACTGGAACGGCGGCGTGACCGATCCGCGGACGATTCAGGTAAGCGGCAGGATCCAGTTCTGACACGGGGCGGGCAGGCGAATTTGCCTGCCCGCCATTCACCAGGCGTTTAGACTGCCGCGAAACGCTAACCCTTAGTGAACGCTTGACTTGGCGCTTCGGTATCCCGCAAAATAGAAGAACGCGGCGGGTGACGCCGCGTGCGGCCAAGACGTAGGGCTATCCTAAGACACGCGCGTCTCACGAGACCGATGCGCATTGAAATAAGAGCATTCTTCGTCACATTTCTGGGCTTGGTGCTTTGTTGGGGGCTGGGTGCCGCCTCGGCTCGCAAGACGACCCCGGCCAAGCAGGCAAAAGCCAAGTCGACAGCACCGGCGGTTCGGACGTCGCGGCCGGCCACTACGGTCCGCGCGTCCGCCCGCAAAAAGACCACCCCTCGCAGGTACCGCCGGAAGCGTGTCTACTACAGCCCCTGGACCGAGCCCACCTTCGCCGATTCCGCGGCCGGCGACAGTGTGGACGGAGAAGACCTGGTAGTGCGGCGCGCCGCGGTCGAGGCGCTGGGACCTTACAACGGCTCGGTGGTGGTCGCCGACCCGCATACCGGCCGCCTGCTCAGCATCGTCAACCAGAAACTGGCGCTGAAGAGCGGTTTCCAGCCCTGTTCGACGATCAAGGTCCCGGTGGCGCTCGCCGCCCTCATGGAGGGAATCATCGAGCGCGACACCATGCTCCGCATCTATCGCCGCAAGCGGCTGAACCTCACCGAGGCGCTGGCCATGTCGAACAATCCGTTTTTTGCCAACCTCGGGATGAAGCTGGGTTTCGATCGCGTCAATTACTACGCCCGCCTGTTTGGCCTCGGTGAAAAGGCCGGCTTGAATATTGACGGAGAGCAGCCGGGTGTCTTCCCGGAGGCCCCTCCGCCCAACCTGAGCGTGGGACTCATGAGCAGCTTCGGCGAGGGCATCCGTCTCACGCCCCTCCAACTCGCCGCTTTGCTTTCGGCGATCGCCAACGGCGGCACCCTCTACTATCTGCAATACCCGCGCTCGATCGAAGACGCGGATGCGTTCGTTCCCCGCGTGAAGCGCCGCCTCGAAATCGAGCCGTGGATCCCCGACATCAAGCCCGGCATGATGGCGGCGGTCGAGCACGGCACCGCACGGCGTGCCAACTACGACCCCACCGAGCCCATTCTCGGCAAGACGGGAACATGCACCGAGGACCGCACACACCTCGGATGGTTTGGCTCGTTCAATGATGTCGGCAGGAACAAGCTTGTGGTGGTCGTTCTGCTGACCGGGGGTCGGGGGGTCAGTGGTCCGACCGCGGCGCAGATTGCTGGCGGTGTCTACAAGCGCCTCTCCGAGGAGAACTTCTTTGCCCTGAGCCGCCCCTATTCGCCTTCGGCGCTGGTCTCAACGCAGTCCTGCTGCGCGCAATAACAGCTACTTCACGACCGCTTCCGCCATCGCGCGGACCAGCTTGTCGATCCCCTCGCCGGAGACGCTCGACACCGGGTAGAAGGCCAGCCCGCGCTCTTCCGCGAGTCTCCGCAAGGACTCCACCCGCTTCGGATTCTGCGCGGCATCCATCTTGCTTGCCACCACCAGCATCGGTTTGGCGGCCAATGCTTCGCTGAAGCTGGCCAGCTCGCCGAGGATCACCTGGAAGTCTTCCACCGGGTCGCGCCCGCTCGCCTCGGAGACATCCACCAGGTGCGCCAGCAGCTTGGTTCTCTCGATGTGTCTCAGGAACTGCGTGCCGAGGCCGTGCCCCTGATGCGCGCCCTCGATCAATCCGGGGATGTCGGCCACCACGAAGGTTCGCTGGTCATCGAGCCGTACCACGCCCAAGTGCGGCTCCAGCGTCGTGAAGGGGTAGTCGGCGATCTTCGGACGCGCCGCCGAAATCCGCGAGATGAGCGTCGACTTGCCGGCGTTCGGAAAGCCGACCAGCCCGACGTCGGCCAGCAGCTTCAGCTCCAGCCGCAGCCGCCGTTCCTCGCCCGGCTTGCCCGGCTCGTGCCTGGTCGGCGCCTGGTGGGTGGAGGTCGTGAATCGCGCGTTGCCGCGCCCGCCCCGTCCGCCGCGCGCGACGACGAATCGCTCGCCGTGCCTGGTGAAATCCTTCAGAACGGCGCCGGTGTCCGCGTCGCACACCACCGTGCCGACCGGCACAGGCAGCTCGATGGACTCCCCGTCGCGGCCCGTCTTGTTGCTGCCCTCGCCATGCCGTCCCCGCTCGGCCTTGTGCTCGGGATTGAAACGGAAATGGAGCAGCGTGCTGTAGTGTTCGCTCGAAACCAGGACCACGTCTCCGCCGCGGCCGCCGTCTCCGCCGCTCGGCCCGCCGCGCGGCACGTACTTTTCCCTCCGGAAGGCCAGGCACCCATTGCCCCCGTCGCCGGCCTTCACGTAGATCCTGGCTTCGTCGATGAACATGGGGACGCATCCTCCCCGAGGAAAATGCGTCTGACCCCTTTTTACGGAATGATGCTGACGAACTTCCCGAACCGCCCGCGGTCCCGGTAGGCGACAGTCCCGCTGATCTTGGCAAACAGCGTGTCGTCCTTGCCCCGGCCGACGTTCTCGCCCGGCTTGAACTTCGTGCCTCGCTGCCGCACCAGGATCGATCCGCCCGTCACCAACTGCCCGCCGAACGCCTTCAATCCCAGCCGCTGCGCGTTGGAATCGCGCCCGTTCTTGGAACTGCCCAGCCCTTTTTTGTGCGCCATTGACGAACTCCTATGCCAGAATCTCGCTGATCTTCACCCGCGTGTAGTTTTGCCGGTGACCGATCGTCCGCTTGTACTGCTTCTTCCGCTTGAACTTGAACACGATCACCTTGTCCCCGCGACCCTGCTCGGTGATGGCGCCTTTCACTTTCGCGCCGGCAGCCTCGGCGCCGGCCAGCATCTGTTCCGGGCTCTTGGAAACGGCCAACACCTTGTCGAACTCGACTTCCGCGCCGACATCGCCCGGCAATCTCTCCACCTGAATGGTGTCGCCCGCGGCGACGCGGTACTGCTTTCCGCCGGTTTCAATCACTGCGTACATGGCAAACCTCGTTTTGATGGAACGTGTGGAAGCTACTCAGGAAGGCGGCCCGCAGGCGGGCCCGCACCGAGAGCCGCGAACTCTTATTCTATCATCACAAAGACACAAAAGCACAAAATCCGATAGGCTGGCGACGGCCGGCGAAACCGGATAGTGTCTTGAGGGGGGATGTCATGCCCGTCAAAACACTTGCCGCTTTCCTGTTCGTCACGGCGTCTTCCTTCGGCGCGACCCTGACGATTCCCGTCGCCGGCGGGCCGCTGAGCATCGACGGCGCCGCGGACGAGCTGATGTGGCACAACGCGAAGACGCTGACGCTTCGCCCGGCGGGATTCGGCGACCCGTTTCCGAGAGGCGGTGAGACGCGCATCGCCGTCCGGGGCGCCTACCTGTGCCTCAGCGCGCGCCTGCCGGAGCCCGGCCGGGTAGTCGCACGATCCGCCGGCCGAGACGCCGCCTGGTGGAATGAGGATCTGGTTTCCTGGACGTTCCGCATCCGGCCGGCGGGCTCCCGCAGCCGCATCGTCAAGCTCAGCGTGAATCCGCTCGGCGGGTTTCGCGTGGACTACGGCGGCGCGGAGAAGCCTGCTGCGTCCGCCAAGGACATCCTGGCGGCGGCTCGGATCGGCCCGGCGGGCTGGACCGCGGAGGCTGCCATCGGCCTCGGCCAACTCGACCGGATCGGCTTTCTAGCCATTGAGCGCGTCCGGGTGGCGCGGCCGGCAGCTCCCGAACTCCACTGGCACTGGCCGGCGCCCAACGAGCCCGCCGATTACGAGCTTCCCGCCGCCGGGCCCGCGGCGATCGACCCGCCTGGCTTCCACCCGGCCGAGTCGGGAGCATCCAACCGGGACCCGCTCCGCGCCGGGCTGCAATTGCCGCACCGCGTGTGGTCCGATTCCGAGCGGCGGACACTCGGCGTCGAGCAGATGGTCGAGAACAGCCTGCGGCGCCGCATGGCCGAAGTCGCGGCGCGGGAGCGAAGCGAGTGGGAGAAGGTTCGCACGCTCGCCGACTGGGAGCGTTTCCGCGACCGCCGCCTGGACGCTCTACGCGCCTCGCTCGGCGATTTTCCGGAGCGGTCGCCGCTCCGGGCGGTCGTGACGCGGCGTGCCGGCATCGGCGAAGGCTTCGTCATCGAGAACCTCGTGTTCGAGAGCCGCCCGAACCTGCTGGTGACGGCGAACCTGTATCTCCCCGAGAAACCGGCGCGCGCGCCGGCTATCATCATGGTCCACAGTCATCACGCGCCGAAGATCCAGGGCGAACTCCAGGACATGGGGATGACCTGGAGCCGCGCGGGAGCCGCCGTCCTGGTGATGGACCAGATCGGCGCCGGCGAACGGCTGCAATCACAGCCCTGGCCGCGCGAGAGCTACTACTCCCGCTACGCGCTCAACATCCAGCTCGATCTCGCCGGAGAGAGCCTCATGAAGTGGATGGTCTGGGACGTGATGCGCGCAGTCGACTTGCTGCTCGAGCGGCCCTACATCGACGCGTCGCGCATCGTCCTCATCGGCGCCGTTGCCGGCGGAGGAGATCCGGCCGCGGTGGCGGCCGCGCTGGACGACCGCATCGCCGCTGTGGTCCCGTTCAATTTCGGCGAGGCTGGGCCGGAAGAGCACTACCTCGAAGGGCCGCGCGGATACGATTTTCAAACCGCGTGGCCGGGCTGGGGAAGCTGGGAGATGACCCGCAATCTCCGCCACAGCGCCGCGCGGGAGTTCTTTCCATGGTTCCTCTGCGCGTCGGTGGCGCCGCGTGGCTTCCTTTATTCCTTTGAGATCGCATGGCCTCACGGTGTCGAACAGCAGCCTGCCTGGGCGCGATACCAACGGGTGTTCGGTCTGTACGGCAAACCGGACCGTCTGGAGCAGGTGGACGGATTCGGGCCGTTTCCCGGGCCCGGCGAGTGCACCAACGTCGGCGCTTACCTGCGCAAGAAGATTTACCCGATTCTCAACCGCTGGCTGAACATCCCCATCCCGCCGGCGGAGTACAGCAACCCTCGGCCCGAACGGGATCTGATGTGTCTGACGCCGCCGGTGGCCGCCGAGCGCCGGCCGCGGACGGCGAGTGAGATCGCGTTAGCCACGGCCCGGGATCGCCTGGTGGCGGCCCGGTCGAAACTGTCGTTGCTGGCCGCAGGCGAGAGGCTTGACCGGCTGCGGGCCTCGCTAAAAAACCGGCTCGGCGACATCGAGCCCGGCGGGCAGCCGTCTGCTCGCCTGGCCTGGTCCAGGTCACTCCCCGATTTCACTGTCGATGCCTTCACGCTGGCATCGGAGCCGGGCATCCACTTGCCCTTGCTGCTGCTGCGGCCTGCCGCCGCCGGCGCCTCCGGACGGCTTCCGGTGGTGCTCGCGCTGGCCCAAGGCGGCAAAGAGCGGTTCCTGGCCGCGCGATCCGCCGAGTTGTCGGAGTTGCTCAAGGCCGGCTCGGCGGTGTGTCTGCTCGATGTCCGCGGAACCGGGGAGACGTCCGCGGAGGCGGCGCGCGGGCCGGGAGCGATGTCCCTCGCGGCCACCGAGCAGATGCTCGAGAACACCATGCTCGGCGCGCAGCTCAAAGACGCCCGCGCCGCTTTGCGATTCCTTCAGACCCTCGGGCACATCGATCCGAACCGAATGGCTGTCTGGGGAGATTCCTTCGCGCAGACCAACCCGCGCGAGTCCCTGATCGATCAAAGCCTGCTCCAGCGGCCCGGCCCGCGAGCGATCCATCAGGCCGAGCCGCTCGGTCCCGTGCTGGCCTTGCTGGCGGCCTTGTACGATGACCGGGTGCGGGCCGTCGCCACGCGTCGCGGCCTCGTCTCCTACGTTTCGGTTCTTGAGGACCGCTTCTGCTATGTCCCTCTTGATGCGGTCGTTCCCGGGATCCTCGAGGTGGCCGACATCCCCGATATCGTCGCTTCGCTCGCTCCGCGCGGGGTCCTCCTGGAGGGGCTGGCCGACGGCCGAAACCGGGCGCTGGAGGAGCCGGAGTGGCGATCTCGCCTCCAGCCTGCACTGTCGGCGTATGGCGGCATACCGTCGCGGCTGCTCGTCCGGACGGAGCCTTCCGGCGCGCAGCTTGCCCGATGGCTGGTCGAGCAGTTCAGGTAAGCCAACTGCAACCGCCGCGGCCCGGCGGTCATCTCACTCTACAGAGAACACGCTCCCTGGAATTCGTCCATGTCATTTTCCGACTCCCTGAAGCCGTTTCTTTCGCTCGCCAGCCGGCGCCAGGCGTTGGCGGCGATGTGTGGGTTCGCCGGCGCCGCCTCCTGCGGAGTCCCTGACTCCAAAACCGTGCAAGCGAAGACCTCTCAGCCTGTGCCCCAGCCCGTTCCGGTGACGATTGTCGAATTCTCGGATTCGGGCGACAAGCTGGGCGCTGTCACCGTCGAGACGATCGTCCGGACCGATGAAGAGTGGAGGCGTCAGCTCACCGATCGCCAGTTCGCGGTCGCTCGCCGCAAGGGTACAGAAATGGCCTTCACCGGCGAGTACTGGAAGAATCACGAGCCGGGCGTTTACCGCTGCGTGTGCTGCGCGACCGCGCTGTTCAGCTCGGAGACCAAGTTCGACTCCGGCACAGGCTGGACGAGCTTCTGGGAACCCATTGCCCGCGAGAATATCCGCACCGCCGCCGAGCACAGCCTCCGGGCGCCTCGCACCGAGGTCCTTTGCGCCCGCTGCGACGCCCACCTGGGGCACGTGTTCGAGGACGGACCGGCGCCGACGTACTTGCGCTATTGCATCAACTCCACCGCGCTCAGGTTCGCACCCAGGGGAGTACCTATCCGCGTTCATCGGCATTCATCGGCGGCCCAATGATCTGTTCGCTCTGAGGAAGTGCTTGAGCGATAGTTGCCCGCCCGGCTACTCGATGGTAACCAGAACCTCGCCCGCGGCGACCGCGGCGCCCTCGCGAACGCGCAGGCCGGAAACCTTGCCCGATTTCGGCGCCTTCATCTCGTTCTGCATCTTCATCGCCTCGACGACCACCAGACCCTGGCCGGCTTCCACCGCCTCGCCATCGGAAACAAGCACGCGGACGACCTTGCCCGGCATGGGCGCGCTGACGCTGATCCGCCCTTCTCCGATCCAGCCGCGCGATCTCCTGGATTGCCGCCGCGGGTCGGCCACCTCGACATCGAAGAGGCGCCCCCCGACGGCCAGCACCATCCGCTCGTTTGCTGGCTCGACGCGGACCTCGTAGCTCCGGCCGTTCCACAACATGGAGTAGACGCCGGGCTCGACCTCGACCAGCGAGGCCGTTTGATCGCTGTCTTCCGCGCCGTCACGCCGCAGGCGGAAGGAGCAGCGCTCGCCATCCCGCTCGAGTTCGAGTTCCATCCAGCGGCCGTCCACGCCGACCCGCAGGTTCATCGGTACAGCGCCTCGCGTCCGGCTGATTTCCATCGGCTCTCGCTCCGGGGCGGCTGCCGGCCGTCCGGGGCGGTCTTGAGACTGTGGACCGCGGCCACAATTGCGGCAACGTGTTCGAGCTCGGAGCGTGCGGTTTCACGACGCCCGGAGTTGCGGGCGAAGAACTCATCGATCAGGCCGGTGTGCAGGTCGCCCCGCTGGAACTGCTCGTCCTCGAGAATCTGGCGGAAGAACCCGATGTTGGTCTTGATGCCGGCAACGGTGTACTCCTCGAGGGCGCGGAGCATGCGCGCGACGGCGTCCTGTCGCGTGCCCGCCCAGACGGTGAGCTTCGCCAGCAGCGGGTCGTATTCCACCGGCACCGTCCAGCCGAGGTAGACGCCGGAATCCATGCGGACGCCCGGGCCGGATGGCCGTTCCAGGCGCGTCACCGTTCCCGGCGACGGGAAAAAGTTGTTGTCGGGATCCTCGGCATAAATGCGGCACTCGAGCGCCGCGCCGCGCCAGGCGACCTGCTCCTGCCGGAGTGGGAGCGGCTCCCCCGCGGCGACGCGGATTTGAAGCTGGACGAGGTCGGCGCCCGTCACCAGTTCCGTGACGGGATGCTCGACTTGCAGCCGCGTGTTCATCTCGAGGAAGTAGAAATGGCGGCCCGCATCCACCAGGAACTCGACCGTGCCGGCGTTCCGGTAACCGGCGGCCCGAGCCACGCGCAACGCCGCCTCGCCCATCGCCTGCCGCATCTCGGGATGACGGGCGACGAGCGGTGACGGGCACTCCTCGATCACTTTCTGGTGCCTGCGCTGGACGGAGCACTCGCGCTCGCCGAAGTGGATCAGGTTGCCGTGGTGGTCGCCGAGCACCTGGATCTCGATGTGCCGCGGCCGCACGAGCGCCTTTTCGATGTAGACCTCGGCGTTGTGAAACGCGTGCTCGGCTTCGCTCGAGGCCTCGCGCAGGGCCGATTCCCAGCCGGCGTCGCTCTCGACCAGCCGCATGCCCTTGCCGCCTCCTCCGGCCGAGGCTTTCAGCAGCACCGGGTAGCCGAATTGACGAGCGATACGGCGAGCCTCGTCCACGCCGGCGACCGGCTGTTCGGTTCCAGGCACCGAGGCGACGCCTGCCTCGCGCGCCAGGCGCCGCGCCTCGAGCTTCGATCCCATGCGGCGGATCGCCTCGGCGGGCGGCCCGATGAAGACGATCCCGGCATCTTCGCAGGCGGCGGCGAACTCGGCGTTCTCGCTGAGGAAGCCGTAGCCGGGGTGGATCGCGTCGGCTCCGAGGCGGCGTCCGGCGTCGAGGATGCGGTCGATCCGCAGATAGCTCTCGCTCGACGCCGGGGGCCCGATGTGGGCCGCTTCATCGGCCATGCGGACGTGGAGCGAGGCGCGGTCGGCGTCGGAGAAAACGGCCACGCTGGAAATGCCCATTTCGCGCAGCGCCCGGATGACGCGCACCGCGATTTCGCCGCGGTTGGCGACAAGGACTTTTCGGAACATCCGAGGGAGATTGTAGCAGGAGCGGTTAGTATCGCCAGGGGGCAGCGCCAGAAACCGGGTGTGGAACATGCTCGCCGAGAGCCCGGCCAGCGTGGCTCTTCCGTATCATCGGCGTTCATCGGCGGCCCAGGATGATTGGTTCACCCTCGAGGAAAACCCCGTCTTGGGCTTAGTTGTGCAGAAGCGCTACTCGCTTTCGTCCACGATGGCGATGGCATTCACGCAGGCGTAGTTCTTCACCGGCACGAAGCTGAGCACGATCTTGCCCTGGGCGTTCGGCGTGATGTCCCGGAACGTTCGTTCCAGGGCCCGATCCGGTCCTCCGGCTTCCTTGATGATGTCGAAACTTCTCAACAACGCCTCGCCGTTCGCGAAGACGTCGAACAGGCGGCTGCCCTTGCCTCCTCCTCCGGGCTTTCCCGCCCCGAACCACGCCTCGGAGAACTTCAGGGTAACGGCGTAGCGTCCGGGCGCGACCGGGATGGAATAGGTGAAGTGGCCGTAGCGCTCGCTGCGATGGAGTCCGGGGTCGGCTGTCCCAAGGACTGTGGCTGGCCGGATGACGAGCTGCCCTCCCTCGACGCAGCAATCGGCCTCCCAGCGCCGTCCCCTGCTGTCCTCGACGGAGGTCTCGCCGGCCACCATACGGATCGGGCGCAAGCGGCCTGGAATGCCGGGCAGGATCTCGATGCCGCTGAGGATCGCACTTTCCTTGAATTGCGTGAAACGCAAATGGAGGTAACCGTCAGGGGCCGGAGAGATGTCTTTGAAGACCACGGCGTCGGCGGTATTGCTGCCGCCCGCGTTGGAGACTACGTCCAACTGCGTGAGGACCCGCTGGGCGTTCACATCGATGTTGAACAGCCTGCTGGTCTCCCCGCCTCCGGCGATGTTGCCGGGGCCGAAGACTGTCTCGGCGAACCACAGGCGCATTTCATAAACGCCGGGCTTGAGGGGGATGTCGTATCGGAATTCGCCCTCACGGCGCTGGCGGAAAATTGCCGGGTCGCGGGTGCGCAAGATCGGATTCGTTGGGCTGCTGAGTACGTTCCCGCCAGTGAAGTACCGGTCGGCCACCCAGATGTGGCCGCGTTTATCGGCATAGTGGGGTGTAGTCGAGCCGGCCAGGATGCGGAGCTCATCGCCGGCCTGCACCGCCACTGGTTCGGGTCGAGCCGGAGGCCCGCCCGGCCAGGACGGCCGGATCCGGGTAACCGCCAGCAGAACCGCCGCCGCCAAAACCAGAAGTCCGGCCGCCCAAAGCCACCGCCTGTCGAGCGGCGCCCGCAGGGGGGGCCCAGCCTCACTATGCCCGGCGACGACAGGCGCGGCCGGGTCTCGCTGGAGGAAGACCGGCGCATACTGGCCGGCGGGAATCGAAATCTGAAGGGCGTGGTCTCTTCCCTCCGTCTCGTAATACTCTCGCAGGCGCTTTCGGAGGCGGTTCGCCTCTACTCGCACAATCGAATCCGCCTTCTGGTCGAAGTCGGCTGGGCGCCCGAGAGCTTCTACGGCAATACTGTATTCCTTGATCCTGTCCGCCTGACCAGCGAAATGACGCTGGCAAATATAGGCGAGGAACTTCGCCAGTCCGGGAGCTTTTTGGAAGGTGGCGGACTGAAGAACCGCGTCAAGTTCTTGTTTCTGTTCTTCAAACCCGGAGCCGCCACTGGCGAGCGCAGCACCCATACACCGCAACCCGTGAGCTAGTGTAGCACCATTCGGCACCGCTGATCGCCGGCGTTAACGACACACATAACTGTTGTAACGTTCGCAGTCAACGTACTTGAGAAAAACGGTTTGGCAGCCGTTAACCCCTGGCGGGCGTGACTATAACCCCAGGTACCTTTTCGGCATTAGCAGTTCCGCATTAAACTTGATGCACAGGGGTCGCGCCAAGGGCGCGCTTCTCCATGAGCATGAAATGACTGTTTTGGGGACACTGTTAACAAAACAAAGGGGTTCCATGCACGGTTATCGCATCAAGCTCATGGCCCTCGCCGTTGGATGCATCCTGCTCGCATCCCCGGCGGTGGGCCAGTCCATATTCGGAAGCCTGACGGGAATCGTCTCGGATGCTTCCAATGCGGTTGTTCCCGGCGCCAAGATCACTCTGACGAATGAGGCGTCCGGCGACGTCCGCAGAACCGAAACCAACGCGGATGGATATTTCTCCATCGTCTCCATCCCCACTGGCAGCTACACCATTGACGTCGAAACCCAGGGCTTCCAGAAGTGGCAGCGGAAGGCGATCACGTTCACGGGCGCGGAGAAGCGCACGCTGAACGACATCGTTCTTCAGGTGGCGACCACCGCGGAAGAAGTCCAGGTGACGGCGACGATCGAAGGCATTGCTCCGGCGGAGTCCGGCGAGAAAGCGGCGACGCTGACGACGCGCCAGCTTACGGAATTCACCGTCGTCGGAAGGAGCGCTGCGGAATTCATCAAGATCCTGCCCGGCTTCGCCATCGCCAACACCGGCGTCGAGAACCGGCAGAACTTCACCGGCGAGGTCATCGGCATCAACGGGAATGGCGATGCCGGCAGCCAGAGCGCTCTCAACAACGCCTATGCCGTCAACGGCCTGCCCAGCAGCTCGCTGGACATCACCGCCGACGGCGCGCACGTCTCCGATCCGGGCTGCAACTGCGCCACCCCGGTGAACCCGAACACCGACATGATTCAGGAGTTCAAAGTGCTGACCTCGAACTTCAGCGCGGAGAACTCCAAGGGTCCGGCGGTTATTAACACCATCGCCAAGGCCGGCGGCAAGGAGTTCCACGGAGGGGCGTACTTCTATGCCCGCCACTTCTCCATGAACGCCAACGACTGGCTGAATAACCGGTTTGGAACGCGGAAATCGGAGAACAAATACCTCTTCCCCGGCGGGAACATCGGCGGCCCGGTGCTGTTCCCGGGCAGCGAATTCAACAAGAACCGGGACAAGATGTTCTTCTTTAGCGGGTTTGAGTACTTCTATCAGACCATGGACACCGGCTTCCTCACGGCGACTGTCCCGACCGAGGGGATGCGGGGGGGCAACTTCAGCCCGGCGGAACTCTCCAAGCTCGGCACGATCACCGCCTCCGGCGGAGCGCCATCACAGTTGAACGCAGACTCGCTGTCCCAGTGGCCGGGTGGGATTATTCCCACCAGCGCACAGGATCCGAGCGGCATGGCGTTCGTGAAGCTCTTCCCACTACCCAACGCCAATTCGGACCAGACAGGCGGCTACAACTACGTCCGGCAGATCAACTTCAACCAGAACGGATGGCAGTGGATGAGCCGGGTGGACTACTCGATCAGCGACTACACCAAGGTGTTCGTGCGCTACAACGCGCAACGTGAGTTGCAGAGGTTCCCGGTGGGTCTCTGGTGGCGGAACGGGAACCAGGTTCCGTATCCGACCGAGATCCTCGGCAAGAACCGGTCCGACTCGATTTCCGCCAGCCTGACGCATGTATTCAGCCCGACGCTGACCAACGAGCTGGTGTTCGGGTACACCTACATCACTTTCCCGAACGTGTTCGACGATCCAAGCAAGGTGGACCGAAGCGCGCTCGGCGCGCCCTTCAAAGGCGTTTACAAGAATGGTGTGACTCAAATCCCGTCCCTGACCGCGTGGGGCGGGGAGTTCGCCACGATCCTGAACCCCAGCGGCTTCCAGGTGGGCGGGGACAAGGGCCTCTTCGCTGACAAGTTTCTGCCTTCGATCAGCAACAACGTATCGAAGGTTTTCAGCACCCATACGATGAAGTTCGGGTTCTTTTACGAGTACGTGATCAACAACCAGCCGGCAAGCGGATACGCCAACGGCTACGCGGTGTTCTCGAACTGGGGCGGCAATACCTCGGGCAACCCGTACTCCGACCTGCTGCTCGGCCGGGTCTCGGATTACGGCGAGCACAACAAAGACCCGTTGCACAATGAGGCGTACCACGCCATCGAGTTCTTCGCGCAGGACAACTGGAAAGTCACCCGGCGATTGACGCTCGAACTCGGCCTGCGTACTTCGTACTTTGGCAACTGGTTCGACCGCGAGGGCATCGGCTTCGCGGTTTGGGACGCTTCCACGTACAGACCGGACGCGAGGCCGGAGGAATACTCAGGCTTGCTCTGGCACCAGCGCGACTCGAAGATCCCGCTGTCGGGCTTCCCGAACCGGGCGCTGAACTGGGCGCCGCGCTTCGGCATGGCGCTCGATCTGTTCGGCACAGGTAAGACCGTGCTCCGCGGCGGCTGGGGTGCGTTCTACTTCCACAACCCGCAGTTCACCACCGGGCTGGACGCGCCGGCGGGCGTGATGTTCCTGGGAAGAGGCTCAACCACATTCAAAGAGCTCGAAGCGATCGTACCGGGTACAACGGCCATCGGCACCAACGCCGTGAACAAGGACGACGACAAGGTTCCGCTCACCTATAGCTGGAGCTTTACGATCAGCCAGCGATTCCCGTGGGCGAGCCTGGTGGAGTTGTCCTATGTCGGCAACGAGAGCAAGGACGTTCTCAACGATTGCGGCGTTGGCACGAACATCAACGCGGTTCCCTATGGCGCGCTGTTCAGCTATGACGGAGATCCGAATTCGCTGGGGAACCTGGATGCCTTCAGACCCTACAACTACCAGAACCTCTGTCTGGTGAATCACAGTCTCTATCAGAACTACCACGCGATGCAGGCGACCTGGCAGCGGCAGATGGGCAAGTACCTGATCCAGGCCAACTACACCTACGGCAAGAACCTCGGTATCGACCGCGACGCCAGCGGCGACCAGCTCAACCTCGCCAACAACTACGGCCCGATGAGAGCGGACCGGCGGCACATCTTCAACATCGCTTACTCGATCGACCTGCCAAGCCCGGTCAAGGGCAACCCGCTCGCGAAAGGCTTGGTGAACGGCTGGCAGATCTCCGGCATCACGCAGGCACAAAGCGGGATCAACCTGTCGGGCAACACCGGCAACAGCTTCAACATCAACCCCAACAACTTCAGGATGGCCAACGGCTACGCGGTGACCAACCGGACGATTGTGGGCACGGACGCGATCGCGCTGCGGCCGCTGGTAAGCTGCGACCCGGGCAGCGGTGTGAGCGGCCAGCGTTTCGTCAATGGCGCCTGCTTTGCCCTGCCGACCGTTCAGGGCCAGAACGGCCCAATGGTTCCGCCGGAGGTCTTCGGGCCGGCATTCTTCAACGCCGACCTGTCGTTGTTTAAAAACTTCAACTTCACCGAAACCCGCAAACTCCAGTTCCGGTTTTCGGCCTACAACTTCCTGAACCACCCGCTGTGGAGCTTCCGGAACGGGTCGAACAACCTGAACTTGATCTTTGACGGGGCAACGGGCAAGCTGGCGAACCCGAACTTCGGCGTGACGACCGAGAAGATCGGTCACCGGATCATCCAACTTGCGCTGAAGTACTACTTCTGAGTCAGAGCCAAGTCTTCCGGCTTGTCGACCGGGGTGGCCGCCGTCGGCCACCCCGTTTTGCTCTATAGTGGTGATCGTCCGCCGATGTTCCGCCTTCTCGTCGCGCTGGTAGTTCTCACCGGCGGTGATGCCTTCGCTCAGAAGAAGACGGCAGCCAAGCCCGCGACCTTCGATCAGGTCGCCCGGCAGGCGGCACAGGCCCGCGAGAGTGAGCGCCTGGACGAGGCGATCCGTCTGTACCGCCAGGCCACTCGTTTGCGACCCTCCTGGACGGAAGGGTGGTGGTATCTCGGCACGATGTTCTACGAACTCGACCGCTACGAGGAAGGCCGGGACGCGCTGCGCCGCTACCTGGCTCTCGATCCGAAGGCGGGTCCCGGTCACGCCCTGCTTGGCCTGTGCCTGTTTCAGACGAAGCAGTACGAGTTGTCACTGGTGCATCTGCGTCAGGCGGGGAGCCTCGGCTTCGGCAGTCCCCGGATCGAGCAGGTGGCGCTGTTCCACACGGGGCTGCTGCTGGCACGCTTCGAGCAGTTCGAGGAGGCGCTGCGGGTCTATCGGGACTTGGTACAGTTGGGCAACGAAAGCGCGATGGTGGTAGAAGCCACCGGAATCGCGGCGCTCCGAAAGCCGCTGTTGCCGGCCGAGCTGCCGCCCCAGGATCGCGAAATCGTGCTCCTGACCGGCAGAGCCGTCTCGGCGGCTTCCGCCCGGCGGGCAGCCGAGGCGGATGAGGCTTTCAAACTCCTGGTGGCCCGCTACCCCGACGCTCCCAATGTTCATTACCTTTACGGCTCGTTTCTGTTGAATTCCGAACCGGAAACGGGCCTCAAAGAACTACTCCGCGAACTGGAGATCTCCCCGCGCCATCTGCCTGCGCTCGCACAGGTCGCCTTCGAGTACCAGAAGCGCGGGGAGCCGGATCAGGGAATGAAGTACGCCGAGAAGGCGGTCGAAGTGGCGCCGAAATCCTTTGTCGCGCACAACGCCCTCGGGCGGCTGCTGGTCGACTCCGGCCAGTTGGAGAAGGGAATCGTCGAGCTGGAGCGCTCCCGGCAGCTTGCTCCCGACAGCCCGCAGACCCGCTTCGCGCTCGCCTCCGCCTACTCCCAGCTTGGCAGAAAGGAAGACGCCGAGCGGGAGATGAAGGAGTTCCAGCGGCTGCAAAAACTGCTGGAGGAATCCGGCAGGAATCAGTAGGCCGGCATGCGTTCCTCTTGGCTCTTGCTGCTTGGCGCCACCGTCGTCTTCGGCGCGCAGCCGGATGAATGGGAGCGCACGCTCGCCCGTGCGATTCAGCTCCACCAGTCCGGCCAGGTGGACGAAGCGATCAAAGAGTACGAAACCTACCTGGCCGTCCGCCCGAAGAATTTCATCGCGCTTTCCAACCTCGGCGCGGCGCTGGCACGGCTCGGACAGTTTGAGGATGCCATCCGTCAGTACCAGAAAGCGCTGGAGATCGATCCGCGGAATCACGGCGTGCGGTACAACCTGGCGCTGGCGTACTACAAGTCGGCGGCGTTGGAAGAGACGGCGCGCGAGCTGAAGGTCGTCGTGGAGGCGCAGCCGGAGAACAAGAATGCCATTCTGCTGATGGCCGATTCGCACCTGCGTCTCGGCAACGACAAGGAAGTGATCGCGCTGCTGTCTCCCCGGGAGTCGCAATTCCGCGGCGACCGCGCGTTCGACTACCTGCTGGGGCTGGCGCTGATCCGGCAGAACGAGATTCAGCGCGGACAACTGCTGGTCGACCGCATCTTGCGCCAGGGTGACTCCGCGGAAGCGGAGCTGATGATGGGCACGACGTTCACCGCCGCCAACGACTTTGCGGGCGCGCTCAAGCACTTCTCACGCGCGGTGAAGCTGAATCCGGAGCTGGCGATGGTCCACTCGCTTTACGGGATGGCGCTTCTCCAGACGGGCAATTCGGAAGCGGCCGCGGCGGAGTTCCGCGAAGAGCTGAAGAGGAACCCCAACGATTTCGACGCCAGCCTGAACCTGGGCGCGCTGCTGCGCCAGGACGCCGCCTTCGAGGACGCCCTCCCACACCTGAAGCGCGCGCTAGTTCTGCGTCCCGGCTCTCCGGGAGCGCGCTACCAGCTTGGCGCGCTGTACCTGGAAACCGACAAGCTCGACGAGGCCCGCGAGGTGCTGGAGGAATTGCTCAAGGAGGCGCCCGGGTTCCTCGAGGCGCACGTGTCGCTCGGCACGGTGTACTATCGGCTCGGCCGCAAGGAGGACGGCGACCGGGAGCGGGATATCATTCGGAGGATCGAAGCCGAGCGGCAGGCCAAGGAGCCGGGCGCAAAGCCGCCTGCTGAGCCGGGCAAATGATGCCGCGCGGGGTTCCCTCGCGTCATGGCAACCGTCAGCGAGTGCCAATACCGTGAGAAGGAATGAAGGAAATACAGCCGCCGATCAACGACAATAGCTCGTTCCTCAGCATCGGCGTTTATCGGCGTTCATCGGCGGTCAAAAACAATCTGAACTCATGCCATGCCGTCTGTCGGACGACATGCCTTGATCTCGGCGGAGCGATATCCTATGAACGGAGTCTCTGCCCCAAAGGAATATCAGCATATGGGTATTCAGTCCGTTGTCATCCTGTTGCTGTTCGCGATTTCACCGTCCGCGCCCGCGCAGCAGCCGCTTTCGCAGGCGCCGGCCACCAGGATCGAAACCACCGTCCAGGAGGTCGTTCTGGACATCATCGTGCGCGACAAGAAGGGCCGCAGCCTGCGCGATCTGCGGCCCGAAGAGATCGAAATCCTCGAAGAAGGCGCGCCCGTCAAGGTAAAGGCGTTCCGTCTCGTCGAGGGGAGCCAGGAAGCAGCCAAGGGGAAAGAAGAACGCGCTCCCGTGCAGGCGGCCGAGCCCCCATCAGTCGAACTGGATCCATTGCGGCAGGTGAGGCTGGTCACACTGGTGTTCGAGCGCCTCGGCGTCGAGGGAAAGCGCTTTTTCCGCCAGGCGGTGGGTGATCTGCTGAATCTGTCGCCGGAGGCCAACCTTTACTACTCGATCTTCACCATCGACCAGAAGCTGCACTGCCTCCAGAACTTCACCAACAACCACGAGTTAGTAAAAAAGGAGGCGGAAACCGCACAGAAGGGAGCGTACGCGCAGTTCGTCTCTCGCTCGGCCGCGATTCAGGGGCAGCTTCGGGATCTGGTGGCCGCGCGCGGCGCGGCGCCCCCGACCGGCGCCCAGGGTGGGGCGGCGTTCGGCGCCGCCATGGTGGAAGCAAAGATGGCGGAGTTGCAGCTCAACGCGCTTCAGATGGCCGAGAGCCTGGAGCGTGACTATTTCATGCGCTCGACGCTGAATTCACTGCTCGCGCTGGCGCGGAGCCAGGCGGGCCTGCCTGGCCGGAAGATGATCGTGTATTTCACCGAACAGTTCGCGGTGCCCGATCACCTGTCCGAGTTGTTCAACGCCGTGATGAGCGAAGCCAACCGAGCGAACGTGTCGATCTACACGGTGGATGCCAAGGGCCTCATCACCTGGAATCAGAGCCAGGTCGGGCGGGACTTGCAGGTGTCCGCCGCTGGGTCCAGCGAGAGCATCCAGATGGATGAGGGAGGCAACCCCGTGAGGCGCGACCAGGTCATGGTCTTCGACACGGCCATCGAGGGCTTGCGGTCGAATGTCCAGAGCCATTTGAGCGAACTTGCCACAAACACCGGCGGCTTCATGATCGCCAACACCAACGATCTCAAGGCCCCGCTGCGGAAGACGCTGGAGGAGCTTCGCACGTACTACGAAGCTGTCTACACTCCGAGCATTTCCGTCTACGACGGCAAGTTCCGCAAGCTCACCGTGCGCGTCAACCGGGCCGACGTGACGGTGCAGACGCGCAACGGGTACTACGCACTGCCGCGTCTCGGCGGGGGCCAGCAGCTCTACGCGTACGAGATGCCGCTGTTGAGCGCGTTGAGCCAGGCTTCGCTGCCTCAGGACATCGACTTTCGCGCCGCCGCCGGGCGCTTCGATCCGCGCGGCGAGCGGGTGCAGTACGACCTGATGATCGAAATCCCGATGAAGGGCCTCCAGTTCAGGACGGACGAAGTCAAGAAGACCGCCTTCACTCGCGCCTCCTTCATGGCGCTGTTCAAGGACGAGCGCGGCGAGGTGGTCCAGAAATTCAGCCGCGACTTTCCGGTGCAGGTCCCGTTGGACAAAGTGGCAGGATATCAGGCGGGCAACCTCACGCAGATGTACCCGCTGCGCCTGCCGCCAGGCCGGTACACGCTGGAGACGGTGGTGGTGGACCGCAACACCGACAAGCTGTCGGCGAAGCGGGCGGACGTGGTCGTGCCGGCTCCGGGAGAGGGGCTGTCGATCAGCGATATCACCCTGGTCCGGCGGGTCGAGCCGCTCAAGGAAGCGCCCGATCCGGACAACCCGTTCCAGTCCGAGGGCGGCAAAGTCACGCCGACGCTCAGCAGCACCATCACCGGGGGACCCGGCACAGGCAAGAGCTTCTATTTTGTCGTCTATCCGGACGCGGGCAACCCCGCCCCGCCGGAACTGACGATGGCGTTCTTCAGCGGCGGCCAGCCGCTCGGGGAAGGGAAGCCGGAGCTGCCCAGGCCGGACAAGAACGGCCGCATCGCCTACATCGCCACCGTCCCCGGGGAGAGTTTTCCGGCCGGCGACTACCAGATGAAAGCCATCGTGAAGCAGGGATCCGCCGCCGCCGAGGAGAACATCTCCTTCACGGTGCGGTAGGCATCCGGGCTTCCGCGGTGGTGTCGCCTGGCATCGTGCCGAAGCGGTCTCCGAGCCAGAACAGCCCCCAAGCGGTGTTAGCGCTGAAGCTCGCTTTCCAGCGCCCCCCTAGCCCACCTCCCCAGGGCCGACAGCTCACGGTCGACCAGCGTGTTGCCCCTGGAACAGATCTAGCCGACAGAGCAAGCCGCGGCATGATCATACCCGGAGTGTGATATGTCCAAGCTCGAGCGTGTGACCGTGACCTTGCCAGAAGATTTTCTCAGGGACATCGACCGGCGGGAGAGGAATCGCAGCAAGTTCGTGGTGGAGGCCGTGCGCCGGGAACTCGACCGCCGGCGACGCACCGAGCTTCGACGCTCATTGGACAACCCGCATCCGGAAACCGAGGAACTGGCGGACGAGGGTCTTGAAGAATGGTCGTGCCGGCTGCCAGAGGGGTCCATGGGCCGCCAGGCATTCCAGGCGACTCTGCTAGCGCTGAACCTCGCTCTCCAGCGCCTCCAACTCCTTGCCCGCCTCGGCCCACCTCCCCTGGGCCGACAGCTCGCGGTAGCGGCGCAGGTGCTGGCGGACGCGCTCCAGGCGCGGATCGGAGGCGGCGGCCGGCTGGGCCGCTTCGGCTTTCACCCGCGCCGCCGTGAGTGCCGGCGGCGGCTGAGCGGTGCCCGCGATGCCAGTCAATTCCGCCAGCGCCTGCTCGTAGGTGTCGCGGTAGACGAGCGTGTTGCCCATCGCCAGCACCACTTTCTTCAACTGCGGCATCCGCGCTTCGGCCGCCTGGATGTACAACGGCTCGACGTAGAGGAATGTATCTTCGATCGGCAGCACGAGCATCTGGCCGCGCAGCACCTGCGATCCTTGCTGGTTCCACAGCGTCAGGTCCTTGGAAATGTTCTGGTCCTGGTTGATGCGCGCCTCGATTTGCATCGGCCCGAAGATCAGCGCCTGCTTGGAAAGCTGGAAGAATACCAGCTCGCCCATGTGCGGGCCGTCGCAGCGCGCCACCATCAGCCCGATCATGTTGTCCTTGTTCCGCGGCGTGAACGGCAGCACCAGCAGGAACTCGGGCTCGGTTTCGCCGGGGAGTGACGCCACCACGTAAGCCGGAGCAACCGCCTGCGGGCGCGCGTCCTGGCCTTGCACGTTCCGGCCCACGTCCCAGACGTCTTCCTTGTTGTAGAACGCCTGCGGGTCCAGCATGTGAAAGGTGCGATAGATCTCCGCCTGCGCGCGGAAGAACGCCTCCGGATAGCGCGCATGCGCCCGCAGGTCCGCCGGCATTTCCGCAGCCGGCACCAGCAGATCCGGGAAGATACGGTCGTAGGCCTGGATGATCGGATCGGCGGGGTCGAAGATGTAAAGACGTGTCGTGCCGTCATAGGCGTCGACGGTGGCCTTGACCGAATTCCTCATGTAGTTCACGGCGCCGATACCCTGCAAGCTGATGCTGCGCGAGTACGGGTGTGCGTCGGAGGTGGTGTAGCCGTCCACCGTCCAGACCAGACGCCCCGACTCCGTCAGCACCATGTACGGATCGGGGTCCCAGGTGATGAAGTTGGCGATCCGCTCCAGCCGCCGGCGCACGTTCCGCCGGATCATCATCCGGCTTTCCGGGGTCAGATACGTCGTCAACAGGATGTTGTAGTCGCCTTCCCGGATGGCCGCGGCGATGCGCAGCAGGAAGTTCGAGATCGGAAAACCGCCCTTGCCGTCGTAGCGTGTGAAGACGTTCTCCGAACCCGAGGGATAGCTGAACTCCTCCTGGGCGGTGCGGACGAAGACCGGTTCGTGGACGACTTCGCCGTAGTAGATCTCGGGCCGTGTGAGGCGCAGGCTGGCGGTTTTGACCTGCGGCGGCGCGTCCTGCACGAACAGATACGGCAGCCCGTCCGCCGTGATGCGGTTGGCCTCGGCCATGACCATGCCGTAGCCATGGGTGTAGATGAAGTGCGGATTGATCCACCGCGTCCGCGCGTCGGCGAGCTGGGCGATATCCAGCTCGCGCGGCGTTAGCAGCACCTGGCGCAGGTGTCCGTCGATGGTGTACCGGTCGACGTCGGTGTCGGCGAACACGTAGTACGGCCGCAGCGCCTGGATCTGCGTGGTCGTGTCGTGGAAGGCGCGCCAGTCCCAGAGGCGGATGTTGTCGAGCAGCGGCTTGTGCTTGGCCGGGTCGATGCGCGCCTCCAGCCGCGCGGCGACCTCGATTTCCCTGGTGCGCCGCTCCAGGCCGAATGCGTTGCGGGTCGCGTGGATGTGGGTCCGGATGTACGGACGCTGGATGGAGATCTCGTTGGGCTTCACGTAGAGCGCATTGACCGCCGGGGGAACCGCGGCGCGCGCGACCAGGGCCAGCGCCATCCAGGCGGCGAGCTTCCACCGGCCGAGACCGATGAAGCCGGCCGCGGCCAGGCACGCCACAATCACCAGCCATTGAAGCGGCAGGCTGACCTTCTCGTTCACGTAGTCCACCCCGACCATGAAGCCATGATCCCCGGTGAGCATCTCGTAACGGCCGAGGAAGAACTGGAACGCCAGCGCCAGCAGAAACAGGACGGCCAGCCCGCGGAGAAACCACGCCTGGAGGGAGATGCCGGAGAACAGCGAGCTCACGTCCAGGCTGACCGGGACTTCTTCGCCGAATCGCTCGCGCAGCCCGGCGAGGTCGGCTTGCAGTTTCCATCCGCGCACCGTCAGCCAGTAGACGATCGCGGTGACGACAGCGAGGGCGAGCACGAATCGCCGCAGCAGCGAGTAGAACGGCAGGTCGAACAGGTAGAAGCGCAGCGGCTGGTTGAAGACGGCGTCGCGCCACTCGGTGGCTCCGGCGGGCAGGTTGCGGCCGCCGAAGTAGCGAACCACGGTCCAGGTGTCGATGCTCAGACCGGCGACAAACAGGCTCAGCAGGAACAGGGCGAGCGTGGACACAATGGCGTAGCCGCGATAGTCGCCGAGGCTCCGGCCGGTGGACTTCATCGCGCGCGCGTGGGACGTCCAGAACGCGGCGAACGTCACTAGAGTCGCCACGGTCATGGGCGCGATGCTGTACAGCAGCATGTCGATCCAGGTGGGGAGCTGGTTCAGCTCCTTCCACCACTGGTATTCGATGACGTAGTTGGCGATGATGCGGCTGCCGAACAGGAGGACAGCGAGCGCAATCAGGAGGACGGGTTTCCAGTTGCGGCGGCGACCGGCGATGGCACGGGGCATGACTCCCTTCTAACACGGAAATGCGGTGGCAGGCTACGCAATCCCCGGTTTCGAGCCAGTCGCGAGGCTGTCCGGCCCGCGGAAATGGGGATTACGTAGCCTGTCACCGTAATGACGCGAGCTAATTCGTCCGAATGGCCAGCACGCTGGCGTGCGGATCCGGCGCCTGGGCGGGCACGTCGATGGCGAGCTTGTCGCCCGCCTGGTCGAACTTCAAGGCCTTCTTGCCCGCCAGCAGCGTCACTTTCGCGACCTTGGCCTTCAGCCCCGGGACTTCCAGCTTGCCCTGCGGCCAGTCGAACACGTGCAGATAGACCGTCTTCCCCTTGGCCGTGGTCTTGCCGAAAGGCAGCGTTTGCAGCGGGCCGTACGTCGTTCCGTAGATCGCCTCGCCGTTGACCTTCATCCACTTGCCGATCTCCAGCAGCCGTTCTTGAAACTCCGGCTGGATGGTCCCTTCCGGCGTCGGCCCGACGTTCAACAGGAAGTTGCCGCCCTTGCTCGCCACCTCGACCAGCGTCCGAATCAAGGTCGTGGCCGACTTGTACTGGGTGTCGCTCTTGTTGTAGCCCCACGTGTTGTTGATCGTCATGCAGGTTTCCCAAAGGCGGAAATCGGCGGGATCCGGCACCGCGCCGATGTCCTTCTCGTCCTTCGGCGGCTCGACACCTTGAATCCCCGGCTTCTTCTTGGTCGGGATGGCCTTGGGGATGAACTGCTCCGGGGTGTCGTAATCGCCCGGAAGCCCGACGCGGTTGTTGATGAGGCAGCGCGGCTGAAGCTGGTGGATGGTGTCGTGGAACCGCTGGCCCTTGTACTTGTCCTGCTTGTCCAGCCCGTCGAACCAGATGATCACCACGTCGCCGTACTTCGTGAGCAGCTCGCGAAGCTGGTTGTCCATGTAGTCGAGATACGAAGCCCACTCCGGCCGCTGCGGCTCGCCGTGCCAGCCCTGGCTCGAAGGCTTGCTGGTATCGCGGTAGCCGGGGTGATTCATGTCCGGCGGTGAATAGTAAAAGCCCAGCGGCATCTTCTCCGCCTTGGCCGCCGCCGCAAGCTGCGCCACGATGTCCTTTCCGTACGGCGTGTTGGTGATCTTATAGTCGGTGTGCTTCGAGTCGAACATGCAGAAGCCGTCGTGGTGCTTGCTGGTGAACACCATGTAGCGCTGGCCGGCGGCCTTGGCGAGCCGGACCCAGGCCTTCGGATCGTATTGCACCGGATTGAAGCGCTGGGGCAGATCGCGATACTCGGCCTCAGTGATGGCGCCCCACCTCTTGACGGAGGGGACCATGATCGGCCAGGACGCCTCGACGCTGGCCAGCGAGTACGGCCCCCAATGGATGAACATTCCGAACTTGGCCTCGCGGTACCAGGCGGTCCGTTCGGCATCGGTTTGCGCGGCCGCAGCCGCGGCGCAGACGCACAGGCCAATCAATACGAGAACAGCGACAATTGGTTTTCGCATGAAGCTCTTCCTTTCCATTAACGGCTGAGCCGCAATGCCGTCACCGACGGCGCCGCCTCAACCTGGATCTGAACGCTGCCCGCCCGGCGGCTGAGTTCCACGGGCCGCGCGGACGGGATGACTTGAACGCTTCGAATGTCGCCGAGGATCGCCGGGTCGAGCGTGATCCGGACTTTCTCTCCGCCGGCGAACGGACCCTGTCCCTCTTTCGTGGCGACGTACGATCCCACGGACGTTCGCGAGCCGGTGCTCCGGTTGAGCAGGTAGAGCACCAAAGCGCCGCCGCCGCGGTTTATGAGGAGCGTGTACTCCCGGGTTGACCGCAACGTCACCGGCGGCGCGCCGATCAGACGGGCCGCCAGTTCCTCGAGCAGTGCGCTGCCTTCGCCAAACGCGATTTCCTCCGCGCTCGTGTAGATCACGTGACCCTTGCCGAAGCGATTCTCGAGGATGGCGGGAGCCTGGCCCGCGGACGCCCATGTGGCCAGCACCTCCCCCGTAGTCGCCTTGACCGAAACAGCGCCCGGATTCAGCGGCAAGCTCGACGTCAGCCCGGACCCCGGCGCGAGCGCCAGTTGCTTGTAGCCCGGCAGCGCGCCCGCGTAGTCCGCGCCAAAGACGTCGTTCAGTGCAAACTGGCCGCGCTTGACGCCGTTCTGATCGAACAGCGAGGCATGGCCGAAGGCAAGCAGCTTGCCTCCATTGCGCACGTAGTCGCGGATCTGCCGGGCGAGGGAGTCATCCACCAGGGCGGTCTCCGGCAGCACCAGCAGCCGGTAGGACGCCAGGTCGAACGCGCGGGCCGCAAACGCGCCGCCAACCGACTCCGTGAAGTAGCCGGCCCTCCGCAGCCCTAGGTCCGGGCCCTGTCCGGGCCGGTCCCCAGACTGCACCGCCTCGTCCATCACCGCGCGGTGAGAGCGCCGCCACAGTTCGCCGAGCGTCGGGATGCGATCCACCTCGGCGGAGGGATTGCCCATCAGGATGCCGGCGTCAGCATATGGCGTCGCACCGGACAGCCAGTCGCGGTTGTTCTTCAGCCATCCACCGACCGCCCGCAACAGCCGGAGGTCGCCGTTCTCGTCGAACACCCCCGAGTGCCCCGGCGTCATGGCCGCGTAGACATTCGAACCCTGTATCCACGCCGTAGCCGCGGAGACGATCGCCTCCTCTTCGGACATGGCGGCGGGCGGCGCCTTGTCTTCCATCGGCACATACCACGAGGAGTTCAACAGCATCCCTACCTCGAACGGACGGTCCATCGCGTGGCCCGCTCGCGCGCCGCGGTCGATGCCCGGTATGCTGTGGCCCTCCATCGAGAAAAAGTCCGCCGGGGCGGCGATCCGGCGGGCGCGCTTCGGGCGCGCGATGTCGTCCATGCCGGCGCCGTTCCAGGTGAAGCTCACGCCGGGCTGGGCAGCCGATACGTCCCGCCGGATATCGAGCAGGAAGTCCCGCATGGACTCGACGATGAAATTCTCCAGCTCGGCGTCGGTTGCCTTCGAGGCCGGCTTCTTGTACTTCTCCTCGAACGCCTTGAGCGTGTAACGGTCGTGCGAGAACTCCGGACCGCGCATGCGAGTGATCCGGTACAGCGGGCTCGGCTGCGTGTAGAGATCGAGCCAGAAGCCTTCCACCGGACCGTAATGCTTCGCCAGCTCGATCAAATGCTCGATCACGTAGCGGCGGTACGGCGAGTGGAACGACAGCCAGTCGGATGTGAACGCCATGCCAAGCGGCTTGCCGTCCGAATCGCGGCACGCCCAGTCCTGAAACTTCGGCTCGGGGTTGTAGTCGAGGCCGACGGAGTAGTAGATGACGGTCTTCATTCCGTGTTTCCGCAGCGCGTCCACGGTCGGGCGCACCAGGTCCCGCTTGGTCTTGAAGCCCGTCAGCTTCGTGTCGTGGTTAACCAGGCCGTCGTGCCACTTGTCATAGAAGATGACGCCGCTGGCGCCGGCCTCCTTGAACAGCCGGATGGTGCGGTCGGCGTCATAGCTGCGGCCGAGGCCTTTGTTCCATTTCGCCAGCGCCGCCTGCTGCCGCTCCGGCGTCCACTCGCCCTCGAACAGGAAGTCCGCTCCCCAGACGCCGGTCGTGCTGTTGGCGATGAACCCGGTCATCACGAACAACTGCGGGGGCTTGTACCAGGGAGCGCGATTGATTTCGGGGTCAGCCGCCAGGAGCGGCAAAGACAGGAACAATCCAACGAGGGCCAGACGAGCCATTTCGCCTCCTTCAAGCGCTTAACAATTGTGCCACAGGTGTTTCGTATCCGAAAGCGCTATTGGTGATCCGCTGGAACTCCAGGCCCGCACCCGCGCTGTGCTAGATTCGTAAGCGCTTGGAAATTGCACTGATGGAGGTTTAGCTTATGAAGCTCTGCGCGGCACTGCCGGTCCTTCTTTTCCTGGCGTCCTTTGCCCTTGCCCAAATCCCCGTGCCGAAGATCTCGGAAACCCACCGCCACTACTGTTTCGACTTCAACTGGGTCGACAAGCTCGACCGCGCCGGCAAGCTGCTACTTGATTGAAGACATTGGCTATACGTCAGTTTGCTGTGACTACAACTGATGCAAGTGCATGTAGGACAGGGGAGGTACAGCTATGAACGCAAAGGTGTCCACCATGATTCTCGTATCGGTC
>CAZACK010000021.1:0-62659 GCA_964483455.1 uncultured Solibacteraceae bacterium
CCGGTAGGGGTAGTTCGGCAGCTTCTTCTCCACCTCGGGATACACGCTGCCGGTGGCAAAGAACAGGTCGGGTAAGCCGTTGTTGTCGAAGTCAGCGATCCCCGCGCCCCAGCCGATGAACCGCGTCTCAACGGCCAGCCCGGACCGGATCGTCACGTCATCGAACACTCCCTTGCCGTTGTTGCGGTACAGGACGTTGGTATCGTCGCTGAAGTGCGTCTTGAAGATGTCGAGGTTGCCATCGAGGTCAAAGTCTCCGATGCCGAGGCCCATGCCGGCCTGCTCCATGCCGTCTTCGTTCACCGCGATCCCGCGCTCGAGGCCTTCCTCGGCGAAGGTGCCGTCATGTTGGTTGCGGAAGTACAGGCTCGGCGTCGAGTCGCAAGCGATGTAGATGTCGGGCCAGCCGTCGTTGTCGAAGTCCGCCGCCGCCACTGTCATTCCATACGTGCCGGTCGCCCGGGAGATTCCGGCGGCCTGGCTCACGTCGGTAAACGTGCCGTTGCCGTTGTTCCGGTACAGGCTGTGGCCGGCCGGCGGCAGCCCGCGTGGGCCGCAGTTGACGGGAATCCCTTTCCAATTACAGTTCGTGTTGCCGCCGGGCTTAGGGACTTTCGTTAAGTCGAACTCCAGGTAGTTCGACACAAACAGGTCCAAATGCCCGTCACGGTTGTAATCAAGGAACGCGCACCCGGCGCCCCAGCGCGTCCGCGCATCGAGCAGTCCGGCTTCCTTCGTGACATCGGTGAACGTGCCGTCGCCATTGTTGCGGTACAGGACGTTCCGGCCCCAGTAAGTGACGAACAAGTCCTCGAAGCCGTCGTTGTTATAGTCGCCGACGGTGACCGATGAGGCCCAACCCGTGCGAAGCAGGCCGGCCCTTTCCGTGACATCGGCAAAAGTGCCGTTCCGGTTGTTCCTATACAGCCGGTTCGTCGCGCCCTCCGGCGCGCCGTTGATGCGGGTGCCGCACAACACGAAAATGTCCAGCCAGCCGTCGTTGTCGTAATCGAGAAACGCCACCCCGCAGCCGATTGTCTCGAGGATGTAGTCCTTGTGGTCGACGGGACCGTAGATCACCGGCGCGGTCAGGCCGGCCTCCATGGCCACGTCGGTGAACCGGGCGTGGAACGGCAGCCCCGAGGGCTTGCCGCGGGGCATCGGCTTGACGCCGCGGGTGGCGACACCCTGGGCGAGCAGACGCGCCGCAGGCGCGGCAAAGACGGAAAGAGCGGCCCTCCGAGTCCAGCGCATGGAATAGTTCCAGTATAGCGGCGGCCTGGCGGCCGGGGATGACGAGGAGCCGCCGGTGAGACACCTGGCATGTTCCCCGCTGCTTCTGCTGCTGCTCCCGCTTGGCCTCTCCGCTCAACAGGATTCCTCCAATCAGGGAACGGTTTTTCGCGTAACGGTGAACCTCGACCGCTACTTGCCCGCCTTCAACGCGGCCGCGCGCACCGGAGAGATCACCAGCGTCAGCACGTCCGAGCCGCCCGGGCGGGCGTTCTGCGTCCATCCGGTGGTGGTGATTTGGTAGACGATCGCCCCGGCCCGAAATTGTCCGACCCGCTCGGTGTACGCATTGGTCCGCTGCTTGTTGACTTCGAAGCACCAGATCCCGCCGTAGTCGTCGATGTTCTGGCCGGGACACTTGACGCGCTGGCTCAACCGGCGCAGCAGGTCTTTGGACGGCCCCGGTTCATCGTCGAAGCCTTCCTTGATCTGATGCGAGCCGTGCATCACGAACAGCCAGGCCTTGGAGTTCGCCATCCGGCGGAGATCGTCCACAAACAGCGCCAGTTGGCCTGCGAACGGCCGGGCTCGCACCAGCATCGCCGAGTACTGCGCCAGCGCCAGGACAACAGGCTCACCGGCGGAGGCGGCGCTCAACTTCGCTTCGGCTTCCTCGAACCGGCTGCGCCAGTAACCCGCATCTTTGACCTGGACCGTAGCGTAGGTGTCGACCTGCTGCTGGAGGTCGTCGCGCTCGTCGCGGAGCGCGTGAAGCTGCGCCTGGAGGCTGGCGATCTGCTTCAGCGCCGCGCCATACTCGGACTCCTTCGCCGATTGCGAGACGTTTTGCTGCATCAGCGCGTCCCTGGCCTTGGCCTCGCGATCCCTGGATTCATTGAACTGGCGCTCCAGCTCTTTCAACTTCTTGTTGAGCTGATCGCGCTCGGCCTGGCTTTTGCCCGTCTGGCTCATCGTCGCCCTGGCTTCCTCAAGCTGGCGGCGGAGAAACTCGCCCTGATTGTACGCGTCGGTGACGGCCTTCGATGCTGCGAGCCGCGCGTCGGCGGCGTCTTTCTCCGATTCGTGCGCCCGGAAGTAGAACGCCATCGCCGCGGCGCCGGCCAGCAGGACCAGGGTCAAGGCGGCGACCAGCGACCACCGGCGAATTGCCTCCCGGCGCCGGTCCGCCAACTGCTGCCGGTTGCTTTCGTCGAGAAACGCGGCGACCTCGTCGAAGGTGGTGTCGCCGCCGGCCAGGTGCTGTTCGGCCCAGGCGCGGGTCCACACACCGCTGCGGCGGTATTCGAGCGCCCGGCTCAGTTCCGGATCGCGCCAGAGGCTGGCCTGGCCGGCGCGGCGGCGCACGGTGTCCTCGCGCAGGCTCCGGAACCAGTCGGCGCTTTCCGCTTCCCTGCGCAGCCAGAGCTGGAGCACGTGCCAGTTGCGGATGAAGCTTTCGTGGGAGACGTCGATGATGGAGTCGAGCCGGAGGTCCGGCCCGGTGGTGCTCACCAGCAACGAGTTCTCCGGCGCGGAGAACTCGCGGATAACGCGGTTCACGTCTTCCTTCGCCTTGTCGTTCGGTGCGCCAACCACGTCATAGAGACGCTCCAGGCGGACGGGACGGCGGACCACACGGCCGCCCTCCATCGCGCTCAGACAACGAAAGACCCTTTCCACACAGGGCTGGGCGGTCCCCGGCAGATTTCGGCAGATCTCTTCGGGGTGGTTGTTCAGGGCGCGCCCGATGCCGCCGATGGCTTCATAGTGTTCGAAATCGATGTCGCCGCAGCCGCCATCCTGCCTCCACTTCCGGTGGGTTCGCATCAAGGCGTGCTGGAGAACCGGGAGCTGATCGGGCTCGTCGCCGGCGTCGTTCAGAAGCCGTTGCACGAGCCTCGGCGTGATCCGGGCGCCGAAGATCCGCACGGGGTTCTCGATCGCCTCGCGGCGCTGTTCGCGGCTTAGCCGTGGCACGAGATACTGGCTGCGGTTCAGCGCCTCCGGCAGTCCTGGGAATCCGGCGCAATCCCCGAGGAAATCCGAGCGCATGGTGAGCACGATGTAGGCCCGGCCGTGGAAGCTCTCCGCGGCTTCGAGCAGCGAGGCCACGAACAACGCGGCCTCGGCGCCTCCATCCTGGTGCCGGCGCTCGCGCTGGAACCGGAACAGTTCCTCGAACTGGTCGACGACCAGCAGGAGGTTTTCACCCTCGCCGCCTTCCATCCGGCGCACGGTCTCGACGAGACCGAGGCTGGAACGGCGCAGCGTTTCCCCGATGGAGGCCACATCTCCGACCACTTGCTGCGCGGCGAGTTCCTTCGCCAGCCGGTCCATCGGGGCATCGCCGGGCCGCATCACCGCGATGCGCCAGCGCGAGGTGGCGCCAACAAGGTAGCCGCGGTAGAGCGCGGGCAACAGGCCGGCTCTTACCAGCGACGACTTTCCTCCGCCGGACGTGCCGACGACAGCGAGGAAGCGGTTGGTGGCGAGGCGGCGCAGCAGTTCGTCGGTGTGCGCCTGCCGGCCGTGAAACAACGACGCCTCGTGGGATTCGAAGGGGCGCAAGCCCGGGTAGGGCCCCTCCAGGCCGAGCAGCGAGGCAAACTCAGTTGCCGGCATAGCCGCTCCTCCCCTGGCGCAGCGAATCGAAAAACGATTGCAGGTGAACGGGAGCGAGGTCGTCCGGCCGCGGGATCACCTGGATGTTGGGCTCGAACCGGCGCGCCGGGGACGGATCGGCGAGCAGGAACGCCTTCGCGGCCATCTTGTCCCGGCAGAGCTGGTCCTCAGCAAACAGTACGTCCTGGAGCGTCTGCGAGAGCCAACGGTCCGGCGGCGACGCCACACCGCGATACACCAGCACGCCGTCGCAATCGCGCAGAAACTGGCGATGGCGCTGGAGCCGGTCGGACACGTCGATGGCGCTGGTTTGCGGAAGGAACACCGTCAGCTTCCGCTCGCGCAGGATGTCGCGCAGGCGGCCCACAAAGACAGTGTCCTCGCGTGTGGACGTGTCGTAGAGCAGGTACACACGGCTTTCGGCCCCGTTGGCTGGGACCGGGACCGCCGGTCGCGGACGCAACAGGTCCAGCACTTCCCGGATCAAGTCGCGGCTCGAGGCGCGGTCGAGAAGAACGAAGCCCGGACCCAACCCCTCTCCGTTACGGATCGATCGGAGCAGCTCCGCCTGCTTGGCGTCGGCGGTTTGACCGGCGCGGTCGTCAAGCCAGAACACCAGAGACTTGCCGAGCTCCTTGGCAAGGTCGAGCTGGCGGCGGACCGTTTCCTCATAGCGGGCCGCTAGCAGGAACACCGCGAGCCTGGCCGGCTCGATCTGCTCGCGGATGAACTCGCCGGAGAACGACCCGTCGAGCTGCTCTTCCGGACGGACGTTGAAGCCCTGGTCGTGCAGCTCGTTCACGAGTTCCTCGCAGGGCGCGGCGGCGTCATCGGCCGGCGTGGCCACGAAGACTGCTTCGCGCCTGCGGCGCATCGCGCGGAGCAAAGCGGCTACAGCCTGGGCGGTCTCGCGGATCCTGGCGCGGAAGTCGTCGCTGCCCGGCTCGAACTCGATCTCGCCCGGGCCGTCTTCGGCCTGGCGGAAGAACGGCGCGTATTGGAGTTCGGGGAAGAAGTGCAGATGGGCCTGGCTTTCAGCCGGGGTTTTCACGACTTTCAGGAAGCGGTAGTAGCTGCCGGCCTTGAGGCCGGCCAGTCCGCCGTAATGGCCGAGGAAGTAGTTGCGCTCCCGCCGGCACCACGGCGAGTTGAAATATCCCGGCGAGCAGATGGCGATCAGCGCCGCGGTGTGCTGAAGCGCCGCTTCGATCTCCTCGACCCAGTTCTGGCCGAGGCGGAGGTTGTTGGCGTCCTGCCAGACGGAGACCTCGTGCCCGAGTTGCTCGCGCAGCCGCCGGCAGAGGCCCTCGCGGAACGCTCTGATCCAGGCGGGATCGTCGTCGTGGGCGTAACTGAGAAAGAGATCGTGCTGGCACCCAGGAACGTAAGCCATGGCAGCCTGCGCGGAATGGTCTGGTGGGTATTATAGCGTGGTGCCGCCTGATGGGCCGGGTCGCAGGCCTTTGGCCTGCGCAAGGCAAAGATCAAGAATCGAGGGGCAAAGACGACCAGCCGCTAAGAGCCAGTCATGCACACAGGTACTACACCCCCGGCGGGCTCGGAAACGGGCCGCGGGCTTCCTCCAGCCGCACGGCGACCCCCAGCAGCACTTCCTCCTCGTACGGGCGGCCCACGAGTTGGACACCGACGGGCAAGCCATCCTCAGTCATCCCGAATGGGATCACCGCGGCGGGAAAGCCGAGCAGATTCCAGATGGTTGCCGGCATCATCGCCTCGAACAGGCCGATCTCCTTCTCGGGCGTCTGCCAGCGGCGCTCGCGATGCCGGAAGGCGGCCACCCCGCACGCCGGGGTGAGCAGGATCGGGTGCTCGCGCATCTGCCGCAGCGCCGCGGCACGCATCCGGTCGCGGGCGGTGAGATTTTCGAGGATCTGCATTGCCGTCGGGGCGGGCTGGGCTTCGGTCTGCTTCATGATTTCGATGCCGGTCCAGTGGGCCTGGTCTTCGCGGTCGCCCACCAGTTGACGGATCAACGGGGCATTCAACTGTCCGAAGAAGAACCACCACAGATTCGGCGCGCGTTCGAGGCCACGCGGTTCGAACGGCTCGGCCGGTATGCCGATCTCGCCGAGCATCGACGCTGCCCGGCGCACCGCCTCCTTCATCGCGGGCTGCACGGGGACCTGGTAGAACTGCTCCCAGACGCCGGCCCGCAGGCCAGCCAGATCCGGTGTGCGCAATGGCACGGGGGCGGAAAAGGGATCCTGGTCGTCGTGGCCCGAGAGCACCTCGAACAACAATCGAAGGTCCTCGGCCGTCCGCGCCATCGGTCCGGCGACGCCGAGCAGTCCGCCGGGATGCCCGATCTCCGGGAAATGGCCAGAGGCGGGAACGCGGCCGGGTGTCGGCTTCAGCGCGGAGATTCCGCAGAAGTGCGCGGGAATGCGGACGGAGCCCCCGCCATCGCTGCCGATCCCGCCGGAGGAGCAACAGGCCGAGATCAGCGCCGCTTCGCCGCCGCTCGACCCCCCCGGCGTCCGTGCCGGATCCCACGGGCTGTTGGTCCGGCCCACGATGTGGTTGTCCGTCTCGTAGTTCATCAGGAACTCGGGGGTGTTGGTCTTTCCGAGGATGATCGCGCCAGCGGCTTTGAGGCGAGCCACCGCGGTCGAGTCCGAAGAGGCCCGGTGGTCGCGCCGGAACCGGCTGCCGCAAAGTGTTGGCAGACCGGCCATGTCGAAGCTGTCCTTCACGGTGACCGGCACGCCGTGGAGAGGCCCGAGGGCGTCGCCCCGAGATACCGCGCGCGCCGCGTGATGGGACTGCTGCTGCGCTTCCTCGGCGAACAGCGCAACGAACGCGTTGAGCTTAGGATTCAGCTTCTCAATCTGCCACAGATGGGCCTCGACAAGTTCGACCGGCGAAAACAGGCCCGAGCGGACCCGGGCGGCCATTTGGGTGAGGGTGAGACGGTTGTGCATCGGTGGTCCAAGAGGATGAAGACCACCATGGTAACTGGTGTTACGGCACGCCGGGTCCGCTCACGGGGCTGGCGGCTGGTAGAAGGTTGTGCACGGCACGGGAAGCTCCGGCGGCAGCACGCCGCACATGCTGGCCTCACGCAACGGCTCCGTCTGCGGGGGTATCTCGTCCGCCAGGAGAAAGTCCACGGTCGGGGCGTATTCCCCCATGAGACCGCCCAGCGAATCGTACTCACCCGTCCGGAAGCCGAGGACGTGCGAGACGCACTGGAAGTTCGCGGAAGGCAGGATGCTGCGGATGTTCAGAGCGGAGATCAGCAGGTAGTCGGGTATCTGCGACAGGTCGAAGTAGGTGTAGCCGTTGGCCGGCGTGACCCACTCCGGAGGCGGAGACCCGAGGCCCACGATGAGCGTGGCAAAGCCCTCGGCGTCCGTCACAAGATCCCGATCGCTTAGGCTGGCCAAGGTGAAGTTCTTGTTTTGAAACGAGAGGCTCCAATACCTCAGCTCCTCGGTCCCATTCAGCGAACAGCCAGTGGAGCAAGGTATCGAAGGCATGACGGGAAGCCTCAGCCGGATCCGCATGAACCACGGCTGCGGACCCGTCAGTTGAAACTTCGCTGACAGGTACGCCGCATCCGGGTTCGAGCCCGGAAGGTATTCGGCGCCGCGCAGCCAAAGGAGCATGTTTCCCACATCCAGGCCGTAACACAGCCGGGGAAGGACTTGGTTGACGTAGTACCAGTGGGCATCCTCCTGCTCCCGATGCACCCAGGTTACATAGGTCGATCTGCTTTGCGTTACCACGCCCAAGGTTTGAAGGGCCTGCGCGGTGGGGACGGCGCACCCGTTGGACAGGTCGCGCAGAAATGCAACCGGCTTTTCTAATGTGGTTGCCGAAGGTATGCTCAAGTAGCGGCGGAACAGCACGGCTCCGGCCGTGTTTGCGCCCTCCTCGTGATCCGGAAACCAGGGCGGGACGTCCGGCGCCCCATCCCAGCTCAGGCCCGTGTGCCGCATCGAGGCGTCGAGGAAGTTGACGTGGACATTGAAGCCGTCGAGGCTGCATCCCGGCGTGACCGCCTCCGGCGGAGGCTGCACGCCGCCCATCCCGACCACCACGGCATATCGTTGATTGTCTCGGAATGATGTTCCTGGGCGATACGGGTTGACAAACGCCGGGGAGAGCGGTTCGATCTGAAAATCAGCCAGCCAGCCAGCCGAGGTTGGCTTCGTGGTCATCATAGATCGCCCACGACATGAACCGGGCGTTTGGGTAGCCTCCGAGGAAGACCAGCTCGTATCGGGGATCGACGCGATAGTAAAGTGCTGAGTAGAGGGCGTTGGTGTCTCCGGCGAACCCTGGAGCAACACCGCTGGTGAGGCGGATCACGTAACATTCGTTGAGGAAGTTGGCGAAGAAGCTCTTCCCCGCGTCCGGCGGCGGCAACTGGTTGCAGTCCATGCCGGCCCCAAGGGCGACCATGGCCGTCCAGAGCAACAGCGGCCATTTGACAATTCCTCCGAACAGACCCGACGTGGGATCGGCGCTTACTCCCCTAGTAGTCATGACGTCCTCCCGGCCGATCAGCCATATAATACGCGAGGTTTGACCGCTTGCCAATTGACGGAAGTCAAGAGTTGACAGCCGTCGGTCGACTTCGCAGGAAGTCGATTCGCCAAAGCGCTGTAATGTAAGGGGTTGAAGGCGGGCGAGCCGAAGCGCAGGACGGGCGAGTTGGGGCGCCGGGCGATCCCCTATTCGTAACGGAGGGCGACCACAGGGTCCAGCCGCGCCGCCTTGGTCGCCGGCCACACGCCGAAGAACAGCCCCACGCCAACCGACACGGCGATCCCCATGATCACCGTCCACAGCGGCACCGAGGTCGGCAGGCTCGGAAAGACCATGCGCGAGCCGAGCGAGATCAGCCATCCGAAGAACATGCCCAGGAGCCCGCCAAGCGCCGTCAGCACCACCGCCTCGGTCAGGAACTGGGCCACGATGTCGCTGCGCTTGGCGCCGACCGCCTTGCGCACGCCGATCTCCCGGGTCCGTTCCGTCACCGAAACCAGCATGATGTTCATGACGCCGACGCCGCCCACCAGCAGCCCGATCGAGCTCAGCACAACCATCACCAGCGCCACCATGGCGGTGATCTTGTGGAAGTCCTCGAGCATCTGCTGGCCGGTGGACATCCAGAAGTTGTCCGGCTTGTCGTGCGGCACGCGCCGCTCCTGCCGTAGCACGACCTTCGTTTCGTCCAGGGCCTTGTTGACCATGCCCGGCTGCGCGACCACCACCAGCATGTGCTCCTTGGCATTGGGGAACATCTTGCGCATCGTGAAATACGGCAGCAGGAATCGCTTGTCTTCCTGGCCGGGGAACGAGAACGACGGCCGCCCCATCACGCCGACGATCTCGAACATGTGCCCGTTGACCTCGATCCACTTGCCGATGGGATCCACGTTCGGGAACCAGGCCTTCTGGACGTCCTCGCCGATGACGATCACCGGCCGCCGCTGCATGCTCTCGACGTCGGTGAAGAAGCGGCCGTACTTCATCCGCTCGGTGCCGCCGACGGCGTAGCTCTCCTCCGTTCCGGCGAACTCGATTTCGTACATGTCGTTGGCCTTGTAGCGGGCGCGGTCGAGACCGCGGAACATGTTCGGGCTGAACAGCCAGGGCGCCACGTGGGCCACCGACGGGCACCGCTCCCGGATCGCTCGGGCGTTCTCCCACGTCAGCGGCTTTCGGATCCATTCCTCGTGGGTGATATGGCCGCGGAAACCGAAGTTGAACTTAAACACCATGATCGTGTCCGGCCCGAAAGCCTTGGTGATGTTCGTGATCGCGCCGTCCACGCCGGTGATGATCGAGCCGACGGCAATCACCGTTCCGGTGCCGATGATGACCCCCAGCACGGTCAGCAGGCTGCGCAGTTTGTGCTCGCGGATGGTGGCCAGCGCCATCCGCACCGCCGAAAGCACCTCCGACCAGCTCATGTCTCCACCCTCAACGCCTCAATCGGGTCCATCTTCGCCGCCCGCTGCGCCGGATACAGCCCGAAGAAAAGGCCTACCGCCGCCGAAAGCCCTGTTCCCAGCACGACCGCCGTCGCCGGCAGCGCCATCGGCACCGGCGTGTAGCTTCGCACCACGATGGCGATGGCCCAGGCCAGCAGCACGCCGATCACGCCGCCAGCGGCCGACAGCATCGACGATTCCACCAGAAACTGGTTCAGGATATCCTGCCGCCGGGCGCCCACCGACTTGCGGATGCCGATCTCGTGCGTCCGCTCCGTCACGACCGCCAGCATGATGTTCATGATCACCACGCCGCCCACCACCATGAACACCGATACCACCGCCACCGCCGTCGAGGCGATCACCTTGGTGAGCTGGTTCCAGGCGTCCACCAGCGTGTCCGAGCCGAACATGCTGAAGTTGTCTTCCTCGTTCGGCTTCAAGCCCCTGTAGGCGCGCAACAGCATGCGCACCTCGTCCTGCGCCTGGTTGTAATGTGCCTGGTCGATCGATAGCGCGTTGAACCCGAGACCCATTCTCGATCCGTACATCTTGAAGAAGGTGTCGACCGGGATCATCACGAAGTTGTCGCGCGACTGGCCGAACACCGAGCCTTGCGCCTTGGCCACGCCAACCACCGTGAACGGGATGCCGTTGAGCTGGATCGTTTTCCCGATCGGGTCCACGCCCTCGAAAAAGCGCTGCTGCAAGTCGGCGCCGATGAAGACGACGTTGACCCGCTTCCGATTTTCCGCGTCGGTAATAAAGCGGCCCATCGCGGTCTGGGTGTTGGTGATCACCCCCATGTTGGAAGTGACTCCCCGCATGCCGATATCCTCCACCGAGTCGTTCCCATAGCGGACCGACACGCCCCTCCAGGCTTCCATGCCGATCTCGCGGACCAGGGTCACTTTGGACCGCAGGAAATCGTACTCGTCGACGGTCAGCTCGGGGTTGCGCCGTCGCATCTCCAGGTACTTCTTCGGATCCCACTGGCCGATCATCGCCAGCCGCCGGACGCGGAACCCGTCGGCGCCCATGTCCGACACCTGGGTGGCGATGTACTGGTCCATGCCTTCGATGACCGCCATCACCGCGATCAGCGTGGTGGTGGCCAGGATGATTCCGAGCAGCGTGAGGAAGCTGCGAAGCTTGCTGGAGCGCAGGGAGCCGGCGGCCACGACGACGCCCTCGGTGAAAGACGCACTCGTCCTCATTCTCAATAGTTGACGAGCGTCCCCCTGCATTTGTTCCGTCCAAGCCCGATTCCAGGCGGGCCGGCGCTGCCTCGCCTCATTCATTGAGAATAGCAGGGAGGAGGGTGGGCCAAAGCCGATGAAACAACGCGACTTCCATTCGGTGGATCTCGATCTGCCAGTCGCCTCCCTGAGCCGTGGCGATTTCGTCCGCCTGCTGGCGGCTGAAACGGTCGGCGAAGCGCTGATCCGGCTGCGCGCCGAGTCAGTCGGAGAACGAGTGGTCTACTTCTACGTCACCGATGACGACGGCCGCCTGCGAGGGGTTGTTCCGGTACGCCGCCTCTTGCTGGCGCAGCCGGAATCGCCTATCGGCTCGATCATGGTGCAACCCGTGGTGTCGGTTCCGGCGCGGGCAACTCTCGGGGAGGCCCTGCATGCTTTCAACCAGCGGCGTCTGCTGGCTCTGCCCGTGGTAGACGACCAGGGACGATTGGCCGGCGTCCTCGACCTGGTTGAGTACAGCGGAGAAGCCATCGATTTTGAGCGCCACGAGGCGGCCCAAAATCTCTTCCAACTCGTCGGCATTCACGTCGAGCAGGCGGGAGTCGGCGGGCTGTGGGACGGGTTTCGACGGCGGTTTCTGTGGCTGCCCGCGAGCATCGCCGGAGGCGTGGCGGCGGCCCTGCTTACCGGCGCCTTTGATCTGCTGCTTCGTCAGGTTGTGGTGCTGGCGTTCTTCATTCCGGTGGTTCTCGCCGTCCCGGAGAGCATCGCGATGCAATCGGTGACGATCGGTCTACACCGGATCCAACTGTCGGCGCTGCGCCTTCCCCGAGACACCCGCGGCCTGTGGACGGAACTGAAGGTCGGAGGGCTACTTGGGCTGGCATCGGGACTCATCGCCGGCCATGTCGCCTGGCTGTGGCTGAAGGCGCCGGTGGTTGGCTTCATCGTCGCGGCGGCCATTTGGGCTGGTTCCGCCGCCGGCGCCGTCGTCGGACTGGCGATGCCGCGTTTCGTCCATCGCGCGAAGCTCGATCCCGCGGTATCGTCGGGTCCCACCGTGCTGGCTCTGGCCGACGTGATGACGCTGGCGGTGTACCTGGCTCTCGCTGCGACGTTGCTGGGTGAGTGACGTGCTATTTCGCGGCGGCGGATGCCGAGGGCTCCGGCGCTCTTCCGAGATCGTCCGCTAAGATGATCGCCTCTGCCAGGTCCCGCATCGGCCGCCGAAGCCGGCGACTTTCGTTGCGCAGCCTGAGGTAGGCCTCTTCCTCGGTCAGGCTGTAGCGGTTCTGCAAAATCCCTTTGGCGCGCTCGATCAGTTTCCGCGCTTCGAGCTGGCGCTTCATCTCCAGGGACTCTTCCAGCAGCCGCGCGTTCTCCTCGGCCAGCCTCGACCTGGCGATCGCCCCGCCCATCTGCTCGCCGATGAACGCCAGCAGCGCGATCGTGTCGGGAGAATGCTCGCGCGGCTCCTTGTGGTGTACGTTGATGACGCCGATCACCTGCCCGCCCGATACCAGGGGCACCGAGAGGAAAGCTTCATAGGTGTCCTCGACCAACCCTGGAAATCGCTTGAAGCGCGGGTCAGCAGAAGCGTTGGAGGAAAGCGCCACCACCGAGTTGTGTTCCGCCACCCAGCCGGTGACGCCCTCGCCCATCCGGATCGACAACCTTCCCAGCTCGGCTGCGTGCGGAAGCTGCGAGGCGCGCAGGACGATCTCTCCGCTGCCCTCCTCGAGAAGATAGACCAGGCAAGCGTCGCACTCGGTCACCTGCGCCGCCAAGCCCACCAGCTCGCCGAGCATTTCGTCCAGACCGCGGTCCGAGCTGACGATGCCGCTGACCCTGTGAAGCAAGGCGACCTGAGACACGGATACTCCCAAAACCGGCATGCGCCGGAATTCCAGCGTACGGACACAGGCCGTCGCCGGTCCAATCAAAAGTTTCTATCCACCTTATCCAGAGAAATGAGAGCCCGGGGTGCTATGCTTTTCATAAATCATGGGCCTGACCCCGATCGTGAGCGAGCACATGACCAAGGTCAATCCAGCCCATCAGTTGAGACTCCGGTGAATTCCGTCAGGCTGCTTGCGTTTATCGCTCTGAGCGCCCCGGCCGGGCGGGCGGACACCCGGTGGGTTTCGATCCAATCGCCTCACTTCGAGCTGCACACCGATGCCGGCGCCGGCGCCGGGCGGCGGCTGCTCGAGCGCCTGGAACAGGTTCACCGCGTCTTCCGGGGACTGGCGCCGGGAAGCACCGGATCCCCTTTGCCGGTGCGGGTGTTCCTCTTCCGGTCGAAAGCGGATTTCCGGCCGTTCGCAGCCGGCAAGACGACCGCCGGCTACTTCCAGAACGGATCGGAGCGCAACTACATCGTCCTGCGAGATTCCGGGGACGACACCGGACGGATCGTCTGCCACGAGTACGTGCACCTGGTCCTGTATCACACCGGCGCCCGGCTCCCGAGCTGGCTGGAGGAGGGCACGGCCGAGTTCTATTCGACGATCGAGGCCGCCCCGACGCGGTTGATTGTGGGGCGGGCGATTCCCGGGCACATGCAGGCGCTCGGCCGTGGCGCCTGGCTGCCGGTGGACGTGCTCGCATCGATCGACAAGAACTCGCCCTACTACAGCAGCCCGGGCAAGTCCAGCGTCTTCTATGCGCAGAGTTGGGCGTTGGTGCACATGCTCAACCTGTCGCCGGCATATCGGGAGGGCACTCCCAAGTTCGCGGGGCTGCTTGAGGACGGCATGCCGGTGGTGGAGGCATTCCGGCAAGCCTACGGCAAGTCCCTGGCGGCCGCGTTGGACGACCTTGCACGGTATGTCGCCTCCGGGAGTCTGCCGGTCGTCGAGCTCGATCCTCCGCCAACCGAGGATCTGCGGATTTCGCCGCCCACGCCGCTGGCCGATGTCGAGGCCCGGCTGGCGAAGTCCGAATTGCTCCTTGAGACGGGCGCGGGGGACGCCGCAGAAGCCGAGTATCGCCGGATCGCCCGCGAGCACGCCGGGAAGGCTGAAGTCGAAACCTCTCTCGGAACCCTGGCGCTGAGCCGCCGCGAGCACGCGGAGGCCCGCCGCCACCTGGAGCGCGCCATCGGGCTCGGCAGCCGCGACTCGCGCACATATCTCGAGTATGCGATGTTGCTGCGCGATACCGGCGGGGACAGCGAGGCGGTCTTGCGGAACCTGCGGGAGGCGGTTTCTTTGAATCCGCGGCACGCCGACGCGCAGTTCCTGCTGGGCACGCTGCTGGCCACCGCCGGCCGATATGAAGAGGCCATCCAGCACCTGGAACTGGCGGCCTCTGTCTTACCCCGGCGCCCCCATTACTGGCATGCGCTGGCTCTGTCCTGCCATCGTGCGGGGCGCGCCGAGCAAGCCCTCCGGGCGGCGCGGCGCGCCTTGCAGGCGGCCGTTACTCCGCAGGAGACCGAAATGGCGATCGCCGCCATCCGGCTCGCCGAAACGCCGCCGGCGGTATCGCCCGGCAAGCGCCCCGACGTCCTCGTCCCGGAAAGCTGGCTGCCAAAGCGCGGGGACAGCCGGCTGGAAGGCATGATCGAGCGTGTCGATTGCCTGGGGAACGCCGCGCGATTTCACATCCGCGAGGGCGACCGGATCACCAGGCTGTATTTGGCCGATCCGCGGCGGCTCCAATCCACGGGGATGCAGACCTTCGAGTTCCGCTGCGGCCCGATGAAGCCAGCGCCGGTCGTCGCTGAGTTCAACGCCCGGCCCGACCCGAAACTCGGCACGGCTGGAGACCTCGTCACACTCGATTTCAAATAGAGCACAGTTATGTGAAAACGTAGAAATGCTCTACCAATATCCGTAATCAAACGTGCTTCAAGAAATATACCGTGATTCATTCCGATTCAATGTAATTCAAACTTGATCAACAGATGTTATGGTCCTACGCTTCCGTAAGTACCAGGGCAAAAGACCAAGCATGGGGGTAAAAGCCCCAGGACCCTCTTCCTCACTCATGCTCCTGACCTGAATCCGCAAGACTTGTCCCCTGGCCCTTTGCTTGCCAAGGAAACCGCAAGCCAGTACCCACGGAAGGAAGCGATGGAAGTGTGCCAACTCCTCCGGCGGCGGTCCGCGTGGAAGGCCTGGATGGCGCTGTTCGCCGCGGCGGCCCCGCTGGCGGCTGAGAGTCCGTGGCTGAGGCTGGCCACCTCTCGCTTCGAGCTCTACACAAACGCCGGCGATAAGATCGGCCGGGAGACTCTCGTCCTTTTCGAGCAGGCCCACCGGGCCGTGACCGCGGGTTCCGGGATCGCCACGCGAGCGACGACGCCGTTGCGCATCTTCCTGTTCCGCTCGTCTGGGGATTTCGCGCCCTACCGCTCCACGGAAACGGCCCTCGGCTACTACCTGCACGGCCGGAGTCGAGATTACGTTGCGATCCGCTACTCCGGCCGGTCCACGTCCCGGATCATTTTTCATGAGTATGTCCACGCCGTCCTAAACCCTCTTCGCACTAACCTGCCGCACTGGTTCGAGGAGGGCACGGCGGAGTTCTACTCGACGACCGTCACTGACGGCGTCCGGCTGTACGCCGGCGTTCCCGCCAGGGATCATTTGAAGACCCTGGGGGCAGTGCCCCTGCTAGCCGCCGAGACGTTTCTGCATGCCGGCCGGCAGGCGTTCCTGTACAGTGAACGGGAACAGGCCGGAGTCTACTACTCGCAAAGCTGGGGGCTGATTCACATGCTGACGATGGCGCCCGGCTATCGGGAGAGGTTCCCGCACTTTGTGGCGCTGCTGAACCGGAAGGTCCCGCAGGAGAAGGCGTTTGCGCTTGCCTTCGGGAAAGACCCGCGGAGTGTCCTCGAGGACATGTCGGCCTATGTCCGCTCCGGCCGGCTGCAAAGCCTGGCCTTGAGCGCCGAGCCTGCGCGATTCGTCCGAATCTCCAAGGCCAGCGTCCTGCCGGCAGAGGATATGGAGCCGGTGCTCCAGGAACTCCTGGAAGAGGTGAACCGGAATCGCTAGCGAGGGCGGGCCCGAACCTGACGAGAAGTGACGGCTGTTCGGCCGCGCTGGAAATACCACGAGGCAACGACACCTCCGGTTGCCTTGGTCAGTGAATCCCAGGAAGCCCGGAACGGCCCTTCGGCCGCGACCCGATCCACTTCCTTCGGAGTGGCTTGGATTCTCTGCTCGTAAGTTGGGCGGACAGGGCGCCGGCCAGAAGCAGAAGGCCCGCCGCGAATTCCACAGGATTCCTCAACATGTGGTCACCTCCAATCCGGCGTGGTTGATCTCGAAGTCGAAAAACCGCGATCGCTCGTTCAAAGGCTCGGCGTCGAGCATCGCGCGCACGCTGGCCGCGTCGCCGGGAGATTTGCAGATCATCATCAGGAAGCCGCCGCTGCCGGCGCCCGAGATGCGCATTCCGTGGACGTGCGGCCTCACTCGCGCCATCAGCGACTCGATCGATTCGTTCGTGACGTCCTGGCAGAGCTCCTGCTGGAGCCGCCAGGCGACGTTGACGTAGTGGCCGAATTCGGCGGCGTCCTTGCGCGCCATGGCGCCGGCGATCGCGCGCGCGACGCGATGCTCCTGGGCGAGCGCCGTCATGATGCGGCGGTTGCGATTGAAGTACCCGCCGACAACCTCCTGGAGAATGTCCTTGGCAAGGCGCGTCAGCCCGGTGTAATAGAGGAGCGTGGAGCCTCCGTTGAGCCGCGGGTCGAGCAGGTCGTCGGGAACATAGTGGATACGAGGGTCGGCAATCAGCCCCGGCGCCGTGCTGGTGATCTTCGTTCCGCCCACGCCTCCGCCGATCTGGTCCTGCCAGCCGCCGCCGGTGGTGAGCGCCTGCTCCAGCCGGAGCACGTCGTGGAACAGCTCGCGCCGGCTCGCGGTTCGACCCATCATGCGCTGGATCACCGCCAGGATGACGGCGCCCAGGATACTCGACGTCCCCAGGCCGCTGCCCTTTGGAATACCCACCAGAGTGGTCAATTCGATGCCGCCGCCGAACTCCTCCAACATCTGAGGCAATTCGACCCCATCGGGCCAGGACGCGATCTCCGGCGAGAATCCGGAGATGGCCAGCGCCGCCTTGGCGAGCGCAAAGCCGTCGCCTGGCCGGCGATAGTCGAGCAGTTCCGTCAGTTCGCTGATCTCGATGTGCCTGCCGGTGTCGATCGAACTCAGCCGGATGACCGGCTCCTCCACCACCCGGCAGTAACAGTGAATCGGAGGCTGGCCGTTGAGATTCACCGCGGCGTTGGTTACATCGCCTCCGAACTCCAGCGTGTACGGCGGCGTATCGGTCCAGCCGCCGCCAAGCTCCAAGCGCGCCGGCGCCCGGCCCCAGATCGTTTCGTCGGGACGCAGCGCGTTCCGCGGGCGTCCGACACGGCTGAGGCTGCTCTGGAGAATGGTGGCAGTGAGTTCGCGAAAGGCGGCGGCCTTCAGCCGGTCCGACCATTTCTCGACAGTCGTTTCGCTGTCAACCGTCAGGCCCCGTTCGCTCAGCCACCGGGCCGTCTGCTCGTCGAGATGCCCGGCGAGGTCGGGCAGGCGATTCCGTCCGCCCAGTTCTGCGATCGCAGTCCCGAGCGAATGAACCACCCGGCCGAAGGCAAAGCTCTCCAGGCCGTCGCCGGTGGCGTGCCATCGCGCCTCGGCGAGCACCCTCGCGACGAGCGCCGCCCGGTCGGGCGAGTGCTCCAGCGCATGGGCCAGGTCCTCGGCCGAAAAGGGACTCTCGCGGAGGAACAGGCGGCGCAGCGAGCGCGACACTTCGTCCGCCCGGACCCGCGACCGGCGCTCGTGAAAGGCCGCATGATCGGAGAGCAGCGCGATCTCGGCGGCGCTGTAGCGATCGGCCCGGAGGTATTCGCGTTTCTGATCCGCCGTCGCTGCATCCAGTTGAAACATCCAGAGCCAGCGGCGGTACGACGCGGCGTCGGCTTCCGCGGGAAAGACCCGGGCGTTCCACAAACTGCGATCGTCCTCCGCGAGCGCGGCGTCCCAGGCATCCGCCGGCGAAACGCACGCTGCTTCCAGCCAATCGGCAAGCGGCATTCCGCAGAAAGTCGCTCCATGCCGGACCCCCGCCTTGAAGGAATCCTCCAGTCCGTAGCAACGGATGAACCACGCCGGACGCCCGTCCCGGCCGCGGCCGCTGAGGACATCGAGGCAGGCGTTCTCGGGGAGCGCGAGTGGCTTGTCGCTATCCACGCCCACCAGGACGTTGTTGCCGCCGAGTTGAAGCGGCGCTTGCAGGCGGCAGCCTTCAATCCAGGCCGGCCCGCCGGTCACCTCCGCACCCGAGCCGATGCTGGTTGCCAGGCGCAGCCGCGCCGATTCCGGAGCGCGTCCTTTGTCGCACTGCACCAACGCCAGACCGCTCACGATCAACTGGCCGGTCGTGCCGAAATGCAGGAACTGGCAGCGGGGCATAAGCCGGACGTTCGCGCGGACGACGCGCAACTCCGCGAACAGCGCGGCCAGCACCGGCTCATTCCAGGCCGAGCCGCCGGCTCGTGCGGCCCGCACGTAGTGCTCGACGGTCGCTTCGCTCCCCAGCGCGCAGCAGATTTCGCGGTACAGATCCAGCCCATGGGTGCGCACCGCCTGCGCCCGCGGGCCGGACCAGGTCAGCCTCCCGCCGGCGGTACCTTGCGCGCCGAAAACGTGAAGCAGGGCTGCGGCCGTCGCTGCGTCAAGCCCGGCGACGCCGATGTCGAGAACTGTCTTGCCGTCGCGGCTCACGGCGCCGACCGCCGCCTGCTCTTCGAGCGACGGCTTCTGCAAATAGAGCCGCAGGCCGCCGTCCGGGTGCAGGCAATAGACGCCGTGTCGCGAGGCTTCCTCGGGCGCCGCCGGGCAACCCAGCATCGACAGGCCGCTCTCGGAGAAATCCACCGACTCGCTGTCGAACAGCAGCAGCGCGTCTCCAGCCGCCACGACCACCTGCCCCGCTCCGCCCGGGCCTGGGGGCAGGTTCAACAAGATGGACACGAGCCGGTCGAACAGCGTCGTTCCCAAGGCGCTCTCGTCCTCGCCCGGAAGAGGCACGAAGATCTTGCCGCACGGCCCGTACGCCGGAAGCCGCCGGGAGTCGCCGCCGGCATGGACGATCAGAATCCGGAGATCGCGGAGGATGTCAGCCGCCACATCTGGCCCGTCAGCCTCGATGCCGCGTTTGTCAAGCTCGCGGTTGATCAGCTCGACGAGGCAGTGCAGCGTGCTGCCGCCGCTGCCGGCGCGACGCCCGCCAGGATCGGCAATCACCAGCGCCTCGGCGACCTCCGGCAGGAACCCCATCCGCCGGCGAAGCTGCAATTGCGCTTCGTAGGACCGCGCTTGCGCCGGGTTCGATGCGCTGATTACCAGGTAGTCCCACGGCTCGGCAACTTTGGTCATTCAGGCTGTGCGGCCGCGCGGCTTACACGTGGACGGCCGCTTCGCCCCGGACTCGCGCCATGAACTGGTCGTGGATCCAGGCGTAAGTCGTTTCGAGGCCGTCTCTCAGGCGCGTACTCGGCTCCCAGTTCAGATACTTCTTGATCAGGGTGTTGTCGCTGTTGCGGCCGTTCACTCCCTTGGGAGCGCTGAGGTCGTAGCTCCTCCGCAGTTTGACTCCCGCGATTTCCTCCACGATGTCGACGAGCTGGTTGATCGACACCAACTCGCTCGAGCCGAGGTTGATCGGCTCGAGGATGTCGGAATCCATGATCATCCGGATGCCTTCCAGGCAGTCGTCGATGTACATGAAGCTGCGAGTCTGCTCGCCGGTGCCCCAGATCTCGATTTCGAGCTTGCCGGACAGCTTGGCCTGGATCACCTTCCGGCAGATGGCCGCCGGCGCTTTTTCCCGCCCGCCGTCCCAGGTGCCATGCGGCCCGTAGACGTTGTGGAAGCGGGCCACCCGCGTGCGCAGGCCGAAGTCCTCGCGAAAGTGGCGGCACATCCGCTCGGAAAAGAGCTTCTCCCAGCCGTAGCCGTCTTCGGCCAGAGCCGGGTAGGCGTCTTCTTCCTTGAGCGCCGGCGCGTTGATGTCCTTCTGCTTGTCGCCGTTGTAGACGCAGGCCGAGGACGAGTAAAAGTACTTCTCGACGCCGCACTGCTGCGCCGCCTGGAGCATGTGGGTGTTGATGAGCACCGACAGCATGCACAGGGCCTTGTTGTTCTCGATGAAGCCCATGCCACCCATGTTGGCGGCGAGGTTGAAGATCTCGTAGGCCCCCCCGGCCGCCATCAGGCAGTTCTCCTTGATGTTCAGGTCGAGCACCAGGTTCTCGACATCGTCGAAGCACTGGTACCATTCCTCCAGCGGCTTGATGTCCACCGACCGGATCCTGCTGTAGCCCTGACGGCGCAGGGCCGCCACCAGATGGCCGCCGATAAAGCCTCCGCCTCCGGTGACGACGACGAGTTCGTCTTTCACGACAGCTCCTTCTCTTAGGGAAATCATCACTGAATGTAGATCGGGTGCGCAACTTGCGCGCCGCGATTTCGTCCAATCCAGCAGATCGTCGGTCTCGGGGATTCTCCTTAGCCGGTTGGCGTTGTTCCTCGCCTGCGATTTATGCTGGGTTCTTCAGGGACGAGTTTTGGACCTTTGGAGGATTATGGACTCGGCTCTCGCGTTGCACCGCCTTCATTTTGCCTTCACCATCACCTACCACTACCTGTTTCCGCAGCTCACCATGGGCCTTGCGCTGCTCATCGTCATTCTGAAGACGATGGCGCTGCGCACGGGCGACGACCACTACAACCGCTCCGCGCGGTTCTGGATCAGAATCTTCGGAATCAATTTCGCCATGGGCGTCGTCACCGGAATCCCGATGGAGTTCCAGTTCGGGACGAACTGGGCGGCGTTCTCGAAAGCCGCCGGCGGGGTCATCGGCCAGACGCTGGCGATGGAGGGCGTGTACTCGTTTTTCCTGGAGTCGGCCTTCCTCGGCCTGCTCCTGTTCGGCGAGAAGCGGCTCGGGCCCAAGGGCCACTGGTGGGCGGCGTTCCTTGTTTTTCTCGGCTCGTGGCTCTCTGGCTTCTTCATCCTTGCGACCAACGCCTGGATGCAGCACCCGACCGGATACAGGATCGACACGAGCGGCCAGATTCAGCTCGAAAGCTTCTGGAGCCTGATGCTGAATCCATGGCTGCTCTGGCAGTACCCCCACAACATGATCGGGTCGGTGGTGACGGCGAGCTTCGTGATGGCTTCGATCGGCGCGTTCTATCTTCTCAGCCGGCGGAATGAGGAGTACGGCCGGACCTTCGTCAGGCTGGGAGTTCTGACCGGGTTTGCCGCCGCCATCCTCGCGGCTTTTCCGACCGGCGACGGGCAGGGCAAGAACGTTGCCAGGCACCAGCCGGTGACACTGGCCGCGATGGAGGGGCTGTTCGTGACGCAGCAAGGGGCGCCGCTGGCGCTCATCGGGCAGCCGGACGTGGCGGCGCGCAGGCTCGACAATCCGCTGGAGTTTCCCAGGATGCTCAGCTTCCTGACCTATCAACGGTGGCGCGCGGAGGTCAAGGGCCTCGATGCGTTCCCCGAGGACCAGTGGCCCGACAATATCCCGCTGCTGTATTACAGCTACCACATCATGGTCGGCCTGGGGACCATCTTCATCGCGGTGATGGCCGTCTCCGTCTGGAAGCTGTGGAGAGGCCGCCTGTTCGCCTCGCGGACCTGGTTGTGGGTGATCCTGCTGATGCTGCCGTTCCCGTACATCGCCAACACCGCCGGGTGGCTGACGGCGGAGCTTGGGCGGCAGCCATGGGTGATCTACGGGCTGATGCGAACCAGGGACGGCGCGTCGATGAACGTGTCGGCGGGCAACGCGCTGTTCACGCTCATCGGGTTCATGGGGGTGTACGCCTTGCTGAGCGTGCTGTTCCTGTTCCTCGTGCGGAGAGAAATAGAGCACGGGCCGGACGGCGCCGGAAGCGCGCACTGAGGAGGACGCTATGGAGACGCTCTGGTTTTGGCTGGTCGCGCTGATGATCGCGGTCTACGTGCTGCTGGACGGATTCGATCTCGGCGCCGGCATTGTGCACTTCTGCGTGGGACGCTCGGAGGAAGAACGGCGGCGGGTTCTTCGGTCCATCGGGCCGGTCTGGGACGGAAACGAAGTCTGGCTGCTGGCGGCCGGCGGCACGCTGTACTTCGCGTTTCCCGGCCTCTACGCGTCGAGTTTCAGCGGCTTCTACCTGCCGCTGATGATCGTCTTGTGGCTGCTGATCCTGCGCGGCGCCTCGATCGAGTTTCGCGGGCACGTGGACAGCCCGGTGTGGAAACCGTTCTGGGACGGGGTGTTCACGCTGGCGAGCGGGCTGCTGGCCGTCTTCTTCGGCGCGGCGCTGGGGAACGTCGTGCGGGGGGTTCCGCTCGATGCGTCCGGTTCCTTCTTCCTCCCGCTGTGGACGAATTTCAATGTGCGCGGCGGCGTGGGGATTCTGGACTGGTACACGGTTCTGGTCGGGCTGTTGGCGTTTCTGGCGCTCACCCAGCACGGGGCGCTGTGGGTGGCGCTGAAGACGGAGGGCGAGACGGCGGCGCGGGCGCGGCGGGTTGCTGGCGCTGCGTGGATCGGAGTGGCCCTGCTGTCGGCGGCGGTGACATATTGCACGCTCCGCATTCAGCCGCAGGTCTGGACGAACCTCGCCGCTCATCCCTGGGGCTTCGTCTTTCCGGCGATGGCCATCTTCGGCTTGCTCGCTGTGTTACTCAGCCGGCGGGAGGGCCGCGAGAGGCGCGCGTTTCTCGCGTCGTCGGCCTACCTCCTCGGCATGCTCACCAGCGCGGCGTTTGGTCTCTACCCCTACGTGCTGCCCTCGAACACGGACCAGGGACTCGGCCTGACCATCCACAACACGGCCGCCGCGCCGTACGGGCTGAAGATCGGCCTGATGTGGTGGATTCCGGGGATGGCGCTGGTCGTCGGCTACTTCGTGTTCACTTACCGGCATTTCGCGGGGAAGGTGAGGCTGGAAGAGGAAGGGTACTGATCCGGGCGCTCACCGCTGTTCCTACTCTTGCGGTAACCAACGACAGCGCAACGCTCGTCAATTTCCGCTCCTGCTCTGCGCGGAAAGCACCTGAAGCCCAGGAATCCGGCTGAAATGTCGCCGATTGGTCTCTTCAATGCGCCGCGGTGTAACTCGGCCACAGTCATGAAGGAGATCAAGGGCGTGTGGCCAAGAAGCAGTTTTTCGTAGGCGCGAGCATTGCTATGACAATTCAGAGGAATGAAACGACGTCCGTGTCGACAAGCACATAGCTCACGGTCGCGTTCCGGAACCCCCTTCTCTGCGCCATCGGCGTACCTGACGCGCCAGCCAGTCAGCTTCCTCCGGGTCGGGTTGAGGAATGCTGCGGATCTGTCCAAGCCGGTGAACAGCGCCGACGTGCTGCTCCCGGGTGAGCCGGGCCGGATCGAGTTCACCGAAGAAGTCGGACCTCAAAGTGCGGTCCCTCAACGCCACTTTCTGTCTGACCGCTTCCTCCGCCTCGCGTTTCGTCGGGCCGCATGCGGCGTTTTCCGGAAGCACTTGGATGGCGAGCCAGGTCCCATCGGGAAGCGGAAAGCACACTGTTTCAGCTATTGCCGATCGCCTCGATCGGGTCAGCACCATTTCCTGAAGCGGGGAGTGGGGGTCGATGCGCGAGGAAGCCCCGGTGTCCGGCCTGATTACAGGCACGGAATTTCCGGCCCGACGACGCCGGGTAATCGCTCTCGCAACTTCCGCATTCGCCATTTGAGTGGCCTCTATTTTTGGCCTAGCGCACTACTGGGCACGCCCATCCGCCTGGTTCCTCGATGCTCCGAACGCCGCCTCGTTCAACGCCTCGATGATGTCCTGCGTCTTCAGCCCATACTTGCGGCACACAACTTCGACCGAGCAGTCGTCGCAGGACTCGCGGAACCGCAGGCCCTCAAACACCGCCGCCGTTTGCGGGAAGCGAGCGCGGATGTCGCGGACCGTCATGCTGGGTCGGATGAGCTGATCGAAACGCACCTGACGAGCCTCAATTCTGTCCTCAGAATACCACCCGATGTGGGTGAAATGCCCCAGATGAAACAAGAAAAGCGGCGTAACAAGCCTTCAAGGTGTCGGGAATTTCGGCACCTCGCGTGCACAACCGTTCCGTGCGGCGAGCAGGGGCCGGAAGTCTGCCCATGAACATTGGAGTCATCCGCGAGCAAGCACCTTCGGAACGGCGCGTGGCGCTGACGCCGTCGGTGGTCCGCGCCCTGGTGGAGCACGGAACCCGGGTGTGGGTGGAGACGGGGGCCGGCGACGGCGCCATGTTCCGCGACCAGGACTACGTCCGGGCGGGCGCGCAGATCGCCTACTCCCCGGCCGAGGTCTTGCATCGCTGCGAGCTGGTCACTAAGGTGTCTGCGCCGACACTGGAGGAGCTCGACCTCTGCCCCAGCCACTCGACGCTGCTGGCGTTCTATCACCTGGCGGTGGCCAGCCGTCGGCTGTACGACCGGCTCGTCGAGCGCTCGATCACCGCCGTCGGCCTCGAGATCATCGAGACGGCCGACGGCCGGCTGCCGGTGTTGGGGGCGATCAGCGAGATCGCCGGCCAGATGACGGTGCCGCTGGCGATGCACCTGCTACGCTCCAGTTCCGGTGGCCGCGGGATCATGCTGGGCGGCAGCCCCGGAGTGCCGCCGGCCCACGTCGTGATCCTCGGCGCGGGCGCGGTCGGGACCTGGGCCGCGCGTGCGGCTTCCGCCGCCGGCGCGCGCGTCTCCGTGCTCGACATCGACACGGACAAACTGAGACGCATCCTGACCCACCTGCCTGCGGTCTCCACCGGGCTGGCCGACCCGGATTCGGTGGCCGAGGCGGTGGCCGAAGCCGACGTGTTGATCGGCGCCGTGCTGGTCGCCGGCCGGATCACTCCGCATGTCGTCACCCGGCGAATGGTCGAGGCCATGAAGCCCGGCTCGGTGATCATCGACGTCGCCATCGACCAGGGCGGGTGTGTCGAGACCAGCCGCCCGACCACGCTGGCCGACCCCACCTTCATCCATCACGGCGTAGTGCACTACTGCGTGCCGAACCTCACCGCGGACATGGCCCGGTCCACCAGCATCGCACTGGCCCAGGCCCTGCTGCCATACCTCGCCCTGCTGTCGCGCCAGGGCATCGCCGGCGCTCTTCGCAGCACCGAGGAACTGGCCCGGGGAGTATACACCTTCGGCGGAAAGTGTGTGCGCGGCGGGCTTGCCGAAGCTCTCGGCGTTCCGTGTGTTCCGCTTGAGGAGCTGCTCGCGGAATCTGCTGTTGGAGGCGTCGCCTGAGATGAACTGGCTGGAGCACTACCGCTCGCGGATCCGCACCGCCGACGAGGCGCTCCAGGCGGTCGAATCCGGCCAGCGTGTGTACATACACCAAGGCTGCGCCGAGCCGGAAGAGCTGGTGAAGGCACTGGTCCGGCGCGGCCACGAGCTACACCACGTCGAGGTGATTCACCTCGCCACGATGGGCACGGCCGGCTACACCAGGCCGGAGTTCGAGGGACATTTCCGCCACAACGCGTTGTTCATCGGCGCCAACGTGCGCCAGGCGGTGCAGGAAGGCCGGGCCGACTACGTCCCGATCTTCCTGCACGAAATCGAAGGACTGTTTCTCAGCGGCGCGCTGCCTATCGACGTTGCCCTGGTCCAATGCTCGCCGCCCGACGACTACGGCTACATGAGCCTGGGGACGGGCGTCGACACCACCCTGACCGCCGCCAAGTGCGCGCGCCACCTGATCGTCGAGGTCAACGACCAGTGTCCGCGAACCCTCGGCGATTCCTTCCTCCATGTGACCAAGGCGCACGCGATCGTCCCTGCCTCTCATGCGCTCGCCGAATACCGGAAGGGCGAAATTACCGGCGTCCACCGTTCCATCGCGCGACACGTCGCCAACCTCATTCCGGACGGCGCCACGCTGCAAACGGGAATCGGCGGGATTCCCGACGCCGTGCTTCTGAACCTGACCAATCACAAGGACCTCGGCGTGCACACCGAGATGTTCTCCGACGGTGTGATCGACCTCATCCAGTCCGGAGTCATCAACAACGAGAGGAAGACCATTCACGCGCACAAGGTCATCTCGGGATTCGTGCTGGGCACGAAGCCGCTGTTCGACTTCATTCACGACAACCCGATCTTCGAGTTCCACCCGACGGCCTATACGAACGACCCGTTCATCATCGCGCAGAACCACCGCATGGTCGCCATCAACTCGGCGCTGGAGGTGGACGTGACGGGCCAGGTTTGCGCCGATTCGATCGGCCATCTGCCCTTCAGCGGCTTCGGCGGCCAGGTGGACTTCATCCGCGGGGCGGCGCGATCGAAGGGAGGCCTGCCGATCATCACGCTGCCGGCGACGGCGAAGGACGGACGAATCTCGCGCATTGTCCCGATGTTGAGGCCCGGCGCCGGCGTGGTCACCTCGCGCGGCGATGTGCACTACGTGGTGACGGAATTCGGCGTGGCGTACCTGCACGGCAAGAACCTGCGGCAGCGGGCGGAGGCGCTGATCCAGATCGCGCACCCGGACTTCCGGGACGAATTGCTCGAGGAGGCGGACAGGCTGGGATTCTTGAAGCGCCAGTCCGCGGTAGGGGGACGCTTATGAGACGCGCCGCAGGCTGGCTCGCCCTGGGGCTGCTGTTTGTGCCGGCCGCCCTTGCCCAAGAGCAGAAAGCGCTCCCCGGCTCGGAGGACTGCTCAGGCTGTCACGACGCCGGACGCCGCACCGGCAGGCGCGAGGCGGGCGTACCGCCGCCGTTCGACGCCGGCGCCCTGCGCGTCTCGCCGCACGCGGAACTGGAGTGCACGAGCTGCCACGCGGATCTCGCGGCCAAGGAGTTCCCGCACGCCGAGAAGCTCGCGAAGGTGGACTGCGGCGCCTGCCACGCCGATCAGCAGAGCCAGTACGCCGAGAGCCTGCACGGGCGCGCCGCCAGGCGCGGCGACACGATGGCGCCGTCCTGCAAGCAGTGTCACGGCACGCACGGCGTGCTGCCGGCGTCCAACCCGCGCTCGCCGACCTCGACCATGGAGGTGCCGCGGCTCTGCGGCCAGTGCCACCGCGAAGGCACGCCCGTCTCGCTGACGCACGCCATCCCGCAGACGAACATTCTCGAGAACTACGCCGACAGCATCCACGGCGAGGGTCTGCTGCGGCGCGGGCTCACCGTCACCGCGGTCTGCACGAGCTGCCACACGTCGCATTTCGTGCTGCCGCACACCGATCCGCGCTCTTCGATCGCGCAGGCGAACATCGCCGGGACGTGCACGAAATGCCACGCCCAGATCGAGGCGGTGCACCAGCAGGTGATCCGCGGCGAGTTGTGGGAGAAGCAGCCGCATGTCATCCCGGCGTGCGTGGACTGCCACGAGCCGCACAAAGTGCGCAAGGTGTTCTACACGCAGGGCATGTCGGATCGGGACTGCCAGCGCTGCCACGCCGATCCCAGCCTGCGCATCGTGCGCGGGAACCGCACGGTGTCGCTATACGTGAACCAGCAGGAGCTGTTGCGTTCACGCCATTCCCGGATCGCCTGCGTCCAGTGCCACACCGGCGCGCGGCCCGGTCGCGGCAGGCCATGCGAGACGATCGCGCCCAAGGTGGACTGCTCCGTCTGCCACGAGCAGCAGGTGGCGCAATATCGCGAGAGCACGCACGGGCAGCTTGTCGCCAAGGGCAGCCCGGATGCGCCCGAGTGCTCGGACTGCCACGGCACGCACGGGACCGCGGGCAGGAACGAATCCAATTCACCGACCTTTGCCCGCAATGTTCCGGGGCTGTGCGCCAAGTGCCACCGCGCCGGGCAGAGCGCCGCCAAGCGGTACAACGGCAAGGAAATCCTCGCGGTCGAGCACTACCTGGAGAGCATCCACGGCAAGGGGCTGATCGAGAGCGGGCTGACGGTGACCGCCAACTGCGCCGACTGCCACACCGCCCACCGCGAGCTGCCGAGCCGCGATCCGCGCTCCAGCGTGAACCGCAAGAATGTCGCCCGCACGTGCGGCAACTGCCACCGCGGCATCACCGAGTTGTTCGACGACAGCATCCATTCGCCGAAAGTGAACCGCTCCGGCAAGCCGCTGCCGGTGTGCAGCGAGTGCCACTCGGCGCACAGCATCGCCCGCACCGACCTGACCGGCTTCCGCCTCCGGATGATGGACCAGTGCGGCAAGTGCCACCAGGCGATCACCGAAAGCTACTTCGAGACGTATCACGGGAAAGTCTCGCGTCTGGGCTATGTGAAGACCGCCAAGTGCTCGGATTGCCACGGCGCGCACGACATTCTGCCGGTGGACGACACACGGTCGCGCCTCAGCCGGACTAACATCGTCAAGACGTGCGGTAAGTGCCACACGGGGTCGCACCGCCGCTTTGCCGGCTACCTGACCCATGCCACCCACCACGATCCGGACAAATACCCGTTTCTGTTCTGGACGTTCTGGGGGATGACTTCGCTGCTGCTCGGCACGCTGACGATCTCCGGGCTGCACACGGTCGCCTGGCTGCCGCGGTCGCTCAAGTATCGCAAGGAGCTGAGAGCCGCCCATGAAGGCGACGGCCGGGTTTACGTTCGCCGCTTCCAGCCCTTCCAGCGCAACCTGCACCTGATGGTGATCTTCAGCTTCTTCGGGCTGGCGCTGACCGGCATGATGCTGAAGTTCTCCTACGCGAAGTGGGCGCAGTGGCTGTCGCAAGTATTCGGGGGTTTTGAAGCGGCCGGCTGGATTCACCGGTTCTGCGCGGTGATCACTTTTACTTACTTCGGGCTCCACCTGTGGGACGTGATTCGACGCAAGCGCCGCAGCGGCAAGTCGTGGCGCCAGTTCATCACCGGCTCGGAAAGCATGCTTTTCAACCGTACCGACTGGCGCGAGCTGGTAGGCTCGGTGAAATGGTTTCTCGGAAAGGGCCCGCGCCCCGAGTACGGCCGCTGGACTTACTGGGAGAAGTTCGACTATTTCGCCGTGTTCTGGGGCGTGGCGGTGATCGGCTCGACGGGCCTGTTGCTGTGGTTCCCGACTTTCTTCACGCGCCTCATGCCGGGCTGGATGCTGAACGTCGCCACCACCATCCACAGCGACGAGGCGCTGCTGGCGGTGGGCTTCATCTTCACGATCCACTTCTTCAACACCCACTTCCGGCCGGAGAAATTCCCGATCGACACGGTGATCTTCACCGAAGGCGTGCCGCTCGAGGAGTTCAAGCAGGACCGTCCCCGCGAGTACCGGCAGATGATCGAGAGCGGCGAGCTGGAGCGGAACCTCATGGCCCCGCCGGTCCCGCTGGCGGTGAAGATCTGGCGCCGGCTGGGATTTACCGCGCTGGCGATCGGGCTGTTGTTGATTCTGCTGATTATTTACGCGGAGATCGTCGCGTACCGGTGAGCGCTGGGACCGCCTGTATAATGGCCTGCGATGCCAGTCCTCCGGCTGACACAATCCCGCATCGGCGGCGACCGGTACCGCGTCGAGTTCGCGGTCGAGGCTGAAGGCCGCCGGCGGCAAACGGCCGTCTCCGAGTTCTCCTTCGACCTCTCCGAACAGGAGCAGGAAGACCTGCGGTGGTACCTGGAGGATTACCTCACCTGTCCGCTGGGACCCGGCGCCGGAGATCGCCGCGCGCATCGAGAGCGACATGGGACGCATCGGCGAGGCTCTTTTCACGGGCGTCTTCGGTTCCGGTGACGCCCGCGACCTGTGGGCCGCGCTGCGGCCGGAGCTCGGCGACACGCGGATCGCGATCGCGACCGGCGTGCGCGAAGCGGCGGCCATTCCCTGGGAGCTGATCCGCGATCCGAAGACCGAGGCCCGCCTGGCTCTCGCAGCCCACTCGTTCGTGCGCGTGCATTCCCAGGCGGCGGTCCGCCCCCGGCTTCCCGGCAAATCCGAAGGCCGCATCCGGATTCTGCTGGTGATCTGCCGGCCCGGCCGGGACGACGACGTGCCGTTCCGCTCGGTGGCGAGCCGGCTGCTCAAGGGGCTGAGCGGCGCCGCCCGCGAAAGCTTCGAGCTCGACCTGCTGCGGCCTCCCACCTTCGAGCAGCTTGGACGCACGCTGCGCGCGGCGCGCGCCGGCGAGCACGGCTACGTCGTCTTCGAAAACCCGGCAGTCGAGGACAACCGGCAGCTCGTGGACGGCCCAGCGCTCGGCCGCCTGCTCGCGGAGACCGGCGTTCCGGTGCTGGTGCTCAACGCCTGCCGCTCGGCCCACGCCGAGCCGCCTTCCGCTCCGGTCAGCGTTGGAGCGGAGAACCCGCACGCGGAAGTGCGCGCCTTCGGTTCCCTGGCGCAGGAAGTGATGGACGCGGGCGCGGCCGCTGTCGTGGCCATGCGCTACAACGTCTACGTCGAAAGTGCCGCCCAGTTCGTCGGCGAGCTGTACGCCCGGCTCGTCGAAGGAAACCCGCTCGGCGAAGCTGCCAGCCTGGGCCGGAAGCAGCTTGCGGACCAGCCCCTGCGGAGCATCGCCTACGACCCGCGGCCGCTCCAGGACTGGCTGGTGCCCGTGGTCTACGAAGCGGCGCCGGTGGAGGTGTTTCCGAGGAGTGAGGCGAAGCTCTCCATCCGGCTTGGCGGGGCGGCTGTCGAAGAATCGCTCGACCGCGATTTGCCGCCTCGCCCCGGCGCCGGCTTCTACGGTCGTGACGAAACGCTGCGCGCCCTGGACCGCGCCTTCGACACGCAGCCCATCGTCCTGCTGCACGCCTGGGCCGGTAGCGGCAAGACGGCCACGGCGGCGGAGTTTGCCCGCTGGTACGCGCTCACCGGCGGGATCGAAGGCCCTGTGCTGTTCACTTCTTTCGAGCAGTACAAGCCGCTGACTCGGGTGCTCGACCATTTCGGGAAGAGGTTCGAGGCGCGGCTGGAGCGCGCCGGGGTTCAATGGCTGGCGCTCTCCGACGAGCAACGGCGGGACGTGGCTCTTCAGGTGATGCGGCAGGTTCCGCTGTTGTGGGTGTGGGACAACGTCGAGCCGGTGGCTGGCTTTCCGCGCGGTACGCCCTCGGCATGGAGCGAGGCGGAGCAGCAGGAACTCGTTCGGTTTCTTCAGGACGCCCGAGAGACCAAGGCCAAGTTCCTGCTCACCTCGCGCCGGGACGAGCGGGACTGGCTGGGCGGCCTGCCGGCACGGATTGTGCTCCGGCCCATGCCGATGCGGGAGATGCTGGAGCTGACGAGGGCGCTCGCCGAGAAGCGCCAGCGCCGGATCACGGACGTGGAAGACTGGCGCCCGCTGTTGCGGTTCACTCAAGGCAATCCGCTGACGCTCAAGGTAGTGGTAGGCCAGGCGTTGCGCGGCGTTCGGATGGAGGAGTTCGTCGAGCAACTCCGGGCCGGCGAAGCGGTGTTCGAGGACGAAGCGAGCGAGGGCCGGACGAGGTCGCTAGGGGCGTCGCTCAACTACGGCTTCGAGCACGCCTTCACGGAGGCGGAGCGGAAACAATTGGCGGTGTTGCATCTCTTCCAGGGTTTCGTGGATGTGGATGCGTTGAAGTGGATGGGCCGCCCGGACAAGGAATGGTGCCTGCCGGAGGTCCGCGGGCTGGACCGCGAGCAGTGGATCGCGCTACTCGACCGCGCCGCTGATGTCGGTCTGCTCACCCCGCACGGCGGCGGATATTATGGCAGCCCCCCGGCGCTGCCGTGGTTCTTCAGAAAACTGTTCGAGGAACACTACGCCGGTTCGAAGACGCAGGCCGCGAGGGCCTACGTCGAAGCCATGGGTGCGCTGGGGAGCTACTACGGCGCTCAGTACGCGGACGGTAATCGCGATGTGATCGCCGCTCTGACGGCGGAGGAAGCCAACCTGCTTCACTCCTGGCGGCTGGCGCGGGCCAAGGGCTGGTGGGACGCAGCCGCCAACACGATCCAGGGGTTACGTGTGCTTTACGACCACACGGGCCGTAGACGCGAGTGGAAGCGGCTGGTGAAAGAGACCGTTCCGGAGTTCGTGGATCCCGCCACCGATGGGCCGCTTCCCGGCCGGGAAGACGACTGGAGCTTGGTCACCAACTGCCGCGTGCAGCTGGCACGGGCGGAGCGAAACTGGCTTGAAGCCGAGAGGCTTCAGCGTCTCCACGTGGATTGGAATCACAAGCGCGCCGGCGCGGTGCTGGAGCTGCCGCCGAATCGGCTTGACACCGCAGGGCGTCGCACCATCCGGGTCTTCGCCGGTTCTCTACTTGACCTGGGGCAAGCCCTGCGGGAGCAGGAGAAGCCGGAGTGCGTCCCGACCATGGAGGCAGCACTGGAGAATGCACTTCAGATCGGCGACCAGCCGTTTGCCGCGGTCTGCGCCTTCAACTTGGGCACTGCGTATAAGAGCCTGCCCGCCATCCGCGACCTAAGTAAAGCCGAGGAGCTATATCGCTGCAGCCTCGGCCTCGCGGCCGAAGGCGATCGGCTTGGCCGATCTCGATGCCACGGTCAACTGGGCTTTGTCGCCTGGGAGCGGTCCAAAGAGGCCAGGAAAGCGGGGATGCCGGAGATGGAAATTCTCGGACACCTCAAAGACGCTGCGCGGGCGTACCACGCTGCGCTCGATCTGCTACCACCGGATGCCGTCAGCGACTTGGCAGTCGCTCACGGCCAGTTGGGCGTTCTTTACGCGGACACCCACCTCGACCGGGCCTTGCGTCACTATCGCGAGTCCATCCGCTACTACGAATTAGCCGCCGATCTCTTCCGCGCCGGCCGGACCCGCTACAACGTCGCCCTCGCCTTGCGGGATGCTGGCCGCTTCGAGGACGCCCTCCAGTACGCCCAAGCCGCCCTCCGCAACTTCGAGCCCTACGGCGAGGGCGCCCGAGAGGTGCTGCAAAGGACGTATCAGCTCATCGCGGAAATTGAGAGAGACCTGAACACGAGACGTCGGTAGCTCAGCCCTGCTTGCGGATTTCCGCGCCCAGCGACTTCACCGCGTTCTCCAGCACCTCCTCGCCCACCACGTTGATCAGCTCCAGCCCGAGCAGGCGGACCTTGATGTTCTCCTCAACGTCCTCCGCATCGAGCACTGCCAGGGCTTGTTCAAGGGCGTCTTGCTCCTCGGTGGGCAGGTTCTGCATCAATGCCGCGCAATAAGGCGGCAACGCTCGATAGGCCTTGGCATAGTCCGCATCCTTCATCAGCTCGCTGACCCTGGCGGCGCGGTATTGGGCACTGTGCCGGTCGACTCCACGGTCGGCCGCGCCCAGGAAGATCTGAAGGAAGCTGGCCGGGCCGACGCCGATGTCCCGATCCCCAACGCGCAACGTGAACAGCGAGGTCCGGAACAGGCCCATCGCGCCAAAACCCGCCACCAGCGCCTGTGTCCAACGAACGGCAGCCGCGTTCGCGTCCCCGGTGACTCCGAATGTCCAGCCGAAAGTGTGGATAAGAGCGAGGGCGCTTAACGAGGCGGTGACGTTCAGCGCAATGTAGAAAAGGGCGGCCAGGCTGCGCAGCGCCCGACCGGGAGAATCGCGATAACGGTTGACCAGTTCAGCGGCGCCAACGAGCGCGCCGAACAGTCCGACAGCCACCCACTCCATGTCATGCCGACCGCGACAGAAGCGCGATCTCCTCGCCCTTCGGGGTAAGCTGCACGACCTCGTTGCCCGGTTCGCCGGCCATGTCCAGGAAACCGGCCGTCCGCAGACCCTTGAGCGCTTCGGCGTACTCTGCGAATCCCATCCCGCTCTTCGACATCAGTTCGGAAACCTGTAGCTCCTTTTGCTCCGTTTCCGCCAGAATTCCAAGCAAGCTGATCGCGGATACCTTCGACGGCGCTCGCTGGCTACGCTCCCGCTTCTGTCGAGCCTCCAGGTATGCCGAAAAACTCCCGGCTTTCGTCGGTCTCACGGGTGTTGCACCTCGTCCGAATTATACAACGAGGCTCTGGAGGCGAGGTGCGACTTGTGACTTCGCCGGCGAGGACATTTCACGGGCGTCCTCAGACTTGTAACGCCCACGATGCAAGAGCTCTACGCCTCTTCTTCAGGCAGCACCGCGTTCAGGTTGAGCTGGGCGACGCGCGGTGCGAATGCCTGGTACATCTTCACTGTGGATTCAGTCATCCACTCGACGAGGCTATGCCATTGGGCTGGGTCTCCGATGTCGCCCGGACGCCGCAGCACGATGATTTTGTCCAGCTTCTCGGGGTTTGGGTTCCATTCAAGCTGCGCTCCAACCTCGGATTCAATCTCTGGCTTCATCGGCTCGAGTCGGAGCAGCGCTTGATCGGCGACTCGGTGGCTCAAGTAGATACGGACGCCGACTCTCTTGGCCCATGTGTTGGCGAACAAGGAGAGGTGGATCCCGGAGCGACCGAGCGCCATGTCATACCAATACTGAGGGCGCGGTGAGCGAAGCGACTGGAATTTGCCCGTCGCTTCCAGGCTCGCCCGCACGTCTTCCCAGAAGCGATATTGGAGCTGGCGTGTCTCCGACTGCCCCTTACTATCGAGGGCCGCTTGCGCCTGGCGGACCGTCTCGTTGGGCCCACAGATTACTTCCAAGCGCGGCGCAGGGTCGGAGTTGCCGATCCTCCAGACCTGGAGTTCCAGTCCGTAGATCGCCAAGTCGCCCTTTGTCAGCTCGTTGAGCCATTCCACGGCCTTCCGATGCTCCTCCGTGAAGGTGCGCGCGATCCAGACGACTGTAGTGGCGCCGAGCACGGCAGCGTATGTGAGGGCCTTGCCGAAATGATCGTGGTTGGTCTTCTCAAGCTGGTTCTCGATGACGACAGACCCCTCCGTGGCAAGGTCGCGGGCCAGGATATCGGCGCTGTAAGGCCCGACGGGTACCTCTGTTCCCTCCACTGCCAAGTCCATTCCGAGGGATTTGGAGAGCAGTTCCATCCCTTCGGGCGTCGCGAGCCATGGCGTGAAGTCCCTGGCTTCGTCGTTCCAGTATTTCCGGATGTCCGTCTGCTCCAGTTTTCCGAACGTCACTTGGCCTACAGTCAGGATGCGGATTCCTTATTCACCTCATCCATCACCCCGCGCATGAACTTCGCCGCCAGCCGGGCATTCTTGTCGGCGAAGTCGAGGCCGACGGTCTTGCCCTGGACGACCGGGAGCGGATGGCACAGTTCGTAGCCGATGTAGCCGGAGTAACCGATTTCGGCCATGGCGCGGACGAAGGGTTTGTAGTACACCGGGCCGGGGATGGTTCCGTTGGAGGTTTCCTCGAACTCGCCGCCGAAATGCGACAGGACCTGGAGGGCGCCGACTTCGAGGGCCGCTTTGCGGACGGAGGCCGCGTCCTTGGCGAGCAGCAGCGGCGCGTCGAGACACACCTTGAGGTGAGGCGAGCCGACCTCGCGCACCATGCGGAGCACGTCGGGGTAATCGTTGATGACCGGCTTGTGGTTCTGGAGGGCGAGGGTGACGCCGTGCTCCCCGGCCCAGCGGGCCGATTCGATCATCCCCTGGCGGCACCAGTCCCAGGTCTGCTCGGGTTTGAACGGCGCGTGAGTGGAGCGCCACAGCGGGCGGGAGAAATCGTAGCTGCCGCCGCCCCTCGGCAGCGGAACCACGGTCACTCCGGGCCAGGCGAGGAACACACGCAGCAGTTTCGCGTCGAGGTCCGCCGTCATCTTGATCAGCTCGCGCATGTAGACGAGCTGCGCCTCGCGGTACTCGGGGATCGGGCTGCTGAAGTCGTTGTTGCCGGAGACGGCGTAGATAGGGACGCCTTCGCCGGCGGCGCGCTTCGACAATTCCCAGCACCGCTCGCGGGGCATGTCGAGCGGGTTGCCGTGCGGGCGCTTGCCGTCCAGCTCGATCCCTTCATAGCCGAAGCGTTTGGCGCGCTCGATTAACTGCTCGTGCGTCAATGCGTCGCCGCGGTACCAGAGGCCGAGATAGGTGATCGTGTACAGGCCGACTTTCATCTGGACGCGCGCGGTGGCAGGGGCCTGGCTGGTGAGTATCGGTCCGGCCAGGGTTGCGCCGATCAGAGAGCGGCGCGAGATCGGACGCTTCGAGGAAAGCTCGTGGGCGGGCATCGTCTTTAACCTCCTTGGAGAAGTGTAGCTCAGGAGGAGTCGCGGAGGGCGGACGCGCGTGGTAGAAAGGGCAGGTGGCGAAAGGCGCATGGAGGGTGCCGTGCCTTCTGGCGGCCACCGCTTTCTGGGAAGCGGCCGCGCCGGCGTCGATCGAATACTGGGACAGGCAAAGGATCGGCGCCAACTGCTTCAACCAGGTTCCGACGCGGGAGTGGTTCGCCTCGGCCGCCGAGGCCGACATCCGCCTGGTGCGCCTGGTCTGGGACAAGTGGAAAACCCGGCATCGGGACTTCCTTCTGGGGAATACGGACGACTACCGGGGGCTGGTCGAGGAGGATTTCGCCAGGCTGCGAGACGCGCTGAATATGGCCGATTCGTTCGGAATCAAGGTAGTGGTCACGCCGCTGACCCTGCCCGGCGCGCGCTTCCGTCAGAACAACAACATGCAGCGCGACCCGCGGTTGTGGACCGATCCATCGTATCTGCCGCAGGCGGCGCGGTTCTGGAAGGATCTCGCCGGGCGGATGAAAGGGCTCGGGGCAGTTGCCGCTTACGACCTGCTCAACGAGCCACACCCGGAGTGGTTCCACGGCAAGCGCACCTTCTGGAACGGAGGATTCGCCGAGTGGTATCGGAAGGTGAAGGGAACTCCAGGAGACCTGAACCAATTCAACCGCGCGCTGGTGGCGGCCATTCGCGAGGCGGACCGCGATACTCCGATCGTCGTCGAGGCGGGGCTGTATGCGACGCCGTGGGCGCTCGAGTACCTGGAGCCGCTCGCGGACGACAAGGTCCTTTACTCATTCCACATGTATGAACCCTACGAATACACGACCCGGCGGATCAACAAGGGCCGCTACCGCTACCCAGGGAAAGTGCTGATTGGCGACCTCGGCGAGACGCGGTCCTTCGACGCAGCGGCCATCGATGAGTTCTTTCAGCCCGTCCGGCGGTGGGCGAAGAAGCATCGAATTTCCGCGAACCGGATTTTCGCCGGTGAGTTCGGCTGCGACCGCAAGGCCGCGGGCGCGGCTCGATACCTGGGGGACCTGATCGCGCTCTTCGACCGGGAGCAGTGGCACTGGGCCTTCTACGCGTATCGGGAGGACGTGTGGGAGGGCATGGACTACGAACTGGGAACGGGCAACCCGAGCGGCCTCTACTGGCAAACGGCGGAGGACGGATCGCTGCACAAGCGGTATCGGGAGATTTATGCCGGACGGGCGGAGAATCCGGTGTGGGCAGTGTTTCAGCGGGCGTTGCGAAGATAGACTCCCGGCCGAGGGTCAGGCGACCAAGGTGGCGCCGTCGAGAACGCCCCGGATATCTTTGATCCCTACCCCCGGGCCGGTGGGAACGGTCATCTTTCCGTCGCGCACCGCGATCGGAGGATCGAACCAGCCGGCGTACCGCTCCGTTCCCAGCTTGTACTCCTGCCAGCCGCCGATGTCGCGCACGCAGGAAGCGAAGTGGAGCATGTAGACGAAGCCGAATCCGCCGGAGATGTGGACAGTGGTGGGTATCTTCGCGAGTTGGGCCATGCGCGCGACGCGGATCGAGCGGATCATGCCGCCGTAGTAGTGCAGGTCGGGCTGCACGATGTCCACGCCGCGGTTGGCGATCATCCAGCGGAAGCGCCAGTCGCTGTACTCCTGCTCGCCGCCGGCGACGGGGATGGAGAGGGCGTCGGCGACGCGCTTGGTGTCTTCGAGGTGGTCGAACGGGCACGGCTCCTCGAAGTAGACTGCCTTGATTTCCTCGAGCATGCGCCCGACCTCGATCGCTTTCGGCGGGTCGTAGGAGCTGTTGGCGTCGGCGTGGATGGCGATGGCGTCTCCGAAGACTTTGCGCACCAGCGGGATCAGCTTCTCGGTGCGGCCGGACGAGGCGTCGGCGTTGCGGCTCATGCGCCCGCCGACGCGGAACTTCAGCGCCTTCGCCTTGGATATCTCAAGCAGTTGCCGCAAGTGTTCGATCTCCTGTTCCGGCGTCGTGTCACGGCGGCCGCTGGCGACATAGAAGGCGACTTCGCGCCGCACGATGTCCCCCAGCAGCGCGCCCACGGGCTTGCCGGCGATGCGCCCGAGCAGATCGAGGATGGCGAACTCGACCCACGCCTGCGGGCTCCATAGCGCCAGGCCGTAGAGCTTGTAGTTGTCGTCCCAACGGTACAGTTCCCAGAGCAGGTCCTCGAGGTTGCGCGCGTCCTTGCCGAGGAAAAACGGAATGACGAGTTGGTTGAGGATGGGCGCCAGATATTCGGCGCGGGGCGGGTTGGTGAGCGAGACGCCCTCGGCGCCGTCACGCGAGCGGACATGGACGAAATATTCGCGGTCCTTCTTGAGGAGGCGGATGGAATCGATGATCACGGGGGAGCGAAGCGAGTCGAGCTTGAGGACGGGCGCGGCCGCGGCCCGGTCGAGCGCGTCGAGGCCAGGTGGCTTTTCCGCGGCGGCAACGGCGACGGCCCCGAGGGTGGAAGAGAGGAAATGGCGGCGGTCGAGCGGCATGCGCATCACGCCGAACAATGTACCTCGGCGCGGGTGAGGCGCGCTACAACAGCGTCAGATCCGCCGGGGGCGCCGACACGCGAGCACCATGCCATTCATCGGCCGCGAGTCGGGGCGTGGTGCGCCTGGAGAGATTCGAACTCCCGACCTTCTGGTTCGTAGCCAGACGCTCTATCCAACTGAGCTACAGGCGCGTTCTAGTTTTTATTTTACCGGGTTCCGACCCGCCGCCACAACCCGCGCGGCTGCAGCTTTCGCGGCTCCGGTCTCTCCGCTATCGGAAGGCAGGGTGGTTACGCTCTCGTTCTCGCTCCCGGAGAGCCGGCTTCAGGAGGTCGTGGAGGCCGAGCGGAAGGCGTATCCGGCGGTGCACTAAGCAGGACTGGGCGCTGTTCGCCGCTCGTGTGCTACAACAGGCGGAAAGGAGCTTTCCATGAGAATCCCTGCGTTGCTCGCCGCGCTTGTGGTTTCGTCGGCCTGCGCCCAGGCGCCGGTCAACCCGCTCAGCTCGGACGTGAAGGCCGCGTGGAAGTCGGTCAACGGCTTCATCCTGAAGTCCGCCGAGAAGATGCCAGAGGAGCAGTATTCGTTTCAGCCGACTCCGGACGTGCGCACCTTCGGCGCCATCCTCGGCCACATCGCCGATGCCCACTACTTGCTCTGCGGGGCGGAGAAGGGCGAGAAGCGGGAACTGGTCGTCGAGAAAACCAAGACCATGAAGGCCGACCTAATCGCCGCGCTCCAGGATTCCATCGGCTATTGTGACGCCTCCTACGATGCGATGACCGACGCGCGGGCGGCGGAGATCGTGAAATTCTTCGGCCGCGACCGGACGCGGCTGGGCGTGCTCCAATCCAACATCGCCCACGACTTCGAGCACTACGGCAACCTGGTGACGTACTTGCGCATGAAGGGGCTGGTTCCGCCGTCAAGCGAGCGGCGGCAGTAGGGGCGGCGCCGCGGGGCCGTGCGCAGCCCGCGGCGAGGGTCCTCCAGACACCCTATAATCGCTTCATGTCCGCAGCCTCGGAGCTCCGCCTGGCCGAAGTCGTGGAATTGCGCGAGCTTCGCCCCGAGGACCTCCAGCCGTTGCTGGCGCGGGAAATCGATGAGTGGCGTGTCGAGCTGGACTGGGATTTCAGGCCCTCGGCCGACCTCGTCCGCCGATTCGTCGGCATGCGCGCCCTCAGCGGCCATGCGCTGGTCGCCGGCGGGCAAGTCACCGGTTACGCGTACTCCGTCGCCGACGAGCGGAAAGGTCTGGTGGGAGACCTGTACGTCCTTGCCGAACACCGCTCCGTGGAGAATGAGAACCGCCTGCTCGACGCCTTGCTCGGCGGTCTCATGCGCACGCCCTACCTGTACCGGATCGAGTGCCAGTTGATGTTGCTGGGCTCGCCGTTCGAGCGGCCTTTGCCGCACGCGCAGTATCTCTCCCGATACCCGCGATGGTTCATGGCCATCGAGACGGATCGGATTCTCCGGATGCTGCCGGGCCCGGCGGCCGTCCGATATCTTGTCGAGGAATGGAACGGCCGCAGGCAAGGAGACGCGGCCCAGGTCATCACCGCCGCCTACCAGGGCCACATCGATAGCTCGATCAACGACCAGTACCGCTCCGTCGCCGGCGCTCGCCGCTTCCTGACCAATATTGTGCAGTACCCTGGCTGCGGGACCTTCTTTCAGCCGGCCTCCTTCCTCGCGCTCGATCCGCACACCGGGCGCGTCTGCGGGGTGTCTCTGGCGAGCCTGCTTGCCGCGGACGTCGGCCACATCACGCAGATCTGCGTGGCGCCGGAAATCCGGGAGCGCGGAGTGGGGTACGAACTGCTTCGCCGCTCGCTCGCCTCGCTGGCACGCGTCGGCTGCCGGAAGGCCAGCCTGACCGTCACCGCCGAAAACCGGGAGGCCATCCGCCTCTATGAGCGGATCGGGTTCCGCAACGTCCGCAGCTTTGCCGCATTTGTGTGGGAAGGCTGGTAGCCGGACCCGGCGGACGGCTTCGCTAGAATGGAACTTCCGGAGGGCAAATGGCAGCGAGAGCACGCCGGCGGGCGGTGGTGTGCGACGTCGGCGGCATCAAGGTCGGCGGCGATCACCCGGTCGTCGTCCAGTCCATGACCAACACCGACACCGCCGACGTGCAGTCCACGGTGAACCAGGTGATGGCGCTGGCCCAGGCCGGCTCGGAACTGGTCCGGGTGACCGTCAACACCGAGGCGGCCGCCGCCGCCGTGCCGAAGATCGTGGACACGCTCGGCGCGTTCGGCGTGCGGGCCCCGATCGTCGGCGATTTCCATTACAACGGCCACATCCTGCTGAAAAAATACGCGGAGTGCGCGAAGGCCCTGGCCAAGTATCGGATCAACCCGGGCAATGTCAACATCGGCAAGAAGCACGACGACAACTTCCGCACGATGATTGAAGTCGCCATCGAGAACGACAAGCCGGTGCGCATCGGCGTGAATTGGGGCTCGCTCGACCAGGCGCTGTTGACCCGGATGATGGATGAGAACGCGGCGCGCCCGGATCCGCTGGACGCCAGCGAAGTCACCCTGCGGGCCATGGTCGCCAGCGCGATCGAGTCGGCCAGGGCCGCCGAGCGGTACGGACTGCCGCACGACCGGATCGTGCTGAGCGCCAAGGTCAGCGGGGTGCAGGATCTGATCGACGTCTACCGCATGCTCGCCGCCGAGTGCGACTATCCGCTTCATCTCGGGCTTACCGAGGCCGGCCTTGGGTCGAAAGGCATTGTGGCCAGCACGGCGGCCATGTCCGTGCTTCTCCAGGACGGGATCGGCGACACCATCCGCGCCTCGCTCACGCCCCTGCCCGGAGGGGACCGCACCGAGGAAGTCGTGGTCTGCCAGCAGATCCTGCAAGCCCTCGGCCTGCGGAGCTTCACTCCCCAGGTCACCGCCTGCCCGGGTTGCGGACGCACGACCAGCACATTCTTCCAGGAGCTGGCCGACCAGATCCAAACCTACCTCCGGAGCCGGATGCCGGTCTGGAAGGAGAAGCACCCGGGCGTCGAGGAACTCAAGGTGGCGGTGATGGGGTGTGTCGTCAACGGCCCCGGCGAATCGAAGCACTCCCACATTGGCATTTCGCTCCCCGGTACGTTCGAGGAGCCGAAAGCTCCGGTGTACGTCGACGGCCAGCTTCGTACCACGCTCCGGGGAGACGGCATCGTCGGGGAGTTCATCGAGATACTGGAAGGCTACGTGGAGCAGCGATTCGCCCGCGGGGGCGAGACTGCTCCGCGCGGGCGATGAAGCATGGGCTCGCCGGCGCAAGCCCCGCTCTCAACGGCCCGCCAAGACGACCCGGGATGCCTCGTCCTGCTATAATCTTAGTTTTCCTGGTTCCGATTCGGGAGGATCTTCTTGCTGATGTGTGTATCTGATTCTCCGTGGGGATAATCCATGCCTACATCGAATCTGAAAGTGGTTGAGCCGGCGGTCGCTCTTACCGACGACAGGCGCTCCCATCCGGAGGTCGGCTACCGAGTCTTTAGCCGCATCCTCGACTGGATCACCCACGACAGGATGGAGCTGCTCAACGTCACCGATCGCATCAACGAGATCGTTCGCAAAAGCGGGATCAAGGATGGGCTCGTGCACTTGCAGTCCCTGCATACGACCACGGCGGTCTTCATCAACGAGTGGCAGGATGCCCTGTTGCACGACGTCAAATTGTTCCTGGATCAGATCGTGGCGCGGGATCATCCGTGGCGGCACAACGACCCCGTCTACTCGGACTGCGAGCGCGGCAACGCTGATTCTCATCTCCGCGGCATGCTCATGGGACAGACCCTGTGCCTCCAGGTCCGCAACGCGAGCGTGCTCCTCGGCACCTGGCAAAGCATCATCTTCGCCGAATTCGACGGGCCGCGGACCCGCGCCCTGGCCGTTCAGGTGTCCGGCGTCTGAGGCTGCATGCCAAGGTGCTTCACCATCCAGGAAGCGGAACGGCTCCTGCCGGAAGTCAAAAGCGCAATGAAGCTGGCCGTCGAGCTCAAGACGGCCTACCAGGACGCCGAAGTCCAGTTCCACTCCGCCACGCAGCGAATCGCCATGGCCGGAGGTTCGCTCGTCAACCGGGAATCGCTGCTCGCCCTCCGTTCGCGGCGCGACGGCACCGCCCAGCGGCTGAAGGAAGCAATTGAAGAAGTCCAGCAGCACGGCTGCCTGGTGAAGGACCTCGACATGGGTCTGCTCGACTTCCCCACGCTGTTCCGCGGCGTGGAGGTCTATCTGTGCTGGAAGCTGGGCGAAGACGGCATCCACTTCTGGCACGGGGTGGAGGAAGGCTATCGAGGCCGCAAGCCGATCGACCAGGAATTCCTGGACAACCACCGCGGGGACTATCAGCACTAAGCTGGTTGGTAGTCTGGTGTATCAGATGGAGGCGCGGGGGGGAATCGAACCCCCGAATAAAGGTTTTGCAGACCTCTGCCTTACCACTTGGCTACCGCGCCGGCTCGGTCTGGTTCACTAGGGAACATAGCGCGATTGGCGCCGCGAAGTCAACCCGGATCCACTTTCAGGAGATGTGCAACATTGGCCCAGGGACATTTCCCCGGCGCCGCTCAGACGTAGTCGTTGGTCAGGCCGTCGATCCGAATCGAGCCGTACGAGAAATCGCCAACCTGCATGGTAGTTTCCCGGCGGTATTATACGGTCGGTGATTCCGTGTGAGGTGAACCATGGACTACTTCCGGCTCATCCGGGAACGCCGCTCCATCCGGGCGTTCGCGCCGAAGCCCGTCGAAGAGCACCTGCTCCGGCAAGTCCTGGAAGCGGCCAACGCCGCCCCGTCGGCGGGGAATCTTCAGGCCTACGAGATCTTCGTGGTGCGGAAGCCGGAGGATCGAAAGAAACTCGCCGAGGCCGCCTTGTGGCAGGACTTTATCGCCGCGGCGCCGGTGGTCCTCGTCTTCTGCGCCAACCCGGCGCGCAACGAGGCGCGCTACCGGCAGCGCGGCCAGCGGCTCTATTCCATCCAGGACGCGACCATCGCCTGCACGTTTGCCATGCTCGCAGTCACCGCGCTCGGCCTCGCCTCGGTCTGGGTTGGGGCGTTCCGCGACGACGACGTGCGCCAGGTGATCGGCGCTCCGTCGCACATGCAGCCGGTGGCGATCCTCCCCATTGGCCTCGGCGCGGAATCTCCCGGGCCGACGCCCCGGCGACGGCTGCGGGACCTCGTCCACGAAGTGCGGCCGGGTTGATCCTCCGGCAACGTGGTGGAGGTCGTCGCTGAGCACAGGCGGGACAGTCTCCTGCTCATCGAGTCGCGGAGTGGCCAGCGGTCTGGGTAAAGGCACACTCGTTCGCCGCCCTCCTAACCAGCCCGGCAAGCGCAGCGATGAAGCGTGGCGAGTTGTTCAAGCCCGGCGTCATCCGGAAATCGGCGATCCCGGCACGCTCCGCGATTTCGCGATGCTCGATGTCGATCTCAAACAGCGTTTCCACGTGATCGGAGACGAAAGAGATCGGAGCCACCAGCACGCATCTGGCGCCGGCGGCGGCCAGCGATTCGAGCATCTCGCGCAGCGATGGGCGCAGCCAGTTCGAAGGCCCTACCTTGCTCTGGTAGCAGAGGTGCGTCCGGCATGGCCATCCTCCCTTATCCCTGACCAGTTCCGCGGTCCGCTCAACCTGCTGTTGGTACGGGTCTCCCGCCTCAACCACTTCAACCGGCACGCCGTGAGCCGTGAACACGATCTCCACACCGGAGGGATCGTCGAATCCCGCCAGCGCGTCGCCGACCGCCGCGGCGACCGCCTCGACATAGGCCGGGTCGTCGTGATACTCGCGGATCAGATCCACGCGCGTTCGCCATCCGTTGCCGGAATACAGACGGTTCCACTCTTTCAGGCTGCTGCCGGTCGTGGTCTTCGAATACTGGGGATAGAGCGGCAGGAGCACAATCCGGTCGGGGCCGAACGATTGCATTTCGCGGACGGCAGCCTCGGTCATGGGATGCCAATACCGCATGGCGATGGTGACTTTGACGTCAAAGTCACCTTCGAGCTCAGCGGCGAGCGCCGCCGCTTGCCGCCGGGTGAATTCCGACAGCGGCGACTTGCCTCCGATCGCCTCGTAGTGCTGGGCCACGTGGCGGCCGCGCCGGCTGGCGATCAAGCGGGCCAGCGGCCGCCTGGCCAGCCGCGCGAGCGGGAAATCGATGATTTCCGGGTCGCTGAACAGGTTGTAGAGAAACGGTTCGACCGCTTCCGCTGAGTCCGGTCCCCCGAGCTGAAACAAGACCACTCCCAGTTTCACCGACGACCTCTAAGAGGAAGTTCACGCTCCCAGTTCGTCTTGATTCTATCAATTCTGTTGCCGGCGGCTGCTCTGAGATACAATTCGCACTGAACGCAGATCTGCTGAGGGAGACGTTATGAAACTCGCACGAGCGCTACCCTTGCTCGCCGCGGCCCTGGCGGCCAACGCCACGGCCCAGAACTTGGACGTGCAGTGGGACAAGGTCGAACGGATCTCGAACACCACCGCCACGCTACAGGTGGTCGTCAACCCGCCGCTGCGCCGCGGATCGGCGATTCATGACCGCGTCTTCGCCGAACTCCAGCGCCTCGGCGCGGACTACGTGCGCTACGTCCCGTGGCTGCCCTATCCGAAGCTGGCCGTTGCCGAACTGGAACCGCCCACCAAGGAGAAAACCTCTTGGGACTTTTCGCTGATCGATCCCATGACGATCGATTTCCTGAACGCCACCAAGGGGCACCCGGTGATGCTGAACTTCAGCACCATCCCGGCCTGGATGTTCAAGACGGACAAGCCGGTCGAGTACCCCAAGGATCCCGATCAGGTTGTTTGGAATTACACGCAGGGAACCGAGCTCCGCGATCCCTCCATGAAGGAACTCGGTGACTACTACGCGAGGCTGGTGAGCTGGTACGTCAACGGCGGATTCACCGACGAGCTCGGAAAACGGCACGAATCCGGCCATCGTTTCAAGATCGACTACTGGGAAGTGTTCAACGAGCCGGATCTCGAGCATCAAACCACGCCCGAACAATACACCGCGCGCTACGACGCCGTAGTCTCGGCCATTCGGAATGTGGCGCCAGGCATTAAGTTCGTGGGCATATCCGTCGCGTTTCCATCGGCTGCGCCCCAATATTTCGAGCACTTCTTGAATCCGAAAAACCACAAGCCCGGCGTCCCGCTGGACATGATCTCCTACCACTTCTATGCGAATCCGACGGAGGACCAGACTCCTGAGATCCACCAGTTCACGTTCTTCGAGCAGGCGGACCGTTTCATTGTCACGGCGCGGTACATCGAAGCGATCCGGAAGCGGCTGTCTCCTTCGACAAAGACAGCGGTGAACGAGATCGGTTCCATCCTCGCCGGCGATCCGAATCTCAAGACGGCGATTCCAGACTCGTACTGGAACCTCTCGGGGGCTGTTTACGCGTACGTGTTTGGGCATCTCGCTTCGCTCGGAATCGACATCGCCGCCGAGTCGCAACTGGTGGGCTATCCGACCCAGTTCCCCAGCGTGTCGATGATCGACTGGAACACCGGCGCGCCGAACGCGCGGTTCCGCGTGCTCGAGCTGATGAAGAACAACTTCAGCCCGGGCGACAAGATCGTGAAGACGTCGAGCGGGAGTCCCTACGTGTACGCGCTGGGAATGATCAAGCCGGGCGGCGAGCGCAAGCTGCTGCTGGTGAGCAAGCGCGACCGCAACCTCGAGGTGACGCTGCCGGGACGCGCCAGCGAAGTGCAGTTCGTCGATCAAACGACCAAGGGCAACGCTCCCGGTAAGCAATCACTGAACGGCGACAAGCTCACGCTCGGAGGATTCGCCGTCGCGGTGGTCACGATGAGCGCGGGATGACGTAACGCCCAACCGAACAACCGTCTAACCGAATAACCGGTTTTAGCTGAACTGTGGCAGATGCTTCGCCTGCGCCTTGAGCAGCGCATCGGCGAGCTTGCCGGCGGTAGCGTACTCGCTTACCGTGCCATCGAGGATCAGCGCTTCGACGAACATCTTCCGGTTGCCGGTGAGCGCCGCCTCCACCGAGGCTTCGATCGCGGCCAGGCGCCGCAGGTTGACGGCAGTGAGCCCCGGCGACAACTCGCCGAACGGCGGCGTCACCCACCCTTCGGCCGTGGCGATCGCCGGGATCTCCAGCACCGAGTCCTTTGGCAGGTTGCTCACCGCGCCGCCGTTCGGCAGATTCACCGAGTACCAGCGGCGGCGATCGTGCCAGAAGCTGTCGAGGATCTCCATGGTCTGCTCGTGTTCTCCGCCGGTGGCTTTGCGGCGCGCCTCGTCGATCGGTCCCGCGCCCTCGGCCAGGCTGATCGTGTCGTCGTAGATCTTGTCGCCGCGCTCGATGGTGCCCTCGAACGAGTACGCATCCACGCCGAGTACGCTGCCGTAGTATTTCCCGCCGGGAAACCGCTCGGGGAAATACTCAGTTGTGTGCCGGTCCAGCGGCGCCGGGAATGCGCCGAATTCCTCGAACAGCTCCCAACTGAAGGGATTTGCCAGTTTCTCGGACTTCGGATCCCGGCCGAACGGATTCCCCCAGCTTGTGTGATCGATGCCGTTGGCGCGGCGCGCGGCGAGCTTCCGCCGGACCAGCGGCCAGCCGTCGTTGCCCTCGATGCGAAAATCGGTGATCCAGGTGAGGTGGTTCACGCCCGCCCATTTCGAGGTGACCCGCTCGTGCGGGACCCCGGCGAATCTGGCCAGATATCGCACCGTGTCCGGCAGGCCGTGGCAAAGGCCGAACACCGGCACGTTGGTGGCCCTGCGCACCGCCCGCACGATTGCGGTCAGCGGGTTCGAGTAGTTGAGGAAGATCGCCTCCGGGCACAGCTTCTGGATGTCGCGGGCGATGTCCACCATCGGCGGAACCATGCGCAGCACGCGCGACACGCCGCCCGCCATCACCGAGTCGCCGACGGGCTGGTAGATGCCGAACTGCCGGGGCACGAACACGTCCTGCTCCCAGGCGCGGCGGCTGCCGACGCCGATGGTGGTGATCACCACGTTCGCGCCCGCCAGCACCTCGCGGCGGTCCACCGCGGCGGTAATCTTCGCCGGCTTGTCGGCGGACAGCATGTAGCGGCGCACGAGCTTCTCGGTTGCCTGAAGGATGACCGGGTTGATGTCCACCAGCGCGATCTCCCAGTCGTCGGAGAACTTCTGGTTCATCCAGTCGATGACGATCCCCTGGGTGAACATCGCGCTGCCCGCGCCGATGAGCACCATCTTCCGCTTCTTGCCTTCCTCCAGCGTGAAACGCGGCTTCACCGGCCCGGCGGCCGCGCCGGCCGCCATTGTCGCCGGCAGCATCTTCAATACATCTCTGCGTAGCATGGCTTGTCTCCTGAACACTCGCATTCTATCTTTGTTCGCCGCTCCGGAAGGACTCAAGCGTCCACCGGTCTTCCTGGGGCGACTCCTCATGCCGCAGCACGTACAGGCTGCCGTCATCAGCCCGCACGCGGAACCACGTGACGCCGGGCGAGTACCATTGGTCGGCAACTTCCACGACTTCGAAACAGCGATCCTGGAGCCAGAACCGGCGCGGCTTCTCGTCCGCCTTGTACCCGGCGTAACACTCGACGCGGATGCGCAACAGCGATGTCACGAACAACCTCATCGCGGCTTTCTTCCCAGCGTAGCCCGAGCCGGCAGGGCCGGGTGAAGGGCCCACTCGACAATGCGTGTGCACGGACCGACCTGGGCCTCGACTGAGGCAGGCTCCAAATTCGCCGCGTGCTACCGTGCGGAATGGGATGAAGTTCGGACTTGTGGGCTGCATCGCGGACCCAGAAGCGATTGCGGCCGGCCCAGGTGTCCGGATTCGCTCCTCCCTCCGCAAGGCGTACGGTTCTGGTCGCTGGCGAAAGATGAAAGGGCGGCCACTGTGCGGCTTCCGAACGGAGCGATGCGCCGGCTGGAGTTACACTGGTATGAAGCACACGGTATCGGCCAGAGGGACTTGAAGATGCGAGGAAGCATCCACGTGTGTTCGGGGATCCGCTCGCTCTCCTCATGCCCGATCGGCGCTATGAAGAAAGCCAGTCGTCGCAATCGGAAGAGCGACCGTGACACCATGCGGCCGGAATACGACTTCTCCTCGGCCGTTCGAGGTGCAAACGCGGCACGATCTGCTCAGGGGTCCAATCTCGCTGTGATCGAGGTAGAAGCCAGGCTTCGCCTCGCCGGGCCGAACATGGGCTGTCTTCAAGGAGCCTGTTTTCATGCGAAGTCCTCGCGGGCTGGCCGCTTTGCTCTGTCAGACTCGGGCTTACCCCCTACCGCAGCCGCCCCTCCCAGCGCAGCCCCACCCGCCACAGGCGCGGCGGGCCGACGATCGGCGACGGCGTGAAGCCGGCCAGATACGTCCGGTCCAGCAAGTTCTCGAACGAGGCCACCGCCGACACCCCCGCGCCCAGCTCCTGCCGAAGGTAGACCTGCACGCTGGCGTAGCCGGGCAGAAGCTGCGTGTTGCGGTCGTCCTCGAATTGCAGGCCGAAACTGCGGACGCCGGCCGCGGCTAGAGTGCGCCCCCGCGCGTAGGTCACCTGCGCCGAGCCCTGGTGCTTCGGCACCTGCGGCAGGCGCTCGCCGCTCGCGAAGTGCGAGTCGGCAAACAGGTAGGCCGCCTCGCCGCGCCATCGCCCGAGTCGGCCGGAGGCGCTGACTTCGACCCCGCGGGCCAGCGCCGCCGCCGCGTTCCGGCGCTGTCGGACGATCAGGTTCGGTGCCGTGCTGACGGTCACGTTCGTCACCAGGTCGTCGAGCGAACTGCGGAAAAACGTCACCCCGGCGCGCGCCGATTCGCCCACGAAATCCAGCCCGGCCTCGGCGCCGAACAGCGTTTCGGGCCGAAGCTGGTCGTTGGCTCGCGTGACGACGTTGCCCACGCGGAACTCGCGGAACAGCTCGTTGAGCGTCGGGCTGCGGAAGCTGCGATACACCGAGCCTCGCGCCCGCAGGCGTCCCCGGCCCGCGGCCACCCCGGCGCTGGGGCTGAAGAACTGGCGGTCCTGCCCGGTGAAATCGTGGCGCGCGCCGAGAAAGAACCGCGCCGGTCCGGCGGCGGCGTCGAACTGCGCGAACGTCCCATGCTGCAACAGCGATCCGCCGCCGAGGCGAAACCCGGAAGGGAATAGCGTGTCCTTGCTGTAGCCCTCGACGCGGGTCGCGTCGGCGCCGATCAGCGTGTTCCAGTTCGAGCCGCGACGGCCCCAGCGGCCGGCCGCGCCGGTGGCCTCCGCCGGCACGGTTTGCCGAAAGGTGGGCCGCTCCGAGTTCCGGTCGGCGGCGATCGCCGAGAACGAGCTGCGGAACTCCTCGCGCGTGTGCCAGCCGAGCACCGCCCAGGCGTCCGAAGCCCGGCTCCACGAGTAGTGCCCCGAGAGCATGCCCAGGCCGGTCGAGTTGCGCTGGAGCCCGGTGCCGTTGCTGCGCCGCTCGGCCAGCACGTCGAGCTTCAGGAAGAACCGGTGCGCCGCGCCGAGAAAATCGACGCTCGCGTTGCCCGCCGCGAAGTCCACTCCCGCGCGACGGTCCACCGAGCCCCGCCGGTCTTCCGGCAGGAGGAAGAAGCCGTCCGTCGAGAACGCGCGGAACCGCGCGGCCGCCGCCCACCGCGAGGCGAGGTGCGACAGCGAGCCGCTCGCCAAGTGCGAGTTGTGGCCACCGCCTTCGTATCCGCCTTCGGCCCGATACCGCTCGGGCTCGCGCGAGAAAAGGCCGATGGCCCCGCCCATCGCCCGATCGCCGAACACGCTCGTCGAGGCGCCGCGCGACACCTCGACGCGCTCCAGATCCTGCGGATTGATGCGCGTCCAGTACACCCACCCGCCGAACGGATCGTTCGCCGGAATGCCGTCCCAGAGCACCAACGTCCGGCTCGCTCCCGTCGAGCCGATCCCGCGCAGCGAAACCCCCTGCGTGGTGGGATGCGCCGTGAGGCTCGACGAGCGTCGGAACAGGCTGAATCCGGGCACGTCGCGCAGCCGGTCGTCGAGATTCACGCCGGGCTTCGCGCGAACCTCGTCCGCCGGCAGCGCCGCCACCGACGCGGGCGTTTCCGACGAAATCTCGCCGACGACGGTGATGCTCGTCTTGAGCGGCTCAGCGGGCGGGGACTGCTCGGCCGGGAAGGCGGGCGAAAGCGTCAGGGCCCACAAAATAAGCGTTGCTCCAGCCCGTGCGCGCATAGCGCTCCGGCGCCGCGGTGAACACCAGATGGAAACCGCTTTCGTCATCGGGGTCGGACGGAGGCTTTCCCTTCGCGGGCGAGACCAATGCCAGAAACTTCAGAATAGTATAGATGTCCCCGCTCTCCGGCACCGAGACGACGAGGTCGCGCGAATGGAACCGCAGCCGCGCGCTCTTCTGCGTGAGCCGCCAGCCGATGAACGCGCAGCCATCCACCGCCTGCTCAAACCAGGCGAGATGCTCCTCCGGCACATCGACGTCGAACAGGATTTCGACCAGGGGCTCCTGCTCGCGCGCGAACTCCCGCACCTGCAATTCGCCGGTGTGGGCGGTCGCCTTCCAGTCCACGTACCGCGAACTTTCGAAAGCCTCATAAGGCCGGATGCGGTAGAAATCGTGCCCCCGCCCGCGATAGTGGGCGGTGATTTCCCCCGTCACCGCGCCGAGCAGTTCCTCGAAGCCGGCCTGCGCGTCCAGGCACGGATAGACCAGCACTTCGCGGCGCAGCCGGACCTGGGCGCGCCGTTCCAGGAAGCCGAAGGGAAACGACGTCGAGAACTGGAACCCGTCCTCGCGGTGCACGCCGCGGCGGGCGATGCGGACGTCCACGGTTTCCTCCAACGTTGCGCCGCCCGGCAGCGAAGGGAAATATAGCGGGGAGGAGAACACGCTGTCCCCGGTGCCCGCCACCCGCACAGAGAACGACGGCATCCAGGCCTTCGTGTTCCGGACGTAGATGCGGCCCGCGAAGACGCGCCGCGCCGACACGTGCTCCGGCAAGTGGAAATCGAGTTCCAGCCCGGCGAGCGACAGGCGGCTGACGAAGCTCGAGATCATCATCGTGGCCAGCAAGGCCGCCAGGATCAGGAACAGAAGGTTGTTCGCCGACACGACGGCGGTAACGGCCACCACCAGCACGACAAAGGCGAACAGGAATCCACCGGGCGTGACCTGCCGGCGGACGCGAGTTTGCATCCATGCCGCCAGGGACCGCCAGCGGGAGCCCGTTGACACGTCCGCATCATGGCACAATTGGGAATTCATGTCGAGCGAAGCCGCCGCCGCCGCACCGCGGTTGAAGCGCGCCCTCAGCCTCTGGGACCTGGTGTTCTGCGGGATCATTCTCATCCAGCCGACGGCGCCGATGCCGCTGTTCGGCGTGGTCCACCAGGAGGCGCGCGGCCATGTCGTCACCACCATCCTCATCGGCATGGTGGCCATGCTCTTCACAGCCATTAGCTACGGGAGGATGGCGCGCGCCTACCCGCTGGCCGGCTCCGCGTACACGTACGTCGGCCGCGAAATTCACCCCGCGCTTGGCTATGTCACCGGCTGGAGCATGGCCATGGATTACATGATCAACCCCATCCTGTGCGTCGTCTGGTGCAGCAAAGCCGCCGGCAACATCGCCCCCGAGATCTTGTACGAAGTCTGGGTCGTGTTCTTCGCCCTGCTGTTCACGGGGCTGAACCTGCGCGGCATCCGCGCCACGGCGCGCACCAACGAGGTGCTCGCCGCGGGCATGGGAGTGGTGGTCTTGCTGGTGTTCATCGCCGCCGCGCGGTATGTACTCGGGCTTGGCCGGCTCGATGCCGCGTTCTTCACGACGCCTTTCTACGACCCGCGCACCTTCTCGCTCGACACGGTGTTCACCGGCGCATCCATCGCCGTGCTGACGTACATCGGTTTCGACGGCATCTCGACCCTCTCCGAAGAGGCCCACAACCCGCGGCAGAACATCCTGCTGGCGACGGTGCTGACCTGCCTGGTGACGGGCATTCTGGCGAGCCTCGAAGTGTACGCGGCGCAGCTTGTCTGGCACGACGGCCGGCCGTTCCCGGACGTGGATACGGCCTACGTGCACGTGGCCGGACGCGCGGGCGGTGCGTGGTTGCTTCAACTCGTCAACTTCACGCTGCTGGTGGCCTCCATCGGCTCGGGGTCGGCCGCGCAGTTGGCGGGGGCGCGGCTGCTGTACGGCATGGGCCGCGACAATGCGATTCCGAGGTCATTCTTCGGGGTCATCAGCACGAAGCGGAACATCCCGCGCAACAATGTCCTCTTCACCGGCGCGCTGGCCCTCGGCGGCGCCTTTGTGCTTAGTTACCAGCTTGCGGCCGAGCTGCTGAACTTCGGCGCGTTCATCGCGTTTATGGGCGTGAACCTGGCGGCGTTCACGCGGTACTTCCTGCGTGCGGACGAGAAGAAATGGACCAACGCGGTCCCGCCGCTTCTCGGCTTCGCCATCTGCTTCTACATCTGGCTGAACCTGAGGACTCCGGCACGGATTGCCGGCTTCGCCTGGCTCGCGGTGGGCATCGTCTACGGAGCCTGGCGGACCAAGGGATTCCGGCGGGATCTGGTTCGTTTCGAGGCGCCGAGCGAGGATCCGCCTGAAGCCGAGCAGGTTCTTCAGCCGCCGATGAACGCCGATGAACGCCGATGAGCATCGTTGTCTGAGACGTTTCGGCGGGACTTGGTGCGGTTCGAGCCGCCGCCGGAATAAACTGGGGGTGCGATTTGGAGGAGTGATGAAAACTTTCGTCTTGTCGCTGTTGGTTTCGACCGCCGGCCTTACTGCCGAATGGAGGCCGCTGTTCAACGGGAAAGACCTGACCGGCTGGAAGATGGTCGGGCCGGGTCGATTCGTCGTCGAGGACGGTATGCTGAAAACCGAGGGCGGCATGGGGCTGCTTTACTACGAAGGCGAGCGGTTCGGCGACTGCACCATCCGCGTTGTGTTCATGCTGCGCTCCGAGCACGCCAACTCGGGTTTCTTCATCCGATTGCCCGAGCCGCCGCGCGACCCCTGGTACGCCGTCCATAACGGCTACGAGGTGCAGATCGATCCCGGCGGGGACGAGTGGCACACCACCGGTGCGATCTACTCGCTCAGCAAGGCCGTCCAGGGGGTCCAGAAGCCGGTGGGCGAGTGGAACACAATGGAGGTCGAGCTCAAGGGACAGAAGACCACCGTCACCCTCAACGGCAAAAAGGTCAACGAGTTCACCGGCAACCAGCCGGTCCCCGAGCGCAAGATGTGGTACGAGCCGGTCCGCGGTCCGCGTCCTGACGCCGGCTATATCGGCCTCCAGAACCATGACGCCAGGTCGATCGTGCTGTTCAAGGAAGTCAGCGTGAAGAAATAGCCGCCGCGCGCGTCAGTATCTGTAGGGACGCGGATGAACGCCGATGAACGCGGAGAGGCCATCGGCGTTAACGGCGTTCATAGCCGGCTGATAATCACACCTTCTCAAGTCCACTTCCCGCGCGGCGAAGCGGCCGGCCGGCGCGGCGTAGTTCTTCGTATCTGCAGCGCGGTTGTTCCGCGAGGCCGCTTGGCCCAAAATAGTGGCATACCCCATGAAAACCGATACCTGCCGCCGACTCTGTCTTCTGGGCCTGTTCGCCGTTGGTGCAGCCCGCGCGCAGCTCCCCGTCACCGAAGTTCGCCTTCGCACCGATCCCGCCGGCGCCCGCATTCGTCCTTACGAGAACCTCGTCGTGCAGGTTCTCGCTTACGGCGAGACGAGCGAGGGCGAGCAGAGGAAGAAGGTCCGCCTACAAAAAGGCGCCACAAAGATCCGGCTGAGGGAATCCGGCGGCGGCTGGCTGTCCAAGCCTTTCCGCTACCAGGGTCAGGACGACGAGCCTTTCTTTGAAGGCTCCGGAAGCCGGCTGCGAGCCATCCTCGAGAAAGCAACTACCGACTTCGTGCTACAGGACGCGGTCCTCTACACCGCGCCGGAACGGCCCGGCAAGTACACGATCGAGGTTGAGCTGGAAGGCAAGACGGCCGCCGTCACCATCGACGTGAACCGCGACGCTCCATCGCGCCGGCCGGCGGAAACCTCTCAGTTTCCCACTGAACCCCGCTCGCGGGATCCCTATCGACGGCTGGCGGAACGTTATGCCCCGTTTATCGCCCAGGAGACGTGGTGGCAGCCGAAGTCGGACTACCTCGCGCGTTTCGATCTCGACGGCGACTGGCGGGGCGATAACAATTGGGACCATGCCGAGCGGGGAAGCTCCCAGGCCTACGTCCACTATGCGGTCATGGAGACTTCCACCCATTGGTTCCTCCTCTACAACCTGTTTCATCCCCGCGACTATTCGGATAAGTGCGTCGCCGGCGCCTGCCACGAAAACGACAACGAAGGGCTGATTCTCACCGTCGAGAAGGACGGCTCTGCCTTCGGCCGGCTCCAGGCCATGGAGACGCTGGCGCACAACAATATCTACTCGTACGCCGCCGACCGGCGCGTGGCATCGAACGCGCACAACATCGACGGGGAAGTGGAGCTCTATGAGGGTTCACAGCCCATGGTCTTCGTGGAGTCAGGCGGCCACGGCATCTATGGCACGGCGGATTCGCGTGCGCGATTCTCGGCGCGCACCCAGGCGTTCGCCGGCGGAACCGGCGTGACCTACGTCTACAAGGGCGTCGCCGAGCGCCCGAAGCACGCCGATGACCGCAACGTCGGCTACGATCTTCTGCCGATCTACGACCACTGGTGGCTGCGCTCCGAACAAGGCGAGGCGGGCAATCCCGCCTTCGATGCCTATTACGAGTACGAACCGTACGGCGGCCGGCCGAAGCCGCCGCGAGCCAGGATCTCCGGTGCGTTCCTCGGCCGCAAGTTCGGCGAGAATAAGGCCAAGCCGTTCTGGGGCTGGCACGACGGGCGGACGGAGAAGAAACGCCTCCTCGCTGTCGGGCAGTGGGGCCTCGATCCGGCCTACGGCGTCACAAGGAATCTCCGCCTGCCCGGCTCCGTCTCGCTGGATTACGTGTTCAATCCGTACCTCGGCATCGGCGCGTCGCCCGCAGTGAGGATCTCGCAAACCACCGCCACTCCGCGCCAGGAAGTGCCGGCCGGCAACGCAGCGGCGGCGGCCGAGTTCACGCCGAAGCGCAGCGACTCTTACGATCCCGAGGCCAAGCGGGGCCGCTTCGACTTGCGGTTCTACGTCGACGGCGACGTCGAGTTCGACGTGCGCGGCGACGTGGTCACAATTCGTTCCACCAGCGGGCGGGCGCCCAGAGACGATGGCTCCGAATACAGCCAGCCGGTTCCCTGCGCGAAGTACCGCTCCTTCACCGCCGAGAAAAAGGACGGCCGCGGGACGGTAACGCTCCTCGAAGAGCCGTCGCCTGCGAACGATTTCACCGCCCGGCTGCGGATTACCGATCCCAGGGGCGGCGAGGACCGCTATCATGTGCGGCTGGAATGGGAGTGGAGCGAACGTGTGGCTCCGGCGGTTGCCACCGCGGCGCAGCCGGCCCAGCCGCTGCCTCGAAGCGCCGAAACCTACACCGGATGGACCCAAACCGCTGCCGAGGAAACTGGAGAGGCCGAGTTCCAGGGCCGCGTCGACGGAACTACCGTGTTCCGCATCCGCGGCGACCGTATCACCGCCGAGACCACCAGCGGCCAGCCCTTCCAGTTGCGCCAGTTCCGCCTGTCGCGGCCGCTGCCAGCCTCGGCCTTGCGCGACATCGAAGTGCGCAAACGGGAAGGCCGCGGTGCAGTCGTTCTGATCGAGAAGCCATGGGAAGGCAACGGCTATGAGGCGGTCGTCCAGGTTTCCGACCCGATGAGCGGCGAAGGCGACTACTGGTTCCTCGTGCAGTGGCGCAGGTAGGACTTGGGAGGGGAACATTCCCCCTTTCGGACGCATCTATAGGAGTGTGGCCAACCGGTTGACACGTCCCGTGTTGCGGGACTATTTTCGGTTTGGGTATACTCCCGTGTTGCGTCTGCTTGATCCCGTGGCGAGCGGTTGCCGCCTTGGAGCACGACCGGCCCAGGGAGCCGGTGGACCAAGCAACCAAGTACTTCCAATGGAGGCCAGCGTGCTGGTTCGACTACCAAGACAACTGATGACCGTGGCCATCGCCACGCTGTTTGGACTCGGTTCCCTGTGGGGGCAAGCCCAGAAAAACTGGAAAGATCGGGCGGAATACGACCTCGTCGCCTCAATCGATAAGGAGGCCGATGCCTCCAAGAAGCTGGACTTGCTCCAAACATGGAAGACCAAGTACCCGGAAACGGATTTCAAGCTGGAACGGCTTCAGCGGTTTCTGGCCGCCTACCAGGCCCTGAACCGCGGCGCGGATATGTACGCCACCGCCAAGGAGATGGTCGCGCTCGATCCCAACAACTTGCAGGCCCTATACTGGATCACCATCCTCACGCAGACGCTGGCCAACACCGCCCCTGACGCCCTCGACACCGGCGAGAAGGCGGCCAAGGGTTTGCTGAGCGGTCTGGACGAGGCCTTCGCCCCGGCGAAGAAACCCGCGACCACTTCCGAAGACGCCTGGAAGAAGGAACGATTGACCCTGGAAAGCGTGGGCCATTCGACTTCGGGTTGGGTCGAAATGGCGCGCAAGAACAACGAGGTCGCCGAGGGGCATTTCATCGAGTCGCTCAAGGATAATCCCAACAACGCCCAGGTTTCCTACTGGCTGGCCGGGGTGATCGTCGCGCAGAAGAAGGTCGAGAAGTACTCGGCCGCGCTTTTCCACTATGCCCGCGCAGCCACGTATGAGGGCCCCGGATCTCTTCCGGCTCCGGAGCGTGCGAAAGTCGCCGCTTTTCTGGAGAAGACCTATGTCACGTATCACGGCGACAAGAGCGGGCTGGACGAGCTTCGCGCGTCGACGAAGTCCAGCGCGCTCCCCGCGGCTGATCTCAAGATCCTGACAGCGGCGGAACGGGAACAGCAGTCCGAGGAGGAGCTGAGAAAGTCCAACCCGATGCTCGCCCTCTGGACGCGGATCAAGAAGGAACTCGTCGGCGAGGGCGGCGAGCAGTACTGGGAGAGCAGCATGAAAGGCGCGGGCCTTCCGGGCGGGGTCGATGGCGTCAACAAGTTCAAGGGCAAGCTTGTTTCGCACACTCCCGCCAAGAACCCGAAGGAGGTGGTGGTGGGCATCGCCGAACACACCATCGGCGATGTGACGCTGAAGCTCGATGAGCCGCTCCTCGGAGCGGCCGAACCCGGTACGGAAATCGAGTTCGAGGGTGTCGCCACCGCCTACACCAAGGAACCGTTCATGGTCACCTTTGATGTGGAGAAAGCACAGGTTTCCGGGTGGCCCGCTCCGAAGAAAGCGCCAGCGGCAAAGAAGGCGCTTAAGAAAAAGAAGTAGAGTTCCGGACGGATGCGGCTTTCTCGGCCTTCGTCAGGATGACGCTGAAAACCAGGCGTTCCACGATCCCCGTCTTCACGCCGGACTTCTCCAGCGCCTGGTAATACCGGCCGACCCGGCATGCCGATCGCCCCATGCCCACCGGCATGCTCGCCCAAAGCACCAGCACGCTCAGCGTGGTTGCGGCCGCCAACGCCCAAGTCCGCTTGTTCCCTCTTGGTTCCCGGCTCCTCATATCTCCTTAGACGAAGGATCTCTCTGAAGGGTTAGTCCGGGTCCGGCAGAACGCGGAGGCGCCCAATCATCGTTGGTTCTCGGCAGTGGAGTGTTCAACGCAGCGTCGAAGGTCGGCGTCAAACTTCCGCAGAGAGGCCACCTGCTCCTCCGTCGCGGGTTCCTCGAACCCCTTCGCGACGAAGAACGCCCGATCGCCCCGCCAGAGAAGCGCCGCAAACCCCTTTCGCGTCAGCAGGCCGGGGATGCCAACCGCTCCGAACCCGTCCCCCTTTCGCTCCACCAGGGCGACAAACCCGTCGCGCGCAAACACGAAATGTGTTTCGAGGCCTTCGAGCGGGAGAGGCTGGATGCCGGCGGCGGCGAGCCGCTGTAGCTGCTCGGTCACATCTTGTAGCGGCCGAGATCCTCGTCGTTCAGCCCCTCGAGCCAGCGGCGCAGTTCCTCGTTGTTCACTTTCTCAGAAACCGCGGCCGCTGCTTTGGAGGAATTCAGCACGGCGTCCTCGACGTAGATCGGGCAATCCAGACGCAGGGCGATGGCCAGCGCATCGCTCGGGCGCGAGTCCACGCTGATCATGTGGCCGTCCTTCTCCAGCCAGATCACCGCGTAGAAGGTGTCCTCTCTCAGTTCGCTGACGACTACCTTGTGAATGCCGGCGCCCAGCCCGTGCAGCAGCGTCTTGATCAGGTCGTGGGTCATGGGTCGCGGCGTCGCTACCTTCTCGATTTCCAGGGCGATGGCGTTGGCTTCGTAGACCCCCACCCAAATGGGCAGAATTGCATTGCCGTTGACATCCTTGAGGATGACGATCGGCATGTTGGTGACCGGATCCATCATCAGTCCCCGGATCTTCATTTCGACTTCCATCGCGCCCCCTCTGGTCCATTAGAGCACGTTCGAGTGCCGGGGGTGAATTCGCCGGCCGGCTTCAACGCAAGTTCCCAATCTCCACGTCCGCTCCTCAGAACTCATCCAGTGCGCCGCCCGGCCGGACGCGTGACTGCTGCGGATCACCGCGCTGGGCAAGACCTGGCGAACGGTAGCTATCCGGCGAGGGAACCGCATTGTTCCTCCGAATCGGGCGCAAGGTCGGTTTCCTCCTGGCGACCGGCGCCATCAAGAGACGGGTATGCAAATCAGGCCCCGGCTACGGCTGCTTCTTGCGGATCAGGCGGTCCAGGCTCAAGTCGCCGCCGCCGCCGACCGCCAGGTAGAGGAAGATGAAGCAGTAAAGCGCGGCGAGCTCCCCGCCATTCGTAATCGGCCACAGTCCCTTGGGTGAATGCGCCATGAAGTACGCCACCGCCATCTGGCCGCTGAGAATGAAGGCAACGGGTCGCGTGAAAAGCCCGGCCAACAACAGGAGCCCTCCGACTGTTTCCAACACACCGGCTACCCACGGAAGGGACCCGAAGGCGGCCGTGCCGCCGCCGCCCATGCCACCGAAGAACCCGAAGAGCTTCTGGAACCCGTGAAGGGAAAACATCAGCCCGGAAACGATACGAAGCACGGAGCGTAGTCTTGATTCGAACGCTTGACGCATAAACCCCCCTTTCGAGATTACCGTTTCGCCCTGCCCACTGCCACTCTTCGCTTTCGAATCCCCCCGTTGACACTGGCGGCCAGGCTGGCCGGCGATTCACCAGCGGGCAGACGGGTCGAGCCTCCGTTGTTACAATGAGACCAAGACCGGCGGCCACGGGGCGCGGCACCCCATGGATTTGGATCAGCTCCACACGTTCCTTGAGATTGTCAGGCTGAAGAGCTTCTCCAAGGCTGCCCAGACGTGTTTCCGCACGCAGCCGGCCATCAGCGCCCAGGTCCGGCAGCTCGAGCAGGAACTCAATACCGCACTCTTCGAGCGCCTCGGCACGCGCATCGCTCTTACTCCCGCCGGCCGCATCTTCGCCGACTACGCCGCGCAGATCCTGGCCCTTCGCAGGCGCGCCCAGGAAGCGATCCACGAGCTCGAACGCACGCCGCGCGGCGAGCTGCTCATCGCGGCCAACGAGGCCACGTGCATCTACGTGCTGCCCGAGGTCTTCTCCGAATATGTCAAGGAGTTCCCCAACGTCCAGTTGCTCGTGGACCGCTCCTATGGCGCGAAAGTGGTCGAGGCGGTGCTGGAAAACCAGGCCGATTTCGGACTTACCCAGCTTCCCGTCGAAGAGCGCAAGCTGCAGGCCGTCAAGATCCACTCCGACGAGATCAGGCTCCTGGCGCCGGCCGGTCATCCGCTGTCGCGGAAACCGGCGGTCGTCTGCCAGGACCTCGTGGGCCATGCGCTGCTGCTGCCGAAATCGGGAACAACGCGGTCCCGGCTGAATGCGTGGCTCGAGTTGGTGGAGGACGACATCCACATCTCCATGGAGCTCGACTCGACCGAGATGATCAAGCGATTTGTCATGGCCGGGCTCGGCCTGTCGTTCCTGGCGGCGTCGCATTGCCGCGAGGAGGTCGCCGCCGGCAAGCTGGAAACGGTGTCGCTGGCGCCGGAGCCGATGATCCGCCGCGTGGGCCTCATCTATCGCAAGGACAAGGCCCTGTCGAAGGCCGCGCTGGGATTCATCGAAGCCGTCCTGCGGCACGCCACGCGCAACGAGATGGCCGAACCCGTGGTGACAGCCCGATGAGCACGCCCAGCTACAAGAGCTCGACCATCTTCATCGGCGTTCGCGACAAGACCGCCGTGTACCGCTCGGTGGACGAAGTGCCCGAGGAGTTCCGCGACAAGCTCGCCGAAGCGACCACGCGGCCAGACTGCGCCACCATCCTCATCGCCGACCAGCGGGGCAAGGAAGAGATCTCGCGGGCGCTGCGCGGTGAGGTCTCGTCCGTCCGCCTGCGCTTCGTCGAGTCCGTCCAGCTCCAGTTGGAAAAGGCCCTGGCCCCGCCGCTGAAATTCACCTGGCTTCGCTGGGTGCGCTGGCTCCTTCCCATCGCCGCCGCTGTCATCTGCTGGCTGGCGTTCCGGTAGCGGCGGCAATTCGAATCGGACCCGCACCCTGTGGTTACGTCCCCAACTCCAGCGCCACGATCGTATCCACCTTGTCCCGCAACCGCTGTGGCACGGTGACTTCGATCCCCTCGGCGCCCTGCCGGTACTCCACCTTTTCCCCGCCCAGCAGCCGCGCCGACAAGATCCTCTGTTTCAGCGCCGGCAACCGCAGGCTCTCGCCGCTCCACTTCAACACGTGCAGGTACGCCCGCCTGCCTTTCTGCATGCTGAAGCCCCACTCCGCCGGCGGGAATGGTCCGCCGCGCGTTCCGTACACTGCTTCCCCGTTCTTGCGCAGCCATTCGCCGACTTTGTCCATGATCGCCACCTGGTCTGGATGGAACGTGCCGTCGGGCCGCGGGCCCACGTTCATCACGTAATTCCCGTTGCTTCCGCACGTGGTCACCAGGTCCACAATGATCTCCTCGGGCGTCAAGAGATCGGGATCGGGGTTCCAGGCCCACTGCCGCTTGTCGATCGTCACCCACGCCTGCCACGGATGGTCCGCCCAGCCCGTGACCTCCTTCTCCGAGGAGGGCAGCCAGGACACGTACCGCTCCCGCTCTTCATAGTCGCCGGCGTACACTTTCCAGTCCCACTTCGTCGTCTTCAGCCGCCTCGCCTCCTGCCGGCCGCGGTCGATCCGGCTGCTGATGATCACCGTCGGCGAAATCTTCCGGATCTCGCGGTACATCCGTGACCCGACTTCGTGGGTCCAGCTATCCTTCCACTCGCCGTCGAACTGGAGGATCTCGACGCCGTAATCGCGGATCAGCTCCGTGAGCTGGTTCAGCATGTACGTCAGATAGCGCTCCAGGTTGGGCGAATCCGGCCGCTTCGGAAACAGCGGCCCCGGCTCCGGCTCGTACGGAGTCCAGTCCGGGTGATACCAGTCGAGGTCGGAGTAATAACTGCCGAAGACGAGCCCGTGCTTGCGGCAGGCGTCGCCCAGTTCTTTCATGATGTCGCGCCGGAACGGCGTCGCTTCCATGTCGTACGGGGAATATTTGGAGTACCATAGAGCGAAGCCATCATGGTGCTTGCCCGTCGGCAGCACGTACTTCATTCCCCACCGTTTCGCGAGCCCGGCCCACTCATCGGCGTTGAACTTCACCGGATTGAACGTCTTGTAGAGCTGGTCGTATTCCTTGACCGGGATGAGCTGCCGCTGGTTGTCGCTGTGCCTGCCGCGGGGCCAACTGATCTCGACCCCGCGCTGCGAGTTCACCCCCCAGTGGATGCTGAGGCCGACGCGAAGGTCCTGAAACCGCCTGATCGCCGCCGGGTCCGGCCCAAGCCCCGGATTCAGGTCGCCGCCGCCTTGGGCAAGCCCCGGCGACGGAAGACTCGCCAGCACCGGCAGGATTCGAAACAGCACGGAAAGGATTCGCATATGGTTGTCTCTTTTCACAGAGATTATAGTCCGAGTCTCCGGCGCCGATTCCTTGCATCGCCGCCATGTACAGCTTACAAATAGGAAGCATG
>CAZACK010000022.1:0-60912 GCA_964483455.1 uncultured Solibacteraceae bacterium
AAACTCGACGAATCGGGACAACTGCGGTACCCTCTGCGGGACCGCCAGATCAATGGTGTGAGGCATGTATGGGAACTCCACTCAAGAAGCACAGGATGCACGCCTAGTGCCAGCAGCGCCGCACGTCCGGCAGGACGGCGAACGGTTTCTTCCGGCCTTGTTCGTCAGCGCCCGTCGCGGAGATGCAACCTGCTTGGCTACCGTTGTCATGCCGTCGCCGGCGACGCGCTTCCGCCGTCGATTCGGAATATCTTGAGACTGGTCGCCCGCCACAGTTTTGGAACCCGGATTGCATCGACCTATGCAGCGCTAAGGAGCAGCGAGATGACAAAGGATCAGACGATGCGTTACAAGGCCGCGCTGGAAGGGAAGCGGCAGGAGCTCATGCGCGGGATCCGCTCTCAAACCGCCGAGTTGGCCATCCGCGAAGGCGGGTGCGACCCGATGGATCAGGTTCAGAGCATGACCCAGCGGGACGAAGCGGCGTTGACGGTCCAGTGGCTGTCCGGGGTCCTGTCGGACGTAGATGCCGCGCTTCGGGCCATGTCGGACGGCGTGTATGGCGCCTGCGTCAAGTGTGGCGAGCCGATCAGCCTCAAACGGCTGAGGACGATACCCTGGGCATCGCACTGTATCGGCTGCCAAGAGTCCGTGGAGAGGCGTGAAACCGCGCGAGCTGCCCACCGTGCTTGGCTGCCGCGCTTTAGCGAGGAACGGGAGGCTGCATGAAGACGCTGCGCAACACTGGGACGAGGATTGAGGAGGCTGTCCGGTCGGAGGAGGTCGCTATGTCTGTAAAGGAAAGTGCGGCGCGCAGCCGGTCTCAGGGCGAGGAGCGGTCATCCGAGCAACGGCCACCGCGGCCGTGGCGGACGGAAGGGCTTCCGCAAGGACCGCCCCCAAACCGCAGGCCGCGCTGGATCGAGATCGTAACGTTCGTGCTGAGTTATGCTCTGCTCTTCGGTTTGATGACGGTACAGGACCGAATGGGCGGGCCGCAGAGCATTCCGTACACTGAGTTCAAAGCTCAGGTGGCGAACAAGAACGTCCGCGAGGTGTTCGCCCGCGGCGACACGATTCAGGGTGCGCTCCGGAAACCCTCGCCTTTGCCCGGAGGACAGCAGGGCCGCACTTATCAGCAGTTCACGACTGAGCGGCCGACTTTCGCCGCCGACGACCTGCTGAGCGAGCTCGCCGCGGGCAATGCGACCGTGCGTGCCACGCCGCTGGTCGAGCAGCGGGGCCCGCTGTGGAACCTGCTGATCTCGATGGCGCCCTTCCTGCTGATGATTCTCTTCTACGCCTGGCTATTCAAGCGCCAGAAAGCCGGACTGGGCGGCGGCCTTTTCGGGGGCGGCCAGCGCAAACCGGTCGATCCGGAGACGGTCCGTGTCACCTTTGAGGATGTCGCGGGCATCGACGAGGTCAAGGCCGAGATCAACGAGGTCGTCGATTTCCTGCGTGATCCCGACAAGTACCGGCGATTGGGGGCGCGTCCGCCTAAAGGGGTACTGCTGGGCGGAGCGCCTGGTACCGGAAAGACGCTCCTGGCGCGTGCGACCGCCGGAGAGGCGAAAGTTCCATTCTTCAGCGCCAGCGCTTCTGAGTTCATCGAGATGATCGTTGGTGTCGGCGCCAGCCGTGTCCGCGAACTATTCTCGGAAGCTCGCAAGGTCGCCCCGGCCATCATATTCATTGACGAGATCGACACCATCGGGCGCGCCCGCGGCGCAGTGGCCATCGGCGGCCACGACGAACGCGAGCAGACGCTGAATCAGATTTTGACCGAGATGGACGGATTCTCCGGACACGAAGGCGTCGTCGTGCTCGCCGCCACCAACCGCCCGGACGTGCTCGATCCTGCCTTACTGCGGCCCGGGCGGTTTGATCGGACCATTATGGTCCACCCGCCGGACCACAAAGGACGGGTTGCGATCCTTCAGGTCCACACCCGGAAGGTGCCCCTGGCGACGGATGTTGATCTGGAACAGCTCGCTGCTTCGACGCCCGGCATGACGGGAGCCGATCTCGCCAACCTGGTGAACGAGGCGGCGCTGTTGGCCGCGCGCCGCGGACGCGACATGGTCTCACAGCGGGACTTCACGGAATCGCTGGAGAAGGTCCAGCTCGGAACGGCGCGTAACGTCGTGATTCCTGAGCAGGATCGCAAACGAACCGCCTACCACGAAGCCGGCCATGCCCTGCTCGGCATGGTGCAACCGGGTGCGGATCCGGTTCGCAAGGTTTCCATTATTCCGCGAGGGCGTGCGCTAGGCGTTACGTTTTCCGCTCCGGAGCAGGATCGCTACGGCTACGACGAGGCCTACCTTCGGGGACGCATCATTGGCGCGCTGGGCGGCATGGCTGCGGAGCAGGAAGTGTTCAACGTCGTCACTACAGGCGCCGAGAGCGACCTGCAAGCCGTTACCCGCATCGCCCGTTCCATGGTCGGCCGATGGGGCATGTCGGAGCGCATCGGTAAGCTGTCGGTGTTGCCCGTGGAAGGCGATCCCAGGATGGCGGGTATCTCCGAGGAGACGCTAAACGCGGTTGATGAGGAAGTTCGACGCATCACCGACGAGTGCTATGCCGAGGCGCACCGCCTCCTGACAGAGAACCGCAGCAAGCTGGATCGCATCGTCGAACAACTGCTTGCTCGCGAGACCCTCGACGAAGCCGAAGTCTACGCTGCTGCCGGCATTAAACGCCCGGTAACTTCGGCGATGCCGGCTGCGGCGACGAGTTGATCGTAGTCATCTTCGACGACGGGGACGAAGGCGATTGCCGGCTTCGAAGTTCTGGCTAAAAGGAGAAAAGATTGTGCAAATTGTTTCTTCCGTGGCCCGTGTCCTGCTCGGAATCGTGTTCACCGCTTTTGGCCTCAACGGGTTTCTGCATTTCATTCCGATGGGTCCGCCGCCGACCGGTTTCGCCGAACAGTATCTCGGCGCGCTGGAAATGTCGCACTATCTGACGGTCGTCTTCGCATTTGAGGTGGTGGCCGGCATACTGCTTCTGGTGAATCGTTACGTGCCGCTGGCCTTGACGACACTGGCAGCCATCATCGTCAACATCTTGCTGTTCCTCATCTTAATGGCGCCCGCTGGCCTATCGCCGGCCGTCTTTGTTGCCATGCTCTGGATCGGCTCGGTGTGGAATGTGCGCTCGGCCTTTGCCGGCCTGCTGCAGAGTCGCGTGACATCGCAGAATGCCGAGCCCAGCGCTGCCGTGGGCGGAACGTGGGTCGTGGCAAGGCAGTAAGTCAAATGGATGAGGCCATGTGAGTACGGCAGCTCTCAACAAGTTGCACCACGGACTGCAGGGGGCCAGCGCAAAGATGAGGACTGCCCTACCGGAGGTTTGAGCAGAATGGGAGGTACCACCATGGAGAAACTGATCGTAGTCATCTTCGACGACGAGACGAAGGCGAATGCCGGCTTCGAGGTTCTGCGGCAATTGGACCGGGACGGCGAGATCTCGGTTTACGAGGTGCGGATGATCGCCAAGGAACCGAGCGGCAGTATTCGGCTCCTCGACACTACCGATGAGATGGTTTTTCCGGTGATCGGCGGCGCTACCGTTGTGGGCGCCCTCGTTGGAATTCTCAGCGGGCCGTTCGGAGTGGTTAGCGGTGGCATGGCAGGGGCATTGATTTCTTCGATCGTCCATGCGGCGAACTTAGGCATCACGGACGGGTTCGTTAACGAGGTCAGTTCGGCCCTGGCGCCCGGCAAGTTCGCAGTGGTTGCCGACATCTCGGAAGAGAGGTTGACGCCTCTGGACACGAGAATGGATGAGACGGGAGGTGTCGTGTTCCGCCAGCCTCGCAGTGCGGTTGTGGACATACATTTCGGCCTCGACCCGGCCGCGCATCGGGCTGAGATGGAGCAGTTCGAGGTTGAAAGGGCGCAGGCGAGGTCGGATCGCCTGGCTAAGATCGACGCCAGGGTCGAAGCCCTGCGTAGAAAGCTGGAAAACGCCCTTGAGCGTGACCGGCGCAAGAGGCTGCTCCGCCAGAGTCAGCGGAACGCCAGGATTCAAGCCCTTCAAGCCAAGGCCGATCGTGCACAAGGAGAGGTCCGCCGTCGTTTGGAGGCTCGACTCAGCGAGGTCGGTCGGGATCATGAAGAAGAGAGAACGAACGACAACGTGGAAAGCCTGATCGTAATCGTCTTCGACGACCGCAATGCGGCCCTGGCGGGTCTCGAGGCGCTCCGGCAATTGGATCGCGAAGCTGAGATCTCACTGTTCGCGGCGAAATTGGTGGTTAGAGAGCCGAACGGCGCCGTACAGTTGATCGAGGACCCAGATGATACGGATCCTTCAGCGATTGGCGCTAGTACCATAGTGGGTGCCTTCATCGGGCTTCTCGCCGGGCCGATCGGTCTGTTTGCGGGCGCTGCTGCGGGCGCGCTGATTGCCTTCGGCGTCGAACTGAACCGCGCGGGTGTTACCGACGAGTTCGTAGTCGACGTTAGCACGGCTCTGACGCCCGGTAAGGTCGCTGTGGTTGCCGATGTCATGGAGGACTGGATGACCCCCCTGAACAGCCGAATCGAACAGATTGGAGGCGTGATCTTCCGGCGGACTCGCACCCAGGTCAAGCACACACAGGGGAACCTCGACGCGGCCGCACATCGCGCTGAGATGGAATGGCTTGCAGTCGAACGGGCAAAGACGAGATCCGATCGCCTGGCCAGGATCGACGCCAGGATCGACGCCGCGCGTAAGAAGCTGGAAGATGCCCTCGAGCGCGACCGGCGCGAGATGCTGTTGAGTCAGAATCAGCGGGATGCGAGGATCCAAGCCCTGAAGACAAAGGCCGATCAGTCACAGGGAGAGATCCGACGCCAGCTCGAGGCCCGAATCGCCGAGGTCCGGCGCGATTATGAGGAGAGGGCTGCGGGGAGCTCATGATACGCGCCCGAGCCTGATTACTTCGAGGAGACCCGCAGGCGGCTTGGGGTCGAAGAGGTCCGGGGTTCCAATCCCTGCGGCCCGGGGAGATCCTTCAGGTTGCAGCTTTTGCTCGGCCCTTGAAAGCTCGAATCCCGGGCCGAAACCGGATCTCCGCTGCGGCTGATGTTGGTGCCCAATTGCCCCAACAATTCCGCCTTGATCTCAACCTCCTGAGCACACGCCGCCCCCGCCGCCAGCAGCAGCGAGCCGGCCAAGACAGTATTCAGTCTCATGTCGTCTCCTCTGGGGCAGCCGACCCTGCCCTTCAACTGCCAAGCGAGAATCCGCGGAAGACTGGCCCACGAGATCGGGCGGCGTCAATGGCAGCGGGCCACCGTCGCCGGGCCTCAACCATTGGTCAGGTTCCGCGAGACAAGTCTACTATGAAATCGAGTCTCAGGCCTGAATGTCCTGACGTGGGCGGCCCCCTCACCGCCAGCCGCGCCTCCCCACCCGGCGCCGGAGTGAGGTAAGATCCCACCCCCGTCGCGGCCAGACGGGTAGACGATCGTGGTTCCGCCGGGACAGACCGCAGTTCGCATTCGACTCCGGGTCAAGCGTCAGCCGAACCGTGGCGCCGCCGGCTGGCAGGCACCGCTGCCCCAGCGCAAGCACCGCACATTCAACGACGTCCGCCTCGCGCGCGCGTGGACAGCGTTGCTTCTCACCGCGGTTCGCTACCCGCAGCAAGCGGGCCTTCGGTTGCAGAATCCGTAACCGCGGAATCCTATCGCAGGTCCGCCGGCTTCCGCCCGGTTCCGCCTTTGGCAAAACCGATCTTGCTTGGCTTGTACTCGACGACCAGATCGACCTTGCTCCGGGAGGGAATCCGCTTCTCCATCGACAGCGCCCAGTAGCAGGCGTTGACGACCATCCGTCGAAATCCCTCGTTCGTGAAGTCGCCGGCATGCCCCATGGTGGTTGTGAAGACGCGGGACGCCTTGCCCGATTCGCCGGTGTAGGTCTTCGTCCAAGCTACCGGCATCATCTTCTTGTCCGGCTTGGGCGCGGAGCCTTTCTCCATGCTCGTCAACACCTGCCCCATCACCAGGGGCTTCGAGTCGCCCGAGAGCGTGGTGATTTCGTAAACGTCGGATTCGCCCCAAATGTCCGTGACGCCACGCAGAATCGGATGCTGCTCCATCCCCTCGGCGATCACTCCCCGCGTGCTCTCCTTCTGGTGCGCGCCCCAGTGGCTCACCCACGTCTCGCCGAGCACCAGCCGCCCGTATCCGCCTTCCGGGTCTTTGCTGCGCCAACTGTACTTCGCGTACGGGCTGTCCTTGCGCTTCTGGTAGTTGAAGGGATGAGTCGAGGTGCGCAAGGCCACGATCGGCTTCCCGGAGTTGGTGTAGTCCAGGATGTGCTTCATCTGCTCGTCCGGAAGCTCCAGGAACCGTAGGAACAGCACCGCCAAGTCGGCCCTGCCGAGCGCTTCGAGGCCAGGGATGTTGTCGGTCACCAACGGATCGATCTCGCCGGTCTGCCTGTTAATGGAAAACAGCACCGTGCACTTGAAGCCGTGGTGAGTGGCCAGGATCCTGGCGAGCTGCGGGATCGACTCCTCCGAGCGGTACTCCTGGTCGCCGGCGATGAGCACGATGTGCTTGCCTTTGCCCGGGCCACGCCCGCCCTCGAAGACCAGCCAGGGATCGGCCGCCTGCCTGCCGGACGCCGCCGGCCACAGGACGCAGCACACCGCCAGCCGCGCCCACATCGTTGCGTTGCAGCCACTCGTTCGCATGTCTCTCGTATCCTACCTTGAATACAGTTTCTACATTTTCCGGCTGGACGGCCTCCCCAGTGGCGCGGCGCCGTGCGCCGCCGGCAAGAGAAAGAAGACCGCCGCAGGCGCACCTTGATTTTTGCCTTTTGATTTTTGCCTTCCGCGGACCTTCGGTCCGCGGCTTACCGTCTCGCCCGGTCGCCGATGTCGGCCGGGTACTTCATCGCCAGGCGCCGCACGTCGTAATTGAACTTGACGAACAGCGTCTCCCAGCGCTTCGATTGCTCCGGCGTGTACCGGTAGAAGCCCCTGCCGTTCCGGATGCCGCGGCCTCCGGATTCGACGACCCGTCTCATGATGGCGGGAATCTCCGGGCTGGTGGAAAGCTCGGGCAGCAAGTCCTTCATCACGCGGTAGTACGCTTCCGGGCCCATCAGGTCCATGTAGCGGAACGGACCGGCGAACGGCATCCACCAGCCGACGTCGTTGCGCAGCGAGCGGTCCACGTCCTCCACCGTACAGACGCCGGAATCCACAAGCTGGCAGGCCTCGCGGAACATGGCGTACGACACCCGGTTGGTGATGAAGCCGCGGATGTCCCGGCGCAGCAGCGACGGCTCCTTCCCCCAGGCCTCCGCCAGAGCCATCACCCGGCGGGCACACACGCGCGACGTTCGTTCGCCCGCGATGACTTCCATGAAGCGGGTGATGTGCGCCGGCTCGTCCCAGTGAATGCCGACGAACCGCCGTGGGTGGATCGCCTCCCGCTGGAGAATGCTCACCGGGATCGAGGACGTGTTGCTGCCGATGATGGTCGAGCGCGGAACCGCTTCCTCGACCGCGCGGTAGGCCCGCTTCTTCATCTCCAGGTCTTCGAGGATCGATTCGATCACGATGCCGCAGGCGGCCAGATCGGCGTAGTCCTCGGAGATCCGCAGCCGCTGGATCATCTTCGCCGGATCGCCTTTGGTCAGCCCCTCGGCCCGCATCTCCGCGAGCAGCTCCAGAATGTGCCGCCGGCTGCCGCGGTGCGCCGCCATGCTGCGGGTCACGGCCACCACCGGGTGGCCTGACGACAACAGGCACGCGATGATGCTGTGGCCCATCAGCCCGAGGCCGATCACGCCGGCCGGCATCTCTTCGAGGTTCAGTTTCCGCGTCCGTGTCGAGTTCATAGGATGAATTGGCCTTTCGACCCCGTGGCGCTGGCCACGGGAAGGGCTTTTTGGCAGTATACTCGGACCGAACGCAGAGGTCAGGATGGAAATTTCGGCAACGCCGGTGACCAGGAAGCCGGCCGCGGCTTTCTTGCTTTTGTTTTCCCTATTGCTGAGTTGTTGCGGCAATCGGACGCAGGGCCCTCCCGACCGGCCGCGGGCCGCGTTCGTCACCACCGCCATCGTCGCGCGGAAGACAGTTCCAGTGGACATCCGCGTGATCGGAAACGTGGAGGCCTTCACCACCATCAACGTGAAGGCGCAGGTCGGCGGGCAGCTGATGGAGGTTTATTTCAAGGAGGGACAGGACGTCCGCAAGGGCGACCTGCTGTTCCTGATCGATCCCCGGCCGTACGACGAGGCGATCCGGCAGGCGGAAGCGAACCTCGCGCGGGACCAGGCCCTGCTCCAACAGGCCGAAGCGAACCTCCAACGCGACATTGCCCAGGAAAAATTCGCGCGCGACCAGGCCGCGCGCTACCAGAAGCTGTTCCGCGAAGGCGTGATGTCGCGGGAGCAGGCCGAGCAGTTCGCCTCCGACGCCGACGCCCGGGCCGAGGCGGTTCGCGCCGACCGGGCCGCCATCGCCAGCGCCCAGGCGGCGATCCACGCCGACCGGGCCGCGTTGGAAAACGCCAAGCTCCAGCGGAGCTACTGCGCCATCCATTCGCCCGTCGACGGCCGCACCGGCGAACTCATGCTCAAGGCAGGCAACCTCGTGAAAGCCAGTGACGTCGACCTGGTCACCATCCACCAGGTCCGGCCCATCTATGTCTCCTTCTCGGTGCCGGAGAAGGAACTGCCCGCGGTCAGAAGGTACATGGCGGCGGGAACGGTGGAGGTGCTCTCCGCCCCGGCCGGCGCGCCGGGCGAGATCGAGCGGGGCGCGCTGGCGTTCATCGACAACTCCGTCGACAGCACTACCGGAACCATCAAGCTGAAGGGCACGTTCCCCAACACGAATGGAAAGCTGTGGCCCGGGCAATTCGTGAATGTCACCCTGCGGCTGACCACCAACCCCGACACCGTCGTGACCCCGGTGAAATCGATTCAGACGGGGCAGACCGGCGAATACGTGTATGTCGTGAAGCCGGATCAGACGGTGGAATCACGGGCCGTGGTCACTGGCGACCGCGTGGATCAGGAAGTGGTAGTGGCCAAGGGCCTGTCGCCCGGCGAGACGGTGGTCACCGAGGGGCAGCTCCGCCTGGCGCCCGGCATGAAAGTGCGCATCAAGGAAGGAGACAAGTTGTGAACGTCTCCGAGCTGTTCATCCGCCGTCCGGTTGCGACCAGCCTGCTGATGCTGGCCATCGCCCTGTTCGGCTTCGTGGCCTATCGCGGGCTGGCCGTCAGCGATCTGCCGAACGTCGATTTCCCGACCATCGTCGTCTCCGCGAATCTGCCGGGGGCCAATCCGGACACCATGGCCTCCGCGGTGGCGACGCCGCTCGAGAAGCAGTTCTCGACCATCGAAGGGCTGGATTCGATGAACTCGTCGAGCGGCCTGGGCACCACCTCGATCACGCTCCAGTTCAACCTGGAACGGGATCTGGACGCGGCCGCTCAGGACGTGCAGGCGGCGATCACCCGGGCTGCGCCGCTGCTGCCTCCTGGGATGCCGACGCCGCCGACGTTCCGGAAAGTGAATCCCGCCGACCAGCCGGTCCTGTTCCTGGCGCTCACCTCGAAGACGCTTCCGCTGTACGACGTGGACGAGTACGCCGAGACGCTGATCGCCCAGCGCATCTCCATGGTCAGCGGCGTGGCGCAGGTGTCGGTGTTCGGCGCAGCGAAATACGCCGTGCGTGTCCAGCTCGATCCTACGGCGCTGGCGGTGAAGAAGATCGGCATCGATGAAGTCACCGAGGCCGTGCGCAACTGGAACGTCAACATGCCGACCGGCGAGCTGTACGCCCCCGGCCGGGCGTACACCATTGAGGCGACGGGGCAGCTTACGAAAGCCGAGGCGTACCGGCCGCTGGTGGTGGCCTACCGCAACGGCTCGCCCGTGCGCCTCCAGGACCTGGCCGAGGTCCTCGACAGCGTCGAGGACGACAAGGCCGCCTCCTGGTACAACACGAAAGAGGGAAGCAGCCGCTCGATCGTGCTGGCCGTGCAGCGCCAGCCCGGCTTCAACACCATCGAGGTCGCCGACTCGATCCGCGCGCTGCTTCCGGTGTTCCAGGCCCAACTGCCGCCCGCCGTCCGCCTCGATATCCTCTACGACCGCTCCGAAACCATCCGGGCGTCTTTCCGAGACGTGCAGTTCACCATGTACTTGACGCTGGGCCTGGTGGTCCTTGTGATCTTCCTGTTCCTTCGAAAGCTCTCGGCGACCATCATCCCCAGCCTCGCCCTGCCGTTCTCGATCATCGGCACGTTCGCCGTCATGTACCTGCTCGACTTTTCGCTGAACAACCTGTCGATGATGGCGCTGATCCTGTCGATCGGCTACGTGGTGGACGACGCGATCGTGATGCTCGAGAACATCGTGCGGCACATGGAGCGCGGCGAGCCGGCGATGGAGGCTTCGTTCCGGGGGTCGCGGGAGATCGGCTTCACCATCGTGTCGATGACCCTGTCGCTGGCCGCCGTCTTCATCCCCGTGATGTTTCTGGGCGGCATCGTCGGGCGGTTGTTCAACGAATTCGCCGTCACCATCACCGCGGCGATCCTGATCTCCGGCCTGGTGTCGGTGACGCTCACGCCGATGCTGTGCAGCCGCTTCCTGCGGGCCCACTCCGCGGGTGAGAGCCGGAACCTGTTCCAGCGGATCATGGAGGGCGTCTTCCAGGGCATGCTGCACCTGTACGAGCGCAGTTTGCGCTGGACGCTGCGCTACCGCCCGGCGATGATGGCCATTTCGTTGGCTCTTCTGGCGGCGACGGTGTACCTGTTTGTGACGATTTCCAAGGGCTTCCTGCCCAGCGAGGATAACGACCAGATCTTCGTCGTGACCGAAGCCGCGCAGGGCACGTCGTTTTACGACATGTTCCGCTACCAGCAGGCCGTGTCCGAGATCGCCCGGCAGGATCCGAATGTCGAGCAGTTCATGTCAAGCTGCGGCGGCTTCGGCGGCGGAGGCGGCGTCGGCGGGCCGAACTACGGGCGCATGTTCCTGCACCTCAAGCCGCGCGCGGAGCGGGAACTGAGCGCCGACGAGGTGATGGAGGAGCTGCGGCCCAAGTTGGCGGCCGTTCCCGGCGTGCAGGTGTACTTGCAGAATCCTCCCGTGATCCGCATCGGGGGCCAGCTCACCAAGAGCCTGTACCAATACACCCTGCAAGGCCCCAACATCGACGAGTTGTACGGCGTGGCCGGCAAGCTGGAGAAGGAAATGGCCGCCATGGCCATGCTCCAGGACGTGAACACGGATCTGCTGCTGAGCAAGCCTCAGCTCGAAGTGACCATCGACCGCGACAAGGCCGCCTCGCTCCGAGTGACCGCCGCGCAGATCGAGGACGCGCTGTTCGGCGCCTACGGCCCGAGATGGGTCTCGACCATCTACGCGCCGAACAACCAGTACCGGGTCATCATGGAGACCAAGCCGGAGTTTCAGGCCAATCCCAACGCGCTGTCCCTGCTGTACGTCCGCTCCGGCGCCGGCGAACTGGTCCCGCTGAGCACCGTCGCGCGAGTGACCGAGAGCCTCGGGCCGCAGACGATCAACCACTCCGGGCAGCTTCCCTCGGTCACCATTTCGTTCAACCTCAAGCCCGGCACGTCTCTCGGCGACGCGGTGACGCAGATCGAGGAGGTGGCGCAGCGCATCCTGCCGGCGACCATCAGCACGTCGTTCCAGGGCAGCGCCCAGGCCTTCCAGGCCTCGTTCCGCAACCTGTGGGTGCTGCTGATCGTGGCCGTCCTGGTGGTGTACATCGTGCTCGGGATTCTGTACGAAAGCTACATCCATCCGATCACGATTCTCTCCGGGCTTCCCTCGGCGGGCTTCGGCGCGCTGCTGACCCTGTACCTGTTCCGCGTCGAGCTGAACATTTACTCGTTCGTGGGGCTGATCATGCTGATCGGCATCGTGAAGAAGAACGCGATCATGCAGATCGACTTCGCCCTTGCCGCCGAACGGCAGGAAGGCAAGCCGCCGCTGGAGGCGATCTACCAGGGCTGTCTGATCCGTTTCCGCCCGATCATGATGACCACGATGGCGGCCCTGCTCGGGGCGGTGCCGATCGCCCTCGGCTACGGCGCGGGAGGCGAGGCCCGCCAGCCGCTCGGGCTGGCGGTGGTCGGCGGCCTGGTGTTCTCCCAGTTAGTAACCTTGTACCTGACCCCGGCATACTACACGTACCTGGCGGCATTTCAGTCGCTGTTCCGGAGGAAGAAGGCGCCGGTGCTGGCGCCGGTGGGGTGAGATCCTGCTTGAATGTCTCGTGATTCACCCGAAGGGGCACTTGCAAGTTCGGCGCCAGGTCCTCCAAGCGCCCCCTGCTACAATACAACAGTCCTGTGCGAATGTTCGTTGTTGCAGGATTGGTGGCGTTGGCGGCATCCGGCGCTGGCCAAAACAGTGAAGCGACTAGCGGTATCGGTGGGATGCCGCATGTCCATAGTTTCTGGAAGGCGGCCTTGGATCGTCAGTCGGACAGCAAGGACGAAAGAGGTCATTTCACTCCGCCTTGGCCTTGGACATGCGGGTTCCTTCGGATTGCCTTCTCAAAACGGCCGTTTACAGCTCGGACGGCCACTGTGGTTCCGTTAGGAATCTCGCTTCCCACGTTAATGGTTAAGGTCGCTGAAGTCAATGAGTGGCGTGGCGGTTGTGACGGCGAAGCAAACCGAATCTCGTGGGAGGGCGTGATTGCAGTTGAAAGATCTGATTACCTGAACGCGCCAACATTGCCCGATCACCTGGCTCAATCGCCATTCGAAGCGGTAATTATCTATCCCGCCGTGCGATTTGCAAAGACGTCCAAGAGCGGCGCCGTGACGGGTCGAATGTGTCCCGGCCAACTCGCAAAGGAACGAAACCGGATCGGCTCCCCGCCTCACACCCGCGACTTGGCGATCGCCGGCGTTTCCAGCTCCGGCTCGGGCAGCGGCCTCTCCGGCTTGAGGTAATACCTGGTCAACCCCTCTTGCAGTATCCCCAGCGCTTGATGAGGATCGTCGGCGTACTGGAATAACTCCAGGTCCTCGGGCGAGATCATCCCGTGACGAACCATCGCGTCGAAGTTCAGGATCTCGTTCCAGTAAGTCGACCCATAGAGCACAATGATGATCTTCTTGGCGAGTTTCTCGGTCTGGGCGAGCGTGAGCAGCTCGCTGAGCTCGTCGATCGTGCCGAACCCTCCGGGAAACACAACAAGTCCCTTGGCCAGGTAAGCGAACCAGAACTTGCGCATGAAGAAGTAGTGAAACTCGAAGGACAGCTCGGGAGTTACGTAAGGATTGGGATACTGTTCGAGCGGCAGCCCGATGTTCAGGCCGATCGTCTTGCCGCCGGCATCCTGCGCACCTCGGTTGGCCGCTTCCATGATTCCGGGGCCGCCGCCGGTGCAGATGACGAACCGCCGCGAGGCGTTCTCCAGGCTGTCCGACCACCTGGTGATCAGCCGCGCCAGTTCGCGAGCCTCGCGGTAGTAGCGGCCCATCGGCCCGTCTTCCGTCAGGCGCGCCGAGCCCCAGAACACGATCGTGTCGCGGACGCGGAGTTTCCGGAAATGCGACAGAGGTTCGAGATACTCCGAAAGAATGCGCAGCGGCCGCGCGTCGGCGGAGTCGAGAAACGGCTCGTTCTTGTACGCCTTGGGACGGCGGCTCCCCGCCTTGGCTTGTTCGATCATGGAATCCACCCCTTCGAGCGCGCGCCGGTCGTCGGCTCCGCCCGCCGCGTCAATTCTCCCATCGTCTTCGGCGCCTATGCAGCGAGCCCGCCGGGGTGCAATGGCACATGAATGTGCCAAACCACCCTCTAACTCCTTTGTTTTCAATGCAGCCAAACCGGGCGTTGGCACATCATGTGCCAAATAGGCGCTCACATGAAGTAATCCTTCACCTTGTCGAAGATCCCCTTCTCCTCCGGTTGGTTCTCCGCCGGCAGCACGTCGGCCAGTTGCTGGAACAGCTTCCGCTGCTCGCGCGTCAGCCGCGACGGCACCTTGACCTCGATATGCACGTAGAGATCGCCGCGCCCGTGGCCGTTCAAATGCGGCACGCCGCGGTTGCGAAGGCGGAACTGCGCCCCGCTTTGCGTCCCCTCGGGGATCTCCAGCGTCTCGGAGCCGTCGAGCGTCGGGACGTCGATCGTCGTGCCGAGCGCGGCCTGCGCCACGTTGATCGGAATGACGCAGTGCAGATCGTTTTCCCGCCGGTCGAAGATGGGGTGCTCCTTGACCTTCAGCACCACGTAAAGGTCCCCGGGCGGGCCGCCGTGGAAGCCGGGCTGGCCTTCGTACTGCAACCGCAGCCGCGTGCCGTCATCGACTCCCGCCGGAATGTTCACCTTCAGGCGCCGTTCCACGCGCTGGTAGCCCTCTCCGCGGCACTGCGTACAGGGCTGGCGCACCACCTGCCCCGCGCCGTTGCAGTTTCCGCAAGTGCGGCGAATAGTGAGGAAGCTCTGCTGATACAGGATCTCGCCGCGCCCGCGGCAGGTGGGACAGGCGGACATGCCGCTGCCCGGCTCGGCGCGTTTGCCTTCGCAGCGCGAGCACGGCTCCGTGCGCGGCACGAGGATTTCCGCCGCCATCCCGCGCACCGCGTCCTCGAACGAGATCGCCAGATCGTAGCGCACGTCCTCGCCGCGATGCGCCCGCGTCCGGCGCCGGGAGGTTCCGCCTCCGAACAGGTCGCCGAATCCGAAACCGAAAAAGTCCCCCAGAATGTCGCTGAAATCCGCGAAGACCGATGGATCGAACGACGGCGCCGCCGCTCCGCTGACGCCGGCGTGGCCGAACCGGTCGTAGGCCGAGCGTTTCTGCGGATCGCTCAGCACGCTGTAGGCCTCCGCCGCTTCCTTGAAATGCTCCTCGGCCTCTTTATTGCCGGGGTTGCGGTCGGGGTGGTGCTTCAGCGCCGCCTTGCGATACGCGCTCTTCAGCTCCTGATCGGAAGCCTCGCGGCCAACGCCCAGTACTTCGTAATAGTCCCGCTTGTTCACTCGAGTTGACTTACTTCCCGGAAGAAGGGGTTACCGCGACCCGAACCATCGCCGGCCGCAGCAGGCGCCCGCGGAAGTTATAGCCCCGTAGCAGCTCATCCAGAATGGTGTGGTCCTCGGCCTCGTCCGTCTCGACCGTCTCCACCGCGTGGTGGAGGTGAGGGTCGAACCTGCTTCCGCCGGCGGCGATGGGCTCCAGGCCCAGCTTCACCAGCGTGTCGAAGAGCCGCTGGCGGATCAGTTCCATCCCCTTGGCGTACTCCTTGTCGGCGCACTCGACATTCAGCGCCCGATCGAAGTTGTCCAGCACTTCGAGCAGCGATCGCGCCACTTCCATTCCGGCGAACTCGCGGATCTCCGCCTTCTCGCGCTCGGTGCGCTTCCGAAGATTCTCGTAATCCGCCTGGCGCCTCACCCAGCGATCGTATAACTCGGCCTTCTCGGCGGCGAGCTGATCCCGTTCCGCGGTCAGCGCCGCGATTTGGGCCGCCGCATCCGCCGGGGCCTCTTCCAGGACCGCCTCGGCGGGCGGCCCGCCGGCGTTCTGCTCGACTAGGGAGCCGGCAGTCTCTGCGTTGTGGTCACCCATACCTTCTCATTCCAGGTTAGCAAAGCGACAAGGAGCGATGCTTGTTCTCGTCCGAACGGGGGTGCACGACACCTGGCAGCCATGGCCTCGGCGCGGGTGTCGAGATGTCCGGGAACGGATCCGCAAGCGGAAGTCTCGACACGGCGGCCTGAAGGCCGCGCCATATCTGTCCGGCGTGGCGCGAACGACGCAGGTAGGGAATCCGTGCGTTGAGAACAGCCGGCGGCTGTGCTTAACTAAGGTTTTGTCCATGGAGCCCGCCGCGGCGGTTCAGAGTGATTCCAAGACCGAACACCGCCCGCGATCCGTCTCCTGGCGCGGCCTCTTGTGGTTTGCCGCGCTTCTGGGGTTGTGCTATGCACCGGTGCTGGCGCGGCTGGTCCGGCAATGGCTCGACGACCCCGACATGGGACACGGCATCTTCGTGCCGTTTGTCGCCGGTTACATCGCCTGGCAAAAGCGAAATGAGCTTCTGTCTGAGCCGGCGGCTCCGAGTTGGTGGGGCCTGCTTCTGGTTGTTTATGCGGCGGCGCAGCTCTATGTCGCCACGCTCGGCGCGGAGCTGTTTCTGGCGCGGACCGCATTCGTCATCTCCGTGGTGGGCGCCGTGCTTTATCTGGGAGGCCGGCGGCATCTTCGCCTTCTCGGCTTTCCGCTGTTCCTGCTGTGCTTCATGGTGCCGATCCCGGCCATCCTGTTCAACCAGATCACGTTTCCGCTCCAGCTTTTCGCCAGCCGGGTGGCCGAGATTGCGCTGGACGTGCTCGGGGTCCCGGTTCTGCGGGAAGGGAACATCCTCGAGCTTCCGAGCCAGCGCCTGAGCGTGGTGGAGGCGTGCAGCGGCATCCGGTCGCTGCTTTCGCTGTCCTTCCTGTCGCTCGTCTACGCCTGGTTTTTCGACAAGAGAGTCTGGATGCGGTGGGTCCTGTTTGTCGCTACCGTGCCGATCGCCATCGCGGCCAACGCCAGCCGTGTCACCCTCACCGGCCTGCTCGGCGAGTACAAGCCGGAGCTCGCCGAGGGTTTTTTCCACGGCGCCCAGGGTTGGGTCATTTTCATGGTGGCGCTGGTGATCCTGGTGGCCTTCCATCGCGCCGTCAACCTGGTGTTTCGGAGCCGTCATGCACGCTAGCGCGCCCGGGTTCGGTTTCCTCGCGGGCCGCCACGCCCGCATCCTGACCGCCGTGCTGCTGGCGCAAGGCGCGCTCTTCTACGCTCTCTCCCGGGGCGAAGCGGTGCCGATCGTGCGTCCGCTCGCCGAATTCCCAGGGACGTTCGACGGGTGGAGGCTATTTCGCGAAGGTGTGATCGAGCAGGAGATCCTCGATGTGCTTCGGGCCGACGACCTGTTGAACCGGGTCTACATGCACGGCGCTTCCGGGCAGGTGGCCAGCCTGTTCGTGGCGTACTTCAAATCGCAGCGCACGGGCCAGGCGCCGCACTCGCCGAAGAACTGCCTGCCCGGGGCGGGATGGGTGCCGTCGGCGTCGGAAATCGTCTCGATCGCCGTTCCCGACAGGCCGGAGCCGGTTGAGGTCAACCGCTACATCGTCTCTAAGGGCGACGAAAAGAGCGTGGTTCTTTACTGGTATCAGACACGCGGCCGGGTGATCGCCAGCGAATACAGGGCGAAGGTACACCTGGTGGTCGATTCGGTGCGCTACAACCGGAGCGACACCGCGCTGGTCCGGGTGGTTGTGCCCGTTCGGGACAACAACGATGCGGCGGCCGCGAAAGCAGCCGTCGAGTTTGTGCAGTCCTTTTTCAGCCCGTTGCGGGCGTTCCTGCCGTCCTAATCGCATGCGCCGCCGCCAGTTTCTCGAAGCGTCCGCCGGCGCCGCCGCGCTGTTCGGATTGCCCGCTGTGGCGGGAGAGAAGAAGGCGCCGCCGCTGCCCCCCAATCGCCTGCTCGCCGAGGACCCGGACAAGTACTGGCGCCAGGTGCGCGAAGAGCAGTTCCTGCTCCCCGGATGGAGGGCGTTTCTGAACAACGGCAGCCTGGGGGTCGCGCCCAAGCCCGTCGTCCAGGCGGTGGAGGATTATCTCCGCCGCTCCGCCGGACTTCTGCTGGAAGAATACCCGCGGTGGGGTTACGAGACGCTCGACGAACACCGCCAGGAGCTGGCGGACTTCCTGGGCTCGAAGAAAGACGAACTCGCGCTGACCCACAACGCCACCGAGGCCATGAGCATGGTGGCGAACGGCCTCGATCTGAAGGAAGGCGACGAAGTCCTCACCACCGACCAGGAGCATCCCGGCGGGTCCTGCTGCTGGCTGCTGAAGCAGGCGCGCTGCGGCATCCGGGTCCGGCAGGTTCCGATTCCGCTGCCTCCCAAGAGCCAGGAGCAGCTCGCGGACGCGCTGGTTTCCTCCATCGGCCCGAATACCCGCGTGCTCAGCTTCAGCGGGATCACCACCACCACGGGCCTGATCCTGCCGGTGCGGGAGATTTGCTCGGCCGCGCGAGCCAAAGGTGTCATCACCGTGGTTGACGGCGCCCACATGACCGGCCAGGTTCCGGTCAACCTCCACGAGCTTGAGTGCGACTACTTCGCCGGCAGCCCGCACAAGTGGATGTTTACGCCGGCGGGGTGCGGGTTCCTGTACGCGCGCGAGGAGATGCAGGACCGGTTGTGGGTCAGCCTGGCTACCGCCGGCTGGGACAAGAAGGAAATGAAGGCCGCGCGGTTCATGCAGGTGGGGACAAACAACCGTGCGATCTTCGAGGGCTACCTCGCCGGGCTGCGGTTCCTGAAGCAGCTTGGCCCCGAGCGGGTGTACGCGCGGATTCATCACCTCGCCCGGCTGTGCTTCGAGAGGGCCCGCGCGCTCCCCGGCGTTGTGATGCTGACCCCCGACGACGATCGGATGTTTGCCGCCCTGGTGACGTTTCAGCTCAAGAGCGATGCCTGGACCCGGATTCAGGAGGTGTGCAAACAGAAGCGAATCTGGGTTCTGGCCGGCGAGCGGTGCCGGATCTCGACGCCGATTCACACGCGGCCGGAGGACCTGGAGGTGTATTTCGAGGTGGTGCGTAAGGAGCTGCCCGCGGCAGGCGCATGACCGGCCGGAAGTACGAGAAGATTGGCGTATGGCAGCGAGAAAGATAACTCAGGAAGCCCGTCCGAAGCGCAGGGAACCGGCACGTGAGAGGCGGTGGTTCGTTGCGCTTGACGCCGGCTCGGGCTGGAGCTGACAATCTCTACGAATCAGTCTCTTAGGAGGAGGCAGTGCTCAACCACAAACATGAGGAGTTGATACTCAAGGCTCTGGATTCATTCGTCATCGAAATCCCGTCCTGGGGATTCGCCAATACCGGGACTCGGTTCGGCAAGTTCATCCAGCCGGCGGCGGCTACCACCATCGAAGAGAAGCTGAGCGATGCGGGCGAGGTGCACCGCTTCACCGGCTGCTGCCCGAGCGTCGCCGTCCACGTGCTGTGGGATTTTCCGGAAGGGAAGAAGAGCGCGCCGGAAGTCATGAGGCTCGGCGCGAAGTACGGAGTGCGGATCGGCGCCATCAATCCGAACGTCTTTCAGGATCAGATTTACAAGCACGGCTCGCTCGGCAACCCGGACGCGGAGGCGCGCCGGGCGGCGCTCCAGCACATCCTCGATTGCGTGGAGATCGCCGGCGCGACGGGGAGCCGTGACGTGTCGCTGTGGTTCGGCGATGGATCGAGTTATCCCGGCACGGCCAACATGCGCCACCGCCGGCGGTGGTTCGAGGAAGGCCTGAAGGCGGCGCACGACCGGCTCACCGGAAATCAGCGGCTGCTGGTGGAGTACAAGCCGTTCGAGCCGGCTTTCTACCACACGGACATCGCCGACTGGGGCATGGCGCTGCTGATGGCGCGCGCGGCCGGGCCGAAGTCCCGTGTGCTGGTGGACACCGGGCACCACTACCATTCGCAGAACATCGAGCAGATCGTGGCCTGGCTGCTGAGCGAGGGCATGCTCGGCGGATTCCACTTCAACGACCGCAAGTACGCCGATGATGACCTGACCATCGCCTCCGTGAACCCCTACCAGGTGTTCCTCATCTTCCAGGAGATCGCGCTCTACGAGTGGGAGACCGGCGGGCGAGCGGACATCGCCTACATGATCGATCAAAGCCACAACCTGAAGGGCAAGATCGAGGAGATGATCCAGACGGCGATGACGGCGCAGGAGCTGTACGCCAAGGCGGCGCTGGTGGACCAGGCGGCGTTGTCGAGACACCAGGCGAAGAGCGACCTGGTGGATGCCGAGGAGTGCCTGAAGTCGGCGTTCTCGACCGACGCGCGGCCGGCGATCCAGGCCTGGCGGCGGTCGAAAGGGCTACCGGAAGATCCGCTGAAGGCGTTCCGCGAGAGCGGCTACCTGGAGCGCGTCACCCGGGAACGGGAGGAGAAGAACAAGGGCGCGGTGGCGAGCTACGCGTGATACCTCCGGAACACGCCGGACGGCGGTCATGATGAGTACGCAGTTCGGTCGGTTTACACGCCGTTCGACAGGCCGAAGTGGTAGTGAGAAGCCGGGCGGCCGTGGTGGGAGGAGGAACCGTCGGCTTATGCGTGCTGCAGGAATTGCGAGCGGCCGGCGCCAGAGATGTGTTTGTCATCGAGAAGTCGGCGGTCAAGCATCGCTACGCGGAGGAACTGGACGCAAGTGCCGTCAGCGGACGGAGGAAGGTGTCGAATGCTGTGTGTAGCCGTCCCTGGCCGCCACAGGTTCCATGGAGTCTTACGCCTTCCCGACAGAATCATCACCGGGGTCCAATGTCGTGGTGGTCGTTCGTTCAGATCAGGTGGGCCCCGAACGTCTAGCTTCGCAAAAAGCCGTCCACCCATTGTAGAATGTAGCTTACTCGAGGTGGCTCGATGTCTTTTGTGCAGCACCAGTTTGACCAGAATGTGCTTTTGACGTCGGTGGACTACGTGTTCAACTGGGCACGCAAGTCCTCCATCTGGCCCTTGACGTTCGGCCTGGCTTGTTGCGCCATCGAGATGCTGACCGCCGGCACGGCGCGGTTCGACATCGCGCGTTTTGGCGCCGAGGTCTTCCGGCCGAGCCCGCGGCAGTCGGACCTGATGATCGTCGCCGGCACGGTGACGCTGAAGATGGCGCCAGTGCTAAAGCGGCTCTACGACCAGATGCCGGAGCCGAAGTGGGTGATGTCGATGGGCGCCTGCTCGAGCGTCGGCGGACCATTCAACACATATGCCGTGCTCCAGGGTGTCGACAAGATCGTGCCCGTGGACGTCTTCGTTGCCGGTTGCCCGCCGCGGCCGGAGAACCTCTTCTATGGCCTGCTCAAGCTACAGGACAAGATCGACCAGATGACGAGCTTCTCGAAGCGCCCGACGGAAGTCCGCCTGGACGAATCCATGCTGGAGAACTTCAAGAAACAGGTCATGATCGCCCAGATGCAGAATCCAGCCGCGTAACTTGTCCTCCACTTCCTCGTTCGTTCCGGATTCGGCCCACGTCTACAGGTGCGCCGCGCTCCAGGCTCTTTCCTGGCTAGAACATGGCTTCGGTACACGCCATCCCTCGCCTTGGCGGTCGGACCCGGAACTGGTGACGCTGCGCCAGGTCCACTCCGACGTCTGCGTCTGCGCGGACGGCCGGAAGGGAAGAATCGGAGAAGGCGACGCGCTGTTCACCGGGCAACCGGGCGGTTTGCTGGCGGTTCGAACCGCGGATTGCCTGCCCCTGCTCTTCGCGGACGAGCGCCGGAAAGCGGTGGCGGCAGTCCACGCGGGCTGGCGCGGCGCCATCCAGCGGATTGCGGCGCGGGTGATCGAGACGATGCAGGCCCGCTTTTCCAGCCGGCCGGAGGACTTGCTGGTCGCCGTCGGTCCCGGGATCGGCGCTTGCTGCTACGAGGTCGGCCCCGAAGTCGCCGTTCAGTTCCAGGCTCTGTTTCCCCAGCGGCGGGACTTGAACGATCGCGCCCGCATTGACCTGGCCGAGGCGAACCGCCGGATCCTCCTGGAGGCCGGTGTCTCGCATGACCGAATTCATGTCGCCGGCCTCTGCACGGCCTGTCATCCGTCCGAGTTTCACTCCTGGCGGCGCGACGGTCCGAGAGCCGGACGAATGATGTCGGTGATTCGGATTGTCGGCTGAACCAACGGGGCGCGGGCCGGCCAAGCCTCACAGGACGTTCATCTCGCCGCTGGGATAGCGCAACGACAAATCGTGGCGCAGGGGGGTGACCGAGCCGTCCTTCCGCACGGCCTTGGCGTGGATCGTGAACACACCCCAGCCGCCAGCCGAGAGCTTGAAATTGGATTCCCGGTCGTAGATTCGCCGCACGGGCTTGGGGAAAGTGGGATGCAGCGTGTACTCGACGTATTCGATTTGTTCGAGATCGGCAGCAGGTCCCTCAACCCAGACCGCCCAACCCCACCAGTGGTCGTCCCGGCCGTCGCCCTCGTACTTCTCGCTCTGTTCGAGGTGGAGCGTATCGGGTGGCATCGCGTTGCTCCTTTCAGAGGACCAGAACCTGCACGGCATCGGCCGATTCCCAGTCCGAGCTGAAAACCACCTGGCCGTTGACCACGCCCTCGATTTCGATCAGCGCGTCGTCGGGCACGGCGAGGGCTTGCATGTAGATACCGCCCTTGACACGCTCGACCCGGGCCTGCCGATGCGCGGAATCGACTCCGTTGATCCGCGTGCGGTAGCGGGCGAGGAAGAGAGGATTGCGCACGGCGTTGCGGATGTCTCCCTCCCGGCCTTGCTCGGGGACGAGTTGAAGCTTGCGCATGCTCCACCCGCTCACCACGGTGACTAATTCGGCAACGCACGCGAGGCGGTCGTTCTGCGCCAGCGGGATGCGCTGGCGGTCGCCGACAATGCCGGCGGGGTTATTCACTCGTTCCTCGCGGACTTCCAGCACCGGCAGCCCGAGCCCGAGGGCAAACACCATCTCATCGCGGACCCAGATGTGGGTGTTGAAGGCTTCGTTCTCATGGCCCTCGCGAAGCGTGCAAAAGCCGATCAAGGCATCGCTTTGGCGGATCCGGTTTTTGACCCCGTCCTGCAACACGTCGCCGTGCATGTCCTTTCCATGAAGGATTTGCAGGCCCAACCCCTTCAAGATGGGGAAGACGTGGCTTCAATCCAACCGTCGCGGGGGTTGTAACCGTAGCTTACGAAGACGCGAGCCGGCATGCGGAACTGACTCCAGACTCCCTTATGATGGCTCCGCGGGCGGCGGGCGTCAAGGACACTCCCATCCGGTCTGCGGTGTGCCTGTCCAAAGGAGACTACCGACAACTTGAGGGGCTGCCTTGGCGCGACATTTTGCGTATGATAGATTTTGCCGATCCCACCGATTCATGAGAGTGGCGCCCGCAGTCGAGGTGGCGATCACGGATCACGCCTGGGCGATCCGCGAACTGTTGGAGGGCGGCGTAATGACTCGCGCAAACATAGAACCCACACGTTTGGTCTGAAGGACCCTACCAAACGATTGGCCGACGCGATTGTCTACCAGGCTCCAAACATTAAGCTTTTCAAGGGCAGTCCTGTGCTGATTGACCCGGCTCCAGCCCCACACCTTTAAGGAGTCCTTCCTTCCGCCACCCACTCCCCCGCTACAATGACCTATGTGGCCTCACTCTGCTTTCGCGATGCCCGAGCCCGTGTTGTCGAAACAGTGAGAGCCGCGCGCAAACCGCCGGCCTCCGAGGAGGTGGCGCTGCTCGAGGGGGCGAACCGCGTGCTGGCCGAGGACATCCTGGCCGACCGTGACTATCCTCCGGTGGATCGATCCATCCGGGATGGCTTCGCCGTTCGATCGGCCGATCTGCCCGGTGATCTGGAGATCATTGGCGAGGTTCGAGCCGGGGGCACGTTTGCTGCTGAAGTCGGTCCCGGACAAGCGGTCGAAATCATGACCGGCGCGCCCGTGCCACGCGGCGCGGACGCGGTGGTGATGGTCGAGCATGTTCGACAGGAGAAGGCCCGCGTGGTGATCGATCAAGCGCCCGAGCCGGGCCAGTTCATCAATCCGAAGGGTGGAGAGGCGCGGCTCGGGCAATGCGTGCTCCAGGCCGGGCGCCGCCTGGGGTTTGCGGGGATCGCGCTGGCGGCCACCGTGGGCCGGGCCACGCTGCCGGTGTACCGCAAGCCGAAGGTGGCGATCCTGCCCACCGGCGACGAGATCGTCCCCGTTGAGGCGCAGCCGCTCGATTCCCAGGTTCGCAACTCGAACGCTCATTCGCTCGCCGTTCAGGTGCTCCGCGCCGGTGGCAGACCGGAACTCCTGCCCCCGGCCAAGGACGACCTTGATGCCACGCGCGAACTCGTGACGCGCGGTCTCCAATCCGACCTGCTGCTGCTTTCCGGCGGCGTCTCGGCCGGCAAGTACGACCTGGTGGAAACCGTGCTCGCCGGCTTGGGAGCGGAGTTTTACTTCGACCGCGTTTTCATCCAGCCCGGCCAGCCGCTGGTGTTCGGGCGGGCCCACGGGACGTTCTTCTTCGGATTGCCAGGGAATCCGGCCTCCACCATGGTCACCTTCGAGATCTTCGCGAAGGCGGCGCTGGAACTGCTGGGCGGGCAGAGCGACGTCCTGCTGCCCATCCTTCAGGTCCGCCTGGCGTGCGATTTCCGGCACAAGCCCGGGCTGACGCGGTTTCTGCCGGCGAGGCTGAGTTCGGACGGCTGCGAGCTGACCCCGATTCCGTGGCACGGCTCCTCGGATGTGCCTGCCATGGCGAAGGCGAACTCACTGCTGGTGGCGGAGGCGGACCGGGAGTTCTACCGGGCGGGCGACCTTATCGGAGTCCTAGTGACGTGAAGAAGTTCTCGCACTACGACAGCGGGGGGAGAGCCCGCATGGTGGACGTGTCTGCGAAGCCGGACACGAAACGGTCGGCTCGCGCGGAGGCGTTCGTGCGCATCCGTCCATCCGTTCTGAAAAGGCTCCCGGAGAACCCGAAGGGAGATCCGCTCGAGGTGGCCCGGATTGCCGGCATCGCCGCCGCCAAGCGGACTTTCGAGCTGATTCCGATGTGCCACCCGCTCCTGCTTACGCACGCCGAGGTGGAGCTACAGGTGGGCAGACGGGGCGTTCGCATCGTGGCCTCCGCTGCCACGACCGGCCCGACCGGCGTGGAAATGGAGGCCCTGACCGCCGCCGCCGTGGCCGCTCTGACCATTTATGACATGACGAAGGCCCTCGACAAGTCGATCGAAATCCAGGGTCTCCATCTGCTGGAGAAGGCCGGCGGAAAGAGCGGTGATTTCCGCCGGGCCACGCGGAAGGGCGGCGCATGATTACGGCGGCCGTCCTGACCATCAGCGACTCGGTGCATGCCCGCCGGCGGACCGATGTCTCGGGACCTTCGGTGTGTGCCCGCCTGGAGCAGCTCGGCTGGAGAGTGAAGGTTGTCGAGGCCGTTCCCGACGAAGCCGGATTGATCGCCGATCGAGTGGCCGCGCTGGCCGACTCGAATGAGGTTGCCGCCATCTTCACCACCGGGGGCACTGGCGTCGCGCCGCGTGACGTGACGCCGGAAGCGACGCGCCGTGTGATCGACCGGGAGATTCCGGGCTTGGCCGAGTTGATGCGGGCCGAAGGGCGCAAATCGACGCCGCTGGCGGCGATCTCCCGCGCGGTGGCCGGCGCCCGCGGACGGACGCTGATTGTAAATCTTCCGGGCTCGCCGCGGGGCGCGCTGGAGTCGCTCAATGCTATCGTGGATATGGCGCCCCACATCCTGGACCTGTTGCGGGGCGATACGGAGCACCCAGAGGCGAAACCCGCTTCCACCACATAACGTCACGACCCAATAGCATGTGTTTCCCGCGCCCTGTTGTCCTGGCGGCCTCCATGGCCGCGGTGATGTTCGCCCAAGAAGACCTCTCCGACCAGGTGTTTCGGGCCACGGTCAACGTGGTTGTGGCCCCGGTAACAGTGACCGATCGCGACGGGCAGTACGTCCACGGGCTTCAGCCGCAACAATTCCGACTCTACGACAACGACAAGCAGCAGGACATCAAAGTCGACGTTTCGTTCCTGCCGATCTCGCTGGTCGTCGCGGTGCAGGCGGACCGGGTGGTGGAAGCAGTGCTTCCCAGGGTGCGGAAGATCGCCCCTCTCCTCCAGGGTCTGGTTGTCGGCGAGGGCGGAGAGGTGGCCATCCTCGCGTTCGATCATCGCATCCGGACGATGCAGGATTTCACGGCCGACGGGGACAAGATCGCCGAGGCATTGAACCAGATCCGCCCGGGCAGTTCCTCCAGCCGGATGATCGACGCCACGAACATTGCGATCCGCATGCTGTCGCGGCGTCCGGGCAACCGGCGCCGGGTGGTGCTCCTCATCAGCGAGACTCGCGATAAGGCCAGCGAGAGCAAATCGCGGGAAACGATGACGTACGCCCAGCTCCAGAACGTCCTCATCTATACGGTGAACATCAACCGGCTGGTCACGCTGTTTACCGCGACGCCCGAGGCGCCTCGACCCGATCCCTTGCCTCCGGGCGCGAGGCCGCTCCCCGCCGGGGTACCGCCGACCCCGGAAGCGGTCCGCCAGACGACCGGATACGGGCAGTCGGCCGATTTCGTACCGCTGTTCATCGAGATCTTCCGGCAGGCGAAGGCGATCTTCGTCTCGAATCCGGCCGAAGTGTTCACGCGGTTCACCGGTGGCCGGGAGTATCCGTTCACGACCCAGAAAGATCTCGAAGAGGCGATCCGCAAGATCGGAGAGGACCTCCACAGCCAGTACATTGTCAGCTACACGCCGAACAACAAGCTCGAGGGGGGGTTCCACAAGATCAAGGTGGAAATCGCCGGGCGGCGCGACGTCAAGGCGCTGACTCGTCCGGGCTACTGGATGGCGGCTGTGCCGGAGTAGGCGCGGAGCGCTGCTCCACGCAAGGCAAAAATCAAAAAGCAAAAATCAAAAATAGAGGTGCGCCTTCGGCAGTCTTTGTCGTCGCCGGAGACGGACTTCGACGACCCTCTGCGGTTCCTGGCTGAGCCTGGTCGAGCGGGCAGGGGATACAGTCTTCATCGGGCAGGATCGCTCAAGCGAGTTTGGCAGTCACAGCGGATTCCCAAGAAACGCCATTTCTCTATAGTGTGTTGCTCCGAAAGGAGTTTTACTACATTCCACGCCGTTGCTCGCGGTTCGCAGGCGGCGTCCTGCGCCCGCCTGGCCTTAGAATCGCGTGCGGGCGGACTTGAGGACGCCTCCACGTGGCGGGGCCGGTCCAACCGCGAAGCTTGACGGCGCCCGCCACGCGCTCCTTTTCACTTCCAGAGGTACCGCGACATGAGGGGAATGCTGCTGTTGGTTGTCTGTTCCGGTTTGAGCCTGGCCCAGACCACGGTCAATGGCGGACGCACCGTGCTGGGGGCGCTGGACGCTTCCGGCGCCGCGAGGACGTCGCCCGTGCGCATCGGCGCCACCGATCCCGGCACGTGCGATGACACGAAGCGGGAAATGTTCTTCAATACAACCACAAACACGCTCAAGGTCTGCACGGCGGTCAACGTGTGGGCCGCGGCCGGCGGCGGTGGCGGCGGCGCCCCGACAGGCGCGGCCTACCTGGCGCTGGCCACAGACGCCACGCTTTCCGCGGAGCGCGTGCTGATTCCGAGGGATAGCCTGGTGGCGGTCGACGCCGGCGCAAACGGCAATTACACGGTGGACTGGCATCCGCTGGACCGCGGGGTGTTCTGGCTTGCCGAGGAGTTTTTCGGCGGCACCAGTAGCAGCGGCCAGGTCGGAGCACTGGGATGGAAGCATGTTGAGGCTGGCACGGGTGGCTACAACTACCCTGGCCGGAGCGGCGATGTGGACCATCCGTTCACGATGGATATCAAGTCGGGCACGACGGCGAATGACTGGGCGTCCATCAGTCACGGCGACTGGCCGAACAACACGAACTTCGTGGGACTGGCCTCGCGAGCCTGGGAGTCCCAGACCATTTTTCGGGTCACGGGCGCCGTGACGTCAATGCATCTGCGGATCGGCTTCTATGAGGAGCCGACGGCCGCATTCAGCGCCCGCACCGGCTTCTTTGTCCGCTACGACACGAGCACGGACACGGCATTTCGGCTCGTCATCGACGGCACGGCGAGCTGCACAGCCTCCGCCGGGCCGGCGCTGGGGGGGTGGTACCGGCTGAGGTTCAGCGGCGCGGGGACGAGCACGCTGTCCGTCAGCCTGTACAATTCCGCCGGCGCGGACTTATTTACCGCCTGCACCGGCGCCATCACTATGCCGGGAGCAGGCCTGGCTCCGTTCATGGCGATCCGGACGCTCGACACGACCGAGAAGCAGTTGGTGCTCGACTGGTGGGCGTTCAAGATGCGTGGGCTGGCGCGATGACACGGACACTACGGTTCCTCGCAATCGCGGCCGCGCTTGGAAACATGGCCGCGCAGGCTCAGCTCTCCGTCAGCAGGAAAGCGCTGTTTCTCTCCGACGGGCCGACCGGGCAGGTTGGCTGGTCCTCTTGGGGAAAGAACAACGTGATTCTGTACTCCAGGTGGGGCGGGGCGAAATTCGACTTGTACAAGATCAACCCGGACGGTACGGGCAATTCCTGCCTGACTTGCTCTCTTGCGCCTCCCTTGGTCTCGGGCCTGTCTTCCGGGACAGGGTCTTTCCATCCGGATGGAGACTATATTGTGTTCTCGTCGCAACGCGCCGGGGGCGATCCGACCACGAGCCCGGGCGCGGGCAGCAACTATGACGTCTGGATCGCCGATTATCCGGTGACCAACGCCTGGAAGATCACCGACATTGCGCTGGGGCAGGCGACGCTGTGGCCTAAGTTCTCGGCCTCGGGAGCCAGGGTCGCCTGGACTGAAGCGTACCAGGCTCCCGATGCCGACTATCCGATCGGCAAGTGGCGTGTGAAAGTCGGCACATTCACAAAAGGCAACCCTCCCACGGTTACGAACATCCAGAGCTATGAATTCGGCCCTGAGGGCGGGATCTACGAAATCGGCGACTTCGAGGACGACACCTACCTATATGTGACCGGCTGCACCGAGCCCGGCCAAATTGGCGGGCTTCAGTACGCGATGGACATCCACCGCCTGAACGTGACGGACGGAACGTACACGCGCGTCACCAATTACCTGGAGTTTGCCTGGGACGAGTTCGCCAGGGTTACCTTCAACGGGCTGGGGCCGAAAATCCTGTGGGGCTCCACTCGCGCGTTCACGGAAATCTTCTTGCCCGGCCAGATCGTTCCCAGGATCGATGTCTGGGCAATGGCCAAGTCCGGAACAAGCCTTCCCCGGCGGTTAACGTTCTGCAATTCGGCGGACGACCCGATGTTCAACGGGGAAGGCGTGGCGACGGCATGCGTGCCGCACGGGCTATCGCCGGACAACAGCCAACTGCTGGTGCAGAACCAGACGGAGTCCGGGCGTTCGCTTTGGATTTTGGACCTGCAATGGTTCCCGGTCAGCGTCAGCGCCACCTCGACGCAGGCGGTGCTGTCCTATCCGGCTCCCGACGATGCCCCCTGCGCGCTGGAGGTTGGCGAACAGGCTGACTATTCGCTGCCTGTCCACGACGTCAACCCGTCGTTGTTTCCAGGATCGAACCTCGACAGCCGCGAGGGCAACTTTACAGCCGGGCGGAGCCGCATCGCGGTGGTCGGACAGCGGACGACGGGCGCCGCGAGCGACCAGAAGAAGTATTCTCGCGCGTTGCAGGCCGACACGACCCACTATTACCGAGTCACGTGCAATCGCGGAATTGCGACGGGATCATTCCGCACAGCCACGATTCCTTTGGGCAGCACGCGGTCGGACGCCCTCGAGCCGGATCCGGACAGGCCGGGATATCTGCTGTGGCCCACGAAGTCACTGGCGACCGACGCGAAGGTGATCGACCCGCACACGGGGTTATTGTTCAAGCGCTACGTCAAGGCAGGCGCGACATACGCCGGGACCACAGGGGCAACGGCGGTTGCGGTCGCCGCGGATCCGGCTCCCGCAGGGGCCAACTGGACTAACCCGGAGAACGTGACGGCAGACGACGGCTTATACGCCAGCTACTCGGGCGCGTCGCGAGACTGGCTGGTGCTGAGTCTCGACGGTCAATATCCAGACAGCAGCACCAAGAGCAGCAACGAGCTCAGCTACCTGAACCTGTTCTTCAGTGGTTACTGTTCCGGTCCGGACTGCGCCGCCGGTGGGCAGACGATGGAAGTCTGCGTGACGCGGGACGGCGTGAATTGCGAGGCTCCAATTCGACAATTCGATCTCGGCACTCAACAGAGCACCATCAGTGTTTGTGGAAGCTCGCCCTGCGTCCCCAAGACCGCCGGCGACGTGTTCACGCATGAGCCGATTTCCAAGACGGACTGGAAACTTGCTGACGGAAGGATCTACAACACTCCGGAGAACCCCACCAAACTGTTCTTCACGCGTTCGTCAGATTGTGGACGCCTGCGCGCCGGCGAACAGATCTGGTTCTGGCGTTCGTCACAAAGCGAATACAAACCTGTGATCCAGTCACTATCTTGCGGCGCGAATCCGCCGGAAGCGACGGTCGATACCGGCATTGACGTGACGCATAACGGCACGACCGGCATACCCTTCTACTACCCCTACGGGATTAAGGGCAACAAGCGCTTCGGCGTGATGGTTCGCAAGAAGAGTGCATCGGCCGCCAGCACGATTAATCTCGACTATGTGAGCTGGAAGGCGGCCTCCTACGCGACCGGACCGCCGTCGAGCTCATCGGGTGGATTTCACAAGGTATGCACCAACAAGCCGACGGCGAACGGATTCTACCACTGCTCCTTGTACGGCATGATATACGGGGTCAGGCCTGAGGCTGATGGGGACCTGACGGTCCGCTTCCTGGGCAACGCCTACTACGCCGGAGACGCCGCGAAAGGAATCGGCGGCGGGGCGTACACCGAGTGCAACGCGACGGGCTCCGGCGACTGGCTTTGGGACGACGAGGACCCGAACGTCATGTACTGCAACGGACGCAGCTCCCAGGTGAATCCAGAGACGGGACAGGCCGACAATCGTCCGATCATTGTGAAGCTGTCATACACCGGCAACGATGTGGAGTGCGGCTCGGGCGGGACGTGCCCGGCCGCCGACCCAGAAGGAGGAGACTTCGAACGCTGGCCGAAGCTTCCGGGCACCATCGAGAACCTGACTCCGTGTGTCTCCCCGTGTACGCAGGCGAGCGACGACTATGCCATGACCTCGCAGATGAAGCGGTACACGGCGTCCAAGCCGTTCCAGTACGACCAGGCCGGCTTTCCCGGATGCCAGGCGCAGTCCGTGCAGGACGGCTACATGGGGGTGACGTGCCTCCAGGGAGCGCAAGACTCCTACGGCTGGCTGGCTGGGCTCGACTTGGGCAACAAGAATCCCATCGGGGGCGGTTACATCGGCCGGCACGGGAATACTCAGCAGATCATTGCGGCGAACCCCGTGTTCAACCGGACCTCAAGCCGCTGGTGCACAATTCATACGTATCAAAACATGGGCTACGGACCGATCCTGACGGGTGAATGGCAAATCGAGAAGAACACCGGCTTTCAGGTGACGGCGAGCAACAGCCTTTCCGCCTGCAACAAGCTCACGGGGACCTGTGATCCCTGTCCGGCGGTCACTGTGGACGGTTTCGACTACGGCGGAAGGAACTGGTGCGGGACACTCAACGTCATATCGACCTGGAACCCATCCTGGGGTGCGGCGCCGGCTGCCTACACGCCCGGCGATCCGCTGAGCGACCTGTGGAATCTGCACTGGCTTCGGCCAGCGGAGGCAGGAGACGTGTTTCGGCATTCCCAGGGTGGATCGGAATACGTCAAGATCATCCGGGTAGACTCGCCGACCCAGTGGGTGGTGGAGCGGGGCTACGGCGCGGATCAGACTTACTTATACCCCAGAAGCCACGACAGCGGCGTTGCCTGGACCGCCGACTGCACGAACGACATCAATCCGCTGACGACGCTGAATCTCCCCGGTGGCTCCCACTGGTATTTTCTCGACGATCCCGACGGCACGGACCCTGCGAGCTATTTCATCAGCCGGTATGTCAACCACGCGCTGGCGCGGCCGCCGAGCGTCAGAGTCAGGCCGGACTATTCCGTGTCGCGAGCGGACTTCACGGACAAGGCGGCCATGGCCGAGGGGAGCGAGGCCCGGCTCGCCCTGCCCTCGATTTTCGCAGGAAAACTGTCGAACCCGTTCGGCAACGCGGTGGAGAAGCACCCAGGGTACTCTCAGGTGAATGCGCCCGGTTTCGCCAAACGGTGGTTCCTCGACATCAATCCCTACCTGTTCACGAGCAACAGCAGTCCGGCCACGTGGTTGAGCGGCGATTTGTACCGCTACAACCTGTATCCCGGAAAGACCGTCGATCCCAAACAATTCGCCATCTTCGGGATGGCGGGATTTCACGGGTTGCGGGACCTGAGCGGCCCGGGTTCAGCGCTTGCCGACGACGCGTCCGCTTCGTTCAAGCTCTGCTACGCTCACCGAGCCGGGGAGTGCCGGCCGGGTTCGCAGCCGGGCGAGATCTTCTTCAATGTGCCGAACCTCGACGGAGCGGAGAACCACTGCAAAGAGGGCGAGTTCTATTCTGGCTGGCATGACATCTGCATCGGCAACTTCGCCGCCATCGGAAATGCCACGACGCAGTGGACGCTGCCCGAGAGCAACCACCAGTATCTTCCGAACGGGGTTGGCACGAGGGTGCTTTCGCGGCTCTGGCACGACTACCGCAACCTGGCCGTGACCTCGAACGCGAAAGCGACGCCGGATGGTTCCTGGTTTCTGGGACGGCACGAGTATCTGGGCAAGTTACCGTGGTTTCCTCCCGTCGATTCCGTGAACCGGGCGACGTTCGTTCCCGTGCGGATTCAGATCAAACCACCCTCAGGCGCAGGCGCCGACAACGCCGTGGTCGAGTTCGGATACAATTCCAGTTTCTATTGCACCACGCGGGCCGAGAGCTGCGTCAAGGACAGCCATCCCAGCGAGCCGTATGTGTTTGCGGGAGACGTCGTCAGCGGGATTCCGTGCGCGAACGGCTGCACGGTGGACATTCCGGCCCATTCCCAGAAGGTTCTTTACTATCGCTGGGTGTACCGGAACGCTTCTGGGGAAGGGGTGGGGACGGGTTCGACCAATGTGATCGTCGTGCCGTAGAGTAGGGGCCGGTCGGAGCGCGCTGTCTCGGAGCCGATCTTGTATCTTATGAAGGATGGTGAAGGGTGCTGACCCACCGTGATCCGCAACTCTGTTTGGCATGGAGCTTCCCGGCAGGCGTCGAGGGGGAGTTCTCATGGGTGTCCCAGTGAAGGCTGTCATCATGTTTTTCGAACCTAAATGACATGGATGTGCCGCATTCAGAGTCGATACGCTCTCCTGTTCGCCGTGTTGGTGCTGGCGAGCCTGGCGTATCGGTTCTATGACCTGGAGCCGCTGCACGGGTGGGCGGATGACGGCTCGGGCTACCTGATGTTGGCCGACAACCTGCTGCACGGCCGGCCGTATGCCGAGGTCTATGTTGCCGTCTCGCCGGGCAACGAGGTCCCATTAGCCATCTATCCTCCTCTCTTTCCAGCCGTTTTGGCCCCGGCCTTAGCCATCTGGGGCCTCAACTTCTACGCTTTCAAGGTTCTGATGCTCCTGTTCTTCGCAGCCTCCGTTTGCGGCGTTTGGCGGGTGTTGCGGGATCTCTTGTCTCCGGAGGAGGCTCTTGCCAGCACCTCTCTCTTGCTCCTGAGCCCGGTGTGGTGGAACCTGGCCGACCACATCTTGAGTGAATTCTTCACCCTCGTTCTCCAGTGCCTGTTTCTCCATTCGGTTCATCGTCTCCCCTGGGGACGCGATGTTCGAGGGTGGCAAGCCGTGTGGCGGCCCTTCTTTCCCGCCTTCTTCTGCGTTCTCAGCGTGTTTGCCCGCACCGCAGCTTTCACCCAGGCTGTCGCCGTGGCGCTGTATGTAATATTTCTCCATCGCCGCATTACGCGTCCGCTGGTCACCTTCCTTGGATGGGTGCTCGCACTCGGCCTTCCGTTGGCAGGCTTTGTATTCGTCTTCGGACGCTATGGTGGCCAGTTCGGCACACTTAGCGGGTTTCAGGCCACTCGCCGCAACGTCATAGACTTCCTGCTGGTGATGGGCGACTTCTTTCCGATGAAGACGGGCCTGGTCCTGGTATTGACGGGGGTGACGCTGCTTGGCTGTTGGCTTCTTTTCGGCCGGACGAAGCACGTTTGGTTCTTCCTGGCGTTTGCCTACGCGCCTGTTGTGATCGTCTGGCCGTTTGCCGACATGTCCCGTTTCCTGGTGCCCGTCATTCCCCTGATGATGGCCGGACTGGTGCACGTAACCGGCCTTGTGGCGCGGCACCTTTCTCCCCGCCTGGCGGCGCCTGCCTTTGTGGGACTAGTGGCGCTGATGTGGGCCGCTTCCTGGCCCATCGCGCTCTCGCCAAGGGAAGTGAAGCTGGGGGGCGCCATCAACAACGAGGAGGCCAAGAACCTCTATGCGGCCGTGAAAGAAGCGGCCAAGCCCGATTCCCTCTTCGCCTTCGCCAAGCCACGCACACTGACCCTGATGGCCGGCGTGAAATCGGTGCAGTACGGGCGGCTGCCGCCTCAAAACTTAGTCCAGGACCTGTGCCTCGCTCATGCCACGCACGTCGTGGCAGGCGACCAGTTGACCTACAACCAGGACTATCTGGAACCGATGCTCAAGCAGTATGAGAGCAGCCTGAAACTAATCTACCGAAGCGCTCACTTCAGGCTGTTTGAATGGAACCGGGCGCTGTGCATGCCGTAGTCATGCCGCTCTTGCCATACGTGTTCGTCGCCGGTCTCACCGCTCATCGCCTGGTTTATCGGTCTCGTTTCGCTTCGGAACGCGGCCTTTCCGCGCTCTCCCAGAGGGTTCACGATTGTGATCGGAAGAAGGAAATGCGGTCGGCGACAAGGCCCAAAGAATGAACACCGGGCCCAATGACGCCGAGTGGGGACCGGCGGGGTCGAATTCCTTGACCCGCCGAGCCAAAGCCAAATTCGTCAGGGCCAGAAACCAGCGGCCGAAGGACCCAGCATCCAAGCGCAGGCCGCCGGGGCTGCGTGTGCTAGGCTGATCTGAAGACGCCACACAGGAGGCGCGAGTGGAGGAAGTCAATGCTATCGCGGCAAGTGTGTTCGGTGCCGGCGCTCATTTCACTGTCTCTCGCCGGGTGCGCACTCGGGCAATCCGACCTGGCGATTTCCCCGGCGAACGTGGAATTCCGGATGGTCGCCGGCGGTCAGATCCCCTTCGCCCAGAAGATTTCGGTCACCTCGCGGCAGGGCGTGGGCGCTCTCGACTGGAAGGCGTCCGCCGATGAGGCTTCGAAGGAGTGGCTGTTACTCAGTCCGGCCAATGGAAACACGCCGGGGGTGCTTCAGGTCTCGCTACACCCCAGTTGGGCCGCGTCGCGCGCGCCCGGCGAGGTGTCGGCGACAATCAACATCACCAGCAGCGCCACGCAGCCGGTGACGGTGCCGGTGGCCGTTATGGTCGTTCCGAAGGCGCCCCCTCCGACGTTCTCCTACGTCGCGGGACCAAACAGTTGCACGGAAGTGGACGGTTTTCCGGATCCGGCTACCTGCATCGTGCCCGAGGAAAAGCCGCCAGGGAATTTCGCTCCCCCGGCTACCGGCGGCACGTACGCCGATCCGAACTTCGGAGCCACGGTTCGCCTGCTCACGGATGCCGGTTGCCTGCACCAGTATTCCACCCCTTCCGCGATCAGCGCCACCAACAAGTATGTGCTGACCAGTTGCGGCATTCGGGAGCTGGGCACCGGCAAGGTCGTTTTCAGCGACACGCCCGCCGACTGGAACGCCGGCACATTTTGGGATGCGCACGACGACGATGTGCTTTACTATCTCTCCGGCGCCAAGGTCATGAAGCGCAGCCTGCGTGCCAACAAAGTGACGGCGGTGGTGGATTATTCACGTGAACGAGGGTTAACAAGCATATCGAAAGGGGGTACCGGAGATACATCCAAGGACAACTGGGTATCTTTTTTTGCCCCGAATGAGACGCAGGTTTGCGCGCTGGACTTAACCCGCCTCAAGACTTATTGCGCCGATTATTCGAGAATGCCGGGGCTGCCGGTGAAGAGAATCGACTTTACTCTGATCGCCAAGGGCGTGGACCGGCAGAGCGGGAAACGTTACGTGATTCTTGTCGACACGGCGGCGATCGGGGTCTACTCGGTCAACCTCGCGGAGGACAAGCTTGATTTCGAGTATCGCGGCCCGGAGGACGTGGAACGAGGCGGGAACAATGACGGAAACTGCGACCCGGGCGAGTTGTGCTTCGCGAGCTTCCACATGGACACGTTCGAAGACTCCGCCGGACTTCAGTACCTCGTATTCAACCAGGAAACGCTGGCGCCCTGCGAGTACGCCCTGAAGACCGCGCAGTTGAACCGCGGCCTGGACATGCGGTTTCAGAGCGAGATCGGCGGCGGGAAGCGGACGGTGATGCCGGTGTTCCGATGCGGGGTGGGCACCTGGACCGACGATCACGTCGGCTGCGCGAAGAAGGCCCCGTACTGCGTAATCTCGACAAGTTACAAGAGGGGCCGCGAACCGGATGACATGACCCCTATCGCGCGCGGGCCGCACATGTCGGAGATCTTCGTGATGCGGGACAACGGGGTGGAGATCCGGCGGCTGATGCAGAACCGCAGCATCCTGTACACAACCGAAGAGGGGGGTGGCTACTGGTCCTATCCGCGGGCCTCGATCTCGAACGACGGCGCCTGGGTGGTCGGCAATTCGAATTTCGGCACTCCAAACGCGCATCGCGTGTTTGCGGTGGCCACCGGCTTCGGCAAGGTCAAAGCGACGAGCGGCGTGGTGAACGCGGCGAGTTTCCAGCCGAAGGTCGCACCTGGGGCCATCGCCACGCTGTTCGGAGAGAGCCTCGCCAACTGCACGGCGGAGGCGGGAGGCTTTCCCTTGCCGGGAACGCTGTGCGGCTCGATCGTCCTGTTCGGCGGGCAGCCCGGGCTGTTCTACTACGCCAGCCCCGAGCAGTTGAATTTCGTGCTGCCGAGCAGCGTCCCGCCGGGGGAAGATGTCACGGTGGAGGTGAGGCGGGAGGGCGCGCCGGAGAACGACTCGCTGGTGGTTCCCGCCTCCACCATGGACGCAGTGGCTCCCGCTGCGTTTCAATACGTGCTGGAGGACCTGGTTCCCAGGGCAGTCGTCCAGAATTCAGACTGGAGCCTGAACGGACCGCCCGGTCCGGGGATGCGGCCGCTACGGCCCGGAGAATGGGCGGTGATTTGGGCCAACGGTTTGGGAGGGACCAGTCCTGAGATTCCCGACGGCGAACCGGCGCCGGCCGATCCGCTGGCGTGGACCTGGCGGCCGGTGGAAGTCTTTGTCAACGACGTTCCCCAGAAGGTGCTGTTCTCCGGTCTCGCGCCTTTCTTCAGCGGGCTGTACCAGGTGAATTTCGAGTTGAAGCCGGAGACGCCCATTCTGGCCGAGAATCGCGTCTGGCTGAAGGTGGCGGAGGTGGAGAGCCCGCACCTGCCGATCAGCCTGTCGCCGTAAGCTCCGGCGGATCCGCTAGCCTGCGGCGGCTTTTTCCGCCATCCGTTCGAAGAACTTCCTGAGGATGAACTTTGCCGTGGTGTCCAGCAAACGCTGGCCGACACCGGCGATGAGGCCACCGACCTGCACGTCACCGTCGTAGCAGACTTCCGTACCGGCGTCGACCGGGGCGAGCGCCAGCGCGCCGTCACCCTTGACAAAGCCGACTTTGCCGTTCCCTTCCACGATGAGGCGAAAGCGGTCGGGAATGTTCTTATCAGCGATGCGCACCTTGCCGCTGAACAGACCCTGGATGCTGGAGATGGCCATCTTCATCTTCATCGCGTACTCGTCTTCGCCGACCAGGACGAGTTGCTCGCAGCCGGGCATGCAGGCGGCGAGCGCTTCCGGATCCTGGAGCAAGGACCAGGCTTGTTCGCGGCTCGTGGGCAGGGTATAGGAGCCGGAGATCTTCATTGCGGTCTAGCCCGCGGCGCAGACACGGTTCGAAATCATGTCTTATGCAGCGCGCGCCAGCGCTGCGGCGAGCGCGCGTTCGGTGGACACGCGCGCGAGGTGGCGCCGGTAGCCGGCCGAGGCGTGCAGATCGGAATTCGCGTCGATGCCATCGGCGACCACGGCGGCGGCCCGGCGTACGTCGTCCGCGTTTCCCGAGGTTCCCTCCAGCAGGGCCTCCGCGCTGGCCGCGCGAAAGGCCCGCGCCGAAAGGCCGGTCACGCCGATTCGCGCCATGCCCACTTTGCCGTTCGATTTCGCCACACGCGCAGCGATGCCGACAATCGCGAAACCGGAGGCAGGCTGCGCGACCTTTTCATACGACACGGCGGTGCGCTCGTCTTCCACCGGCACGATGATCTCGCGCACGATCTCGCCGGGCGCGAGAGCGGTCGTGAACATGTCCACGAAGAATTCCGAGACCGGCAGCGTGCGGTCCGATTTCGCGCTCAGCAGCCGGACCTGCGCCTCGAGGGCGAGCAGAGCCGCCGGATAGTCGGCCGCCGGATCGGCGTGGGCGACACTGCCGCCGATCGTGCCCACATTCCGCACCTGCACATCCCCGATTGTGCCGGCGACTTCGGCAATCAGCGGGCACCGGGCGCGCAACAAGGGGGAGGATTCCATCTGGTAGTGGGTGGCCATCGCGCCGATGCGGATGGCGCCCGCCTCTTCGCGGATTTCGTCCAGCCCGGCGATGCGGCTCAAATCGACGACATGCCCGGGCGCGGCCAGCCGGAGCTTCATCAGCGGAATGAGGCTCATTCCTCCGGCGAGCGGTTTGGCGTCGCCCGAGGCGAGCAGCGCCAGCGCCTCCTGCAACGCCCCCGGGCGGGAATAGGCAAACGTCTGCGGGATCATGCCTGCCCTCCTTGCTGGATCAGCTTCCACAACTTCTCCGGCGTCAGCGGCATGTCGATGTGCCGCACGCCGAGCGGGCTGAGGGCATCGACGACGGAGTTCACGATGGCCGGCGAGGCAGCAATCGTTCCGGCTTCGCCCACGCCCTTCACCCCCAGCGGATTCACCGGCGAGGGCGTTTCCGTCCGGCCGGTTTCCATCCGCGGCACCATGCCGGCCTTCGGCACGGCGTAGTCCATGAACTCGCCGGTCACCAGTTGTCCGTTCTCGTCGTAAACGACTTCCTCGTAGAGCGCCTGGCCGATCCCCTGGGCCACGCCGCCATGAACCTGCCCATCGACCAGCAGCGGGTTGATCACCTTGCCGCAGTCGTCCACCGCGACGTAGCGCTGGATGGAAACCTGCCCGGTATCGCGGTCGACTTCGCACACCGCGATGTGCGCGCCGAACGGGAATACGAAGTTCGGCGGCTCCCAGTAGCGGGTGGCCACCAGGCCCGGCGTGGTATCGGGCGGCAGTTTGAGGGCGCGGTACGAGGAGGCGGCGATTTCCGCCAGCGTCACGGACTTGCCGGTGCGGTTGCAGGTGCAGACTCCGCCGGCGAAGGTGACGTCGCTGGAATCGAGCAGCATCGCGCCGAACCGCTTGATCTTCTCCTTCAGCTCTTGCAAGGCGTAGTACAAAGCGGTGCCGCCGATGGCCGTGTTCCGGCTGCCGAAGGTGCCGAGGCCGTGCTGCACCATGGCGGTGTCTCCGTGGAGCACCACAATGTCGTCGAAGTCGACGCCGAGCTCGTCGGCGACGATCTGGGAGAAAGCGGTTTCGGCGCCCTGGCCGTGGGGAGAGGCTCCCGTCAGCACGGTGACTTTGCCGGAGGGCTCGACCTTCACTGTCGCGCTCTCCCATCCGCCGGCCGGCGTCGCCGGAGAAGGTCCGAACGCGCAGATCTCGCCGTAGGTGGAAATCCCGATGCCGAGCAACCGGCCCTGCCGGCGAGCTTTCTGCTGCTCGGAGCGCAGTTCCTGGTAGCCCGCCATCCGGAGCGCCTTTTTCAGCGGAGCCGCGTAGTCGCCGCTGTCGTAGGTCAGGCCGGTCGGCGTCTGGTAGGGGAATTGGTCCGGCTGGACGAAGTTCTTGAGCCGGAGCTCGGCCGGATCCATCTTCAGCTCCGCCGCCAGGATGTCGACCATGCGCTCGATGCCGTGCGTCGCTTCCGGCCTGCCGGCGCCGCGATAGAGGTCCGTCGCCATGCGGTTGGTGAATGCGCCGAGGATGTCCGCGCGGACATTCCGGAAGCGGTAAAGGCCCGGCATCATCAGCACCGAAAGCGTCGGGATGGCCGGCGTGAGCAGCATGTGGAAGGCGCCGATGTCCTGGATCAGCTTGAGCTTCAGGCCGAGCATCGTGCCGTCCTTGCGGGCCGCCAGCTCGTAGTAGTCGACGTGGCCCCGCCCGTGGATGGTCGCCAGCATGCTCTCGCGCCGGCTTTCGATCCACTTGACCGGCTTGCCGATCTTCATGGCGATGAACGCCGCCAGCGCCTCCTCGGCGTACAGCTCGCACTTGCTGCCGAAGCCGCCGCCGACCTCGGGGGCCAGCACGCGGAGATGATGCTCGGGCAGGCCGAGCACACCGGCCAGCAGGCTGCGAACGAGGTGCGGGATCTGGGTCGAGATGTAAACGGTGAGGGACTTCTCGCCGGAGCGCCAGTCGGCGACAACGCCGCGGGTCTCGATCGAGGAAGGCGCCAGCCGCTGGCTGACGATCCGCTGCTTGACGACGACGTCCGCCTCGGCGAACGCCTTGTCCACCTCACCGCCCTCCTGGTGGTAGGTGAAGGCGACATTGTCCGGCCACTGCGGATGAACGGCCGGCGCTCCGGGCTCGAGGGCCTTTTCCGGATCGGAGACGGCGGGCAGCGGCTCGTAATCCACCTCGATCAAGTCCGCCGCATCCTGGGCGAGGTAGCGATCCGTGGCCACCACCGCCGCCACGGGATGGCCCACGAAGTACACGCGGTCCTGCGCCAGCAGCGGGTGGTGAGGGACGCGAAGATCCGGCAGGGAAACACCGCACGGCACCGCGCCGACCCCTTTGAGGTCCGCGCCGGTGAACACCGCGGCGACTCCCGGGTGGTTGGCGGCGGCTTCCGTACGCACGGCCTCGATTCTGGCCGCGGCGTGAGGGCTGCGGAGAACGCACACAAAGTGCATGCCGGGCATGCGGATGTCATCGACGTAGGTCGCGGTGCCGGTGATCAGCCGCGGGTCTTCCTTGCGCCGGACGCGCTTGCCGGCAAGGGTGTCGGGAACGGTGATCGTCGTCGCCACGGCTTAGCCTCCGATCTTCGCCGCGGCCGCCCGCACCGCGTTGACGATGTGCTGGTAGCCCGTGCAGCGGCACAGGTTGCCGTCCAGCCCGTGGCGGATTTCCGCCTCGGTGGGACGGGGGTTCCGCGCCAGGAGCTGTTTGCCGGCCATGATCATGCCCGGCGTGCAGAAGCCGCACTGAAGGCCGTGCTCGTTCCAGAAGGCCTCCTGGAGCGGATGATAGGCGCCGTCGGCGGCCAGCCCTTCGATCGTCAGAACATGGCGGCCGTCGGCCTGGACGGCGAACATGGTGCAGGCTTTCACGGCCATGCCGTCGACTTCGACCGTGCATGCGCCGCAGATCGAGGTTTCGCAGCCGATGTGCGCCCCGGTCAGCCCGACCACGTCGCGAAGATAGTGGATCAGCAGCAGACGGGGCTCGACGTCGTGCGTGTAGCGTTTCCCGTTGATGGTCAAAGTGATGGTGTGTTTCATGGGGCAGCACCTTGCAGGTGGGAGATTGCCCAGAAATCCCAGCGGTCTATGAAATTAGCAAAAATCAAGGGAAAAGCAAAGGGGGGGCGGGCCACGCGGCCGCCGCGCGGTTGACGGGGCCGCGCCACCGGCGTCTACAAACGCTGGAAGTCTTCCGGGCGCGATAGAATGAGCCGTTATGGCGAAAGAGTACGAGCTGACCCCGCGCGCCGTCCCCCGGGTCGAGACGCGCTTCCGGCGCATCGCGACTGAGATCCCGGCGCCGGCGTCGCTGCCCATCCTGGAGCGTCTGCACCGCTACGAGCCGGCGGCCATGCGCGGACAGCCGCCCATCGTCTGGGACCGGGCCGAGGGGTTCCAGGTGTATGATGCCTGGGGCAACTGCTGGATCGACTGGTCGAGCGGCGTGCTGATTGCCAACGCCGGCCATGGGCGCCGGGAAATTGCCGGCGCCATCATTGAGCAGGCGTCGAAACACCTGCTGACGAACTACTGCTTTCCGAGCGAGATCCGCTCCCGCCTGGTCGAGCGGCTCGCGGCGCTGCTGCCGGAGCCGCTCAAGAAGATTTTTCTGCTGACCACCGGTTCGGAGACGGTCGAGTGCGCCATCAAGCTGTGCCGGACACACGGCCTCCGGGTGGGCGGCCGCGCCAAGCACGTCATCGTGTCTTTCGACAAGGCGTTCCACGGGCGCACGCTCGGCGCGCAGCAGGCCGGCGGCATTCCGGCGCTCAAGGACTGGATCGTGAACCTCGACCCAGGTTTCGTGCAGGTTCCGTTTCCGGACGGCTTTCGCACGCCCGACACTTCCTTCGGCCAGTTCGAGCGCCGGCTGAAGGAAGCGGCCGTCGATCCGCGGGACGTCGCCGGCGTGATTCTGGAAACCTACCAGGGCGGCAGCGCTTCGTTCGCGCCGCCGGAATACATGCGGGAACTGCGGGCGTGGTGCGACCGCCACCGGGCGCTGCTGGTTTGCGACGAAGTCCAGGCGGGCTTCGGACGCACGGGCACGATGTGGGGGTTCGAGCACTACGGGATCGTGCCCGACCTGGCCTGCTTCGGCAAGGGGATCACCAGCTCATTGCCGCTGGCGGCGGTCGCCGGCCGCCCCGACGTCATGGACCTTCACCCTCCCGGCAGCATGACCTCCACGCACACGGGCAATCCGGTCTGCTGCGCGGCGGCGCTGGCCTCGATCGAGCTGGTCCTTCAGGAGGACCTCGCCGGAAACGCCCGGCGCGTGGGCGCCGTGCTGCATGGGAAGCTTCATGAGCTGAAGGCCCGCGTTCCGCAAATCGGCTGCGTGGACGGCAAAGGACTGGTGGCCGGAGTCCATTGCGTCCAGCCCGGCTCGATGGAGCCCGACGGCGACCTCGCCTTCGAAGTCGTGCGCCGCTCGGTCGAGAAAGGCCTGCTGATGTTCTCGCCGGTGGGCTTCGGCGGGGGCACCGTGAAGATCTCGCCCCCGCTGGTCATCTCCGAGGAAGCCGTGCTCGAGGGCGTCTCCGTGCTGGAGGAGGCGTTTCAGGAGGCGGCCGTCGAGCGGGAGGCGGTGGCCCGATGAGCCGGCCGCAGGTCACGGTGGTCGGCGGCGGGATGATCACCCATGACCAGATTCTGCCTTCGCTGTATCAGATGCAGCGGCTCGGCGCGATCGGCGAAATCCACGTATGCGCGCTCAATGCGCGGCCGCTCAAGGCGCTGGCGGAATCACCGCTCTTCGCGCGGGCCTTTCCCGGACAGGCATTCCGCCCGTGGCCCGGCATCGGCGGCGACCTCGACCAGCCCCATCCCGGGCTGTACCGCGAAGTGATCGCGGGAATGCCGCCGCGCAACATCGTGGTCGTCGCCGTTCCCGACCAGCTTCACTACGAGGTCATCCTCACCGCGCTCCGGCACAACCAGCATGTCTGCTCGGTCAAGCCGCTGGTGCTCAAGGCGGCCGAGGCGGTCGAAATCGAGCGCGAGGCGCGGGCGCGAGGCCTCGCCGTCGGCATCGAATACCACAAGCGGTTCGACGACCGCAGCCTGCTGGCGCGCCGCAAGTATCGCGAGGGCTGGTTCGGCGAGTTCCGCCTCGGCACGGCCTGCCTGCTCGAGAAGTGGTACTACCGTCACTCGAACTTTCAGAACTGGTGCACGGTGGAGAACTCCGACGCGTTCACCTACATCGGCTGCCATTACGTGGATCTGGTGGCGTTCATCACCGGCCTTCTGCCGGTGGCGGTCAGCGTCTACGGGGTCCGGGACAAATACCCGAACGGCAACGAGGGGTTTCTTTGGACGGACGCGCGGGTGATCTGGAACAACGGCGCATGCCTGAACGTGCAGAACGCGCTCGGCTTCCCCGACGAGGCGCCTGGAAGCAACACGCAGGGCATGGTGCTGTACTGCGCCGGCAAGGACAACGGAGCGCTCGTGGCGCACTCCGACCAGTACCGCGGCCTGAAATACGCCTACACGCGCCGCGAGGATTCCCCCGGGTCGACCCTCTATGCCGAGCCGAGCACGGACTACTTCCAGTACGTCGATCTCGGCGGGCCGGGGCTGGCGCCGGTTGGCTACGGCTACCGCTCGGTGGAGTACATTCTGAGCGCGGCGATTCGCCTGGAGGCGGAAACAGAGGGGCTGCCGGAACACGAAGCCCTTGCCAGGCGGCAGGCGATCCTCCGCGAGTACGACGAGGCGGGCGTGATGGCGACTCCCGCCAACAGCCGATACAACGAACTGGTGATCGAGGCCGGACGCCTGTCGATCTTGAACGGCGGCCGCGAGGCGGTTATCGACTACGGCGATCCGCCGGCGGTCCGCCTGCGCGAGTAGCGGTGCCGCCTCCGGATCACCGTCTGGAGCTTTCCCGCGAGCAGATGCGGGCGCTCGGATATCGCGTCATCGACATCCTCGTCGAGCACTGCGCGACCCTGGGGGCGCAGCGCGTGGGGTCGAAAGGCAGCCGCGCCGGGCTGGAGGCGCTCCTGCGCCAGCCGCTTCCGGAACAGCCCTCCGGCCCGGAGGAGGTGCTGCGCCGGATCGAGCGCGACGTCTTCGCGCACATGCTGCACGTCGATCACCCGCGGTTCTTCGCGTTTGTTCCCAGCCCGGGGAACTTTGTCGGTGCCATGGGCGAGGCGCTGGCGGCCGGGGTCAACCCGTTTGTCGGCACATGGCTCGCCGGCTCGGGGCCGGCCGAGCTCGAGCTGGTCACCGTGGACTGGCTTCGCCAGATCTGCGGGCTGCCGGAGACCGCCGGCGGTCTGTTCGTCAGCGGCGGGTCGATGGCCAACCTGACGGCTCTTGCCGTCGCGCGGCGCGTCAAGCTCGGCGACCGGATCGAGGACGCCGTCGTCTACTGCTCCGATCAAACCCACTCCGCAGTGGACAAGGGGCTTGGCGTGCTCGGCTACCGGCCGGAGCAGATCCGCAAGCTGCCTTCCGACGAGGAGTTCCGCCTTTCGCCGGGCCGGCTGGAGCGGGAGATCTTATCGGACCGGGCCACGGGCAAACGGCCGTTTTGCGTGATCGCCAATGCCGGAACGACGAACACCGGCGCGGTCGATCCGCTGGTGGAACTGCGCAGGCTCTGCGACCGGGAAGGATTGTGGCTGCACGCCGACGGCGCTTACGGGGCGGCGGCCATGCTCTGCGAGGAAGGCAGGCGGGCGCTCGCCGGGCTCGCCGGCGCCGATTCGCTGGCGCTCGACCCGCACAAGTGGCTGTTCCAGCCGTTCGAGATCGGCTGCGTGCTGGTGCGCGAGGCGCGCTGGTTGCGGGAAACGTTCGCGGTCCGGCCGGAGTATCTCCAGGATGCCGAGCCGGCCGAAGACGAGGTCAACTTCGCGGACCGCGGCATCCAGCTTTCCCGCAGCTTCCGCGCGCTGAAGCTGTGGATGACGTTCCAGGTGTTCGGCGCGGCCGCGCTTCGGCAGGCGGTCGCCTGGGGCATTCATCTGGCGGAGAAAGCCGAAGCGCTTCTTCGCCAGGATCCGCGCTGGCGGATCGTGGCGCCGGCCCGGCTGGGGATCATCGCGTTCCGCTGGGCGCCGCCAGGGCTCACCGATGCGGAGGCCGATGCGTTGAACACGCGGCTGGTCGAGCGCCTGTTCGCCGACGGCTACGCCATGGTGACTTCCACCGTGCTCCAAGGGCGCACGGTCCTCCGCCTATGCACCATCAATCCTCGTACTGCCGAGCAGGAAGTCGCGGAAACGATCCATCGGCTCTCTGCGTTCTCCGCGGGTCTACGGCAAGAAACCTCTGCTACGATGAAGACGAACCATGGAGGTCCAAGCGACGGACCAGGCGCGTGAGCTCATGCGCCGCTGGGTCGAAATCTGGAAGCAGGCCGGCAGGGAACTCGAGGAGATACGTCGGCGCGAGCTTCAGGCCATCGATACGCGCGAAGCTGTCCGGCAACTGTTGGGCGGCCCGGCGGTCATTCGGGACATGGCGCCGCGGACCACCTCGGGCCTGGTCGAGCCGGAGGCGTGGGTCGCCAGGCTGCGCCGATGACGCCGCTGTTTGAGTCAGCGGCGAGCTTCAGCAGTTTCTCTCCGGGCGGAACTGGCGGTTCTCGATCATCGGTGGAATCGCGCTGCTGCGCTGGGGGGGAGCCTCGATTCACCCGCGATGTGGACGTGCCTCTGCTCGCCGGCTTCGGCGGCGAGAACGAGTACATCACGTCGATCCTGTCGTCCGGCTATCGCTCTACCGGTGAGATACGGCGCAGTCACACCGGCACAGTAATCCGGAATTCCGCCCCACGTCCGCCGGCGCGGTTCGAAGCATGCACCGCCCCGCCGTTCTTGCGGACGAGGGATCTCACGATGTGCAACCCCATGCCCGTCCGCGTAGAGCTCGTCGAGAAGCGAGGGCGGAAGATATGCGGCAGCACGTCCTCGGGAATTCCCGGCCCGTTGTCGGCCACCGTGATTTCGACATGCTTCTCATTTTCCGAGCCGCGTACCTCGACGATGCCGCCCTGGGGCATGGCCTGGCCGGCGTTGATCAACAGGTTGAAGAGGGCCCGCTCCCAGGCGATCGGGTTGCCTTTGACACGAATGCCACGCTCCAAGTTGCGATGGAACTCCACCCCGGAGATCCGCAGGGCCGACAGCACGTCGCGCGCAAATTCCACTGCCGCCTCGACGATTTGATCCAACTCGACAGCCGGCGCGGCGGCCGTGGTCCCGCAGTAGCCCTCGACGATGCGGCGCCCGCGGTCCGCGGACCTGCGCAGGGTCCGGGCCACCGCGGACCACTTGCGGTCCGAATCCAGCAGCTCCGCCGATTCGAGGATGGTCTGGAAAACGTTCTTGAGGTCGTGGACCAGCCCTTCGAGCGCCAGGTCCGAGTCGCGTTCCTCCGGCATGGCTCACCCGGATGCCAACGTGCGCAGGATACCGTAGAACTCGGGAAAAGAAACGGACGCCGCCTCAGCGCCGTCGATTTCGGATTCGCCGTCGCCAGCCAGCGCCGCCACTGCAAACGCCATGGCGATCCGGTGATCGCCGAAGGAGTCGAGTTGAGCCGCACGGAACCTTTGCCTGCCCGGTACGCGCATTCCGTCTGGCATCACTTCGACCTGGATGCCCATGCGGCGGAGGTTCTCCGCGACGGTGGCGATGCGGTCGGTTTCCTTGATGCGAAGCTCGGCTGCGTCGCGCACCAGCAGCCCCTCGTCGGTGGCGGCGCCGAGCACGGCCAGCACCGGGATCTCGTCAATCAGGGCGGCAGTCAGACCTTTCTCGATCAGGCCGCCTCTGACGGGAGAGTGTTCGATTGCGATGTCGCCGGCGATCTCGCCGGCGCCGCGGCTTAGGTTCCGGACCCGGATCCGTGCACCCATCGACATCAGAAAATCGAGAAGCGCCGAACGGGTGGGGTTGAGGCCGACGCCTTGAATCACCACGTTCGACTCCGGGACCAGCAGCGCGGTCACCAGAAAGAACGCGGCTGAGGACAGGTCGCCGGGAACAGTGAGCTGCCGCGCCTGCAAGTGTGGCCGGCCCTCGACGCTGATGACGTTGTTCTCGGATTTAATCATTGCGCCGAACTCACGGAGGGCGACTTCGGTGTGGTCCCTGGTAGCAACCGGCTCGCGGACTGTCGTTGTGCCTTCGGCGAACAGGCCGGCGAACAGCACGCAGGTCTTCACCTGAGCGCTGGGGACGGGCAGCGCATAGTCGATGGATCGAAGCCTCGCGCCGTGGATCTCCAGCGGCGGGAACCGGCCGTCACGCGCCTCGATCCGCGCTCCCATCTCCGCCAGCGGCTTCATGATGCGGTCCATCGGCCGGCGCGAGAGCGACTCGTCGCCCGCGATCCGGCTGGTGAACCGCTGGCCGGCGAGGATTCCGCTCAGCATGCGGATGGTCGATCCGGAGTTGCCCGCGTCGAGCGTGACCTCGGGCGGCCGCAGCCCGTCGAGCCCGCGGCCGCGAATCAACGCCTCGCCGCCGCAGGCCTCGATTTCGATGCCGAGCGCGCGCAGGCAGCCGAGGGTAGAGCGGCAGTCGGCGCCGGTGGAGTAATTGTGGAGCCGCGTTTCCCCCTCGGCGAGCGCGGCGATCATCGCGTAGCGGTGCGAGATCGACTTGTCGCCGGGAAGATGGATGGAGCCGGAGATGCGCCGGGCCGGGGAGATTCGCTCGCGCATGGGGATCCACTCATTCTACCGAACGGAGCGTCTCCGGCCCCCCGAGCGAGCAGCCCGGTAACCGCGGGTCTTTCATGCGGAGCGGGCACGGCCGAGGCCTTTCGAACATCAGGGTCCAACAGAACGAGATTGGCGCCCGCGTAATAGCGGCCTTCGAGCGCTAACGATCCCAATTCACCCCGAGCCCGGGCCGGGCGGGAGCACCAGGGAGGTTGAATCTGATCTGAAACAAATTAGCATGGTCTCCCGGCTGGAGCGATGCGCGCAACTGGGCAGAGCAGTCACGCCGGATGCGTGGAACGACTCACAGCGTGACCCCGAGTTCCTTCCAGTCCACGCTCCGGCGCTTGTAGATCGCTTCCCGGGCCATGATGGCGGACAGTGCCGCGGTGGCCGCGACCTCGATGCCGGCGACGGGCCGGCGCTGCTGGCGGATGGAGTCACAGAAGTCTCGCACCGCGTTGGCGTCAGGGCTGGACTTGTCCGCCAGTTCCTTCAACATGTCCCGCGGTTCTGATTCCCCGTACAGATCGAAAAAGCTCGCCGAGTTGTGGGTCATGTAGACGCTGCCCCTCTCGCCGAACACGGTGTACCACATCCCGCTCGGCAGCACCTTCATTGTCCGCGGGTGGAAACTGATCTGGCTGTACTGGCAGTGCATGTCGTTCTCATAAATGAACTCGACGCTGAATGCATCCATCATGAGCGTGCCGGCGGGAATCGGCGTTGGGAAATACCGCTTGCCGTGCCCGTAAGCGCTGACAGGGCGGCTGCCCGCGATCCAGTTGCAGCAATCGATATTGTGCACCGCGTTCTCGACGATCAAGTCGCCGGAGCGCTTGACGTCGGCGTACCAATCGGTGCGCGTCTGCTCCCGCGGGGTCGGTTGCTTGGCGTCGGCGCCCGGCCGGGCACGCCCGCCGTGGCGATGGGCCTTGATGATGTGGCATTGTCCGGTGAGGCCTCCGCCGTGGACCTGGCGGATCGCTTCTCGAACCGACGGATAGTAGCGTAGCTGCTGCCCGATCTGAAAAACGGAAGAAGAGCGGCGCGCCGCTTTGACAACCCGGTCGACCTGCTCGGCGGTGATCGCCAGGGGCTTTTCGAGATAGATGTGCTTGCCGGCCTCGAGGCAGGCGACGGCCATCTCGGCGTGAAGATCGCACGGCGTGGCGATGAAGACGGCGTCGACGCCTTGCAGGTCCACGACCCGCCGCCACTCCGCAAGCGGCCTCGGGTTGTCACGGCTTGCTGTGCTCAGGGCTTGATCCCGTGTCTGCGGGTCGATGTCGCAGATCGCCGCCACCCGGATCGTCCGGGACTCGAGCGCGGTCTTTAACAGATCGCCGCCACGGATTCCGACACCAATGAAAGCGGCGCGAATCTCGTCGCCGGGCTCAGCCTGAAGCGGAGTCGCCGCCAGGGCAGCCGAGCCAAGCAGAAACTCCCTTCTATCGGGTAGTGTGCGCATCCAAGGTTCTCCGTGGAATTTCGCGCTGCCGGAGGACCACACCCGAATTGCCAACCGGGTCCCGGAACAGGCTCCACTATAACATCAGCCCGGCTTGGAGCTAGTGGTGCGCCGGCGCGCAAGATGGCGCAACCGGCGAGCGCAGCACCCTGTCTGTGTTGCACTTCCCTTCCGAATTGCTCTCCTTGTTTTGGGCGCGGGCGCCCCACTTTTCAGGTACAACTAAAGAGTGGAAGGAATCCCATTATGACGATTCGCAAAGAGGACGCCCTGGAGTACCACGCCGCGCCGCCGGCGGGAAAGCTGGCCGTGGTCGCCACCAAGCCCTGCCGTACCCAGCGCGACCTGAGCCTCGCCTACACGCCGGGCGTGGCCACACCCTGCCTGGAGATCCAGCGCGACCCCAGCCTGATCTACAAGTACACCTCCAAGGGCAACCTGGTTGCAGTCGTCACCAACGGCACCGCTGTCCTCGGGCTCGGCAACATCGGGGCTGGCGCCGGCAAGCCGGTGATGGAGGGGAAGGGAGTCCTCTTCAAGCGCTTCGCCGACATCGACGTCTTCGACATCGAGCTGAACACGCTCGACCCGAAGGAAGTGATCCGCGCCTGCCAGTTGCTGGAGCCTACCTTCGGGGGCATCAACCTGGAGGACATCAAGGCCCCGGAATGTTTCGAGATCGAAGAAGAGCTGAAGCGAACGCTGAAGATCCCCGTCTTTCATGACGACCAGCACGGCACCGCGATCATCTCCGGCGCTGCATTGCTCAACGCGCTTGAAATCGCCGGCAAGCGGATCGACCAGGTGAAGATCGTGGTGAACGGCGCGGGCGCGAGCGGCGTCGCCTGCGCCGAGCACTACATCAAGCTCGGCGCGCGCCGCGAGAACATCCTCATGTGCGACACCAAGGGCGTCCTGTACAAAGGCCGCACCCAGGGCATGAACAAATACAAGGAACGGTTCGCGCACGAAACGGAGGCCCGGACGCTGGCGGAGGCGATGCGCGGCGCCGACGTCTTTGTCGGCCTCTCCGGTCCCAATTGCGTGACGCCGGACATGCTCCAGGCGATGGCGGCGAACCCGATCGTGTTCGCCATGGCCAATCCCGATCCGGAGATTCCCTACGACGTGGCGGTGGCCGCCCGCCCCGACGTCATCGTGGCCACCGGGCGGTCGGACTTTCCGAACCAGGTGAACAACGTGCTTGGCTTTCCGTTCATCTTTCGGGGCGCGCTGGACGTTCGGGCCACCGCGATCAACGACGAGATGAAGCTCGCCGCCACCCGCGCTCTGGCCGCGCTGGCCAAGGAGGACGTGCCCGATTCGGTGCGCCGCGCCTACGCCGTCGAGCGGATGGAGTTCGGACGCGAGTACATCATTCCCAAGCCGTTCGACCAGCGCGTGCTGATCTGGGTCGCCTCGGCCGTCGCCAGGGCGGCCATCGACAGCGGCGTGGCCCAGCAGCCGGTGGACATCGAGGAGTACAAAGAGCAGCTCCGGCGCCGGCTCGGCAAAGCGCAGGAAGTGATGCGGGTGATGATCCACAAGGCGCAGAAGGACCCGCAGCGGGTGGTGTTCCCGGAAGGAGAGGAGAGCAAGATCCTCCGCGCCTGCCAGATTCTGTGCGACGAGCGCATTGCGGCGCCGATCCTGCTCGGCAACGAGGAGAAGATCCGCGCCACCCTCAGCGATCTCCGTCTGCACCTGGACGGGGTGAGAATCATCGATCCCGCACGATCGCCCAGCCTGCCCTTGTACCTTGAGGAGCTGTACCGGCTTCGCCATCGCAAGGGGATCACCCGGAGCGAGGCCGAGGAGATGATCCTCAACAGGAACGTCTTCGGCTCGATGATGGTGCGGATGGGCGACGCCGACGCGCTAATCGGCGGGCTGACACAGCACTATCCGGACACCATCCGGCCGGCGCTCCAGGTGATCTCCGCGCGGGAAGGTCTCGGCAAGGTCGCGGGGCTGTACATGCTGATCACGCCGAAGGGCGATGTGTACTTCACGGCCGACGCGACGGTGAACATCGAGCCGACCGACGAGGACCTGGCGGAGATCGCCATCCTGGCGGCGGAAACGGCGCAACGGTTCGATGTCGAGCCGCGCGTGGCGATGCTCTCGTTTTCCAACTTCGGCAGCACGCGACACCCGCTGTCGGAAAAGGTGCGGCGCGCGGTCGAGATCCTGCACCGGCGCAAGCCCGAGTTGATGGTCGACGGCGAGATGCAGGCGGACACCGCCGTCGCTCCGGAGATCATTGCCGAAACGTACCCGTTCTGCCGGCTTAAGGGCGGAGCGAACGTGCTGGTGTTCCCGAACCTCGAGTCCGGAAACATCGCCTACAAGCTGCTGATGCGGATCGGCGGGGCGGAAGCGATCGGCCCGATCCTGATGGGTCTTTCCCGCCCCGTGCACGTACTCCAGCGCGGCTGCGAAGTGAACGACATCGTCAATGTCGCCGCCATCGCCGTGGTGGACGCGCAGGAGATGAAGGCGAAGCTGCGGGCGCGAAGCGAGGAAACCGCGCAAGCGGCGCGGTAGCGGGCCTCATTTCTTGACGACCAGCGTGCCGACCAGCAGGTCGTGGAGCGCCTGCTTCTTCTCAGTGAAGGCGGCCATCAGGAACCCGATCGAGAAGGTCATCCCTGACAGGATTTTGCCGAGATAGCGAAGGCTCGCCCGGCCGAAGGTGAGCCGCTTGCCCCACCGGTCGGTGACGACGACGCTCAGCGCCATCTTGCCGGGCGTCGCCTCGTAGCGGGAACTCAGGAAGAGCGCTTCGTACAGCCAGGTCCCGACCCAGGACACGACAGTGATTATGAATATCCAACCCAGCAACAGCGGGAATTCCGGCGGCAGTTCACCGGGATTCTCGGGAGGCGGAAGGCGCAGGTCCGGGAGCCGCCTGGCCAACCCCGCGAACACGAACGCCAGAAACAGGAACGAAGGCACGGACAGGATCAGACCATCGAGCATGTACGCCCAGAACCGGAGCCAGAACCCGGCCCACGGCGCCGGTTGGGCGCTTTCCTGCTTCGACCCGCAGGCCGGGCAGTAGACACTGCCGGGGGGAACGGCCGTCCAGCAGTGCGCGCAATACAAAGTGGCCGTCACTTCCTTTTCTCCAGAAGGTACGCGCAATCCTCTAGCCGGCTGCCCGAGCCGTCGTCGACAGCGAAGCGGCTGCGCTCGATCTTGCCTTCGCGCACGCCTCCGCTCCACAACGACGCGCCGGCGTACTGGCCGTCTTTGCGAAGCGCATAGAAGTTGATGCCGAACTTCGCCAGGCGCGCTTCGTCGTTTCCGAAATTGCGGGCGATTCGCTTGAGCACGTCCAGGCAGGCCTCCTTCGGCGACATGCCGTGGCGCATGTTCTCGACAATGGAATGGGCGCCCGCGACACGGATGTTCTCCTCCCCGCGGCCGGTGGATCCGGCGGCGCCGACGTCCTGGTCGACATACAGTCCAGCGCCGATGATCGGCGAATCTCCGACCCGCCCCGGAATCTTCCAGGCGAGACCGCTGGTGGTGGTGACTCCCGACATCTCACCCTTCTCGTTCAACGCCAGGCAATTGATGGTGCCGGTCGGCGGGTTCATCGCAACCTCTCGGGCCCAGGCCAGTGTCTGCTCACTCGCCGCCGGGAACAGGCGCCGGATCTCCGCCGTCCCCTTGGGCGAAGGGGCGTCGAGCCCGTCGGTCCAGTTGTTGTGCCCGTTGGCGTCCCGCATCGACTTCTTCCAGACCAGCCAGGCCAAACGGGACTTCTCGGTCAGCAGTTCCTCCTCCTGGAACCCCATGGCTCGGGCGAAGCGCAAAGCGCCCTCTCCGACGAGCATGATGTGATCGGTCTGCTCCATTACCAGGCGGGCAACCTTGGACGGCGTCTTGATGCCGCGCAGCGACGCCACCGAACCGCACCGCCGTGTCGGGCCATGCTGCACGCTGGCGTCCAGTTCCACCACGCCGTCCTCGTTGGGCAGGCCGCCGTAGCCGACGGAGTTGTCCTCGGGGTCTTCCTCGTTGAGATTCACTCCGGCGATCACCGCGTCGAGGGTGTCCGCGCCCGCCCGCAGCATTTCCGTCGCCTTGGCGCACGCCCGCAAGCCGTTGGCGCTGGCGATGACAATGTTCCTGGGCGCGGCGCCCATCGCGGACACGGCGGACACGCCCGCCGAACCGAGGATCCAATTCCGTCTGCTGATCATCTGGTCTCCTGCCAACTCCTTCCTTCTTGCCATTGGCGTTTTTCCCCGGAGACGCACCGCATGCGCGCGTCGCACGAGCACCCTTGCTACACTATCTCCTCATGAAGCCCGCCGTCCTTGCGTGGCTGGTGTTCGCCTCATTGTTGACCGCCTCGGACAAGCCGCGCAAGCAGCCGGCGAGGTCGCTGGAAGTCGAGGTGCAGGAACTCAGCGTCGCGCGTGCGGACGACAAGCTCAACGTCGAAGGCCGTGTGCGCAATTCGGGAGAACGGCCGATTCGAAAGCTTGTGCTCGTCTTCCAATTCCTGGCGCCCGGCCGGGAAACAATCGCCAAGGGTCGGGGCCCCGCCGAAGAGGAGATTCTGGAGCCCGGCCAGGAACATGAATTCCGGTACCACCTCGTCGATCACGCCCGGGCGGTTTGGGTGGTCCTGAAGGCCGAAGATGGCGCAGGCAACGAACCGCGGGTGGTGAAGCCGGGTCCCTATCCCATTGAATAGGCGGCGCTTTACGGCCGGCCTCGCTTTTACAAAACTTTTACAGGCCTTGAACGACTTCCGGAAGCGGGTTCCTTAGCATCGAGGGTGAGGAACAACTTCATGGACGCGACGAGCCCGCACCCCTATCAGGATGAACATCTCGAGGTGCACTTCGAAAGGAGCGCCGTCTACCTGGACTCCCGCGAGATGGTTCTGACAAGGAAGGAATACGAACTTCTTTCGCTGCTGGTGGCCAATGCCGGCGAGATCGTCCCGCGCGATGCGCTGCTCATGGAAGTCTGGGGCTACAGCCGCGAGATCCGGACCCGCACCCTCGATGTTCACATCCGGCGATTGCGGAAAAAGCTCGGCCCGTACTCCGACCGCTACATCGAGACGATCTTCGGCACCGGTTACCGGTTCCAGCGCTTCCGCGAGCCGCGTCCGGTTCCGCAATTCGCGCCGGCGTTTGCCGCGCTGCCGGCCTAGCGCCTGGCTGCTCGGCGCAGGCTCAGCGGCCTCCGGAAAGAAGCATGGCCGCCGAAGGAGAACTTCCATTCTTGCCTTTTGCCTTCCGCAGGCCGACGGCGTGCGTTACGGCCGCCGTGCTCCATGCCTTCGCGCGGATGATGGAGGCCGGCAGTTCCGGCTCAGGCGTACTTCGCGATCAGCCGCTGCAACCGGCGAATCAGCTTGGGCACTTCCGTCGCCGGCTCGGGCTCGGCTTCGTATTCAAGCGCGACGTAGCCCTTGTACCCCCCTCGCGCCAGCATGCCCAACAGGCGGGGCCAGTCGGCGGTCTCGGGCTCGGCGTCACCGACTTTGATCTCGCTCTTGATCTGGACGTTGACCGCGCGCGGAACGCACATCTCAAACTGCCGGTACGGGTCGGCGTGGAAATTTCCTGAATCGAGGTTGATCCCGACCCACGGCGAGTCCACCTGCTTCACGATCTGGAGCACACGCTCGGCGCGTTCGGTGATCCCGCCATGGTTCTCCAGGCCCAGGATGATTCCCTTCGAGCCGGCGTACTCGGCGCTGCGCTTGAGGGTTTCCACGGCCCAGGCAGCCGCCTGATCCTCGGTGGCGTCTTTCGGCACATCGCCGCCGAAGACGCGGATGTGGCCGGCTCCGAGTTTCTGCGCCACGTCCACCCAGCGCCGCACTTCCGCGATTTCCGCTTCCCGGCCGTCGCCCGCCGGCCTGCACATGTCAGTCCGGATGGAGATCGCATACAATTCAACGCCCATGCGGTAGGCGGCGCGCCGCAGCGGCAGCAGGAAGCTGTCGGCGGTGTCCGGGAACCAATAGACCGTCAGGTCCAGACCGTCCACATCCAGCTCCACGGCCAGCCGGACGAGATCCTCGTACGACATGGTCTTCTTCTCAAGCGCGTCGCGGAAGGAATACGCGCAAATCGCGCTGCGGAAGCGAGGCTTCGACGCCAGCTTGTCCGCTCCTTGTGCGCTTCCGATCCAGGGCGCACCGAGCGCCAGGGTGGCGGTTTGCAGAACATCTCGACGTGTCATCGCGGTTCCCCCGACCATACTACAATGCCGGCCAGGCTCCGCCCCCGTCGGGCCAGATTCTTCAGCCCGTAGTCCGCCCCTAAGGAGCAAGCCAAGCCGGCCGGCAGCCTTCGACCTGCCAACACCTACCGTGCCGAAAACTTCCAAACCGTCTTTGTCCGATACATGCCGCCGGCCTTGAGGACGGTACTCGGGAACTCCGGCCTGTTCGGCGAGTCGGGGAAATGCTGCGTTTCCAGGCAAAATCCGTAGCGCTTGCGGTAGACCTTGCCTCCCTTGCCGCTAAGCGAGCCGTCCAGAAAATTGCCGGTATAGAACTGAACGCCGGGCTCGGTGGTCCATACCTCCAGGACCCGGCCCGACTTGGGCTCGTACACCTCGGCCGCCTTCGCCAGCGTCCCGTCCCCGCTCGCCAGCACGAAGTTGTGGTCGTAGCCCAGCCCGATTTTCAGTTGCTCGTCGTCCTGGTTGATCCGGGCGCCGATCGCCGCCGGCCTCGTGAAATCGAATGGAGTTCCTTTCACGCTTCGAAGCTCACCGGTGGGAATGAGGCCCTTGTCGACCGGCGTGAACCGGGCCGCATTCAACATCAGCTCATGCGCCAGGATGTCTCCCTCGCCGGCCCCGGCGAGGTTGAAATACGTGTGGTTGGTGAGGTTGACGACGGTGTCCTTGTCGGTGGTCGCCGAGTAATCGATGGCCAGCTCATTCCGATCGCTCAACCTATAGGTGACTTTCACGGACAGGTTTCCGGGATACCCTTCGTCGCCGTCCTTGCTCAGATGGCTCAGCTCGACGCCCCGGCCGTCCGGCCCCGAGACCTCCCGCGCCTTCCAGACCACTTTGTCGAAACCCTTCAGACCGCCATGAAGGTGATTCTCCCCGTCATTTGTGGCCAGCTTGTACTCGACGCCGCTCAGCGTGAATCGGCCGTTGGCGATGCGGTTGCCGTAGCGGCCGACGATGCTGCCGAAATGGGGGTGGCCCTTCAGGTAGCCATCGAGAGCATCAAAGCCGAGCACGATGTCCGACGGCCTGCCGTTGCGGTCGGGCGTGCTGAGCCGCACCACGATCCCGCCGTAGGTGGTGATCGCCGCTTCCACGCCGCGGTCGTTGGAGAGCAGGTATAGATCCACCACCGTCCCGTCTTCCGTCTTGCCGAATGCTTGTTTGTCCACCTTTGTCGCCGCCTCCGCCATCCAACCTCCCGTCAACAACACCAGCAACCCCAACCCCGGAATCGATGCCTTGTTCCTTGCTTTCATCCCTCTTGCCTCACGAGACCCGCTCGTCAACACAACGGCGTCATCTCGAACACGTGATATCCCCAGGGCGGCAAATCCAGGTACAAACCACGCGTAGCCAGATCGGCCCCATCACGATCATACGCTGTCCCTGACATCACGTCGTTGAGGCGCCACGCTCCTGAACCCTCGGGAAGCGGCACCCGCACGTAGCATTGGCTCCGGTGCGCCGCATAGTTCACCACCGCCACCAACCGCTCGCCGTCTCCGTCCCGCCACTCCCAAACGAGGAAACAGTCCCAGGTCCAGTTTCCGCACCAGGCCGGCGCGACTTCCGCCAGCCGCCATTCCCCGTCTCGCGGGGCAGGCCGTTGCAGGCAGGCCAGCAGCCTCTGGTAGAACTCACGGACCGTCTCCTCGACCGGCTCCTCCGGTCCCCGGCGCAGTTGCACCGGAATTCGCACCCGGCGGCCATCCAACTGGCCGTGATGGAAGAAGCGCAGGCCGGGCGTCAGAAATGCGACCACCGCGGCCGCCTGGTGTATCTCCCATGGAAGCGCCGCCGCGGCTCTCGCCTCATCGTGATTCTCCAGGAAGCGCGCCAGCTTGTCCTGGTAATCCAGCCCGGCGCGCAAGTGGTCCCGCACAGGCCGCGGCTCGCGCGCGCGCAGCCGGTCGTAGAGCCGCTTGTCGTAGGCGTAGTCGAAGCCCTGCTGTTGCAGCGTCCACTCCAGGTCCCAGTAGGCCTCGGCCAGGAAGAGAAAGTCAGGCGACACCCGCCTGACCCGCTCGATGGCCTTGGGCCAGAACGGCTCGCTTCGCAGGCCCCAGGTGCGCTCGAACACCTCTGGCAGTATCAGCATCGCCATGTCGCAGCGCACGCCGTCGCACCGGCCGGCGATGCTCTCCAGTTCGCACGCCATCGCTTCGCACACTTGCGGATTCGCGTAGTTCAGTTGCAGCGTGTCGGACCAGCCCGGGAAATTCGGGTCTCGTCCGTAGGCGAGCACGACCGGGCCGCGCGATGTCTCGATAAGGCCGTAGTTCCGCGGCTCACGCGCCGCCTGCCCTTCTGCCGCCGCGACGTAGTATTCCGGGTGCTCCTCCACCCACCGGTGGTCTCGCGCGGTGTGGTTCGGCACGAAGTCCAGCATCAGCTTCATGCCGCTCGCATGGACCCGCCGACGCAGCCGCTCGAGCGCATCGTCGCCGCCGAAATCCGCATGGGCCGCGTATTCCTTCACGGCGAAGCACGAGCCGGCGACATCTTCATCGGCGAAATCGGGCAGCGCGTCGCGATACTCGCGCCGCAGATCCGGTTCCGCCAGCGCGATCGAGCGTCCGGCGGCGCCGGTTTGCCAGACCCCGAGAAACCAAATCCAGTCGAAACCCAGCGCGGCCAGCCGGTTCAATTCGCCTTCTCCGATGTCGTCCAGCGTGGCCGCGCCTCCGAGCTGCCCGCCCAGCTCGGACAGGTACACGCGGGTGTTGACCTGGTACAGCAGCGGATACCTCGACGGGCGCGCCGGCCTCATCCGTCGGCTTCCAGCACCAGCTCAGTGGTGATGGCGATGGCCGGCCGCAGAGTCCGGTAGACCGGGCAGTGATCGGCGAAGAAGCCGTGGACCCGCTCGGCGGTCTCCCGGTGCTCGGGCTTCGCCTTCAGGCGAAGGCGCACATGAATGCGGCGAATCACCATGACGTTATCCTCGGTCTCGATCTCGCCGGTGGCCTCGCCAACGAGAAGGCCGTCGCCGGCCGGAACCTGACGCGCCTCCAGCGCGCCTCCGAAGGTGCCGGTCAGTCAGCCGGCGGCGCTGGCCACAACATAATCCAGCGTGGTCGTGTGTTCCGGGTAAGCCCCCGGAGCCAGTTTGTAGTGAGCCGCTACCGCGCCGTGGGCGCCAAAAATAACCGGCTCGCTGCGAGCCGGCAGCCACGCCCGCCGCACGGGTCCCTTCACCCGCTCAATTCGCACCTGGGATCGATAGACGACCTCGGCCATGCCCTCCAGTCTAATACGGTGACAGGCTACGCTGACCCCATTTGCGCGGCGCCGTTCGCCGCGCGGCCGATCCCGAACAGCACCCGGTACTTCTCCGGCAGCCTGCGGGGCTTGAAATCCCGCCCGCAAAAGATGTGCTTGGTCTCCCCGCTGGCCAGCGTGCGATTCCCGGCCCGCATCGCGTAGCCGAAGCGGACCATCCGCGGCGTCACCGCCTCCACCCAGGTCTTGATAACGACCTCGTCGTCGTAGCGGGCCGGCGCCAGGTACCGGCAGTGCGCCTCGACGACCGCCAGCAGCACTCCGTCCTCGGCTTCCATCTCCCGGTAGCGGAACCCGAGCGCGTGGCAAAACTCGACGCGGCCCACCTCCATCCAGATGAAGTAGTTGGCGTAATAGGCGACGCCCATCTGGTCGGTTTCGGCGTAGCGGACGCGGACGCTGGTTTCGTGGGCCTGCATACGTTATAGGATAGGGCCTGTGCGCATTCCTCTTCTGGCTGCCGTTCTCCTTCTGTCCGCTCGAATCCCCGCGGCGCAGCTCGATCTCCTCTCCGAATTCCAACGCGTGGATCCGGCGGGGACCGTTCTGGAGGCGGATCGTGCGCCGGCGAACGCCGGCCCGCTCACACTCCGAGGAGCGCGCGCCGGCTACGTATCCTTCCGGCTGGTCGTGAAACTGGCGCGCCCAGGGTCGTATTCGCTCGACCTCCGATGGAACGACCCCGGCCTTGAAACCGACCTGTTCCGCGAATGGTTCCACCTCACCGAGCCGGAGAAGCGCTACTATCCCGATGCGCTTGCTCCGGTAAGAATGCCGTACCGCTCGGAGCTTCCCGAGCCGGACAACCGGATCGCCCGGCAAAGCGCCCAGTCGTTCTGGGTGGACATCTGGATCCCCGCCTCGGCGCGGCCCGGCCGGTATCGAGGCGTGGCGCGACTCGAGGCCGACGGCGGCGCGATCACCCGGCCCCTCGACCTGACCGTGCTGGCCGCGGTCGTCCCGGAGGCGGAAGCGGTCACCATGGATCACAACTCCTACGGCAGCTCGTGGATCGGGAGCCTCTACCCCGCGGCCCGCGCGCGCGGCGGCGACGGCTTCTTCGAGTCCGACGAGTTCTTCTCTCTGATCCACGCCTACCACCGCATCTTCCACGAGCACCTCGGCGTGTTCCACCAGCTCGGCTACGGCCACGGTGGAAAGGTCGGGCCGGAGTTCGCGCCGGAGCTCGAAGGCACGGGCCGCAACAAGCGCGTCCGCAACTGGCGGCTCTACGACCGGCACTACGGGCCGTTGCTCGACGGCAGCGCCTTCGCCGGCGCCCGGCGCGGCGCAAGGCCGATCCCGTTCGTCTACCTGCCGATCAACCCGGAGTGGCCGGCGTCGTTCCTCTGGTGGGGCGAGCCGGGTTACGAGGCGGAGTTCGTGAACGTCGTCGCCGAAATGGAGCGGCACTTCCGGGAGAAAGGCTGGACGAACACCGTCTTCGAGATGTTCTTCAACCACAAGAAGCGCTACAAGGCGTTCCCCTGGGACGGCGACGAGACGCGCTTTCCTGAAGACAACAAGTACTTTCACGAATACGCCCGGCTGCTGAAGAAGGCCGTGCCGGCGGGAACCCCGGTGCGCTTCCGCTTCCGCTCCGATTCGAGCTGGATGATGGAGCGGCAGTTCCAGGAACTGGCCGGCGTGGTGGACTTCTGGGTGCTCGGATCGTCGATGGTGAGCTGGTATCGGGACGCGCCGGGAATGCTCAAGCAGCGCGGCGACATCGTCTGGATCTACGGCAGCACGCCAACGGCGCAGAAGAGCCTGGCGGCGGTCACGTTCGCCCCGTTCCAATGCTGGATGTGGGGAGCGGACGGCTATGTGCGCTGGCTGACGACGAGCCCAGGCGAGGATCCGTGGTTCGGTTTTGAGGGAGGCGACACCGTGCTGGCCTACCCCGGCGAGCGGTTC
>CAZACK010000023.1:0-19975 GCA_964483455.1 uncultured Solibacteraceae bacterium
ACCTACTACCGCGACGCGACAACTGCCTTGGACTACGCCGACCAGCGGTACTACGGGCGGACCCTGGGTCGCTTCCTCTCCGCCGACCCGTTTCTGCCAGAGGGCAGGCACGAGAACCCCATCCTTTGGAACAAGTACACTTACACCCCAGCCGATCCGGTCAACTTCCTTGACCCTTATGGCCTGTTTCCCTGCGCACCCGCTGCGGCAGAGTATCCATACTGTCCGGCCGGTTATCCGATTTCTGGCTCCACCTCGGTGCAGCGCAGTCCAAACCCCGCCGAGGTCCAGAATCTTCAGAACCAATTCGACGGCGACAACAAGCCCCACTGCACATTTACGACGTGGGAGGACCTCGGCCCCGACAGGCAGAAGCTCTTCGAGGGCGCCGAGACCCTCAATTGGGACAAGCTATCACCCGAGCGAAAGGCCGGTTTTCTCAACATCACTGGCGCCCTGATCAACGCGGGCCTCCACATCGGCGATTTGCGAGTCGCCAGCATTGCCCAAGACAGGTTGCATTTCAACCCGAGTATTCAGACGACGGCGTTCAAAGAGCAAGTCAAGAAGCAGACTGCTGCCGGCTGGTTCCAGGAGAGCAACGTAGGAAAGCACGAAGGATACGATGAATACATGGTTCGGCAGAATGTCGGCCGGAATGCGCTCCAGATAGGGTTCGGTTCCAAAGGGCTGGAGATTGATATCGATCTCTACAATCCTCTCTATGGGGTGGCTTACGCTGTCGGTCACTTCTGGGGGGAGGTAGTGCCAAACGCAGTAACCGGCGGCAAGACCGATCCATTCAAAGTCGGCAAGGGTTTGGGATCCAATGTCACTTTATACGAGTGCAAATGAGGACCGAGACTATCCGTATGTTCGTCCCAACCAGATACTCAGTACTCATGGTTGTTGTGATGTTCAACGCGCTCCCGCAAACCTCCGCGCCTCCAGCCGCGGCTGCCGCGGCCAACCCCACGCTGATGCTCCGGATGCTTAGGGAAATCAAGGGCGCCTCGTTGGAGGACATTTCTCCGGACGGGCGGAGGCTGCTTCTTTACCGTAGCTCTGCGCCCATGCAGCTCTACACGATTCCACTCGGAGGAGGGCCCGTCAAGGTAAGCCCGGAGAAAGTGTCTCACAGTCTTGAAGTGATCGAACTTGACGGCAAACAGGTATTGGCACAGCGGGCGCTGCCGGATTATCCGCTCCTGGCGCGGTTCGCTGATGATCGGACTGTCGTTTGTCATTATTCTGACTGGTCTAATGGCCACAAACTCACGCTTTCTCTGTGGGACTTATCCGGCCGCCGTGAAGATGTGGTGACGCAGGATCCGCAAGTCGTTTGGTTCGACAAGGCGGTGCCATTGACCGCAAATGCGCTGATCGCGGTGTTCAGGCGCGCAGACCTTCGAGAGCGCGAGGAGAAGCTTGTGAAGCTGACCCTGCCGGATTTTCGGTTAACGGTGTTGGGGGCGGTGAACCCCACCGATCCTGAGGGGGAGGTCTATGGGAACTTGGCCGTGTCCCCGGACGGCAGGTACGTGGCTTACCAATGCGCGCGCACCCTTTTCATACGGGAGCTGCCGGATATGAAGGTGGTTCGGCAAGTTGCGGTTCCCGACGAGACTGCCTTCCCCCACCTCCTTTACACACCCGACGGCAGGCGCCTGGTCGCGGCGGCCATCATCGGCGACTTCCTCGACGGAGAGGACACAAAGTACCGGGTGCTGGTGTACGATGCCGCATCCGGCCAACTGGTCAGAACCATCGAGGCGAACGCCGGCCACGGGCTGGCAATCTCGCCGGACGGCCGGTGGCTGGCCGCCGGGCTGAGGAGGCAGCGCCGCGGGTTTCTCAACGTGACCATGCTCCAGGCCGCCGTGGTGCTCCACGACTTTGAAACGGGCCGCGTGCTGGCGACGGCGGAGTTTCCATGGGTCCGTGAGCCCCGCCACTACGGGTTCATCGCGCATCTGGGGCGCATCTTTTTCACTCCCGACGGGAGCAAGCTTCTCACCAGCGTCCAGCAGGCCACCCGAATCTGGCGGATCGAAAGATAGCCATTTGCCCCGTTGCGCCGCCGTGACGAAGACACGGTTACGCCGGAGAAGTTTGCCGGTCCGAAGAAGCTCCTGATCTCGACGGCAGAGGCCGGCGGCAACGTGGAGGGCCGCCGCCGCTGACGCACCCGGTTCCGAACGAAGGCCGCTACCGCGCGGAAAATCTTGCAGGCCCGCACCGCCGGGCTGCACCGGGCGGCGTTGTGCGGGGACTGCGCGAACGGCATCGAGGCGACGGGACGGCTGACGGGGGGTGATCAAAGAGGCCCAGAAGCCGACCGGCCGCAACCAATCGTTGCCACCCATTTCCCTAAGTGCCCTGTTATCAATGCAACTTAACAGAAACGGGAACTTTAGTTGCGGCCAGCAGCAGGAGGAATCGCCCTCAGCCCCTCGCAATCCCCAGCGCCCGCATGCGCTTGTGCAGGTTGGTGCGCTCCAGGCCGAGCGCCCGCGCGGCGGCGCTCACGTTCCATCCCGTCTCGTTCAACACTCGCAACAGATGCTCGCGCTCGGCCGACTCGCGCGCCTGCTGGAGGCTCGACGGCGCCTGCCCGCGCCGCGCGCGGATCTCGGCCGGAATGGAGTCCGCGGTCAGGCGCGAGCCAGCCGTCAGGATCGCCATCCGCTCGACGATGTTCCTCAGCTCGCGCACGTTGCCGGGCCAAGCGTACTCCTCGAAGACGGGGAACACGGCATCGTCGATCGTCTTCGGCTTCGTGTTGTTGCGCGCGCAGAATTCCTCGAGGAAGTGCGCCGCCAGAAGCCGGATGTCCTGGGGACGCTCGCGCAGCGCCGGCACCCGGATCGGCACCACGCTCAGCCGGTAGTAAAGGTCCTCGCGGAACTGCTGCTTCCGCACCAGCCCGGCGAGATCGCGGTTGGTGGCCGAGATCACCCGCACCGAGACGCGCAGCGTCTGCTCGCCGCCGACGCGGTGGAACTCGCCCTCCTGCAAGACGCGCAGCAGCTTGGCCTGCGAAGCGGGGTGCAGATCGCCGACTTCATCGAGGAAGATCGTGCCGCCGTCGGCCAGCTCGAACTTGCCGCGGCGGGCCGAGGCCGCGCCGGTGAAGGCCCCCTTCTCGTGGCCGAACAGCTCGCTCTCGAGCAGCTCGGTGGGGATGGCCGCGCAGTTCACCTTGACGAACGGGCCGGAGGCGAACGGGCTCAGCCGGTGGATGTGTGCCGCCAGCAGCTCCTTGCCGGTCCCGGATTCGCCGATCAGCAGCACGCGCGCGTCCGAGCGGGCGGCCATGGCCGCCTGCTCGACCGCCAGCTCGAACGCCGGGCTCGCTCCGATCATCTTCGGCTCGCCCGCCAGTTCGCGCAGGCGCTCGTTCTCTTCGCGGAGGCCCGCCTGTTCAAGGGCGTTCTTCACCGCCAGCAGCACGCGGTCGCGGCTCAGAGGCTTTTCGAGGAAATCGAACGCCCCGGCGCGGGTGGCTTCGACGGCGTCGGCGATGGTGGCCTGCCCGGAAATCATGATCACCGGCGCCGAGTTGCCGCCGGCGCGCAGCTTCTTCAGCAGCTCGACGCCGTTGCCGTCCGGCAGCCGCACGTCGAGCAGAATCGCGCCCGCCCGCCGCGCCTCCGGGTCGGCTTCGGCGCCGGCGAGGGACCCGCACACGCTGACCGCGTAGCCTTCGCGCTCCAGGATCAGCCGCAGCGACCGGCCGATGTTCTCTTCGTCGTCAACGACCAGGATTCGGTTTCGAGGCATGAGACTCCGACGGAAACACGACACGGAATCCCGCGCCGCCGAGCGCGCCGTCCACCAGCCGGATGTCGCCGCCGGAAAGCAGCGCGCTCCGACGCGCGATGGAAAGGCCCAGACCCATGCCGCCTTTCTTGAATGAGATGGCCGGCTCGAACAGCGACTTCCGCGCTTCCTCGCTCAGCCCGGGGCCGGAGTCGTGCACCTCGACGGCCACGTCGCCGTTGACCGCCTGGGTCGTCCCGAGGACCTGGCCGCCGGGGCCGGCGGCTTCGGCGGCGTTTTCAAGCAGATTCGTCAGCACGCCCTTCACGATGTCGGAGTCGGCGAACGCGCGGGGCAGCTCCGGCGCCAGGCGGAGCTGGTAGCAGACCTCCGGGTGGGCCGGCCGGAGCAGCGCCACGCGCTCCTCCAGCAGCGTGTTCACATCCAGCGGCTCGGGACGGACCGCCGGCTCGGCGGCGAACGCGGAGAAGGCGCGCACGCGCCGCTCCAGGCTTTCCACTTCCTCGATCACGATCTGCGAGGCCCGCTCGAGAAACGCCCGGTCGTCCCCAACTCCGCGCGCCCGCAATTCCTCCATCGTCAGCCGGATGGGCGTCAGCGAGTTCTTCAGCTCGTGCGCCATCTTGCGGGCCAGCGTCTGCCAGCTCGCCAGTTGCGTCAGGTAAATCAGGCGCTGGCGGCTGGTTTCAAGCTGCCCGGCCATGTCGTTGAACGCGCGGATGGCGCGGCCCACTTCGTCCTCGCGGTCGGTCGGCACGCGGGCCGCGAGGTCGCCGGAAGCGAGCCGGGCGAGGCCGGCGGTCAGCGACTGGATCGGGCGGCTCACCCACGAGGCAAGGAAGACGAGCAGGATCAGCGAGGCGAGCCACGCGCCGAGCGCCAGCAACAGGAAGGTGAGAATGAAGCCGCGGCGCAAGTCGCGCGTGCGGCCGGTCTCGACCAGCGCGCGGGCGCGCCGGTAGTCCCGCGCCAGCCGCTCCATCGCCACCGGGCCAAGGCTGCGCGACCATTCCTCGACCTCGCCGCCCCGGCGCACGAGGTAATTCAGCCGGTTTCCGTCCTGGCCGGAGAGATAGAAGCGCTCCGGCTCGCCGCTGTCCCAGAAATCGCGGATAACTTGCGGCCAGCGGTCGCGGTCCGAGGGCAGGTGGCGCAGCGGCGGCGTGCGCCCGGACTCGGCGTCGCTCTTCAGCATCTCGCGCGACCGCTGGTAGAACTCGCGCCCGGTCCTCTCGAGGGATTTCGAGATCTCGTCCAGTTCGCGGGTGGCGGTGTAGCTCAGGCTGCGCTCGAGCAGAGAGACGGCGAACCAGATGGTGAGCCCGAGCGGCAACACCGTGCCGGCCAGGAACAGCAGGATGAGCCTGTTGCGGAGGCGGTTCATCAGACGCCAAATGTGGCTAAGATCGGCTCGAGCCTCACAACGTCCACCACAACTTCATCCGCCTGCTGGCGCCAGCCAGATATCGCCCGTGGTCTCGCCGAGGTTGAACACAAGCTTGTCGTCCGCAACGGACAACTCCAGGCGGTAGGTGTTCTCGATGGAACGGCTACTAGCATGGAAGTGAGCGATTGACGCCGGCGCGCCCAGCGGCTTCTTTGTCGCCGGGTCGAGCCGGCTGGCCCAAAGGCAGATGAATCCGTCACGGTCGGATACGTAATAAAGCAGATTGCCACTGGGAGACCAGCGCGGTTTGTCGACCCAGGAGCCCAGTTCACTCACTGGGATCCACTCCGATCGGGCAGCAGCAGACCTGCCCCGAAGTGGAACTACGACAATGCGGTGATCGTTCGGTGGCGTGCGCTCGATCAGGGCCAGCCATCGGCCGTCGCGAGTGATGGACGCCGAGAAAAACGCGCTGTCGGAGGACCGCACGAGCGGCACGGTGCGGCCAGACAAATCCAGCACGCCGATGAGCGAATCCCCGTTCGGGAAGAGGTTCTGATACAGCAGACCCATGCCGTTCGAGAGCCACGTGCGCGCCTCTCCGCAATCCGAACAGAGTTGAGTGATCTTGCCGCCACCGAAAGGCACTATGAATACAGACTCAGGCAGCGGCGCCGATTGGCTGAACGCCACCTGGGAGCCGTCGGGCGAGATGATGGGCGAGGTCTTGTCCTCCCTGGTCGCCGTGAGCGCCATGGCGCGTCCTGCCTTCAGATCTTCAACCCACACCTCGCTGCTCCCGGTGCGGTTCGAAACGAACGCGATCCGGGCGCCATCCCGCGAAACGAATGGCCACAAGCAGTCGCCTGCACCGGAGGTCAACTGAATCGGCGGTCCGCGTGGTTCGGCGGTATCGGCATGGACCGGTAAGGCCCACACATCGGACCTGCGTGTGAGAACGGAGAAGACAAGGTCCCCGTCCGCGGACATGCTGGGATGGTTCTCTCGGCCGGCGCCGAACGTGAGCCGCTCGGCTGGGCCCGTGAGGCGCCAGTCTTTCGGGGAGATCGGCAGCCGCCAGATGTTGGACCGGTCGCCGGAGCGAGCCGCGAACACCAGATGTCCGGAGGCGGTCCAACAACCAGGCACGATCCGCTGGCGGGCCCAGTCGTCTTCCGGGGCGAGCGCCTGCCGCTCGAACGCCTTGCGGACTGACAGCGGGACGGCGGGGCCACCTGAGATGGGCGCAATCCACCAGTCCCAATCGTCGGTATTCGTGTCCTCGCTTGGCGCCCGGCGCTTGCTGCCGACGAAAGCGAGGTAGCGTCCATCGGGTGACCAGATCGGATAGGCAGCATAAGCGAACTCAGGTCTGAACTGAACTGGGTTGCCGCCCGCCGTCGGTACGATGAAGATCTGTCCGGTTCGGAACCTCCGTTCGCCCGTCCAGTAGACGAGCTGAGCACCGTCCGGTGAGAACCGGGGCCGGTGGCCGCCGCGAGCCAGCAGCGTGCGCTTGCCCCCGAGCGTCGGGACAAGATAGACTCCATCAGCCTCGCCTTCGGCCCGATAGGCGATGACGGTGCCGTCCGGCGAAAACGCCGGGTCAACGTCATGGGCCGGGTTGTCAGTCAGTTGCGCTGGAAGCCCGCCGGAAACCTGCTGTAACCAGATGTCGAGGTTCCCGCCTCCGCCCCGACTGGACGAATAGACCAGCAATCTGCCGTCCGGAGAGAGTGCGGGCTGGAAGGTCAAACCAGGGTCTGAGGTGAGTCTCCGAAGGGCTGGAGGTGGCATGGCTCCACGCGAGCCAATCCAGCGCGTGACGACCACCGCGATCAGGCCGGCCACTGCGACAAATGCCAGGATCTTGACGGGGAACTGTCGTGAATCTCGGACCGCGGTGGGCGGGGGCGTGGGTTCTGTGCCAACCGGCGCCTCGCCGGCGCGGAGCGTGAACGTCGGGGCATACCCGCCTTTCGGCAACCCGATGATAACTCGGGAGTTTCGGCCTTCCGTGGCGTAGTAGTCGGCAAGTTTGTTTCGAAGCCGGCGCGCCTCCACCCGAACGATAGCACCGCCGCGCAGATCGTACGAGGTTTTCCGGTCGAAAACCTCGAGCGCCAGCACGGACTCCTTGACTTGGTCGCCTTTGCCGGCGAGTTGCGCCTCGACGACGTATCGCAGGAAGCGAACCAGCCTTTCAGACGAGCGGAAAGCCGCGCTGGCAAGGAGCCGATCAAGCTCCGCCCGGACAACCTCGGCGGAGACGGGGTCCGCCGCCCCGTGAGGTCCGCTGGCTTCCGATTGACTGCGGGCGACGTGATCCGGGAAGTTGGTCTCCGCTCCTCGCCTCCTCACGCCACTAGCCCCTGGCATAACCAGACGTATTATACAGCCCTCGCCAGGATGCCGGCGCGGGCTTTTCCGCGGACGTCAAAAGCCGCAGTATCAGTGACTTGCGGCGGAGACGCGGACCGGGGATGCGAGCGAGGCGGCGAGATGTGGGCAAGGGCGCGAGTGTGCGAGTTACGGTTAGCTTACCTCAGAAACCTTGTCGACCGAGCGCCAGGAGATGTAGTCTGGGTCAGCCGAGCACTGGATCAGCCCAGCCAAAGGGCCGATTCGGGGGCTTTGGGTGGCAACGTCAAAGTACCAAGGGTCTCGTCTTGGACAAGAACTGGTGCAGATTGGGACCACGACCAGTGTATTCGGGGAGGTGAAAACGAAATGCAAAAGCTGAGATGCGCAAGATGCGCAGAGAATTTGTGTGTTCTGTTGCTGCTGACAGGTCTGCTGGCTCCGTTAGCTTGGCCGCAGGCCAGTACGAGCACCGTCAGCGGAACTGTGCGTGACCCGGCGGGCGCGGTGATTCCCGACGCTTCGGTCACTCTGACTGGCGCCAACACGAACGTCGCTTCGAGGACGACAACCAACCAGGTCGGTTTCTACATTTTCCCCGGTACTGTTCCGGGCCCATACCGACTTGTCGTGGAGTCGCCCGGAATGCAGAAGTTCGAAGGGGCGCTGACGGTGTCGGTACAGCAGAGCGCCGTGGTAGACGTCGCGATGAAGGTAGCCCAGACGGTGACCGAAGTGACCGTGGTCGACGTCACACCGACACTGGTTGTCGACAGCCCCACGCTCGGCAGCACGCTCGAGCGCAGGCGCATCGAGCAGTTGCCGATCAACGGACGCAACTTGACAACCCTGTTGCAGACAATACCCGGACTGGAGGGTACGCGCGCGTTCGGCGCGCACTTTGGCTCGTTCGAGCTTTCCCTGGACGGCTCGCCGCTGGCCGACCGGCAGGGGTGGAGCAGCATCGGCTACCGGCAACCCTCTCTCGAGTCGGTCCAGGAATTCAAGGTGGAGACGAACAGCTCCTCGGCGAAATTCAATCGGCCCACGAGCATCGTCGTCACCACGAAGAGCGGCACCAACGATCTGCACGGCTCTGCATTTGAGACCAATCGGAACAACGCGGTGGGTCTCGCCAGGTCCAGGACCGACTACTACGACAGTCCGCCGCCGCTGAACCGCAACGAATTCGGGGTGAGCGCCGGCGCGCCGGTGTTCCTTCCCAAGGTCTATAACGGCAAGAACCGGACCTTTTGGTTCTTTGCGTGGGAACGCCTCACGCAGGAAAGGTCGACCACCAGGGGTTTCTCGGTGCCGACGGAGGCGATGCGGAACGGCGATATGACCGGCCTGGTCGATTCCTCCGGCCGCCAGTTCCTTCTTTACGACCCCCAGACCACCGATCCCGTCACGTGGTCGCGCGAGCGGCTCTCCTACAACGGGCGGCTGAACGTGCTCGATCCGAATCGGATCAGCCCGCTGGCCAAGAAGCTGTTGGCGGTCACGCCGTTGCCCACTCTCCCGGATGTGAACCCGAACGTCGCCAACAACTGGTTTGGACCGGTCGCCCGGCCCGTGCGGAGCTGGACGAGCAGCACCCGGATTGACCATAGCTTTGGCGATAACGACCGAGTCTACGGCCGCTACACGCAAGCTGATTACTCCGACAAAAGCCAGACTTATAGCATACCGACGCTGGACGCTTCCAACTTTCCTGCCGGCACTCAGAATTCGTTGGCCCCGAACAAGAGCCTGGCGATTTCCTGGGTCCGCACCATTTCGCCGACGTTTTTCAACGACCTGTCGGTGAGTGGCTCGCGCGAAAAGCTCTATGTTGGCACCGGCGACCCCGGCCGCCATTACGCCAACGAGCTCGGACTTCCCAATCCCTTTTACGGCGTCGGCTGGCCGTTCCTTTCGAGTGCCGGTTTGAGAAACCTGAATTATCAGGGCGAGTACGCGAACGGGTTTAACTCATTCTATTCCATTCTGGATAACAATGCGACCAAGATCATAGGAAGGCACGAGCTTCAGTTCGGCTTCCATTTCCGCTACGATCAGTACAACGTGCTGCCGTTTCAGCAGGCCGCCGGCGGCGCCCATGACTGGGGCACGCTGGCCACGGCGCTGTACGACCCCAGCACGTCGCGCACCAACCCTCGGCCATTGCCTCTTACCGGAAATAACTTTGCGAATTTCTTGCTGGGGAGCATGAATTATGGGGCACGCTCTGTGCACGGCTACTTCTACGCACGCGCAAAAGAATATGCTCTGTACATTCAGGACAACTTCAAGCTCTCCCCGCGGCTTACGTTAAACCTTGGTTTGCGGTGGGACCGGTGGCCTCCCGTCACGGAGAAGCACAACATGTTCACCGGCTTTGACCGCCCGAGCCACTCGATCGTGCTACAGACGGAGCTGTCGAAGATCTACGAGCTGGGGATGGCGGTTCCGTCCGTCGTGGCCCGTTTTCAGGAGTTGGGCGTGAAGTTCGTAACCTATGACCAGGTGGGGCAGCCCCGCTCGCTGATGACCACCCCCAAAACGGATTTTGGACCGCGGCTGGGCTTTGCATACAGGGCGGGTGACGGGGCGAAATCCTTCGTGTTGCGCGGCGGCTACCGGATGTCGTACTTCCAGGTGCCACTGGATGGTTGGGTGCAGCGGCAGCGAAAGAACGCCCCCTTTGACGCGCAGTTCTTTGCCAGCCAAACACGCGCCGCCTATACCCCGGACGGCATCGCGAACTACGGTTTGCGCTCGACGCAGACGATCGTTGCGGGCGCGAACAGCACGGATGCGATATCAACCGACGTCGTGAAGAGTCTTTTTCCCGGCTCCGCCAATGCCAGCTACTTTGCCCCGCACCTGCCGACTGCGCGAATTCAGGACTGGAACCTGACTTTGGAAAAGGAGATCCTGCCGAACGTGGTGGCCCGAGCGGCCTACATCGGCAACCACAGCAGCAACCTGGAGCAGATCTACAACTACAACGAGCCGACGCCGGAGTATGTCTGGTACAAGACAACCGGGGAGGAGCTCCCTGGCGGTCCATTGGCTGATGTGGCGACGAATTTCTATGACAGAGTCGTCTTCGACAGGGTCGAGGAATTCCGGCATCAGGGCTACGGCAACAGCAATGGATTCCAGCTCGAACTGGAGCGCCGCTCCGAGAAGGGTTATGCCTTCCAGTTAAGCTACGTCATGATGAACACGATCATGCTCGGCGGGCAGGGTTATGGCCAGAGGATCGGCGAAGTTAACCAGTTCTTGCCAGGCGAGGTGCCCACGGATCTCGACGCGCGGAACAAGCTGCTGAACTACCAGCGGGACACCAGCATTCCGAAACACCGTCTGCGGTGGAACTGGATCGTGGACCTGCCGTTCGGCAAGGGCAAGCCGATCGCCGGCAACGCCGGCGGGCTGCTCGACCGGCTGATCGGCGGTTGGCAGATCGCCGGCCTGGGTTCTCTATGGAGTACTTACTTCGCCTTGCCCGACTGGATGTTCCCGACCGGGGCTCCGATCGAGATGTACGGCTACAAGTACCCCATCCAGGACTGCACCAGCGGCGAGTGCTATCCGGGCTACCTGTGGTGGAACGGCTATATTCCGGCGCACCAGATCAACAGCGTGGATGAGAATGGCAAGCCCAATGGAATTATGGGCGTTCCGGCGGATTACAAACCGGCGGTGACGCCGCTGATTCCCTGGGGCTCCACCACGTTGCCGCCCAACGCGCCGGCGAACACCAATATCGAGGACTTCTGGGACTCCAACACCGTATGGGTCCCGCTGAAGGACGGCTCGGTGGCGCGAACGGAGTGGACCGGACTGTTTCCGTTGCGCAATCAGTACCGGCCAAGCTCGCGGCAGTGGGGGTTGGACGCCTCGGTGTTCAAGAACATCCCGATCAATGAGCGCGTCCGAGTGCGGCTCAACGTGGATTTCTTCAACGTATTGAATCACCCCGGCAACCCCAGTGACGTGGCGAGCACCGGAATCCTGAGCACACAATACTCCGGTGTGAGCCCGCGCGAGCTGCAAATCTCGCTTCGCATCCTGTGGTAGCTTCTTTCTCGCGGCGCGGGAATGTCGAGGACCGCCGCTCCGTGCGGCGGTCCTTGCGGCAAGAAGCAGGCTCGGGTTTGGGCAGCGGTTGGCGACAAGGAAAGGGAAATGGAAAAGCTGAATCGACGCGAGCTTCTGACGGCATCCGCCGGAGCGGTGATGGCGATGGCGTTCCGCTCGGCGGAAGCCAAGGACCCGCCTAAGGGGGCGCCCCCGTCGCGCAGGGCGGTTCTCAACTTCAACTCGAACATGGAGTACCGGCGCCTGGGCAAGACCGGGCTATGGGTCTCGGCGGTATGTCTCGGGGGGCACTGGAAGCGCGTCAACAAGGTGCTTCGCGGTCCTTTCGAAGGCTGCGGCTATTGCGGCAACGACTACGCCAATGTAGGAAACCCGGAATTCCTCAGGAACCGGCACGAAGTGGTCAGCCGTTGCATCGAAGTCGGGATCAACTACGTCGATGCCTGCACGAGCCAGGAACTCCTGGTGTACAGCCGGGTACTTAAGGGCCGGCGCGACAAAATGTACATCGGCGCCTCATGGCACGACCGCGAGCCCAAGAAGAAAGAATGGCGCACGGCGAAGAAGCTTCTGGAGGGGCTCGATCTCGGACTCAAGGAAGCCGGGCTGGACTATGTCGATCTGTGGCGCATCACGATGCCGTCGGAAGGCCTGCCCGACCTGGCCGAACTGGCGAGCCTCGAGGAGAACACCATGGAGGCGCTGGACAGGGCCAAGAGGCTGGGAAAGGCGCGGTTCACCGGCCTGTCGACGCACAACCGCGTCTGGCTGAAATCGATGATCGAGGAGTATCCCAAGCAGCTCGAAACCGTCTGCATGCCGTACACCGCCAATAGCGCGGAACTGCCCGCGGGCAGCGTTTTTGCGGCAATCAAGAAGCACGATGTCGGCGTTTTCGGCATCAAACCATTCGCCGACAACTCGCTTTTCAAAGGCGACAGTTCTCCCAACAGCCCGCACCGCGATGACGACGACCAGCGGGCGCGCCTGGCCTTGCGGTACATCCTGGGCAATCCCGCCATCACTGCTCCCATCCCTGGTTTGATCAGCATCTCGCAGGTAGACAACGCTGCCCGAGCCGTCAAGGAACATCGCCATCTCGACGCCAGGCAGAAGGCCCAACTGGAGAGTGCTTCAACCGAGATGTGGGCGAATCTCCGGCCCAGCCATCAGTGGTTGAGGAACTGGCAGTGCGTTTGAGGTAAGCGAGGGGTCGATGCGCGATGCGTCTCGGATCACCCGCCGCCGGGCCGTCCGGATGGCCGCGATCGTCCCGCTGGCAGCGCCGACAATGCAAACTCTGAGCGCCGCCGGCGAGCAAGTCGCGTTCGGACTCATCGGGGCCGGGGCCTGGGGCCGGTATCTTCTCGAGCATTTTAAGCGAATCGCATCCGGGCGATGCGTTGCCGCCTGCGACATCGATGAAACGAGCCTGCGGAGAGCTGTCCAGGTGTCCAGGGACAGGCCCCGGGCTTACACCGACTACCGGAGGTTGCTCGAGCGGAAGGACATTCAGGCGGTGGTCGTTGCGACGCCGCCGCAGACTCACTTCCCGATCGTGCGCGACGCGCTGGAGACGGGCAAGCATGTTTTCTGCGAGCCGCCACTGGCGTCGAAGCCGCCGGAAGTCGCCAGTCTTCGGCGCCTGGCGGATTCGCGGGCCGGCCAGGTGGTTCAGGTCGGCCTGCAACACCGGTACAGCAAGTTCTACCAGACAGCCAAACAGATGGTCGCGAAAGGCTACCTGGGCGAGCTGACGAACATCCAGGCGCAGTGGCACCGCAATCGCGACTGGTCCATGGATCCCCAAAAGCCGCGGGCGGCAAACTGGCGCTTGTTCCGCGAGTTCGGCGGTGGACCGGTGGGTGAACTGGCGGGTCACCAGATGGACGTGGCGGACTGGATGTTCGCCGACACGCCCGAGTTCGTATGCGGAGCCGGGGGCCTGGATTGGAAGAGGGATGGGCGAGATGTGTACGACAACATCTGCCTCATCTTTCAGTACCCCGGCGGTCGGAGGATGATGTACTCGGCCATAAACACCAACAAGCACCTGCCTTTGTTTGGCGGCAGCCGCAGCCAACGCGGGGAGATGCTCATGGGGACCGAAGGCACCATCGAAATCACGCTCGGCGGCGACGACGAACCGGCCTTGGGACTATGGTTCTATGAGCCAAGTCCGGGTCGGGTCGGCCGGCGCGAGGATGCCAAGGAGATTGCGAAGCTCGCCGGCGCCTCGGTTCCCAGTGCCGGCCGCAGTTCTCGGGGCATGCCGATCCTGTTCGAGCGCGACCAGATCACGGGCGACGAGTCCTTCTTGGGGCGCGAACTGAAGTGGGCCCGACGCTGGCTTTACACCAAGGGCGTGATGGTCCCCCAGGAAGAGCGACATCCAATTGAGGCGCAGTTGGAGGGCTTCCTTCAATGCTGTCGCGATGCGCGGCAGCCCAGGGCCAGCCTGGAGACGGGGCTAAACAACTCGATCGCGGTAATGCTAGCCAACGCAGCACTGGACGAGGGCTTCCGCATGTATTTCAGTGACTTTGACAGAATGAGCAGGTAAGGCAAAGTGAAATCCCGGTTTCACTCCTACACTCAAGTCCAGGAGCGGTGGCGTGGTGCATTTCAGACCATGAGATCTGGTCGTGAATTCGCCGGCGCGATCGCCGCGGCGGTATTCCCGCTCCTGCTCCTCGCTACGGCCGCCGCTTGGGCCGAAACCTATGAAGTCGGCCCAGGCAAGACTCATGAGAAGATCGGCCAGGCGCCCTGGGCGACACTCAAACCTGGAGATATCGTACTCATCCACTGGCGGCCAGAGCCGTATCGCGAGAAATGGGTGATCTGCCGCCAGGGGACCAAAAGCGACCCCATCGTGGTCCGTGGTGTTCCGGGACCGGATGGCCAACTACCCCTCGTCAGCGGTGAAGACGCGGTCACCGCTCCGGGGCTCAAATATGACAACGAGGCGCGAGGGGTGCTGAAAATAGGAAGCGCCGAGATCCCTCGGGAGGAGATCGCTCGCCACATCGTCGTCGAGGGTCTCGAGATTCGAAGCGGCCGTCCGCCATACCAGTTCACTGGGCACTCCGGGAGGATCGAGACCTATTCGCCGAACGGCGCGGCGATCCACGTCGAAAGAGGAGAGCACGTGGTCATCCGCAATTGCACCCTGCGCGACAGCGGCAATGGCCTCTTTGTCAGCCACGGAGGCGGCAGGACGCGCAGCATCCTCATCGAAGGCAACTGCATCCTCGAGAACGGTATCGAAGGCAGTACATTCCAGCACAACAGCTATACCGAGGCTCTGGGGATTACCTTCCAGTACAACCGCTACGGCCCCCAGCGTCGGGGGGCTGTCGGCGCCGGTTTAAAGGATCGTTCGGCTGGCTTGGTTGTCCGCTACAACTGGATTGAGGGAGGTAACCGCCAATTGGACCTGGTGGAATCCACCTCCAGGGTGTTGCTCGACAGCCAAGCGTACCGGACTACTTACGTGTATGGTAACGTCCTTATCGAACCTCCCAACGACGGCAACAGCCAGATCTTGCACTACGGCGGCGACGGGAGCACCACCGACGTGTACCGGAAAGGGACACTTTACTTCCATCACAACACAGTGGTTTCGCTGCGCACGGATACGACCACCCTTTTCCGGGTCTCGACAAACGAGGAACGCGTCGTCGCCCTCAACAACATCTTCTATACCGTCGCGCCGGGCGGGACGCTGGCGGTGATGTACCGGTCTGGAAAGGTCGAATTGAGCCACAACTGGCTGAAACAGGGTTGGAAAGTCAGCCATGACGAGATGCGCGGCGAGCTCCAGGTGGACGAATCGGATCTCAAGGGAGAGGACCCTGGGTTTCGCAGTGTAGACGACAAGGACTTTGGTCTGAAGGCCGGCTCGGCCGCGATCGGCGCCGCCGGTCCACTGCCCGACGAGATTCGGCCTTCTTTCGGAGTGACGCGCCAGTACGTCAGGCATCAGAAGAGCGCGGCGCGCCCCAGCGCGGCCCGGCCCGATCTGGGCGCATTCGAGACCGTGCCGGCTCAATCGGATGCGGGTGAATCAAGCAAGGCGAGGCGCCGTCGAGGACCCAGATGAGAGGACTGTTTCTGTACCTGCATTACGATGCGGCACAAGTAGAAGGGCCACTTTGGAGTTCGCACATGGCCTGACGTGGAGGTGGAACGGAAGTCGGCGCCGCTACTGACGATAATGAGGCACAACGAAGGAGGTCATCATTCATGGGAACCATTGACCGGCGATCTATGCTGAAGGCGGAACTGTCCGGCGCCGGAGCGTTCTTGAACTTGAACCCGCGGGCCATGGGCGCGAACGAGAGGGGCTCGCTCGGCCTGATCGGCGGCCGGAACCAGGGTAAGTGGGCGGCGCTTCGCGCCATCGAAGCAGGCGCCGAGATCAGGAGTCCTTGCGACATTGACGACGCCATCCTGGGCGAAACCGGCCCGGCGCTCGCCAAGGCGCAGGGGCGGGAACCGCTGGCCGTCAAAGACTTCCGCCGCGTTCTGGACGACAAGAGCATCGACGCAGTTATCATCGCCACCCCCGATCATTGGCACACTCACATCGGCCTGCTCGCTTGTCATGCCGGCAAAGACGTCTACATCGAGAAGCCTCTTTCGCAGACCGTCCGCGAAGGACAGATGATCCGCGACGCCGCCCGCAAGTACAGCCGCATCATGCAGGTAGGCACGCAGCGCCGAAGCGGCGAGCACTTCGCGAGCGCGGCCGACTATGTCGCCTCGGGAAAGCTCGGCAAGGTGTGCTTGGTGAAAGCATGGATGTGTCAGGTTCGCCCGAGCATCGGCAACCCGGCCCGATCAGGACCCTCCACCGACGGCGGATTACGATGTCTGGCTCGGCCCCGCCCCCAAGCGGCCATTCAACCCGAATCGTTTCCACTACAACTGGCGCTTCTTCTGGGACTATGGCAACAGTGAACTTGGCAACCAAGGTGTTCACATGCTCGACGTCGCGCTCATAGGCATACAGAAGATGCGGGGGCGGGAACATGTCCTTTCGACCCGTGTGTCCGGTCACAGCGCTATCTACTGGTTGCAGGACGCCAAAGAAGTACCCGACACCCAGGCGCTCAGCTTAGACTTTGGAGACCTGATGATGACGTGGGAACTTCGCAGCTTCGGTGCCCAGGCTCCTTCGGCGGTACGAAAGGGGGCACGGGTTTCTATGGGAGTGAAGGCGCTCTCATCCTCGATCATTCGGGCTGGAAAGTATATGACAAGAAGAACGAGGTAAAGATATCGGTGAAGGCGACCACCATGCTTCACGAGGCCAACTTCCTGGAGTGTGTTAAGAGCCGCAAGCGCCCGAGCGCCGATGTGGAGATCGGCCGCCTCAGCACCACGCTCTGCCATCTCGGCAAGTATCTGTCATCACCTCGGCCGCGACGTGCATTTCGACCCAGCAAGCGAAACATTCGGCGATGACAAGGCCGCCAACGCATTGCTGACCAAGCAATACCGCGACCAGTACCCGCTTCCGCGTGTATAGAGTCATCCCCGAGGCCGGGCCAAGCGCGACTCAGGTAAGGCTCAAAGGCTCAGTGGAGATCCGTGGTAGCGAAATATGAAGGAGGACTTGAGATGGTAAGTCGCCGCCGATTCATGCAGCTTTCCCCGGTCCCGCTGGGAAATGCGGTGTTCCCTCATTCGGGGGTGCGGAAGCGGCACCGACCACTCTCATTGCCCGGTTGCAGAAGACACGCGAGCAATCGGATGGTTCTCCTTAGGCTGGCGACCGCGGTTGGCTGTTCGCTCGCACTCACCGCGGCTGAACCGCAGGTGGTGCCCCTCTATCCGGGCGCGCCGCCGGGTTCGGAAGCCTGGAACTGGTCTGAGAACGAAAGAGTATCCACCGACGGGCTGTGCCGCGTCGCAAATGTGACTCGCCCCACGCTGACCGTATACCTGCCCGAAGAGAACAAGACGGACGGCACTGCTGTCGTGATCTGCCCCGGAGGAGGATTCCGCCACCTGGCCATTCATCACGAAGGCGAGGATGTTGCCCGATGGTTCAATGAGCAGGGCGTGGCGGCCTTTGTCTTGAAATACCGCCTCATGCGCACAGGTGACGAAAGTGAAAAGAAAGAAGGTGTGATGGCGCGCCGGCGCGCCGAAGTCACCCCGCAGGCTGTCGCAGACGGGCTGGAGGCGATCCGGCTGGTGCGCCGCCGCGCGGTTGAATGGGGCGTCAACAAGGACCGTATCGGCATTCTGGGATTCTCCGCCGGAGGCTGGGTGGCCACGGCTGTCGCCTTGCAGGGACGGGACGACAGCCGGCCGGACTTCTTGGTGCCCGTATACGCCACCATGCCGGAGAACATGATCGTGCCAGCGGCACCGCCGCCGCTCTTCCTGGTGCACGCCGACGACGACACGAGTGTAGAAGCCACGCGTACCACCATCCGACTCTACAGGGCCTGGAAACAGGCCGGAGGTTCGGCTGAACTGCACATCTACTCCAAGGGCGGGCACGGCTTCGGCATGCGCCGACAATCGTCTCCAGTGGACACCTGGACACTCCGCCTGCGCGACTGGATGGCCGCGCGGGGCCTTATTGGTCTTGCTGGGCGATCGTTCTCTCAATAAGAGAGTATTGTGGAGCTGAAATACTTCAATTGGGGATGCTCTTCCCCAAGAAGCCGGCGCCAAGCACACGGCCGCCGGGGCCGGCGGCTTCGGCGGCGTTTTCGAGCAAGTTCGTCAGCACGCCTTTGACGATGTCGGAGTCGACGAAGGCGGGCGGCAAGTCCGGCGCCAGGCGAAGCTGGTAGGCGACCTCCGCGTGCGCCGGCTGGAGCAGCGCGACCCGCGGACCGCCGGCGGCCAGTGGTCGCGGTCCGCGGGCCGATAGCGCCGCGGCGGCGTGCGCCCGGCCTCGGCGTCGCTCTTCAGCATCTCGCGCGAACGCTGGTAGAACTCACCGGTCTTCTCGAGCGACTTGGAGATCTCGTCGAGCTCGCGGGTGGCGGCGTAGCTCAGGCTGCGTTCGAGCAGGGAGACGGCGAACCAGATGGTGAGCCCGAGCGGCAGCGCCGTGCCGGCCAGGAACAGCAGGACGAGCCTGTTGCGGAGGCGGTTCACCTGGAATTCAGTCTAGCAACCGCCAGAACGGGCGGAAGGAATTCGGCCGCCGGTTATCGGCGTGGACCGGCGCTCCAGCATCCTCCACACGCCCGGCGGCGGCTACTGCTTTTTCAGCTCGGCCAGCCGCAATGGCCCGGCCTCCCCGCGCCAGCTTGATTCCCCGCGCGCCACCGGGCGGCTGAACAGCTCGACCAGCCGCGCCAGGCTGAAGCTGGAGCTGTCCTCTCCGAGCCCCTCCAGCCCGGCTTCCTCGGCGCGCACTTCCAGCCGCACCCAGAACGGGGCGCCGCCGACAAGGCCGGTGACCGGCAGCGGAAGATTCTCCAGGCACCAGCTCTCGGCGGCAACCGCCGTCAGGTGCGACGCGCTCCGCCGGGGAGGATTCAGGCGGACGGCCGAGAACCTTTCCTCCCAGAGATCGAAGCTGATGGCGAACCGGGCCGCCGTCCGGTGGCGGACAAGGTTCTTGTTGTCGGTCAGCAGCGTGAGCTGGATCGGAAAGACGACCGTGGCGCCGTTCTCGAGGCGCTGGAGCGCCGGCCCGCTCAGAAACCGCACGCCCGGCGCCGTCACCCGAAGCTGGTCCGAGTCCAGGCGGACGGCAATCCGCTGCGGCTCGGACCACAGCAGAGACACGAGCAGCATGGCGATCGCCGCGCCGCTCGAAGCCGTCATGGTGGCCGCTAGAAGTGAGTGCCCATAAGCAGAATCGGATCGACGCGTCCCGTGCGCAGCGGGAACGCCATGGCCAGGTAGAAACCTCCTTTGCTCCGGATGCCAAGCCCGAGGGAATGCTTCGCCTCGGCGTCTTCCCGGTCGTTCCAGAGCGAGCCGGTGTCATAGAAGACCTGAAGGCAGCGGTAACGGTATTCGAGCGAGCCGTGGACGACCCTCGTGCCGCCCACCGGGTTCAGATCGAACTTGTTCCACCCTCGCAGCGTGCGGGAGTTGCCGAGCACGAACCGGTCGGCGAGCGGCGGTGCGCCGCCCGTGCGGCCAGCCAGCAGCTCGGCTTCGAGAGTGTGCCGGTCGCGCGTGACGGCGTAGCCGGCGCGGATGACGTGCTGCGCGTAGGCGAAGTCGGAGCCGAGGGATTTGGTGGCCGCGCGCAGGCTGTAGCCTGCTTTGACCTCGTGCTGGTTGTTGTGCGAATCCTCCAGGCGCCGTGCGTAGCGCAGAGTCGTTGTCACGGCGTTGGCCGATTCCATCCGCGCGGCCGGA
>CAZACK010000023.1:20075-59241 GCA_964483455.1 uncultured Solibacteraceae bacterium
GCCGGCGTAGCGCTCCAGCAATTCGTCGCCGTCGCTGACCACCCCGAGCAGGAACTCGCTGTCGCCGATTCTCACCGTTGAGTCCAGCGCGCCGCTCCAGCCGGACTTCGCGTGGTACACGCCTTTCGACATCCGCACGTCCAGGTCGGACTTCGGCCGCCTGCCGGCGACTTCGAACAGGACCACGACGTGCTCGGGTTGAGTGCCGCGCGCCACCTTGTGGGTCACCGCGCGGGCCCGCAACTCGCCCCGCAGCCGCCGGGCCAGCCGGTCGAGCGCCCGCGGGTTCAGCCGGCTCCCCACCAGCTTCTCGATGTCCTCCCGCAGGCCCCGGCTGATCCGGAGCTTCCCGCCGTCGGAGACGTCGACGCTCTCCACCACGTACCGCGAATTGACGTTCACCGGATCCTGACTGCCGGAGCCGGACAACGTCGCGGCCAGGAGGAGGGCTAGCATGCCGGTACTTCTCATAGACGGTTGAGCCTGCACGACGGTTGCCAGGAGTTAAGTCGTTGATGGTGAAGGGCGGGCCCTCTCGGCTGACCGTGAAACGATTTCACAGGCGTGCTTCCTGCGGTAAGATGGTGACCTTGTCCCGGCAGGGGCGCCCTGTATGGATCACATTCTGTCCGTCGTTCTCCTCACCCCGCTGGTTGGCTTCCTCGTCGTGCTCCTCATCCCGTCGTCAAAGCCCCTGGCGATCAAGCTATGGGCCAACGTGGCGAGCTTCGCCGGCTTTCTTGTCTGCCTGCCGCTGGTTTCCGGCTTTGACAGCGCCAAGGATTTCCAGTTCGTCGAAAAAGCGAGCTGGATCCCGTCGATCGGGGCCTCGTATCATCTCGGCATCGACGGCTACGGCCTGCTGCTGGTGGTGATGACGGGCCTGCTCGGGTTCCTGTCGATCCTCTCAAGCTGGAAGGTGATCGAGCACCGGCTGAAGGAATACTACGCCTACTTCTTCATCCTCCAGGTCGGCATGCTCGGCGTGTTCATGGCGCTGGACTTCCTGCTGTTCTTCGTCTGCTGGGAGCTAGTGCTGGTGCCGATGTACTTCATCATCGCCATCTGGGGAGGCGCCCGCCGCATCTACGCGGCGATCAAGTTCATCATCTACACGCTGGTCGGTTCGGTGCTGATGCTGCTCGGCATCCTGGCGCTCTACTTCGAGTATTACAACCGGCGCCAGGTGTACACGTTCGACATTTTCTCGCTGATGACGGTGAACGTCGACCCGGTGATGCAGTGGTGGGTGTTCTGGGCGTTCTTCGTCGGCTTCGCCGTCAAAGTGCCGATGTTCCCGTTCCACACCTGGCTTCCCGATGCCCACACGGAAGCGCCGACGGCCGGCTCGGTCATCCTGGCCAGCGTGCTGCTGAAGATGGGCACGTACGGGTTCCTGCGTTTCTCGCTGCCGCTGCTGCCGGATGCCGCCAAGGACCCCAGGGTGGTTCAGGTGATGGCGGTGCTGTCGATCATCGCCATCGTCTACGGGGCGCTGGTCTGCCTGATGCAGAAGGACTGGAAGAAGCTGATCGCGTACTCTTCGGTGAGCCATCTCGGCTTCTGCACGCTGGGGATCTTCGCGCTGAACCCGGCGGGGATCGCGGGCTCGATCTTGCAGCAGATCAACCACGGCATCTCGACCGGCATGCTCTTTTTGATTGTCGGCATCGCGTACGAGCGCCGGCACACCCGGGAGATCGCCGAATACGGCGGGCTGCTGCGCGTGATGCCGCTGTTCACCATCGTGTTCCTGATCACGGCTCTCAGTTCGATGGGGATGCCGCCGCTCAACGGCTTCATCGGCGAGATCACGATTCTCCAGGGCGCCTATCAAGTGTCGATCGGCTGGGCGTTCTGGGTGGTGTTGGGGATCGCGCTGGGCGCGGCGTACCTGATCTGGCTGTTCCAGCGCACCATGCTCGGCGAGGTTTCCGCCAAGAACGCGAAGCTCGTGGACCTGTCGCCGCGCGAGATCGCCGTATTCGCGCCCTTGCTGGTGTGGGCGTTCTGGATCGGGCTGTACCCGAAGCCGTTCTTCCAGGTGTTGGAGCGCCCGGTGGCCCAGATTGTGGAGCGGGTGCGTCCGGGCTATCATGCCGAGCACAAGCTGCCGAATCCGCTGGAGAGGACGCCGTCAGCGGACGCCAGGCAGCCGGGCGCGCCAGCGGAATGAGGTTGGCGGGACTTTCGTAGCCGCACTCGCGTTCTCCATCGCAGCGCACGGCGGCGCCCAGTCAGCGTTCTTCCCGCCTCACCGCGTGCCGGTCAGGGCCGGTCCTCGCGCTTGGCCCGGTTGATGACCGCGCCGGTGAGAGAGGCGCCGCGCACGGAGTTGCGCAGCTTTCGGATCCGAAACGGGCCGCCTTCGCCTCACCCCTTCGGCGCATCGATCCGCACCAGCTCCTCCTCGCGGGCGGCGGACTTCGGAGGCTTCAGAAGCCGCTTCGGGAGCCGCGACAGGTAGGTCAGGCGCTCGATCCAGGGCAACGCCCGGCGGACCGTCCTGCCGTGAAGCACGAGGCTGCCCGCCACCAGCAGCGGGTGCGGGATGGTGGCGCAGCACCGCGAGCATACGTCGATCTCGCCGGCCCGGCCCTCGACGTGCAGCCGCCGCATGCGACGCATTTCCTCCGAGTTCCACACCTCCGCGAGCGGGCGCTCGCCGACCCGCCCGACCGGGGCGCCGCCGAGCATGTAGCTCTGGCAGCAGGGATAGATGTCGCCGTTGTGCTTGACGTACAGCGGCCCGCGCCAGAGGTAGTGACACGGGTGTTTCCAGTCCGACGCGCTGTGGCCGGCGTCCGGACGTATCAAGTTCGTCTCGTCTTCCTTAATCCGCACCTGGTCCACGCCGGGTACGGCGCTCCAGAAACGGAGAAAATCCTCCACCTCGCCGGCGTTGCGCTCCATGCGGACCATCTGCACGACCACGTGAACTCTCGCGCGGCGCTCCTTCTTCATCCGGGCGAATCGCACGAAGTTGTCGCGGACCTTCTCGAAGCGGGCGCCCTTGCGGTAATACTCGAAGCTCTCCTTCGTCGCGCCGTCAAAGCTGAGGGTGATGTGCTCCAGCGGCGAGCGCAGCACGCGGTCGGCGGTTTGCTCGTCGAGGAAGGTGCCGTTGGTGGACAGCAAAGTGGAAATGCCGTGCCGCGCGCAGTACTCGATGCGGTCGAAGATCCGCGGATCCATGAACGGCTCGCCCAGCCCGATGAGCATCATGTGCTCGGCGGTCTTGCCCGATTCTTTCACCAGGCGGTCGAAAACCTCCTCCGCCATGTCCTCCTTCGGCTGCTTGTGCGTTTCCCGGGGGCACATCGGGCAGTACAGGTTGCACTTGGCGGTGGTTTCGACGATGTACTCCACCGGCAGCGCGTTCAGCCCGGCTCGGCCGCGCAGATAACCCCAGAATAGTCTGGCCCGGTTCCAGGAGCGCATGGCGGTTTACTCTCCATTCTATCGGCATGCGCCCGGCGGGGGCTGTTTCGAATAGAATGGGGCAGTCCCTTTCTGGCGCAATGAAAGTCACCGTGACGGGCGCGACAGGCTTCCTGGGAGGCCGGCTGGTGAAGCGGCTGCTAGCCGGTGGACACTCGGTTCACTTGCTGATTCGCTCACCACGCGTCGGTCTGCCGCCAGGAGTCGAGTGGTCCGTCTGGAACACTCTGGAGGGGGAGCCGCCGGCGGCGAGCTTGGCTTCGGCTGACACCGTGATCCACCTGGCCGGGGAGCCTGTCGCGCAGCGATGGACGCCGGAAGCCAAGCGGCGCATCCGCGCCAGCCGCGTGGACGGCACGAACCGGCTGGTCAGTATTCTTTCGAAACTTGAACGGCGGCCCGCGGCGCTGATCTGCGCATCCGCCATCGGCTACTACGGCGCGCGGGGGGACGAGGCGCTGGATGAATCCTCCGCGCCCGGCTCGGGTTTTCTGCCGGAGGTTTGCATCGAATGGGAGAAGGCCGCTGACGCCGCCGCATCGGCGGGGATCCGGGTGGTGAAGCTGAGAATCGGCGTGGTCCTCGGGCCGGAGGGCGGAGCGCTGGCCCGCATGCTGCCGCCATTTCGCCTGGGCGCGGGCGGGCGTCTCGGACCGGGCACGCAGTGGATGTCCTGGATTCACGCCGACGATTTGGCAAGCCTGTTTCTGTTCGCCTTGGAGCGCCCGGAAGTCCGCGGAGCGCTGAATGCGACGGCGCCGTCTCCGGTACGCAATTCCGAGTTCACCGAGAAACTCGCCGGCGTGCTGCGGCGGCCGGCGCTCGTCCCCGTGCCGCCGTTCCTGATCCGCATGTTGTTCGGCGAAATGTCCGAAGTGTTGCTCGGCAGCCAGCGAGTGCTCCCGCGCGCCGCCGAGTCGGCCGGATTCCGGTTCCACTACCCCGAGCTTCTGCCGGCTCTGCGCCAGTTGCTCGCCTAGACGCCGCCGCGTGCGGGCCAACAGAGAGAATCGAAAGACCGCCGCAGGCGGACCTCGATTCTTGATTTTTGCCTTTTGCCTTGCGCGGAGCGACCCTCCGCGACTAGTGTCCTTCCGCTTCCAAGAACCGCTCCGCCTCGAGGGCGGCCATGCAGCCCGCGCCGGCGGCGGTGATCGCCTGCCGGTACACTCGGTCCTGCACGTCGCCGGCGTGGAAGACGCCGGTCACGCTGGTGCGGGCGCCGCCCTTGGAGACAAGGTAGCCGTCCGGGTCCAGCTCGATCTGGCCCTTGAACACCGCCGTGTTGGGGATGTGCCCAATAGCCACGAAGAAGCCGTCCACCTCGCGCTCCCAGGTGGCGCCGGTCTTAACATTGCGCAGGCGCACGCCGGTCACGACGCCCTTGTCCACGTCGAACACTTCGTCCACGACGGCCGGCGTGATCCACTGGATCTTGGGATTGCTCCGTGCGCGGTCCAGCATGATCTTCGACGCCCGGAACTCGTCCCGGCGATGGACGACCGCCACCTCCGAGCCGAACCGCGTCAGGAAGATCGCTTCCTCCATCGCCGAGTCACCGCCGCCGACCACCATGATCTTCTTGTCGCGGTAGAAGAAACCGTCGCAGGTGGCGCAGGAGCTGACGCCGTGGCCGATCAGCTTCTGCTCGGAGGGCAGCCCGACCCAGCGCGCCGAGGCGCCCGAGGCGATGATCAGCGTGCGCGCCTCCCGCCACTCGCCCTCCACGTTCAGCCGGAACGGCCGCTTCGACAGGTCGGCCTCGATCACCGAGCCGTGCTCGTACTCGGCGCCGAATTTCTCTGCCTGCGCGCGGATGTTCGCCACCAGCTCGGGACCGTTGATGCCGTCGGGAAAACCCGGGAAGTTCTCGACGAGTGTCGTCAGCGAGAGCTGGCCGCCCGGCTCATGCCCGGAGATGACCAGAGGGTTCAGGTTCGCGCGCGCCGTGTACAGCGCGGCCGTGTTTCCGGCGCACCCGGATCCAATAATGATGACGTTTCGCATGGGGAGATCTTAAGATACCATCCTCACCACAGAGGCTCGGAGAGCGCAGAGCAGAATGGATCAGGCGCGGGTCAGAAGCCCTATGAGCTGGTGGCTGATCAGCGCGCCAATGTAGGCCATGCTGCCCATATAGGCGAATTGCAGCGCCGGCCATTTCCAGCCGCCGGTCTCGCGCCGCACCACCGCGATCGTCGACATGCACTGCATGGCGAAGGCGAAGAAGATGAGCAGCGCCACCGCCCCGCCCAGGCTGAGGTCCTTGCGGATCGCTTTCTGAAGGCCGGCGTCCTGCGCGTCGCCTTCCATGCCGTAGATGGTGCCGAGAGTCCCCACAATCACCTCGCGCGCCGCCAGCGACGTGATCAGCCCGATGCCGATTCTCCAGTTGAACCCCAACGGCTGGATGACCGGCTCAACCGTCCTGCCGATGGTGCCCGCCACGCTGTCCTCGAGCGGAGGCGCCTTGCCGTCCTTCAACGGCAGGTGTGCCAGCGTCCACAGGAGCACCGCCGCCAGCAGGATCACCGTGCCCGCGCGCCGGAGGAAGATCTTAGAGCGGTCGAGCAGCCGCAGGCCCAGCGATTGCAGCGTCGGCCAGCGATACGGCGGCATTTCGAGCAGGAACGGCGTGCACTCGCTCTTCAGCACGGACGACTTCAGCAGCCGGGCCGTGAAGAACGCGGCCAGAAACCCCAGTAGATAGAGGCCCAAGAGGGCCGCCGCTCGAGTTCCAAGGAATGGCCCAAGCAGCGGCTGCTCTGGCAAAAACGCCGCGATGATCAGCGTGTAGACCGGCAGCCGCGCGGAGCAGGTCATGAACGGCGCGATGAGAATGGTCGCGATCCGGTCGCGCTTGTTCTCGATGGTCCGCGTGGCCAGGATCGCCGGCACCGCGCAGGCATACGCCGACAGCAGCGGGATGAACGACTTGCCCTGGAGCCCCACCCGCGCCATCGTGCGGTCGGCGATCAGCGCCGCCCGCGCCAAATAGCCCGAGTCCTCCAGAATGCCGATGAACAGGAACAGCAGCAGGATCTGTGGCAGAAACACGACCACCGATCCCACGCCGCCCCAGACGCCTTCGGTCAGCAGCGACCGCAGCGGCGATTCCGGCAACACGCCCTCCAGCCATGCCCCCGAGGCAAGCACCAGCGCCTGGAGGCCGTCCATCAGCGGCCGCGCCCAGGAGAATATCGACTGGAATACCGCCACCACCACCAGCCCGAACACGACCGGCCCCTGCACCGGATGGAGGAATACACCATCCAGCTTGCGCGTCCACAGCGGCGGCGCCGGCGGATGGTAGGAGGCGTGATCGCCGACCCGGCCCGCCCACTGGCGGCACTTCGGCACATCCTGGATCACCGGCAGCTCGACCGGCGCCGGCACCGCCACTCTGCCGGCGAGGAACTTGTGGACGGTGTCCAGCCCCTCTCCCTTGGCGGCGCTGATGAGCGCCACCGGCACGCCGAGCTGTCGCGCCAGCGCCGGCACGTCCACCTTGCCGCCGCGGCTGCGAAGATCGTCCGCCATGTTCAGCACAACGAGTGTCGGGATGCCGAGCGCCAGGATCGGCGCCGCCAGCACCAGGTGGCGCGCCAGGTTGGTCGAGTCCAGGATCAGCAGGATGGCCTCCGGCTTCGGCACGCCGGGCATCTGGCCCTGGAGGACGTCGTGGGTAACCATCTCGTCTTCCGATCGCGGCGTCAGGCTGTACACGCCGGGCAGGTCGATGACGTAAACCTCGCGGCCAGCCACTTTCGCACGCCCCAGCCGCTGCTCGACAGTCACCCCGGGAAAGTTGGCGACCTTCTGCCGCATTCCCGTGAGGCGGTTGAATAGCGTTGACTTGCCGGAATTCGGCGGTCCCACGATGGCGATCACGTGGGGCGACGAGGCCGCGGCGGGCTTGGGCTCCGGCAATGTCGCTGATGGGGAGGCGTGGCAGTCGCTCATCGGCCTCTACTTGCGTGAAGGCTCAGCATGTCGAAGCCGGATATGGGTGGCGGTTTCCCGCCGCAGGGCCACTTCCGAGCCGTCGACGCGGAACACGCGCGGGTCGCCGCCCGGCGCGCTGCGGCCGGCCGTGATCCGGCTCCCCGGAAGGAAGCCGAGTTCCATCAGCCGGCGAGCCACGTCCTCCGGCAGGTCGAGCGATTCAACGACGCCTTGTTCCCCCTCGCGCAAATCGACCAGGCGAAACGGCGCGCGCTTCCCCGGACGCCGCGTGTTTGTGAAACTGAGTTGCACCTACGAAATCAGTATGGGACCCGCATGACCGAATTGTCAAGCCCGGCGGACGGGGCCGTTGGCCGGTCCCGGCCGCGGATAGATCACGCAGACAGGGCGTGCAACATCGTTGGCGTTTATCGGCGTTCATCGGCGGCTGACAATCTCTCATCGCCAGGTCCCGGTGTAAATCGGACCGCTCAGCTCCATAGACGGTCCCAGGAGCGCTCCTTGTCCCATTCCGGCGTCGGCGCGAAGTAGCCGGGCTCGGCGAGGTGCTGCTTCACCACCTCGTCGTTCAGCGTCACGCCCAGGCCCGGCTTGTCCGGCACCTTGACGAAGCCCTTGTTCACGATCGGCTTTTCGATGCCCTCCACCATGCCGTCCCACCACGGCACGTCCACCGAATGCTGCTCGAGCACCAGGAAGTTCTCCGTCGCCGCCGCGCAATGCACGTTGGCCATGCACGACACCGGCGTGCCCGCGAAGTGCATCGCCATCGCCACGCCGTACTCCTGCGCCGCGTCGCCGATCTTCTTGGTCTCCAGAATCCCGCCCGAGGAAGCCAGGTCCGGATGGACGATGTCCACCGCGTGCGTCCGGCAAAGCTCGATGAACGGCTCTTTCAGGTAGATGTCCTCGCCGGTCAGCGTCGGGATATCCACCGAATCGGTAATCTTTTTCCAGAGGTCGGTGTACTGCCAGGGGATCATGTCCTCGAGCCACGCCAGGTTGTGCTTTTCGAGCGCCCGGCCGAGACGGATGCAGGAGTTCAGACCGATGTGGCCGAAGTGGTCGGCCGCCAGCGGGATGTCCATGCCGATGACCTCGCGGACTTGGCCCACGTAATCCGCCATCAGGGCCACCCCCTTCTCGGTCAGTTCCATGCCGGTGAAGAAATGCTGGGTCGTCCGCGCCGTCTTCGAATCGATGCCGGCCGGACGCGTCACCGCGCCGGGGACACCCTCGACCAGATCGACGCCGAGGTCCATCTTCAGCCAGGTGAAGCCCTGGTCCTTGCGCTTCTTGAGCCGTTCGCCGTAGACTTTCGGGTCGTGCGATTCCGTGGTGTCGGCGTAGCATCGGATCGTGTCGCGAAACTTGCCGCCGAGCATCTGCCAGACCGGCACGCCGTAGGCCTTGCCGGCGAGATCCCAGAGCGCCATCTCGATGCCGCAGACGCCGCCCGCCTGCCGCGCGTGGTGGCCGAATTGCTTGATCTTCCGGAAGATCTTGTCGACGTTGCACGGGTTCTCGCCGAGCAGCCGGCTTTTGAGGATCAATGCGTAGGTCTTGCTGGCGCCGTCGCGCACTTCGCCTAATCCGTAAATGTCCTGGTTGGTGTCGATGCGAATCAGCGGGCACGTCATCGGCGCGTCCTTGACGACCGCGACGCGCAGGTCGGTAATCTTCAGTTCCGACGGCTTGGAGGCGGTGCGGATGTTCTGCTGGTACGCCTCCAGCGTCTGATCGGCCCAGAAGCCGGCGGCACCCGCGCCGGCCGCGGATTTCAGGAAGAATCGGCGTTTCATAGAGCCGATTGTATATGAAGCATCCAGCCGGCGGCCGGTGCGCGCCGCACGCTGTGATATTCTGATCCCTTGCGATTTCTCAACCCCATCGTTACTGAAGGAGACAAGCCGTGAGAGTAGGCGTATTTACCGCATTGTTGGCGCAAATGTCGCTCGACCAGGTGATCCAGAAGGTGAAAGCCCTGGGCATCGACACGGTCGAGCTCGGCACCGGGAATTATCCCACCGACCCGCACTGCAAGCTGTCCATGCTGGACGGCAAGACGGCGCTCAAGGAGTTCAAGCAGAAGCTGGACGACAACGGCATCTCGATCAGCGCCCTGAGCTGCCACGGCGAGCCGCTGCACCCCGATGCGGCCATCGCCAAGGCCAACCAGGAAACCAACCGCAAGACCATCCTGCTGGCGGAGAAGCTCGGCGTGCCGGTGGTGATAGACTTCTCCGGCTGCCCCGGCGACAGCGACAAGGCAAAGTACCCCAACTGGGTGGTCTCGCCCTGGCCGCCGCACTACCAGGAGCTGCTCAAGTGGCAGTGGGAGAAGAAGGCAATCCCCTACTGGTCGAAGAGGACGAAGTTCGCCGAGGATCACGGTGTGAAGATCGCCATCGAGATGCACCCCGGCTTCATCGTGTACAGCCCCGAGACCATGCTGAAGCTGCGTGACGCCTGCGGCAAGAGCATCGGCTGCAACTACGACCCGAGCCATATGTTCTGGCAGGGCATCGACCCGATCGCGGCCATCCGCGTGCTCGGCGACGCGATCTTCCATGTGCACGCCAAGGACACGCAGATCTACGGCGCCAACCTGCCCAAGTCCGGCGTGCTCGACATGAAGCTTTACACCGACGAGAAGAACCGGGCCTGGATCTTCCGCACTTGCGGCTACGGCCACGGCGCCGAGTGGTGGAAGGAATTTGTGTCCACGCTGCGGATGTACGGTTACGACTACGTGCTCTCCATCGAGCACGAGGACAGCCTGATGTCGCCCGAGGAAGGTCTCACCAAGGCGGCGGAGTTTCTCCAGGGGATCGTGATCCGCGAGTCGCCGACCAAGCCGTGGTGGGTGGACAACGTCAGCGCGTAGTATCGGAGCTGGGACTTCACCGCAGGCCGGCCGCGCGGGCGGCCCTCCTGCTGGCGGCCGCCTCCACCGTGTGCTTCGCCGGCCTGCGCGCCGGGGCGGCGCGGCGCGTCATCACGCCGGACCTGAAGGCGCACGCACCCGTTTACCTCGCCGGTTTCGACAACAACCGGGTCGCCACCGGCGTCCTCGACGATCTCTTCGCGCGCTGCCTGGCTCTTGATGCGGACCAAACCCCGCTGGTGATCTGCGGCGTGGATTCGATCGGCTTGTTCCTGGAGGACGTCGAGAGGATCCGCGCGGCGGTGCGAGCCGGCCTCGGGCGGGAGGCGAATGTCGTCGTCGCCGCGACACACGACCATGCGGCGCCGGACACCATGGGGCTGTGGGGGCCGAAGCCCGGCGTCAGCGGCATCAACGAAGACTACAACCGGCTGGTCATCGAACGGACCGCCGAGGCGGCGGTCGAGGCCGCCCGATCGGCCCGGCCCGCGGTTGTCGTGCCCGCCAGCCTTCGCTCGCCGGAACTCGACGGCTTCCTCAACGACACCCGGCCCCCTGTGGTCCACGACTCGGAATTGGTGGTCCTGTCGGCCAAAGGACTGGATGGGAAGCCCATCGGCACGCTCGTCAATTGGGCGAATCATCCGGAAGCCCTCGGCTCGAAGAACACCCTCGTTACCGCCGACTACCTCGCATCGTTCTACACGCGGCTGGAAGACCGGCTTGGAGGAGTTGCGGTCTTCGTCAACGGCGCCATCGGAGGGATGCAGTCGCCGCTTGGCGTGAAGGTGAAGGATCCGAAGACCGGCAGGCCGGCGCCGGCGGACAGCTTCCGGCTGGCGGAGATCATCGGCTTGCGCGTGGCGGAGCTGGCCGCGGGCGCCGCGCGCCGCGCCCGGCCGGCGGCCGTCGATGGAATCGACTACCGCGAGCAACTCGTTTCCATTCCGGTGCTGAACCTCGGCTACCGCATAGCGGCCAAAGCGGGCGTGTTCAAAGATCGCAAGCCGATCACCGCGGACTGGACGACCACCACCCCGGTCGGACTGATTCGGCTCCTGGCGGCGCGCAGTCCGGTGGTCGAGATCGCGCTCGTGCCGGGGGAACTGTATCCCGAACTCAGCGTCGGCGGCGTCGAGCGATATCCCGGCGCCGACGATCCCGAAGCGCCAATCGAGCCGCCGATCAAGGGCATGATGACAGCCCCGCACCGGATGCTCTTCGGGCTGGCAAACGACGAGATCGGCTACATCCTCCCCAGGGCGGAGTGGGATGAGAAAGCGCCCTGGCTCCAGAACGCCCCGCGCCGCTGGTACGGGGAAATCAACTCCGTCGGACCGGACGCGGCGCCGACAATCATTGGCGTCTTCGAGAAGTGGCGTCCGCCGGAACGGTAGGGGCCGGGCATGCCTGGCGAGGGCAGGAGGTCTTCGACAATGCGAACCCTTGCGGCATTCGCGATCTTCGGAATCTCGGCGGCGAGCGCAGCAACACGCACGGACGCGCGCGCGAAGTTCGAAGCAAGCCAGTGGCTGGCCGCGAAGTTTCTCGGCAAACCGGACTCAAGAACCGTCGAGCCGCACATGACGGCCTACCTCCGGTCGGGCGTCGTGGGTAGGAATCGCCGCAAAGACCGGAAGTTCCGCATCGCCGGCAAGGAGTACGAGCGCGGCCTCCTCATGCCGTCGCTCGGCGAGATTGAGGTGCGCCTGCCCGGTTCGGGCGCCGCGTTCGACGCGCTCGTCGGCGTGGACAGCAACGACCTCGGTTACTACTCCAACGCGGGCCGCGGCAGCGTCGTCGCCTCGGTGGACGTGAACGGCCGTGAAGCTTTCTCCTCCGGCGTCATGCGCGAGGGGCTGCCGGCGGTTCCGGTCAAGGTCAGTCTCGGCGGCGCACGCGAGTTCACCCTGAAGCTGGCCGCCGCCGGCGAGAGGCCGCGCACCTGGCAGGCCGAGTGGGACTTGGCGGACTGGGCGGAGGCGCGAACCGTGTTGTCGGACGGAACCGTCGTTTGGCTGGATGAGCTGCCGATGGGACCGCTGCCCGCCCTCATTCCACCGAGCCTCCGTTTTCTTTTCGCTACGGGGACAGGCCGTCGTCGGAATTGCTCAAAACATGGATCGTGAAGCGCGGGAGCCGCGAGATCGATGCCCGTCGCACCGAGCACGTCGTCTCGTACACGGATCTTCGCACCGGGCTCGTCGTCCGATGTGTCGCGGTCGCGTACAAGGACTTCCCCACGGTGGAGTGGACCGTCTACTGCAAGAACACGGGCGCCTCGCCGACGCCAATCCTCGAAAACCTCCAGGCGCTCGACACCAAGCTGGAGCGGACGAGCGAAGCTGAGTTCCTCCTCCACCACAACAAGGGCAGCCCGAATTCGCCCACCGGCTATCAGCCGCTCGAAGCCGTGCTCGGCCCGAAAGCGGGCAGGCGTTCCGCCGTCCGGACAGTTCCTTCGAGGCCGCGCGTTTCCCGCTGCGCGGCCTCGACGCGGCGGCGCGGTATGTGGTCGCCGATCTCGACACGCCCGGCGAGACGGCGTTCGACGGCCGGCTGCTGTTGGAGCAGGGGTTGCCCGTCTCGATTAAGACCCGGCCCGGTGCGGTATCCTCACTTACAAGCGAGCGGCGCGCTGACGGCCGCGAATGAGGTGCCACGGTGAAGGAAAGCAGGCGCTCGTTTCTCCGGCAGTCGATCGGAAGCAGCGCGACGTTCGCCCTCCCCTCGTTCGCGCGCTCTGCTGCCCGCGACTACCACGTTGCGCTTTCGCCGGAAGCGCTCGAAGCCGATCCCGACCTGCTTGGCCTGCTCCGCGGCTCCGGAGTGGGCACGGTCTGGGTCACCGGCTTCCTCTATGGCTACTGGCCCTATCCTCTCGACCGCATCCAGCGCTGGCGAAGAGAGATCGAGCGCCATGGGATGGAGGCGCACGTCGCCAACGTTCCGCTCGGACACCCGGGCGATGCCCTGGGATCCATGCGCGGGGATGTTCCCCTTACACCCCCGAAGCATTGGAGCCTCGGCGTTCGGGTGGACGGAACCACGCATTCCGGCGTTTCCCTGCATTCCCCGGCGACCGAGGAAAACGCGCGGGCGCTGAAGTTGCTGAGCCGGGCCGGCGTCCGCCGCGTCTTCCTGGACGATGACTTCCGCCTGGCGCAAGGTCCCGGCGACATCGGCGGATGCTTCTGCAAACACCACGCGGCGGAATTCCTGCGTGAGTCCGGCCATCCCGAATCCGCGATGCGCCAACTCGCCGGCGACATCCGCGCCCGCAACTTGAGCCCGCTCCTCCGGCAATGGATCGAGTTTTGGTGCGACCGCCTGACCGCCTCGTTCCGCGCGCAGCAAGCGGCGGCGCCGTCTATCGAGCTTGGCATCATGGTGATGTATCTCGGCGCGGAAAAAGCCGGCATCCGGCTCGCCGACTACCGCAAAGTCCCCTTCCGCGTGGGCGAACTGATGTTCGACGACCGGGCCTTCGGCCGCTTGCGAGGCAAGACCGACGAGCTGTTCAGCTCCCTGTTTCACCGCCGGTTCGTCGAGCCCCGGCTCGCCTACAGCGAGACGACTGCGTTTCCGGCGGACAAGCTCTCGGCCGGGAACATGGCCGCGAAACTTGTCGTGTCCACGCTGAGCGACGTGCGGCACACCATGTTCATGAGCGGGCTGACGGCATTCCCGCGTTCGTATTGGGACACCCTGGCGCCCGCCATGAGGAAGCTCGCCGCGCTGCACCAACGCATCGCCGGCCATGCGCCGCGAGGTCCGTTCAAACACTACTGGGGCGAGGCCAGCCGGCTCGTCGGCGACGACAGGCCGTACAGCCTCTTTCTGGCCGCCGGCGTGCCGTTCGAGGTTACGGACGAGCCTGCCCGCGACGGCTGGACGTTCTTATCCGACGCCGACGCTTCCGCCGTCGCCGCCGGCAGTTTGAAATCCGCCGGCACGCAGTTCGCCGCCCGCACGACAACGGTGCTTTCAGGAGCAACGCGGCGCGTGCCGGAGACGCTGGCGGACCTGTTTGCGCTGAAACGCTCGCTGTTGCCGCAATGGAACGATACCCCGGTCATCGAGGACGAGAAGCCGGCCGTGTGCGCGTGGTATCCGACCGCTGGCATCGCCCTCGTCTGGAACCTGTCTGAACGGCCGGAGACTTTCTCCGTCCGGTTCGGCCGGAACCGGTACGAACTGACCGTACATGGGCTCGACGTGGCGCAGGTCCCCGGCCTGCCGCAAGGCTGATTGAATCCCTATGACGCGTCCTTCCACATCGCGAAGAGAATTCCTGGAATCGCTCGGCGCGGGCATCGCTTCTTCGGGTGTGCAAGCCCGGCAGCCGCGCCCCCGTCCCAACCTCGTCTTCCTCTTCTCCGACCAGCACGCCTACGACATGATGGGCTGCTCGGGCAACCAGCAGATACAAACTCCGGTGATGGACCGCTTGTCGACGCAAGGCGTTCACTTCACCCACTGCTTCTCCAACTCTCCCGTTTGCTCGCCCTATCGCGCGATGCTCCTCTCCGGCCTGTCCACGCTGCACAATGGCGTGTTCTTCAACGACCTGACGATGATTCCCGGGAAAGGGAAGTACTTCGGCGAAGTACTGCGGGATGGCGGCTACCGGACGTGTTACGTGGGCAAATGGCATCTGCTGGGAGGAGATCGCAAACGCCCGATCCCCCGAGGCGAGCTGCGATACGGCTTTGAGGAGCCGTTTCTGAGCAACAACTGCACGACCCTGTTTGACGCGGGCAGCGCCTACTACTGGAACGCGGAAGGCAAGCAGGTGATCTATCGCGAGTGGGAGCCCTATGCCCAGTCCCGCCAGGCGTGTGAGTTTCTCGACAGGCAGACGGTCAAGGATCCCTTCGCGCTGTTTGTTTCCTGGCACCCGCCGCACGACCACGGGAAACGCGACCAGTATTTCGTGTACGATACGCTGCCGGAGCTGATGGCGCTGTACAGGGACCTCGATCCCCGGCTGCGTCCCGCCACCGCCCGTCTGGATACCAGCGAGCGCCGCAAACACCAGTACCGAGCGTACATGGCCCAAACCACCGGCATCGACCGCGCGCTCGGCATGATTCTCGACAAGCTGCGCGAGCGGGGTCTCGATCGGGACACAATCGTCGTCTATACCACCGACCACGGCGACTGCCTGGGCGCCTACGGCTGGCACGCGAGCGCCAAAGACATTCCGCAGGACTGTTCCTCCCGCGTGCCGTTTTTGCTTCGATATCCGGGCGTCCTGTCTCCGCGCCGCAGCGACCTGCTGATGGGGACGCTGGACCTGATGCCTACGCTCCTCGGACTGATGGGATTGGGCGTGCCCTCCACCTGCCAGGGACGCAATCTCGCCGGCGCCATCCGCAAGGCCGATGACCGGGCCACGGACTACGTGCCGTTGTTTATGTATCACTCGGGCCCGGAAGAATACCGCGGCGCGATCACCCGGGAGTGGACGTTCGCCGCCCAGCGGGCGGACAAGGACTTCCACCCGCTGATGAACGTCCTCTACGACCGGCGCGAGGACCCGGCTCAGCTATCCAATCGCTTCAACGATGCCGGCGCCGCCAAGGCGCGCAAGCAGATGATGGACCTCACGCGTGCCTGGATGGAACGAATCGGCGACGTATTTGTCAGCTACCACGAGCTGATGACATCGGGCATCGAGTGGAGCTACCCCGACGGCGGCCCCATCAACCGCGTTTCTCCAATCGAGTGGGTTCGGAAGAAAGGCATCCAGCCGGCGGCGTTCCGGACCGCCGTCTGAGCCGGCAGGCAGCGCCAGTCGCGATGTATACTCACAACCGCGAAAGAACGGAGGCTCTCATGGCGAGAACACGCATACTCGCGCTGGCTGTTGGCTGCACACTCGCTATCGCGGACACCACGCCGCAATACCCCTCGAACGCAGGATGCCCGTGGCCTGCCATCGATGGACTGGGGAGGAGCCTGCCGCTGGCCGGCGAAGCGCCCGAACCCCGTCCCGACCGGTTCGTCGGCATCTTCTATTTCATCTGGCTCGGGCAGCATGACCGCACCGACGAAGGGCCGTTCGTCGTTACCGACATCCTGAAGCGCCACCCTGATGCGCTGAAGACGCCGGGCAGCCCGTCGTGGGGTCCGGATTCCAGCCCCCACTTCTGGGGCGAGCCGCTGTTCGGCTTCTACCTGAATTCCGATCCGTGGATTCTCCGGCGGCATGCCCACCTTCTGGCGGACGCCGGAATCGACACGCTGATCTTCGACACCACCAACCGGATCACCTATCGCGACGTGTACATGAAGCTCTGCGAGGTGTTCCGCCAGGTCCGCCGGGAAGGCGGGCAAACGCCGCAGATTGTGTTCATGGTGAACACAGAAGCCGGCGACACCGCCCAGGAGATCTACGAAGACCTCTACCGGCCCGGTCTCTACCGGGAGATGTGGTTTCACTGGAAGGGCAAGCCTCTCCTGATCTGCGACCCGGCGAAGGCCGGCGCCGAGGTGCGCGCCTTCTTCACGCTGCGGCGCGCCCATTGGCCGTTCACGCAGGTCAACACCCAGGATGCCTGGCATTGGGAGGCGGCCTACCCGCAGCCCTACGGCTTCACCGACGATCCGCGCGTGCCCGAGCAGGTGAACGTTTCGGTGGCGCAGAACCTCCGCCAGAGCGACGGCAAAGTGACCAACATGAGCGACGGTGACGCGCGCGGGCGGAGCTTTCATAACGGCGTGCTGGACACCTCCGCCGGCGCGGTCAACCATGGCCACAACGTCCAGGAGCAGTGGGGGCGGGCCATCGAACTCGACCCGCCGTTCGTGATGGTCACCGGCTGGAACGAGTGGATCGCCGGGCGCTTCACCCGCCCCGGCAAGGGTGTCGTGTTCGTCGACCAGTTCAACCAGGAGTTCAGCCGCGACATCGAGATGATGCGGGGCGGCCACCTCGACCACTACTACTACCAGCTTGTTTCGAACGTCCGGCGGTACAAGGGCGTGCCGGCGGTGCGATACGCGGGCGGGGGCAAACCCATCGACGTGACCTCGGGCTTCTACCAGTGGCGCGACGTGCGCCCCGAGTTTCCCGACCACACCGGCGAGACCATCCCGCGCGACTTTGCCGGGATCGCCAAGCAGCACTACAAGAATGACACCGGGCGCAACGACTTCGAAATCCTGAAGGTCAGCCACGACGAGCGCAACCTTTACTTCTACGCCCGCGCCCGCGATCCAATCAGCCCCTGGAACGGCCGGAACTGGATGATGCTGCTGATCGACTCCGATCGGGACGCGAAGACGGGCTGGGAGGGCTACGACTTTGTCGTGAACCGCTCCGTGCTGAACGAGAAGGCGACGCTGCTCGAAAGGAACACCGGAGGGTGGAACTGGACCAAGGCGGCGGAACTGTCCTACGCGGCCGGCGGGAGAGAACTGCACCTGGCGGTCCCGCGTTCCGCGCTCGGTTTCCAGGAAGGAAAAACCGCCCTGGCGTTCGATTTCAAGTGGGCGGACAACCTCCAGGCGCCGGGAGACATCATGGATTTCTACCTGAGCGGCGACGTGGCGCCCGACGGGCGGTTCAAGTACCGGTTTACGACCAGGCACCCTGCTCGGTAAGGCGCCGCGGTCCTGCCCGACACGGAATTCACACCAGCGGCGCGCGGATCGGGGTCCCGTTGTTGGACAGCTTCACCGGCCGGCCCGTCGGCGTATGGTATTCCTTCGTCGGGTCGATGCCCAGCCGGTCATAGATCGTCGCCGCCAGATCTTCCACCGATACCGGGTTGTCCTTCGGATCGGCGCCGGTCGCGTCGGAAGAACCGTACACCTGGCCGCCCTTGATGCCGGCGCCGGCCAGCACCACCGAAAACACCCGCGGCCAGTGGTCGCGGCCCGCGTTGGAGTTGACCTTCGGCGTGCGCCCGAATTCCCCGGCCACCACCACCAGCGTGTTCTCCAGCAGACCCCGCTGATGCATGTCCTCCATCAGCGCCGAGAACGCCATGTCGAACTCTGGAAGAAGCTGCTTCTCCATGCGGCGGAAATTGTCGGCGTGCGTATCCCAGATGGCCCGGGCCGCGTTGACCGTGACAAACCGCGCCCCGGCTTCCGCCAGCCGTCGCGCCAGCAGGCAGCCCTGGCCGAGCGGGGTCACTCCATAGCGGTTGCGCAGCGATTCGGGCTCGGACCAGATGTCGAAGGCTTTCTTCACCTGCGGCGAGCGGATGATGCTCTCCGCCTCTTCGTAATGCCGGCTGCGCGCCTCGAAGACGCCCTTGGTGTCGCGGTCGCGGAACCGCGCGTCGATCTGTTTCAGGAGCCACTTGCGATCCGAGATTTCCTCCCAGCTCATGTCCGTCGGCAGGTCCAGGTCGTCCACGCGGAAGTGCGGCGAACTCGGATCGGAGCGCACACAGAACGGCGCGAAGCCGCCGCCCAGAAACCCCGGACCCATGGCGTGGTCCAGGTTGGCGTTCAGAATGTACGGCGGCATTCCCCGGCTCGGTCCGAGCTCCTTCGCCGCCACCGCACCGAGCGAAGGAAAATCCTCCGACTGCACCGGCAGATAGCCCGTCATCAAAAAGTGGACGCCGTTGAAGTGGATCGCCGTCCGTCCGTTGACCGAGCGAATGATGGCGTACTTGTCGGCCTGCTCCGCCGAGCGAGGCAGATGCTCGCAGATCCGGATGCCGGCCACGTTGGTCGGGATCGGCCTGAACAGGCCGCGAATGTCGGCGGGCGCATCGGGCTTCATGTCCCAGGTCTCGTGCTGCGGGGGTCCGCCGTCGAGAAGGATGAAGATGCAGGACCGGTCCGGCTTGCCCGTCCTACGGTCCGCGCCGGACTCCGCCTGAAGGCGGAAATAGTCGCCCAGGCCGAGGCCGAGCGGCGCCACCGCGCCGATTCGGATGAAATCGCGTCGTCCCCAGAGTTTCATAGGTTCAGTGCCGTTCGAGGCGCCGTGTCAATGATTGTATAGGAACTCATGGCTGTGGTTGACCTTGATGCGATAGCGATCCTGTTCGGCGGCGGCCACCCGGCCGTTGATGGTGACCGGAAGATCGACGTGCTGTGGCTTGGCGGCGTCGTCGACCAATTCCGGCTCGCCGCCGATGACGAAGCCCAGGTACAGGGTGTTGCCGGATTCGTCGGGGACCGACAGGTAGCGGGTTCCGAGCGGCGCGTCCGGGGCGATGTCGATCGAAAGCCTGTGGCGGCAGCGGCAGCCGTCGGGAATCGGGCCCATCGCGATCCGGACGCCATGGCCGGTGATGAGAGGCTGCGCGGTGTCCGGAACGAAGTCGGCGCGAAGCTCGGCATCGACGCGTGTCCCTCGCTTGCCGCCGGCGGGGAAGAGGGACCAGAGCATCGGGCTGCGGCCGATGGCGAGCTGGTACTGCCAGTTGATGACCTGGTCGTCCTTGACGACGGTGAAAAAGTCGGCGAAACGGCGGGCGGTTACGGCCACCAGGTTGTCGCCGTCCGCGTCGAAGGTGTGCTCGAAGTACGGATCGGGTCCGAGCCGCGCGTTGTTGTGGGCGAGTTCTTCGCCCGCGCTGGAAAGCAGGGCGACGGTGACGAAGCCTGAGGCTTTGCTCCGCGCGGTCATGACGTCGAACGCGAGCCGCTCGCTGGCGCCCGCGTGAAAGCGGAAGAAATCCGTGTCGGTGAGCCGGGCCACGCGGCCTTCGATCACCGCCGGCAGCGGCACGGCGTGAGCGGTCTTCTGCTGGTCGTTGGGCTCCGCCTCGCGGATGCTCGTCCAGCGGGTGACGCGGAACGGGAACCGGTTGGAGGTGCCCCGCGGAGAGTCGACGTGCAACACGCGCGGACCCGGCGGTGCGCCGGCGTCCATCTGGAGGCGAGCGCCCAGACAGCCGCCCCCCGGAAGGCCCAGCCCTTCATGGAGGCAGCATCTCGCGACGCTGTTTGCCCGGACAGCGCCTCTACCCGCAGCCCACCGCCAGGCGAACCGCTTCTTCTTTGCGCGGAGCTTCGCTCCGCGGACTCGACTTTGGCTCTTCCTGCAAACCAGCACTTGATTGGCCGGACCTCCGGCCAACAAGAAGAAGACCGCCGAAGGCGTACCTCCATTTTGCCTCTTGCTTCTTGATGTTGCCTTGCGCGGAGCAGCGCTCCGCGCCTAGCTGGTGAGGCCGTACCGGCGCACGAACGCCGCGTTCTCGGCCGGCTGGTCGCTGTAGCGGTCGTACATTCCGACAATTACCGCGTCGCCTGGCTTGATGGCGGCGAAAGTATCGCGAAACGCCTGCTCCACCCACTCCGGGCGCTCCGACAAGCGACCGGCGGCGAGGATCTTGAACGCCAGACAAGGCCTCTTCGTCTGCCGCATGGCCTTGAACATCCGCGGCGGATCCTGCGGCAGGTAGACCTCGCCCACCGGGATCGGCGCCTGCCCGAGGAGTTTCTCGAGTTCGGCCCCGGTGCGGTGCCGCTCGTAGACGCAGCACATGTAGTAGTCGATGTCCCACCCCCTGGACTCGATCGCGTCCACCACGGCGGGCATGTGGGTTGACACTCCCACCAGCAGGCCGGCGTCACGGATTTGTTTCAGGTAATCGTGAATCCGGTCGAGCTGGCCCTTCTTGAACATCTGGTCGGTGACCTCCCCGTGGTGGGCGATGCCGATGCAGCCGCCGCGCTTGAGCGTTTGAATCACTTCCGGCTTCCCGGCCTCGATCGACAGGAAATGCATCTCCCCGCCTTCGTCCAGGTAACGGCGGTAGAGAGGCAGATTCCCCGCGCCGGACTGCCAGCAATTGACGCCCACTTCCTGGCAGCGGCGGAGCGTCCTGAGGATCTGCTCCGGGGTGTAGTAGCGGCGCAACTCGTAGTTGACGAACACCGACAGGTGCGAGCCGCCGTTGAACGTATTGGCGCCGCAAATCAGCCGGGAGATGGAATACCGGCCGAGCCGGCACTGCGGCAGCTTCAGCTCATCGGTCTTTGCCGGACGCGGAGGAGCCATCAAGGCCGCCGGAACCGCCCCTGCCTTCTTCAGAAAATCGCGCCGCCCGCGCGGCGCCGGGAAACCGGAAGGGATCATGCCGTCTCCGTTCTCAGGTTGAAGTCACCCTTTCAGACCTTTGATTCCTTGAAGTGTACACCTTCCGCTCGCTCCGGGGCTTGCCGGAGTCACAGGTGATCACACGACCTGCGCCGGCACGTGGCGCGGGTCCCCGGCCAAACGGGCTGACGGTGCATAATGGGTGACCATGACCGACCACGCCGCCGACACTGCACAGCCCCAGCTCCACCGCCGGCTCGGAATCCTTAACGCGACCTCCATCAACATGTCCAACATGATCGGCATCGGTCCGTTCATCACCGCCGCGCCGATCCTGGCGACGATGGGCGGACCGCACGCGCTCGTCAGTTGGCTCGCCGGAACGGTGCTGGCGCTCGCCGACGGGCTGGTCGCCGCCGAACTGGGCGCTTCTCTTCCGGGCTCGGGCGGATCCTACGTTTTCCTCCGCGACAGCTTCGGCGCCCAGCGCTGGGGCAAGCTGATGGCCTGGCTGTTCGTCTGGCAGTTCCTCTTCAGCGGAACGCTCGAGATCGCCTCAGGCACCGTCGGCATGGTGCAGTATCTGACTTACCTGTGGACCGGCCTCGGCGCCAGCCCCTGGGCCATGCGATTCTTGGCCGCCGGAATCGCCGCGCTGGTGACCTTCGCGCTCTATCGCAAGATCGGCGACGTGGCCAGACTCATGCTGATCCTCTGGATCACCGCGCTCCTCACCACCGGCTGGGTGATTCTCACCGGCCTCCTTAAGATGGACACGAAGCTGGCCTTCGACATCCCCAAGGGCGCGCTCGACGTCAACCTCGCCTTTCTCATCGGCCTCGGCAACGGGACCGTGCTGGTGATCTACAACTTCCTCGGTTACAACCAGGTGTGCTGCCTCGCCGGCGAGGTGAAGCGCCCCGAGCGAACCATCCCATACGCGGTCATCCTATCGGTGCTCGGCGTGGCGGTGATCGACACGTTGCTGTGCCTTAGCTTCATCGGCGCCGTCCCATGGCGCGAGATCGTCGAGCCAGGCACGGTGGCCAACCGCGCCGTGGCTTCCGTCTTCATGAGCCGCGCCTACGGCGAATGGGCGGCCATCCTGCTCACGGTTCTGATCCTCTTCACCGCCTTCGCCTCCGTGTTCGCGCTCATGCTCGGCTATTCCCGCATACCTTACGCCGCCGCGCTCGACGGCGCGTTTTTCCGCTGGTTCGGAGTCTTGCACAAGAAGAACGAGTTCCCGCATCGCTCCCTGCTGTTGATTGGCGCCCTCTGCATCGCTGCGAGTTTCTTCGGGCTGATCGAGATCATCACCGCGATGATCCTCGCGCGCGTGCTGGCGCAGTTCGCGGCCCAGATCATCGGCTTGCTGGTGCTTCGCAAGTACCGGCCGGAAGTACCCCGGCCGTTCCGCATGTGGCTCTATCCGCTGCCCGCGCTGCTGGCCCTTGCCGGCTGGCTTTTCGTGTTCGCGAGCCCCGCCTTCCAGCCCAGCGGCTGGAAGTACATGACCTACGCCCTCGGCACGCTGGCGACGGGAATCATCCTCTACTTTGTACTGGCCAAGAAGAAACGCGAGTGGCCTTACTCCACGTGAGTAGCACCGCCCCACCTGCCGACTCTTGTAGAGGGCAAAGAAGAATGCTCCAGTGGTCTGTGCTGGGTATTCGTCTGCCTTGGCGCTGATCGCGAGCCTCGCGGCTGTCTCCATGCTGCTGGTCGCCCAAAGCAATCTCGCTGCGTCTGGCGCTGTGCGCTCGACGGCCTCGAATGAAGTCCTCTTCGGATTCCTCGTCCTGACCGCCGCAGACCGGCGTAACAACTGAGTGTCTCCGCTGTGTGGCGCAATCACTGCCCCGGCAGCCGGTGGAAGGGCGTTTCGGATGAAGGCGCGGATCGCCTCCCGACGTCGCGGCTCACCCGCAAAGAATTCCCGATCACCGACAGGCTCGAGAGCACCATCGCCGCCGCCGCCAGGATCGGGTTCAGGATTCCCAGAATCGCCAGGCTGATGCCGGCGGTGTTGTAGAGGAACGCCCAGAAGAGGTTCTGGCGCACCACGCGGAACGTCACCCGGGCGATGTCGAAGGTTTCGCCGATGCGCGCCAGCGAGCCGCTCATCAGCACCACCGGCGCGGCTTCCATGGCCAGGTCCGTCCCCGATCCCATGGCGATCCCCAGGTCGGCTGCCGCCAGCGCTGGGGCGTCATTCACGCCGTCGCCCACCATCGCCACCACCGAGCCGTCCTGCTGATACCGGCGCACCGCGCCGGCCTTGTGCTCGGGCAGCACGCCGCCGAAGCTGTCGTCGGTGCCGAGCCGGGCGCCGATGCGCGCGGTCGTCTCCGGAGAGTCGCCGGACAGCAGCACCGTGCGGAGGCCGCCTCGCTTCATCCGCGCCACGAAACGGGCCGCGTCTTCGCGCAACTCGTCGCCGAGCGCCAGCACCGCGGCCACCGTGCCGTCGATGGCGCAGAATACGACCGTGCGGCCGCCGCTCTCCCACGCGCGGGCCTGATCGTCGAGGTCAGGCGGAATCGCCGGCCTCCCGGCCTCGAGCATCCGGCGGCTGCCGGCGATGACGCGGCGCCCTCCAACCCAGCCGGCGATTCCCGCGCCTGGGCGAACCGCGACATCGCGGGCCGGCTGAGGATCGAGACCTCGGTCCCGCGCCATCCTCACCACTGCCTGGGCCACGGGGTGCTCCGACCAGGCCTCGACGGAAGCCAGCAGCGACAGCGCCTCCTCCGCCCCGGCCGGCGCGACTGCCTGTACTTTGAAGTCGCCTTCCGTAACCGTGCCGGTCTTGTCGAGAATGACGACGTCGAGCTTGCTGATCGTTTCGAGAACCCTGGCGTCGCGGATGAGGATGCCGCGCCGGGAGGCCGCTCCGACGGCCGCCGTCGTCGCCAGCGGCGTCGCGATGCCGAGCGCGCAGGGGCATGCGATCACCACGACGGCGATGGCGCGAAGCAGCGCGGTCTCGATGCCCGCGCCCGCCAGCATCCAGCCGGCGAGCGTCGCCGCCGCCGCCAGCATTACCGCCGGCACAAAGAACCGCGCGACGCGATCCACCGCCCGCTCGAGCGGCGTGCGGCTTGCCAGCGCCGATTCGACCGCCCGGATGATCCGCGCCAACGTGCTTTCGGCGCCCGCCCGCGTTACGCCCATCACCAGCGTGCCCGAGCCGTTGATACTTCCGCCGATCAGCTCGCTGCCCGCGAACTTCGGCCTCGGCACCGATTCGCCGGTGACCATCGATTCGTCCACCGACGAATTCCCCTCGAGCACGACGCCGTCACACGGGATGCGCTCGCCGGGCTTCACCAGCAGCGTCATGCCAGGCTCGATCGCCTCGATGCTCACGAATTTCTCACGGGAGTCCCCGAAGCGCCGCGCCTTCTTCGGCATCATCCGGTAGCGCAAGGTTACCGCTTGCGCGGTTCGGGCCTTCGCGCTCCGCTCCATCGTCTTGCCCAACAGCACGAGGGTCACAATCGCGCAGGCCGTGTCGAAGTAATAGTGCTGGCCGCCGCGGAACGCCTGGATCGAGCTGTAGGCGAACGCCGCCAGCACGCCGAGCGCGACCAGCGCCTCCATCCGCACGACGCGCTCGCGGAGTCCCCGCCCCGCGATCCGAAGAACCGGCCATGCCGAATAGAACACCGCCGGAGCGGCCAGCCCCATCAGGATGAACGGCACGCCGCGCCGCGCGCTCTCGGCGATCCGCTCGAAGTAGCTCGTGTAGATCACCAGGCTGAACAGCATGACGTTCATCCAGAGGAACGCCGCCAGCCCGAGACGCAGCAGCAGGTCCTTTCGCTCGGCGCTTTCCTGGTCGCGCTCGCTGCCGAACTCGGAGGCCCGGTAGCCGAGCGACTCGACGCGCTCCTGAATCCGGCCCGGCGCCAGGTACTGCGGGCAGTACCTCACCTTGAGCAGGTCGGATGTGAACAGCACCTCCGCCGATGCGACGCCGTACTCGCGTTCCAGCGCATGCTCGATCAGCCAGCCGCACGAGGAGCACCAGAGGCCGCCGACGTGATACAGGGCCTCGCGCGTCGCGGCGCCGGGCGGGATTCGGGGCGGCTCGGCCGACGGATTGCTGATCAGCCCGAGCTTCAGGCTTCGCTGGTAGATTTCCGACCGGCGGAAGTCGCCGCCCTCCGCCAGGATGCCGCCCTCGAGCAGGATCGAGTAGACGTGCAGGCAGCCCGCGCAGCAGAACGCGCGCTCGACGCCCTCGAACCGGCCGGTCACCGGATTGCGCCCGCACGCGAGGCCGCAGAGATCGCAAACCGCGACGGCAACGTTCATGGATGCTGGGTTTGGGCTGAGGCGTTGCGCGGCCGGCCCTTCTCGTCCAGGATGACAGGCCCGGCCTTCTCCGAGCCCCACCACGTGTACACGAGGATGCCGATGAACAGGAGGAACACCGCCGCCAGAAACAGCGGGAAATATCCGGCGCCGCGCTTTCGCGCGGGATGGCTCATGATCCCCTCCGTTCCGCGGGCAGGATGAATGTCATGTCGAACGAGTCCGGCTCGCGTTCGTTCGCCGGCTGGGCGACCAGGCGGAAGCGGTTGACTTCCCGCGCGCCCGCCCACGGCCGGACCCGGATGTCGAACGTCTGCTCGAGCACTTCACCGGCAGCCAGTGTCACCGGGTTCTCTGAGAGCAGAATCTCGCCGCCGGGCAGATTCTCCACGCGCAAGCGGATCTCCACTGGTTTAGTCGACCGGTTGGCCAGCTTGATGCGGAACTGGTTCGTTACCCGGCCGTCGTCGAGTTTTCCGTAGAGCGTCGTCCGGACGGGCGCCGCCTGCACCAGCACCGGCCGCCGCATCGACAGGGCTACCGCCAGCCCGCACAGGTAGAACAGCAAGACCAGCAGAATGACAACGCGCTTGGCATCGCGCAGACCCAGGCGAAAATACCAGGGCTCCTTGACCGGAATTGAGCGGTTCTTCTCGCCCCACGCATAGCGGATCAGGGTGTCCTTGCCGAGGCGGGCCAGCACTTCTTCGCACGCGTCGATGCACTCGCCGCAGTGGACGCACTCGATCTGGTACGGCGACTTGCGGATGTCGATTCCCATGTGGCAGACGCGGATGCACTTCTTGCACTCGATGCATTCCTTCTGCTCGTCGTCGTAGAGCACCAGCAGGCTGTTGCGGTCGATGAGCATTCCCTGCAAGTAGCCGTAGGGGCAGACCGTCGTGCAGAAACGGACGCGCACCAGCGTGAAGTCGAGGAAGGTGAGCAGCGTAACGGTCGCGCCGGTGATCCCGCCGGCGGTCTGAATATCGAGCCGGAGCAGCCGCCCCAGCAGGTCGCGCGGATCGACGAAGTACGAAGTGAAGACGAAGGCCAGAAACATCGACGCGACGCCGAGCACGCCGTAGAACAGCGCGATCGACACCCGGTTTCGCCGCGAAGCGGGCCACTTGATCCATCTCTTGTTGACCCATTTCCGCAGGCGGTTCTCGACCTGGATGCTCCACTCGCTGAAGATCATCTGCGGGCAAAGGTAGCTGCAATAAACGCGCCCGTAGACGATGGCCGAGGCGACGATCAGGAACATCAGGAACATCAGCGAGAAGAAGATGATGGCGAACTCGTTGATCCACAGCTCGAAGCCCGCGAAGTAAAAACGCTGGCGCGGGATGTCGAACCGCATCACGTCGAAGAACGGAAGGAGGACAAAGATCAGGAAGCAGACGAGGTGAATCCGTTTGCGAATGTGATGCCAGGTCTTCTCGGCCGTCGGGGGCGCGTGCGCGGGCGGTTTGGGCCGAACTTCAGGAGTGGTGGCCATGCCCGTGGGCTCCCATTGGAGACGGCGCCGCCAACCCGCGCCACAGCAAGTACGCTCCGAGCACGGCGACCGAGGCCGCCGCGACCGTGCTCGCGTGCCGCCCGAGCCGCGCCGTGATCGCCGTCGAGAAAAGCCCGATGGTCAGCAGCGCGCCGGAAGTGCCGAGGCCGAACGCGACCATCGTGAGCGCGCCACTCACAGCCGAGCCGGTCTCAATCGCCTTGATGAGCGCGGCGTACACCATGCCGCACGGCAGCAGGCCGAGCACCAGGCCGAGCGCCAGCTTGCTCGAGACCGAAGTCGAGCGCAGCAGCCGTCCGGCCGCCCGCGAAACCGGGCTCGCCGAAGCGTCGCCGATACGGATCAGGCTGAGCCGTCTCCACCGGCCGCCCATCAGCACGGCGGCCGCGAGGAGAGCCGCGCCCGCGAAGATCGTCGCCACGCGCTCGATGCCGGCGACCCGCCCGAGCATCGCCATCCCGCCGCCGGCTGCGCCCGCCGCCGCCCCGAGCATCGAGTAAGTCGCGATGCGCCCTGCGTTGTAAGCCGCGTGAGCCGGCCAGGCCCCGCGCCTGGCGCCTTCGAGCGGCAGGCTGTAGGCCAGAACCAGCGGCCCGCACATCTGCGTGCAGTGCAGGCTCGACACAAGGCCGAGGGTGAATGGAATGGCCAGATCGGCTGGCGACATCTGCTTACTCGGGATACAGAATTGACGGGTTGCGTGACGGCACGCTGACGCATTCGGTGTGGAAATCGAAACGCTTCATCGTGATCGCGTGCGTCGGGCAGCGGGACGCGCACATCGCGCAGCGGATGCAGGTGGTTTCGTCCTTCAGCATCACGCCGCCCATTTCATCCATTTCCGGCGCGCTGAGCGACCGGAACTCGGCCTCGCTCATGTCGATGCCGGCGGCCGCGACTTGCGCCCAGGCGTCATCCGCCGGCAGGCGGCTGAGGCCGACCAGCTTGATCAGGTTCTCGGGGCAGACATCGACGCAGCCGTTGCAGGCGATGCAGATCGAGGTGTCGAAAACAGTGTTGACGTTGCAGCGCAGGCAGCGGGCGGCCTGGCGCCGGGCCATCTCGTCCGGATAGCGCTCCTCGATGATCTCCAGGGACGCGGCCCGCCTGGTGGAGTCAAGCACCGGCGGATTGGTTCGCTCCTCGCGCTGCCAGCCTTCGGCCATTGTGTAGGCGGCCGGCGACCATCGCTTGCGGAGGACGACGTCGGTGCGCGTGCCGCGAAGAAAGTCGTGCATGGACCGCGCCGCGATTTGCGCCGAGGCGATGGCGTCGATGAACAGCCGCGGACCGTGTGCGATGTCGCCGCAAGCGAAGACGTCGGGCGCGGTGGTCTGGTAGGTTCGCGGATTGACCTTGATGAGTCCGCGCTCGGAGGCGACGCCGTCCTCCGGCCGCAGGAATGAGAGATCGGAGGACTGGCCGATGGCGAAGATGACGGAATCGGCCGGGATGTCCTCGATGGCCGCCTCGTCGAACTGCGGGGCGAAGCGCCCGTGTTGGTCGAAAACCGACAGGCACTTCACGGTTCGCAGCGCGCCGACCCGGCCGTTGTCTTGGATGACCTCCTTGGGGCCACATCGGTTGTGAAGGCGGATGCCTTCTTCTTCGCCTTCGACGACTTCGATCTCGTCGGCGGGCATCTCCTCGCGGGCCTCGAGGCAGACGACGTGGACCTCCTTGTCGCCGCTGAGCCGCAGCGCGGACCGGGCGACGTCGTAAGCCACTTGCTCCCCGCGCCCCATCTGCTCGAGAGCCTGCATCCGTCCGATGGTTTCCGCCGGGCGGAGCGCCGAGCGCGCGACGTCGTAGGCGACGTTGCCGCCGCCGATGACGACGATCCGGCGCCCGAGCGGCATCGGCGTGCCTTCGTTGAAGGCGCGGAGAAACTCCATGCCGTCGTAGACTCCCGGCGTGTCGGAGCCGGGAAGCGGCAGCTTGCGGCCTTTGGGCAGCCCGATGCCGAGGAAGATCGCTTTGTAGCCTTCCCGCCGGAGGTCGGCGATCGTGAAGTCGCGTCCGAGCCGCATGTTCGAGCGCAGATCCACGCCCATTGACAGGATGGCGTTAATCTCGTGGCGCACCAGCTCACGCGGCAGGCGAAAGACGGGCACGCCCACGATCAGCATGCCGCCGGGCTCGGAGTGCGCCTCGAAGACGGTCACCTTGTAGCCGAGCTGCGTCAGGTCATGGGCGACGGTCAATCCGGAAACGCCGGCGCCGATCACCGCCACTCGCTCGTAATGGCCGCGATTGGAGGGCAGCATCCTCTGATCGCAGCCGGCGCGGTACATGGCGTAGTCGCCGGTCTCGGGTCCATGGAGTTCCGTGACGAACCGCTTGAGCGCGCGGATGGTAACCGAAGAGTCGAGGTCGCCGCGGCGGCAGTTCACCTCGCACGGTGCGCCGCATACCCGCCCGCAGATCGACGCGAACGGATTCGTCGCCCGCGCGATCCGGTAGGCTTCTTCGTGCCTCCCTTCGGCGATGGCGGTGACGTACCCGCAGGCGTCGGTGTGGACCGGACACGCGTGCCGGCACTTCACCATCTCCACCCAATACCGGGAATCGTCCGGAACTCGGATTTTCCAGGACCCGTCCTGCACCGCTCAATCCTCGTGGAACTTTCGAATGACGAATGCCACCACAACGGCTAGATAGACCAGCGCCGTCGCGGCCACCGCGTACATCAGAGCGCTCGACGACCGGGTCATCTCGTTGAACTTCTGCACCAGCATGCCGCGGTCGGCGTGGTTCACCTCGCCGTTCATGTACAAAAACAGGTAGGCCAGGCAGAACAACCCGATCAGCGGGAATGCCAGCTTCAAGAACCCCGGCACGTCCTTTCCTTTGCGCTCCGTGATCCAACCGTCGGCGTAGTCTTTGATTCCCTCATCCGGTTTGTCGCTCATGACTTTCTCCCTTTCGGTTCCTCGTCCTCGAGCATTCTGTATTTGACCTCCTCGGCGTCCTTACCCCAATAGCCGTCCTTGATCGACCGCAGGAAGAAGTAGGCGGCCAACGCGAACGCGAGGAAGAAAAAGAAGTAGCCGAAGTAGACGCTCGGCCAGGTGTAGTCGTTCATGGCTGGCTCCTACTGCTCGTAGTCCTTGTCCGGGCGCCAGTCCTTGGCGCGCCCCAACGTCTGAAGGTAGGCCACGATGGCCTGAAACTCCTCCGGGTTCTCCGCGATCCAGGGGTACGGCGGCATCACCGAGCCGGGCACCAGGTCCCGCGGATTGCGGAAGTGGGTGCGATGCCACTGCGTGTCGTACTTGCCGCCGACGCGCGACAGGTCCGGCCCCGTGCGCTTGGTGCCGAACAGGTGCGGCGAGTCGTAGACGAACTCGTCCGGGGTGGAGACGGGCGAATCGACGCCCTTCCAGCCGGAGCGCCTGGTGTCGGCCAGCAGCGTGCGGGTCTGCTGCGTGTGGCAGTACCAGCAGCCTTCGCGGACGTAAATCGCGCGGCCCTTGAGTTCCAACTCGCCGAGCGTCGTGAGCTTGCCCGTGGGACCCTTGGCTGGGTCGGCGTTCTCGAACGGCTTGGCCCACGTTGTGTCCACCAGCGGCGGCACGACGGTAGTCAGCAAGCCGCCGATCAGGAAGAGAACGAGAGCGGCCAGTGCGGCCCAAATCGCGCTTGTGTCGGCCTTTCTCAGCATGTCGTTTCTCCTTTCCGGACTACGCGGCGGCCGGCGCCGGCGTCGATTCGCTCCGGGCGCCCAGGATCGTCGCCAGGATGTTGTAGGCGAACATCACGATGCCCAGGAAAATCAGCACCCCCGAGAAGAACCGCACCAGCCAAACGGGCTTGAGTGCCACCACCGTGTCGATGAACGGAATGGCCGGGTTGTTCCACTGCCAGCCCTGCCAGAATCCGCCGAGCCACAGCGTCACGAAGAAACCCAGCCCGCCGATCATCATCATCCAGTAACTCCAGTTGGCCAGCGAATCCGAATGAAGTTTTCGGGCGAAAATGCGCGGGATCGTGTAGTACGTTCCGGCGATGGCGAAAAAGCTGAATGCGCCGAGCACCGCCATGTGCGCGTGCCCGGGAATCCAGTCGGTCTTCGAGACGATAGCGTTGACGCTCCGCAGGCTGTGCATCGGCCCCTGGAAGCACGTCAGCAGGTAGAACACGACGCCCGACATCAGGAACTTGAGCGGCACGTTCTCCCGAAGCTGGTGCCATTGTCCCTGGACGGTGGCAAGCAGGTTGTAGACCACGGCCCACACCGGGATCAGCAGCATCACCGAGAAGGCGATGGCGATGGTCTGGAGCCACTGCGAGATCGGTCCGTGAATCATGTGGTGTGCGCCGGTCCACACGTAAACAAACGCCAGCGACCAGAACCCCACCATCGAGAGCTTGTGGCTGTAGAGCGGCGTGTTCGAGGTCTTCGGGATGTAGTAATAGGCCAGCGCCAGGCCGACCGGCGTGAAAATGAGTCCGACGGCGTTGTGCACGTACATCCAGTTGAGGTTGGCCTGGTTGACGCCGGTGGTGAACAGCACGGCGAAATTGCCGGTCAGGTACACGAACGCCGTCCAGATGATGGTGCCCATGATGTACCAGATGGAGACGTACATCTGCGGGTAGCGGCGCCGGGCGATGGTCAGGAACACGTTCAGCCCGAACATGATCCAGGCGGCCACCACGAGCACGTCGAGCACGAGCGTCAGCTCGGCGTACTCGAGGCCCTGATTCCAGCCGGCCAGCAGGCTCACCACGGCGCCCAGCACGATGACGTTCCACAGCGCCGCCGTCGCCACGCCGAACTTCTCGCTCCACAGCTTGACGCCGCACAGCCTGGGAACCAGGAAATACGTCAGCCCCATGTTGGCGGCCAGCAGCCAGCCGAACAGCATGCCGTTGACGTGCAGCGGGCGAAGGCGGCCGTAGCCGAGCGCCGGCGTCGTCCCCATCAGGTCCGGCCAGACGAACTTGGCGGCGATAGTGATGGCGATGACGCCCACGATGACGAAGTAGACGATCGAGCTGGCCAGAAACCACTTGGCGGTTGTGTCGTCGTGCACCAGCACGCCGGGCCGCGCCGCGGCGGCGGCCGGAAGCTCGGTGCGGCTAATCTGCTCTTGCATTCGAACTCCCCTTCCCTTTCCAATTGACGCTTCGGATGAAATTCACGAGATCCCCGACTTCATTGGTCGAAAGACCGTAGTCGATCCACGGCGGCATGGCTGTGCCTTGCACGCCGTAGAGGATGGCCTCAAACAGCCGCCGGTCGCTGACGCTCTCCACAAACGCGGTGTTGCGGAGATTGCGCGGCCGCGGCAGGATGTCGAGCGAATTCGGGCCCTTGCCGTCGGCTTTCTTGCCGTGGCAGCCGGCGCAGCGCCGCACGAACGTCTCCTCGCCGCGGCGCACGGAGTCCTCGCCCATGGCAACCGGGTTTGTGTCGGGCGCGTTCCGCGGCTTCAACTCCCGCCGCTTGGCTTTGGTGAACGTTGCCAGGACGTAGTCGAGCACGCCTCGCGCTTGTCCCTCGTTCAGCACCTTTCCCCAGGCCGGCATCGACGTGCCGGGAACACCCTGCTCGACGGAGTCCAGCAAGCGCTCGTAAGGCTTGCTGTTCATGAAGCCGGCTTTGGTGAGGTCCCGCGGATACGGATCGAGGTAGACGGCGATGAGGCCGTGCCCGTCGCCTTTCTCGCCGTGGCACCGCTGGCAGAGAGTCTTGTAGGTGTCGGCCGGGCTCATCCCCGGCGGGGGCGACTTCAAACCCGCGAGGTACGACGTCATGGCCCGGAACTCGTCGTCGCTGAAGCGGAACGACGGCATGATCGAATCGGAAACCACCGCGCGCGGGTTCTTGAAGTGCGCGTAAATCCACTCCTCGCTCTTGAGGAGACCTTGCCAGCTCAAGTCAGGCGCGACGCCGCCATCGCGGTCGCCGAGTTTGTGGCAGGCCAGACAGGCGCGGTCGAGGATGAGTTTTTCGCCGCGCATCCCGCCGGCGGACGCGCGCGGCTCGGCGGCCGTCGCCGGCGGCTCGGCTGCTTCGCTCAGACGCGTCCGGTAGCGGTCGATTTCCGTCTCGGCGAAGTTCTTGCCCCTCCGGCTCTTCAGGAAGACCACCAGCGCCTTGACGTCGCCGTCGCTCAGCCGGAACTTCGGCATGAACGAGGTGGCGAGGTTGGCCCGCGGGTCGGCGATCGATTCCCACAGGTAGTCGACCTTGAACTTCTTGCCCGCCTCGGTGAGATCCGGGCCGAGCGTTCCGTCCGAGAGCCCTTCGATCTTGTGGCAGCCGTAGCAGTTCGTCGCGAAAAACAGCCGACGGCCCTTCGCCAGCGTGGGCGTGCCGGGGAAGCTCTCTTCGGTGTGGCACTGGCCGCAGTTGGCCTCGAGATACTCTTTGCCCTTCAGAAGCGGCAGGTAATCCTTCCTCCAGGTGGCTTGGGTGACGCTGCCGAGGAGCGGATCGGGCCAGTAGTGATCCTCGCCGTGGCTGTAGTGCGGCTTCAGGCCTCGGCCCTGCCCGTCGTGGCAGACGGTGCAGCCGAAATCGGAAAACTTGTGCCGGCGCTCCCAGCGGCCGTCGCGCATCCGGTCGCCCATCGCCTCGGAGTAAGGATGCCTGCGCAGCGGATTGGCGTACTTCTCGAACCGTGGATCGTCCATGGCGATGTGGCAGGTCCCGCAGCGGTCCACCCGCATGTCGCCGAACTGGGTGACGATGATCTGCTCGACGCGCGGCTTGCGTCCGGCAACCGCGGACCGTTCCGCGTCCGTTTTCGCCAGCCCGTACGCCTGGTCGAAGTACGCCGTCTGATGCCGTTCCCACTCGTGGAAGAACTGGTTGTAGAAAACGATGCCGTGAACCACCAGGATCACGAAGCTGCCGATAGCCAGTGCCAGCCGCATAAGCTCCTCACCAGGGGGTGACGAAGGCCCAGTTCGGACCTCGGAAGAACGTGCCGATGACCACCAGGAAGACGTTGACGACAACAAACGTCAGAAAGAGTGTGTTGGCGAAGAGGCGCTCCCGGGCGAACCATCGGCCGACGCCGGCAGGCGAGCGGTCGAGATAGGGCGCCAGGATCAGCAGGATGACGAAAATAGTAGGCAGTCCCACACCGCCCCAGAACGCCGAGTAGCTGACCATCTCCTGCAAGCCGAGGAAGTACCAAGGAGCTTTGGCCGGGTTCGGCGGGTGCATCACGTTGACCGGCTCTTCGAGCGGCGCGTCGAACAGCAGCGACAGCACAAGCACGGCGGCGATCGTCACGATGAGCACGAACACTTCGGCCATCAGCAGGTGCGGCCAGGAGTAGACGGAGTTGTCGGGAACATTGCCGACCTTGGTCAGCGGCCCGCGCACGAGGCCCTGAAGACCGTAAGTCCTGCGCGGCTCCAGTTGCACCGCCTTCACCGTGAGCACAACGTCGCCCTCGGTCGCCGGCATCATCTTCAAGTCGGGCGTCACTTCCGATTCGGGCGGCCGCGACAGCCCGCCGTCTTTGCGAATCCGCCAGAAATGAACCGCGATCAGCAGGGTCAGAATCGCCGGTAACACTGCCACATGAAGGACGTAGAAGCGCAGCAGCGCCTCCTGGCCCACCGCGGCGTCGCCAAGCAGCAGGAACTGGATCTGTTTGCCGAGCACCGGAGCGTATCCGGCGATCGCCGTGCCGACGGTGATCGCCCAGAAGGCAAGCTGGTCCCAGGGAAGTAAGTAGCCCGTGAAGCTCAGGAAGAGGGTTATCAGCAACAGCAGCACGCCGATCACCCAGTTGAACTCGCGCGGCTTCTTGTAGGAGCCGGTGAAGAACACGCGGCACATGTGGAGGAACACCACCGCAACCATGCCGTGCGCAGCCCAGCGGTGCATGTTGCGGAGAAACGTGCCGAAGGCGACGGTCCCGCGGAGGTCGAGCATGCGATCGTAGGCCTGGCTGGTCGCCGGCACGTAATAGAACATCAGCAGAATGCCGGTGACCACGAGAATCAGGAAGAGGAAGAACGAGACCAGGCCCAGCCCGAGCGTGTACAGGGGCCGCAAGGAGTTCTTGTGGACCTTGACGGGATGGATATGCAGGAAGAAGTTGGTGAAACTGGTGGCCGCCCGGCCGAGGTCGTCGGACGGCAGCGGGTTGCGAAACACCGAACCCCACATGTTGGCCGGCATTTCGCGCAATGCTGACCAGAGGGTGACGGATCTGGATTTGGGCGCGGTGCTCATACGGCCAGGTAGCTCCCGGGATCGACTTCGATCCCTTTGTCGACTTCGACTTCGCCGTTCGGGGCGAGCGAAATCTTGAACCAGGGCAGGGGCCTGGGAGCCGGGCCGCCGGTCACGTTGCCGTCCTGGTCGAAGCGGGATCCGTGGCAGGGGCAGGCGAAGCCCGTCTCCGACAAGCCGACGATGCAACCCAGGTGAGTGCAGGTCGTGGAGATGGCGGCCAGGCGGTTGCCGTCGCGCACCACGCAGACACGCTGGGATTCGAGGGCAATCCGCGTGCCCGGCGGGTAGTCGTCAGGCTTGCCGATGTTGAAGCGCTGCGGCTGGCCGTAAGTCGCGCGCGGCTTGATGAAGACGAAATTCGAGAACGCGCTCAGCACCGCCGAGCCGAACAAGCCGACGCTGGTGAGCCAGCCGAGCATGCGCCGCCGCGGCAGGTTTTCCGCCGCCTCAGGGCTTGTCTTCTTTCTCGTTGGGATTGCCATTCTGTTGCTCCGGCGATTGGTCGACGAGTTTCTCCATATCGGACCAGAATACCTGATACTTGGTGTCCTCGAGGTTGCGAAAGTAGTCGCGCTTGACGGCGAAGATGAAGATGCAGGCCGCGCCGAGCGCCATGAAGAGGCTGGCGGCGATGGCCACCCAGGTCAGCTCCACGCGCCGGCCTCCACGGTGATGGGGGATGACGGCGACCGGCGCGCCAGGGACTCCACGGCGAGCTGTTCGATCGTCGCGCCGCGCAGGACCCCGGCCATGGCGGACTGGGCTCGCTGCCAGACCAGATGCGCGGCGCACCAGCCGGCGCGGCCGCACTGCAGCCGGGTGGTGAGGCAAAGGTTCAACTGGAGGGGGCCTTCCATGGCTTCGACGACGTCCAACAGCGTGATCCGGTCGCCTGCCCGGGCCAGCTCGAATCCGCCTTGCACGCCCCGGTGAGAGAGGATCAGCCCAGCGCGAGCAAGCGACTGGAGGATCTTGCCGAGGAATTGCGGGGGCGCCTCGGCTGCCACGGCGAGTTGGTCGCGGGTGGCGCGGACGCCTGCCGGCAGGGTGGCCAGGTGAATCATCAGCCGAACGGCGTAGTCGCTGGCCCTGGTGAGTTGCATGACCGAATCAGGATAAAGAGGACCGATTCGCTCCCGCTTTTGCAATTTTGATGCCAGTGGCAGATTCCGTCTCAAATCTTGAGGTTAGGAGGGTGGGTGAAAGGGGCGAGTCCGGGGCGTGTGGAAAAGCGCCGCCGGACTGGGTCAAATTGCTCAATTGCACCGGACGGCAGGCCCGCCCGGCTACCGCCAGAAGATCAGGGTGACGACGACGCCGCTGAAGAAGCCGATCAGAACGAACAGCGCGGCCACGGCGACCGCCACCCACATCCGGCGGTGGCTGGCTTCCGCGCCAGTTGCCATCGGAGCTGTCTCGACCCGTGAGGCGTGGCGGGGCAAGCCGCCTTTGGCGCGGCCAGCCGCCTCCAGCGTGAACTCCCGGTCGCCCGACTCCGTCTTCAAGCTCCCGTCGGAGTCGCGCACGAAGAAGCCCGCTCGCACCGGCTTGGTGCGCTCCGGCCGGAGGATCAGGCACACCTGCCAGCGCTTGGGGAAGAACTCCCGGTGGATGTCCAGGTCTTCTTCGGACGGCCGGAGTTCGCTGCGGGTGTGGGAATGATACCAGCCGACGGGCACCATGCCTCGCAGGTCAACATCGCCGGCGGGATCGAGCAGCCGCGCCAGCGCCGCCCGGTCCCGCTCGGAGAGCGAAAACGATGGCCCGGCGGCGTATTCGCAAGCCAGCGGCCGGAACGCTTCAATCCGCACCAAGTTCCCGTCCGAGCGCCCGTACAGCACGCCGCCCACTTCGATGCCGCCGTGCGGGATCTTGTAGAAGCCGTCCATGACCGCCGCGCGGATGTCCTGCATCACCGCCTTTGAGTATTCGACCGCCAGCGGCAGGCCGTCCGCCGTCCAGCGGGAGTGATCTTCGCTTACGGGTTTCATGACACGGCAATGTGCCGCATTTGCGTCTCGGGTTCCTCTTCGGGAGGTTCGTTCACGTGATAGTAGTAAGTCACCATTCCGGCGAGCAAGCCGATGGCCAGCGTGAGAGCGAGCCAGCCCAAGGTCGCCGCGTTCCAGGAGTGTTTGTGCCGTACGGCCGAGGCGGTGGCGCGGACAGCAGCGTACGAGATGGCTCCGCTCAGCCCCAGCTTCCAGTACCAGGGCATGAGGTCGAGGTGGTATTGCCCGCCAACCTGGCTCCACAGCGTAAGGGAAGCAATCAGCGCCAGCAGAAACTCGGCGGCCAGAGCCAGGCGGACAGCGCCGGACGCGAGGCTCAGGCCGCCGGTTTGCGGCCCGCCAGCGGCAGGTTGTCTTTCACCATCGAGCCGTCTACCATCTCCGAGATCACGGCGCTCAGGTTCGGGTTCCGGAGCGCCCACAGGTAGGCTTTCTGAGGAACTTTCCATGTTCCGGGGACCGCCTCATCGATCAGCTTCACGCGCTTCGGGTCGTCGGGCCTGTTGTCGTCCCGGCCGTGGTGGACCGGACGCGCCACTTTCATGGCGATCACTCCGAAGTCGGCGCGTTTGGCCTCTTCAAGCGCCGCCGCCACAAAGCGGTGATTGACGATGTTATAGGCTACCATGGCTGCCGAGTAGACTCTGGTTTTCACCGCCGCCTGCAACACGCCCGCCGGGTCGGTGTGCGCCGAGACGCCGAGGTGGCGCACCTTGCCGGCCTTCTTGAGCTGCTCGAAGGCCTCGAAGATCTCCGGGTAGTTCAAAAGCTCGTAGCCCGAGCTGGCGCCGTGCGGGCACATCATCAGATCCAGGTGATCCGTGCCGAGGCGCCGGAGGCTCTGGTCGATCGAATCGAGGATGAGCTGCCGGTAGTTCTTCCCGCGATCGATGCGGCGCCCGAACTCCTTCTCCATCACGTCCGCGAGGGCGGAAGCCTCCAGTTCGCCGCGCTGCTGGTCAAAGTAGTTGCCGAGGTAGTCCGGCTCGGCCGAGCCGCGTCGCGCGATTTCCTCTTCGGCTTGCCGCTTGAGCCGGGTTTGGTCGGGCAGCGGCAGGCTGTCGAAGATGTCGCCGTATAGCTTGTTGCGGTTGCGGTCCCAGAGGCTGACTTTCGAGTTGAGGAAGAACTTGTCGCGGCCGCGCGCCTTGATGACGGCGGCGTAACCCCGTTCGCTGTCGCCCTGGCCGTAGGCCGGGGCCGTGTCGAGGTAGTTCAGGCCCATGTCGAGAGCCAGCAGCACGTGATCGTGGACGCCGGGCTGGATGTAATTGCCGCCCATGACGACCTCGGACACCATGAAGCCAGTGCGCCCGAGCCGCCGGTACGCCATGGCCGATTGCTTGTTGCGCCACTCGCCGGCGGCCGCGGCCGGAGCCGCCCCAGCCAGCCAGCAGCCGGCTACGGTTCGAAGCGCTTCGCGTCGTGTTTGCATCATGCCCCCTGATTCAGCCATTCTAGCGGAGAGTTGTCAGACTCCGGCGGCACCATCGTAATAACATGGGGGTAAGTGCGATGGGTAGGGACGAGTCGGCGCTGATCCGGTACCGGTACGCGTTCGCCACGGCCTTTGGGCTGGCAGTGGACTCCATCCGGGCGCACAAGCTCCGCAGCTTTCTGACGCTGCTCGGGGTCATCATCGGTGTGGCGAGCGTGGTGCTGGTCGGGGCCGCCATCGAAGGGCTGGGCGTCTACGCTGAGCAGAGCACGGCCAGGGTCTTCGGCGGCGAGACGTTCCTGATTGCGCAGGTGGCCAGCGCGAGCACCGTCAACGAGTACTGGG
>CAZACK010000024.1:0-57317 GCA_964483455.1 uncultured Solibacteraceae bacterium
TTCGCCAGGGATCGACCGCGATGAACTGTGATTTGAGCGGCGCGATTGTCGCCAGGAAATGGGGCGCCAGGACACGGACGTCCGAGCGCGCCCGGCCAAGGACCGCCGCCAGCAAGAGGCACTCGAGCACCCCCAACCGATTAGCGGCAACGAGGACCGGTCCCGAGGCCGGAACCGAGCGCAGATCCTCGGCGGCGATCTGGTGCGTCACACCAGCCATTTCCAGGAGGCACTCTGTGGTCACCGGCAGGCCCGACCGAATGGCCCGCCACTGCAAATCGCGAACCTGCCGGTAAACGGCAAGTTGCTCCGTGACCCTGGCAGAGAAGCCTCCGTCAAGGGCGCGTGCCCCGGCCTGTGGGCAAATGGAGTCCTGCGTCGAGATGGCAGGCATCAAGATCAGGCTCGAAGAGCGCCTTTGCAGCGTTGCGTTCGGACTCTCGCGTGGACGGTAATGTCTATCCGCGATCTCTCTCACGTCAGGTTGAGCCGTGCAACCGGCCGACAATACTTGAGGGTCGCAGCGGGCCGGAGCGCTGAGGCCACCGTGGCCACGGCGCCGCGGTCGACGGAACGCCGCGCCGCCATTGTCATCACACGAATCGTCTCCGTCACATCGAACGGCTTCATGAGTAGGTCGTAGCCGCCCAGGTTCAGCACTTCCGCCCACAGCCTGTCGTCCGCCAGCCGGGACGTCATCACCACCGGCTGGCGCCCGCCCAGGTGTTGTATCTCGCCAAGCACATCGCGCCAGCTCGACCCATCGCCGATCTCGCAGTCCACCACCACGACATCGATGCGGCGGCGGTGGAGAGCGGCTCGGGCGTCCAGCGCATTGCCCGCGTGGTAAACCTCCCAATGCCCAGCATTGAGGACGCGGCGGAAGAAGCCATCATCATCCTCCGCAGTGGGGCTGATCACCAACAGATTTACAGGTGGACCGGTATTTCGCACAGGGCCAGAGTAGCCGAGTGCGGTTACATGAGGATCGCGTGCCGATGAATTCTCAGCGGACAGTGAGCATTCTGCCTCAGATCCAGAGCCTCTCTCCAGTCGCGCGGCGGTCTGACCAGATATCCGTCTTCGCAGCCGTGGGCCGCGCGCGCCGCCAGGACTGAGGACCGATCGGCTTCTTCAATGCGTTGCCGCATAGGCCACGTATCCGAGCAGCGCCCCTAACACCGAGCCCGCCAAGACGTCGCTGAGGAAGTGCATGCCCAACAGAATGCGCGAGGCGGCAACGCTCAGCGCGCAAACCAGCAACATGCCCAGCAAGACGGGGTAGGCCAGCGCGACCGAGATCGAGACTGCAAACGCGGTCATCGAATGACCGGACGGGAAAGAGAACCGGTCTGGCGGCAGCAGGTCAGCCCAACCATGCGGCTCGATTGCGCAGGGGCGGCGGCGGTTTGCCAGCCGCTTCATCAACTGGAAGCACCCAATCGAGCTGAGAGCCGCCAAAGCGCCGCCTGCCAGAGCCCGCCAGCGTTGCGCATCACCGGCCAACAGGATAGCCAAGCCCAACGCGCACCATAGCCACCCATCCCCCGCCCGGGTGGCCCAAAGTGCATACAGCCGCAACCCTCGCGGCGGACGCCAGCGATTGACGCGCCGCATCAGCCGGTGGTCGCCGGCTGCCACAAAGCTCAGCACCGATTCGTGAATTGCCATACTCCTGATCCCAGATTGAACTGGTGGCGTTACGCGGCGACTACGCGGAAGAGAATGTTCTGTGTCACCGATCAGGATCTCGTTGCCCTTGCCGCCTTGTCTACGGGAAACCGGGTTGTCGAGCGCACAGGATTCCCGGAGCCAGCCTTAGCCGAGTTTGCCGGGGATGGGAACGGCCCCAGGTTTGGAAGGGTGCTGGCTTATGGCGCGACCCAGAAGGAGACAACGTTGGTTCTCAGGCCGGAAAGCTCGACGACGAGCGGCACCTGGCCGCTGATGTACGTCAGGTCCGGGACCCGGACGTTAATCTGCCAGGTGTTTACCAGGCTGGGGGCAAGGCCGCTGAACTCGACAACGGCCTCAGCGACGGAAACCCAGGCTTTGGGGGCGGTTGTCGTATGGATCAGCGGGTCCAACGGCGCCGGCTCGCCATCGTTGGGGAGTTCGGCGAAATCAGCGCCGACCCCGAAAACTTGAATGACTGATCCCCGCAGCGCAGGATTCTGCTGGCTGTTCAACGTGTAGTCCTGGTTCAGGATTGCGCCCGGTTGCGTCGGATCGGCGGGGTACGCGATCAACAAACCCGGGCTGATCGGCCACACGTTGAGCGACCCGTCATAGAGTGTCACCCCCGAGAAAGTGATCCGCAGCGGGACGTTGCCGGTTGGGGTGGATTTAGGCACTAGAAAATTGATCTGCAACGGTCCGACGTAGTTCATCGGCGACGGCACATCGTTCACGTGAACCTGCACTGAACCCAGAGTGTCTGGGAATGGAAGGCTGGAAGCGAAGGTCGCTGGTACACCGGCAAAATTGCCAAAGGCGGAAGCCCAGCAACCCGGTGAAACCGGGAACCCTGGCTCGAACGTGGCGGCGTTGACCACCGCGACTTGTGCATGAGCCCCGGCAGAGAACAGGCACACAAACAGGGGCAGAATCGGCGCAGTCCACTTTTGCATACGGGCGAAGGATACCAAGCGAGAATGAACATGCCATAAAGAAAGATTGAAAGAAACGTTACACCGTCGGGGTACGCCAGCGCGTCCGGCTCTATGGCGACCTGCTAGATTGGTTCCTGCCCGATGAAGTTCCCGGCCTCGAGTCGCCACGTCCTGTGGGTTTTTCTGGCAGTCCAGGGGTGTCTGCTGTTGATCCGCCCCGGCCTGCTGCCGGTTTGGGGCGATGAGGTCGGCACGCTCCGGATTTCGACGCTGCCGTTGGACAAGATGCCGGACGCCCTGCGCCAGGATTACCACCCGCCGCTGTACTACGCGCTGGCGCACATGTGGTTGAGGCTTCCGCTGCCAGGCCTGCCGGTGGAGCGCGCGCGAGTCTTGTCGGGGCTTCTGCTGCTGCTTGCCACATGGGCCATCCACAAGCTCTGGCTTCAAGAACTGGATTCCAGGAGCCGGGCGTGGTTTCTTGTGCTGTGGACCTTTTCGCCGTGCCTGCTGCTATACGGCCGCATGGCGCGCCCGTACGCGCTCCAGGTGTTGCTGGGATGCCTGGCCATCCACGCGGGCCAGCGGCTCGTGGAAGCCCTGACGAGCAGGCGGCGGGGAGCGGTGTTCGCGCTCGGCGCGCTGGCGCTGCTCTACACGCACTATGCGCCGGGCTTGGCCGTGGCCGCCGGGGTGAACCTTCTTGCAGTCTGGATCGCGGTGCGCCGGCGGCAATGGCCGTCGCTGGTCTCTCTCGCTACGGTGGACCTTTTGATCGCGCTCGGTTACTTGCCCTGGGTCCGCCACATGCTGTGGAGCGTTGCGATGACCGCGCAGTTCCGGTCGTACACGCCCTCGGCCAACCCGATGCTGGAACACCCGATCAAGCTCGCCTACTGGTTTGTGTCGTTCACGTTCGGCGAGACGTTTCCCTTGTGGGTGGTTGCCTTGGGCTTGGTCGTGGCTCCTTTGCTGCTGGTTCTCGTCTGGAGGGGTTTGCGTCAGCCGCCGGCTTGGCTCGCCGTAGTGGTTCCAACGGGCGCCATCGCCTACTACGGCGTGGCGCGTTGGGTGTCATTCGCCTTCGTCCCCGCCCGGCTGCTGTTCCTTCTGCCGTTCTATCTGCTGTTGCTCGTGGAGGGGATGGGCCGCTCCCGAAGAGCCGGCCTGCTGGCGGGCGGGCTGGTCCTGGTCTCGTCCGCTGCCGCCACCTACAGCTACTTCCATCAGGAGAACTTCCTGAGCAAGGCGTACGTCGTGCCCAACGAGGAGATCGCACGGACGATTCTGCCTCGCCTGCCCGCCGCCGGCGCGCTCCTGGTGATTGACGCTTACAACACCAGCATCCACCCCGTCATCCGGCGCTTGCCGGCCAGCGTTGCCGCTGTGTTCGTCGGAGACGATGACTGGGAGAAGAAGCTGTCGGAAAGAATGGCGGAAGGGCGCGCCGCCACGATCTGGTACATCCGGAACACCCACGACGTGTCGCCGCAGCGGGTCGTATCCAGGCTGGAGAAGGAACTGACAACCGGGCGGCAAGTCGAGCGATTCGCGTTCGTGCGCTACTCGGCGCTCGACCGGCTGGTCATGCGGCTTCTCGGCTGGCCCGAGCAGCCGAGCCATATGCTGCAAGCCACGGAAATCCGGCGATAGCGGCAGAAGCCGTAACGCGGCGAAGAACTTATCAGCCGCCGACGAACGCCGATTAACGCCGATGATAAAGGGCTGATTCCGCTCTTGACAGCGAATCCGTCGAAGAGCACTCGTTCACTGCTTTCGACTGTCACGGCTCGCTGCCGCTTCAGAAGGCAGGCGGAGATCATTTGGGCCGCAGAGCAAAGCCGTTGGAGATGAACCGGTCCCGCTTGTTCATCGGCGTTCATCGGCGGCGGCAAATTCCTTACACCCTTCTCAGCGGGAGGCGGCGGCGTTCCCGACGCCGGCGACGGCTTCTTCGGTCTTTTCCGCAAAGCTGTACCCGAAGCCTCGCACGGAGCGGATCATTGACGATGAGGAGGGGTCGGCGTCGATCTTTTGTCTTAACCTCAGGACGTACACATCGACCGTACGGTCCGTGACCGCCCGGTCGTGTCCCCAGACGGCGTCGAGCAGTTGCTCGCGGCTGAACACCACGCCCGGCCGGCTCATCAGGAACTCGAGCAGACGGAACTCAGTGGCGGTGAGAGAAACAGGCTGGCCGGCGACGCGCACCTGGAGGCTGGTGCGGTCCATCTCCAGATTGCCGGCCTTAAGCACGCGGGACGGCTTGGCCTGGCCACGGAACTGGATCTTCACCCGGGCAATCAGCTCCCGCACGAAGAACGGCTTCACGATGTAGTCGTTCGCGCCAAGCTCGAGGCCGACGATCCTGTCGGTTTCCGCCGCGCGAGCAGTCAGGAAGATCACCGGGATGTGAGCGATGTCCGGATGGCTCCGGATGCCCTTGCAGATCTCCAGGCCGTCCGAGTCGGGCAGCATGATATCGAGGATGATCAGGTCGGGGCGCTCCCTCCGGCACAACTCGATGGCGCCCTTGCCCGTCTGGGAGCCTACGAGAACGAAGCCCTCGTTCTCGAGGTTGTACTTCAACAGGGCGAACAGGTCCGCATCATCTTCGATGAGGACAATCTTCTTCATCGTGCTCATTCACCCTGAAGGTACCGTGTCGTCCGTTACGATTCGATGACAGTACGATCACCTTCCGGTGAAACCTCCAAGCGAACGATGGAACAGGCTCGGCAGGCGCAACGCCTGCTCCACCACGATTTCATTGTACGATTCTTCTGAGGTGATCATGAATCGCAAGCGCAGAGCATTCCTGACAACCGCGGCCGCGGCGGCGGTGGCGGCGCCGCGGGCCCAAGCAGACTCCAAGCCGGTGAAGAAGGTCCACTACCGGGGGGAAAAACCGAAGGAAACGCCGCTGTTCTCAGGCGCTGTGTCCTATGGCAATCTGCTCTTCATCGCGGGCAAAGGCGCGCACTTCGCCGGGGACATCAAGGCGCACACCAAGCATGTTCTGGACGAGATTGAGACAGAACTCGTGAATGCCGGGTCGTCGATGGAAAAGGTGCTCAAGTGCAACGTTTACCTGAACGACCTGAAGGACTACAAGGCGATGAACGAGGTGTTCCGCGGCCGCTTCGGTGCGAATCCGCCGGTGCGCACCACGATCGCGGCCGCCGGAGGCATACCGGGGGATTCCCTGGTCGAGATCGACGTCATCGCTTTCATCTAGTTCCATTCATTTCCCTGGAAGCTGGAAAAGTTGGAAGCCGCCGATGAACGCTGATGGACGCCGATGATGAGGAAGTGATGAGGAAAGGCACCAGTGGCGCATGATCAACTGGCGCTGGAGCCGCAGGGAGTTTCTTGATCGTGCCCTGATCTCGATGGGGTTCGCCCGGCAGCCCGCACAGGCGCAGGACGTCGGGATGGGGGTCAGGCGCGGGGGAGGGAAGCGCTTCGAGGCGCCCTACACTCTCGACATCGAGACGCCGCACGTCCGCTGGGCGAAGCCGCTCGCGGGCGGGCCGATCCGGCTTCTCGCCGTTCCCACCGTGAGCGAGGGCCGGACGGTCGTCGAGCTGGCGCAGCGGCTTTCGCTCGACCTCACCACCGTCACCATCGATCCCGAGTGGGACCTGAACAAGTGGACGATGAGCTTCGGGGAGGACTACGGCGCGCGCGCCGAGCGCGGCGACCTGAAGCTGATCTACGGCTACCTCGAAGAGGAGCTTGCCGGAAACAAGGCATTCGATGCCATCCTGCTGCCGCTGAATCACGGCTGGACCCGGCTGACGCCGCGGTCGCGCGAGGCGCTGGTCCGCCGTGTTCGCGACGGGTGCGGGCTGGTGCTGATCCGGCCGTTTCAAAGCGAGCTGTCCCCGCTGGCGCCGCGAATCGAGCCACCGGTTCTCTCCGATCCCGAAGAGCCGAGGGAGCCGGGAGGCGGCGAGAAATCACCGTGGCGGCCGTCGGTTCCTCACTACATCACCCGAGGCATCCCCGTCGAGGCGTTCCCGCACCAGTGGCTCGAGCACTACCCCACGCGGCCAGAGCCTGGCAGCACGGTGCTCATCCAGACGCAGACGGGCGACCCGATTCTCGCCGCCTCGGAGTATGGCAAGGGCCGGGTGGCGTGCTACGCGTACCGCAACGCGGGGGTGAGCTGGCACATGCCGATGGACGCGCGGAGCGGTTTCACCGATGTCTACTGGGAGTATTTCTACGCGCTCCTGTGCCGGACCTTGATCTGGGTGGCGCGGCGCGAGCCGGCCTCGGAGCCGGATTGGAACGCCGGTGAGGGCGAGTGGCGGCTCCGCGACCGCTTCGGACGGATCACGGCGTCGGGCACGGGCAAGCTGCCACCGTATGCAGGGCTGGAGCCCGGCCGTTACTTCGTCGAACAACAGGCTCGCCCCGGCTTCCGCATCTCGGTGGTGGAGGCACCACAACTTCCGCCCGGAGATCGCCTCTCGAACCTGAAGGCATCGGCGGAGCTTATCGGTGAAGGCGACACCATCGAGGTGAGCTGGGAGTCTTCCCGGCCCGCGCGCGTCGAGTTGATCGACGCTTTGGGCCGGGTGGTTGCCAGGGCGGACGGCGTCGATCGGGCGCGGTTGAAGGCGGGAAGACCGCTGGTCCACTCGGGCTGGGTGCGCGCCACTGCCGGCGCCGCGCTGGTCCAAGCTCCGGTGAAGTTCGCCGCGTCCTCCCGCGAGTGGACCGACTACGAGATCCTGATGCCGTGGTACGGTCCGCGCTCCTACCAGCCGTGGATCCCCGCTCTCGATGAGCAGTTTCGCAAGATCGGCATCACGACGCTGGCCTCCAGCGACCGGAACTTCAAGCTGATGGCCAGCAGCCACCTGCCGGGCTTCGGCATCTACTGGTACGACCGCGAGAAGTATCTTGAACGCAAGGCCGCCTATGCGGAGACGGGCGACAAAAAGTACCTGACACGCGACGTGGTCCTGCAATCGCCGGCCTTCGAGGCGGGGATGCGGGAACAGCTCGACAAGCAGATCCGACCGCTCGCGCCACTCAAGCCGTTCGCGTATTACCTGGCCGACGAGTCGTCGCTCACGTGTTATGGCGACGCGTTCGACGTCGACTGGGCGCCCCAGGCGCTGGCCGGTTTCCGGGAATGGGTCAAACGCGAGTACCGGACCCTCGAAGCCTTGAACCAGGCCTGGGGGACGGCGTTCCGCGACTGGGATTCGGTCGTTCCGATGACTACGGCGGAAGCCCAGAAGCACGGGAACTTCGCGCCGTGGTCGGATCATCGCGTCTACATGGAGCAGGTGTTCGTGGACGCGTTTACCAGGGCGAAAGATCTGTTGAAGGCGATCGACCCCGGCGCTCGCGCATCGATCTCCGGCACGCAAGTGCCGACGGCGCACAACGGCTGTAACTGGTACGAGATCGACCGCCGCCTGGACTACTTGCAGCCCTATTCCCACGGCGACCAGGACCCGATGCATCACCTGTTCAACCCCGGGATGACGATCACCGGCTTCACCGGCTATGGCCTGACCGGGGAGGAAGCGCAATACGAACAATGGCGCCGCCTGTTCTGCGGCCATGACGGCGCTTCCATCTTCTGGCACTTCACACTGCTGAACCCGGACCTGACGCTCAGCGAGCAGGGGAAAGCGCTCGCGGAGGCCTTCGGCCGAATCCAGTCCGGGATCGGGCGGATTTTCATGAACTCGAAGGTGCGGGAGGACGGCGTGGCGGTGCATTTCTCGATGGCCAGCATTCGCGGCGCCTGGATCACCGACGGCGCGATCTCCGGGGAAATGCAGGACGACGAGAAGAGCTCGAAGAACTACGCCGAGCTGATGAGGCGGCGCGCGGCCTGGGTCAAGGGACTGGAGCGGCGCGGGCTCCAGTTTCGGTTCCTCGCCAGTCCTGAGATTGAAGCAGGAGCGCTCAAGGACTATCGCGTACTGATCCTGCCGTATTCGATCGCGATTTCAGACAGGGAAGCGCGCGCGATCGAGCGGTTCCTGGACGGCGGGGGAACGGTGTTCGCCGACGAGCAGACGGGCCGCATGGACGAGCGATGCCGCTGGCGCAAGAAGCCGCTGTGGCTGGGAGAGCGCAAGGGCCTGGTGCGGCGCGGTCCCGGCGACGTGGGCGTCAGGCCGGGTTTCGATATCGAAGGCGAGTTCCTGCGCACGGTGCGGGAGTTCGGACGTTCGCGTCTCATCGGTTTGTTGCCAAGAGCCGAGACTACCGTGACCCTCCCGCGGGCGAACGGGATCACTTACGATCTGCTCCGCGGCGGCGAGGCTGGCTCAACCATCGAGGCCTCTCCCTCGATGCCGGTGTTGCTGATCGACAGGCCCAGCCGTATCGCGAAGCTGGAGATCGATGCGGATCTGAATCTGCGTCTCACCGACGAATCCGGGGCAGGTGTGGACCGATCCGTCGCGCGCGTCGAGGTCTTCGACCCGAAAGGCCGTCTGGCGCGTCACTACACCTCCAACGTGACGATCGTGGGTGGCCGGGCGCGGTTTGAGATTCCGTTCGCGTTGAACGATCAGGGCACGTGGCGCGTCCGCGCCCGCGACGTGATCAGCGGCCTGACGGCCGAGACTCATGTTCGCGCGGGGTAGAATGGGCGCATGCTAGTCAACAAGACGATCGGGATCGGAGTGGCGCTGATTCTTCTGGGACTGATCGGGTATTCCGCCACGGGAGCGGCCAGCGTGACCGCGCTCATTCCGGCTTTCTTCGGCGTGGTGCTGGGCGCGCTTGGCTGGCTTTCGCGCGACGACAAGCGGCGCAAGCTGGTCATGCACATTGCGGTGGTGGTCGGACTGCTTGGCTTCGCCGGGTCGGTCTCGGGCATTCCGAAGCTCATGCGCATGGTGGGGGGAGCCGAGATTGCCCGTCCGGCCGCCGCCATTTCGCAGTCCATCATGGCCGTGTTGACCGGAGTCTTCGTCGCGCTGTGCGTCAAGTCGTTCATCGATGCGCGGCGCAATCCTCCCGCTGCGTGAAATGAAACACCTTCTGCCGAGTTTGTTCTGGATTGCAGGCGCCGGACTTTGCCAGTCGCCCGGACCGCTGACAGAGGGCCTGAACCGCCGCTACGAGACGGCGAAGCTGAACACCATCGAGGCTGCTGAGTTCATGCCGGCCGATCAGTTCCAGTTTCGACTGACTCCGGCGCAGCGCGCCTACTCCGAGTGGTTTGCCCACACCGTCGTCATGAACTACTCCCTGTGCGCTTCCATCGGAGGTGAAACGCCGCCGGAGGTGAAAGGGCCGCCGGCTGCTACGCCCAAGGCAGAGATAATCGGTGAGCTGCGGAAGTCGTTCGCCTACTGCGACGAATCGTACCGGCGGATGAACGACCAGAAGGCTTGGGAGGAACGCGAGGCCCGCGGCCGCAAGTACTACCCGGCCGACGTCATGATTAACCACATTGTTGCCTTGAACGAGCACTACGGCAACCTGGTGGGCTACCTCAGAAGCAAGGGGATTACCCCGCCCACTACGGCGCGGGTGGAGAAGGCGCGGAAGAAGTAGTACGTGGAGAAGTTAGCCGCCGATAAACGCCGATGATGAAGGTTATTCCTGTTCATCTGGCGCCTATTGTCCGACCATCGCTTCCGCCAGGCGGCGGAGCTTGTTCTTGCGCGACTCGGTCGACAGTTCTGCGTCGAAAGCGCGCACGGAATCGAGGCGTTGCTCCTCCGTTTCCGCCTGCCGCACGGGATCGCCGGATTCGGCGATGCGCACCCGCGCGCGGCGGAACACGTAATCGAGCAACGCCCGGGCCTCCGGGGCCCCGGCGTTGGCGGCCCACAGGGCTGGGGCCAGCATCATCAGGGCGCTACGCTTCAGCCAGGTGGGATCGATACGGTCGATGGTGTCTTGATTGGTGTGGATGACGTCCAGCGACGGAACCGCCATGCTGAGACAAGGGATGCCGACCGCCTTCGCCTCGAACGCGATATGGTCGCTTAACGGCGCATAGTCCCAGTAGACGGGGCGGAACGAGCGCCGGCTCCCGTTCGGCGCGACGAACAGTGGCGAAGGCTCGTGTTCCGGAGGCGCGTAGCTGTTCTTCATGTGCTCGGCGAGGCTGTGGAGGAGGTCGTCGGCAAAGGTCGCAAGCCAGGCAGGGCTGCCGATCATGATGAAGTTGTTCTCCGCGTTCCGGTCGCCGCCGGCCTGGTCGAGATTCACCGCCAGCAGGATTCCCTTCGCCACCTCCGGGTACTTCTTGAAGTACTCGCGCTCCGACAGAATTTCGGTGGACCACCAGAATCGCAGTGTTCGCCGGGGCGGAGGGAACTTTCCAGTGGCCACCAGCCGTTGGATCGTGGCCAGGACTTCGAGCAGCGTGCCACTGCCGGATGCGTTGTCGTTGGCCCCAGGCTTCTGATGATCGAGGTGGGAGACCAGAACGATGTCCTGGTCCTTGACTGAGCCGGGGATCTCACCCATGACCATTCCGATCTCGCCTTGCTCCGATCTCCGGGCACGGACCCGCATCCGCACCTTCACGGTCTTGCGCGAGCGCAGCATGCTTCGGAGATCGCGCCCTTGATCGGGACTGATCATCATCGCGAGCCCGGAGCGGGGCGCCTCGCCCCACAGTACGGCGTCAGGCGCGGTCCGCCGGCCGAAGAACTCCCCGGAGGCGGCCGACAGCAGGCCAACGGCGCCTCTCTCTGCCATGACCTGCCACACGCGGGCGGGCAGTCCGCCAGCCAGCAGGATCTTGCCACCGACTTCTTTTCCGGCGTAGTCGGCTTCGGAAGTTCCGTCGCCGACGTCAACGATTTCGGCGGTGGCTTCCCCATCGGGACTGCCCAGGGCGATTAGCACCGAGGTATCGCGGAAGCTGGCGATGCGCCTGGCCTCCGGCTCAATCAGGTCCAGTTCCCCCTCCAGCGGATCCCACATCGGCCGGCCGGCCGGGAACCTCTCCACGCGCACGTTCTCGAGCCCCAGCTTGCGGGCGGCGGCGGCGACGTAATCGGCCGCTTCAAAAAACGACTCCGAGCTCGGATACCGGACTTTGTCGGCCAGCGCCCGAGTGTGCTCCAGGGCGGTCTCCGAGGAGACTTCCGAGAGGATATCCCGGATCAGCGCATCCGGTATGACCTGGGGCCAAGCGGCTCCGGCGCACAGCAAGATGACGAGTTGTTTCACGGCGATCAGGTCTGGACAAGATAGCATTTCAGGTGGGCAGGTGCTTGTCCTGCCCTAGCCGGCGGCCCAAGGGGGCCGTCAAGTCCGAGACCGGCCCGAAGCCAGTCACAAGCCTAGCAAAAAAAACAGGTCCCGTTGTCTGAAATCGTCTTAGTTGTTGGAATACGGAGCTTTGCGGGACTTCGCGAGAGCCCGGCCGCCCTCCGGAAGAGCTTTTTCTGTTTGCAACCGCGGCACCACTCTGATACGATAGGAAGGCTCGAATGGATCTCTCCAGCGAGTATTCCCCAACGCCCCCGACGGAGTGAACAACACCACCGAATGAGCTTCACCGTCTTTCTTGGAAATCTGCCGACCTGGGTGACCGCCGACGACATCCAGTCCTGGCTCGCCGCCGAAAACCTGGTGGCGGACGCCATCAAAGTAATCCGCAATCCTGAAACCCAGGAGTCCAAAGGATTCGCCTTCATCGAGGCCCCGAACGAGGAGGAGATGCGCTCGATCATTCGCCGCTTCGACCGGGCGCCGCTGGAAGACCGCCTGTTGCGGGCGAACCCCGCGCAGCCGCCGAAGTCAAAGGGGCAGGCGCCCAGACCGGCGCAGCGCCCGGCGCACCGGGCGGGCAAGAAGCACAACAAGAAGGGTAAGTCCGAGCCTTCGGCCCCTCACAGCGCGTTTGCCGAGGAACTCGCCAAAGTCCTCTAGTCCACTAATCCTGCGAGGCAGGCCCGCCGGCATCGGCCCCACCCAACGTCCGACGGCGCCCAGGAACCACAAGTTGCCCCACCCGTCGGTGGTATACTTCTAGGCGCGGGACTTCATATTTGCCTTCTTAAGATAAGACAGCCCCGTACACGAGGGTTGCGATCGTGAACGACCTGCTCCTGATCCGTGGTCTTTTCGTCGCTGTTCTCACCATCGCCGGCTACTTCCTGCAACCGCTTGGATTGCCGGCCCCTTTGTCCGCCCTAACCGGCCTAATTCTCAGCCTGGGCATTATCTGGTTTGAGGTTCGGGTCAAAGAGGTCAGCCTGAAACGGCTGATCGGCGCCGCCGTCGGGTCCGTGCTTGGGATCATCGGCGCCTACCTGATGTCTCTCGTCCTCAGCCAGGCCCTTCCGGACAAGCACACGGTACCGTTCCTCCAGATCGTTCTTCTGCTCTGGATGGCCTACGTGGGCATGGTCGTGGGCGCCAGCAAGGGCGACATGCTGAACCTCGCCGCCCTCGGCGGCCTGTTCGGAGGCGAGAAGTCGGGCAAACAGGTTTTCAAGATCCTTGATACAAGCGTCATCATCGACGGGCGCATCGCCGACATCGCCGAGACCGGATTCCTCGATGGAATTCTCGTCATTCCGCAATTTGTCCTGCGGGAGCTGCAACTGGTGGCCGATTCGGCAGACTCGATGAAGAGGAATCGTGGCCGCCGGGGCCTGGACATCCTGCACCGCATCCAGAAGATGCCTGAGTTGAACGTCCAGATCCTGGAAGACGATTTCCCGCACATCCGCGACGTGGACATGAAGCTGATCGAGCTTGCCAAAACCTACGACTGCAAGATCGTCACCAATGACTTCAACCTGAACAAGGTCGCCCAGCTTCACGGCGTCGAGGTGCTCAACATCAACGAGCTGGCCAACGCGCTGAAGCCCATCGTGCTGCCGGGCGAAACCATGCGGGTCTTCATTCTCAAGGAGGGGAAAGAGTACAACCAGGGGGTGGCTTATCTGGACGATGGCACGATGGTCGTGGTCGACAACGCCAAGAAGATGATCTCGAAGACGATCGACATCGCGGTGACCAGCGTCCTGCAAACCACTGCCGGTAAGATGATTTTCGGACGGTACGATGAGCGGACGCATGCGGTGCACGAAAAGCCGCATTCCGAAAAACAGGAGCGGCCGTCCAGGGAGTCGGCGCCAACCCCGGCTCAGCCCTCTCGTTAGGGATTCGCCGTTTCAACGAAGCGAGATGTGAAATCATGAAAGTCGCCGTTATCCTGCCGGCGGCGGGCCTGGGAACCCGCATGCGCCGGCAAACACCCGAGCGGGCGGGGACCAGCCGGAAGCAATTCATGCTGCTCGACGGCTCCCCGATCCTGCTGCACACGATTCGCAAGTTCACCGCCTGCCCGGGAGTCACAGAGATCGTCGTGGCCCTGCGGAAGGACGACATGGATTGGGTCGCCGCGATTCTCGCCAGGGAGAATCCGGCGAAACCGGTCCGCCTTGTCGAAGGAGGCGACACCCGGCAGGATTCGGTGGAGAACGCCTTGGCGAGCCTGGCGCCCGATACCGACCTGGTGGCCGTTCATGACGCCGTGCGTCCGTTCATCGACCTGGCAACCATCGAGAAGGTACTTCAGGAAGCCGCTGAGAGCGGCGCGGCGATCGTTGGCATTGTCCCGGTGGACACTGTCAAGCAGGTGCGCCGGAACAAGATTTACGGCACCCTCTCGCGCGAGCGCCTGGTGATGGCCCAGACCCCCCAGGTGTTCCGATATGACTTACTAAAGCGCGCCTTCGCGGCGGCCAGGGAAGATGGTTTCACCGGCACCGATGAATCGAGCCTCGTCGAGCGTCTCCAGCAAGTGGAAGTGAGCGTGGTCGCCGGCAGCGACCGCAACATCAAGATCACCAAGCCCTCCGACATGGATCTGGCCCGCCTGTTCCTGGAGGAAGAGTCCGCCCAGCGGAAGGCTTCGTGAGCGAGTTCAAGACCGGCCTCGGCTGGGATGTGCATCGTCTCGTTGCGGGCAAGCTGCTCATCCTTGGCGGGGTGGCGATCCCGGCGGACTTCGGTCTGGAAGGCCACTCCGACGCCGACGTGCTCTCCCACGCCATCACCGACGCCATCCTCGGGGCCGCCGCCCTCGGCGACATCGGAACGCACTTCCCGGACACGGATCCGCGCTGGGCCGGCGCCGGCAGCCTTCTGTTCCTGCGTCACGCCCGCGACCTCGCCGCCTCCCAAGGCTTCGAGATCGTCAACGTGGATTCCACCGTCATCCTGGAACGTCCCAAGCTGAAAGATTTCCGGAGCGCCATCCGCGAGAAGCTCGCCGAGACACTCGGGGTGCATCCGGACCTCGTTTCGGTGAAGTTCAAGACCGCCGAGCGGGTGGGGCCGGTCGGAGAAGGACGGGCGGCGGAGGCGCAGGCGGTTGTATTGCTTCGGAAAAGCAACTAGGGCGCCAGCCGCGGACCTTCGGTCCACGGAAGCCAAAAGGCGAGAATCAACAGTCAGGAATACTCGTGCGCCTTCGGCGGTCTTCTTCTTTTTTCTGGCGCGCGGCGCCGCGCCACTGGAATACCAGGGCCAATGACCTACCGGCTCTTCTTCAGCGCCCGCGCAAACTCATCCCCCGGTTGCCAGGCCGGCAGTTGCTCCACGTTTGCCGCGCTGGTCCCCAGCACGAAGCCGAAGCGGGCGATGTGCTCGATCCCGGCGAAATCCCAGTCGTCGCGATATTCATCCGACGGCTGGTGATAGTGCTTTGAGTTGTACTCTTCGAAGATCCTCTTGCCGTAACCTTCCGGTTTGTCCCAGAACTCATCGCCCATCTTGACGGAGAACGCCGGAATACCCGCCTTCGCCAGCGGGAAATGATCGGAGCGATAGAAGCTCCCTTGCTCGGGGCGCGCGTCGGGTTTGATCACAAGCCGCATCCTGGCAGCGGCTTCCTCCACCAGCGGCCAAAGAGTGGTCCGCTCTGCGCCGTCCACGACCACATCCTTGGTCCGCCCGAACGGGTAGAACGCGTCGAAGTTCAGAGCGACGGCGGTCTTCTCCGGCGGGACGATCGGGTGCCGGGCATAGAACGCGGACCCGCGCAAGCCTCCCTCCTCGGCGGTGACCGCCAGGAAGAGCGCCGAGCGCCGCGGTTTCTGCTCCAGCATCGCCCAGGCGCGCGCCATTTCGACAATGATTCCGCAGCCGGTGGCATTGTCCACTGCGCCGTTGTAGATCGAATCGCCGTCGACCGGACGGCCGATGCCCAGGTGGTCCCAGTGCGCGCTGAAGATGACCGCCTCATCCTTCCGCGCCGCATCGCTGCCGGGAATGATCGCCGCCACGTTACGTGTCTCGATCTCGCGAATCCTGGCCGGCATCCGCCCGCGGATCCGGATGCCCAGCGGCAGCGGCCGGAAATCGCGCGAATGCGCCAGCTTCAGCATTTCATCCACGGTCCTGCCAGCCAGGGCCAGCAGCCGCCCGCCTGCTTCCATCGACAGCCAGCCGGCGAAGGAGAGAGCGTAGTCGCCGGCCGCCAGCTTGACGTAGGGCTCCTCGCGGCCCCAGGAGGCGCGGACCACGTCCCAGCCGTAGCCGGCAGTTGGGGTGGTGTGGATGATCACGGCGCCGAGGGCGCCCATCCGCGTCGCCTGCTCGAACTTGTACGTCCAGCGCCCGTAGTAGGTCAGCGCGCGCCCGCCGAAGAACTTCTCGTCGGTGGACGGCGGCTCGTTGGTGAAGAGCACCAGGACCTTGCCCTTCACATCGATGCCCTTGAAATCGTCCCACTGAAACTCCGGCGCCACGATGCCGTGGCCGGCGAATACCGCTTCCGCGTCGAACACCTCCAGTGACTTCTGCCGCTGTGTCGAGCCGACGAAATCGTCGAGGTAGCGGTATGACAGCGGCTTGCCAGGTCCCGCTGCCGTCAACTGTGCGTCCGCCTGCGTTTCCACTCCCACCAGCGGGACCTTCTGAAAGTACGTTCCATTGTCCCCGGCCGGTTTGGCTCCCACGAGGGCAAACTGAGCGGCCAGGTACTCGGTCGCCAGCGCGTCTCCGCGCGTTCCAGGGCCCCGCCCCTCCAGCAGGTCGCTCGACAGGAATTTCACGTGGGCGCGAATCCGCTGCCCGGATATGTCAAGCGTCTGGCCCGTGGATACCCCAGCGATGAGGACTGCCAGCAGGATCTGTCTCATGACTTGACCTTTCAGTGTATCGTAGCCAGGGGACGGTCCCCCTCGACGCGTGCGACTCGTCTATGCTCAATAATCTGGCCTTGTAGGAACAGCCGGCATATGTTCAGTCTCATTCAGGTCACGCCGAAGTTCATCCCTCCCCTCGACCCCGGTTTCCTTCCTGCCTCGTTGTGGAACCGCGTTTATCGCTTGCGGGTTGAGCATAGCGGACGGGCACAGCCGCTCGCCGTCGCCTTGGAACGAAGCGACGGTTCCATCTCGGTCTTCCGCACTGCCGTCTTGCCGCACGAGGATCCGTGGATGCCGGCTAATGAGTTGTTCGTCGAGCGCCTGGTGAAGTTCCTTCTCTGGCAGCGGGGCGGGTACAAGGTGACGATCGCCGGCGACCAGCGCATTGCGGAGTTCATCCGCCGGGTCTACTCGCCGGCGGGCCGCCGTTCGTTCGACTACCACTTCATGGGTGAGCAAGTCTATGGACAACCCATGGCGATTGAGCCGACCCGCTATGAGGCGGCGCCGGAGGAGAAGGAATCAACGGCGGAACTGGGCCGCCACCTGGATGGGTGCCGCATCGGCTTCGACCTCGGCGGCAGCGACCGCAAATGCGCCGCCGTCATCGACGGCGAGGTGGTCCACTCCGAGGAAGTGGTTTGGGACCCTTACTTCAAGTCCGATCCACAGTACCATTTCGACGGCGTCAACGACACCCTGCGGCGGGCCGCGGCGCATCTGCCTCGCGTGGACGCGATCGGAGGCAGCGCCGCCGGCGTTTACGTGAACAACGAAGTCCGCGTCGCCTCTCTGTTCCGGGGCGTCCCGAGAGACCTGTTCGACACTCGCATCCGGCGGCTATTCTACGAATTGCAGGCGGCCTGGAACGGAGTCCCGTTCGTCGTGGTGAACGATGGAGAGGTGACGGCGCTGGCCGGGTCCATGGCGCTCGGCGATAACGCCGTGCTCGGCGTGTCCATGGGCACCAGCCAGGCTGGTGGCTACGTCACGCCCCAGGGCGCCATCACCAACTGGCTCAACGAACTCGCCTTCGTCCCGGTGGATTACCGCGAACAGGCGCCGGTGGACGAATGGTCCGGCGACGGCGGCGTCGGGTCGCAGTATTTCTCGCAGCAGGCCGTGAATCGTCTGCTTCCCGCCGCGGGGATCGAGCTGCCGAAGGACATGCCGCTTGCCGAAAAGCTCGCCCGGACGCAGGAGCTCATGGATCGCGGCGAGGGCCGCGCGCGGCCCATCTTCGAATCCATCGGGACTTACTTCGGCTACGCCATCGCGCACTATGCCGATTTCTACGATGTACGCCACCTGCTTGTCCTCGGGCGGGTCTTGTCCGGCGAGGCGGGAGCCGTCATCCTCTCGACGGCCCGCCGCGTCCTGGCAGGCGAATTTCCGGAGCTTGCGGAGCGCATCCAGCTTCACGTTCCCAGTGAGAAAGAGAAGCGGCACGGCCAGGCGGTGGCCGCCGCCAGCCTGCCGAGGATTGCAGTGCCTGGTTGCGAAGGAGAACGTTCCATTGGGAGCCGCCGATGAACGCCGATAAACGCCGATGGAGGGGAGAGCCATGAGCATTGAGCCGTCTCTTCCTCCGGCCAATGGGATTCATCCGCAGCTTCTGATCGCGACAGGCCGGAGCAAGGCGAATCAGCGGCCCCGAGCCGCGTGCGCCGGCGGGCTGGTTATCCGGGTCGCGGCTGTGCCTCGCCGCGAACGATCGGCGTTCATCGGCGGCTGGCCATCGCATTCACACTTTCTCAGCAAGGGGATTCCTGTGGATTCCGGCCATGCCGGGTAGTGAATTCCCGACCGACCAAGACGGGAGAGAAACGAAATGGAATTCCATAAGCCGACCGCCGACCTCTTCATCCCCGACGGCGCCGCCATGCCCGCGGCCCTTTCACGAACCACGCACCTGTGCATCTGCGCCCACCAGGACGACATCGAGATCATGGCCTACCACGGGATCGCCGCCTGTTTCGGACTCGACGACAAGTGGTTCAGCGGGGTAGTGGTGACCAACGGCGCTGGCAGCCCGCGGGCGGGAATCTACGAGAAATACACCGACGAGGAGATGCAGAAGGTCCGGCGCCTGGAGCAGCGCAAGGCGGCGTATGTCGGCGAATACGGCTGCCAGATCCAGCTCGACTACACCAGCGCGGAGGTAAAGGACGCCAAGTTCAGCGGGGTGCGCAACGATCTGGCCTCCATCCTCGCGGCCGCGCGTCCCGAGGTTGTCTACCTCCACAATCTCGCCGACAAGCACGACACCCACGTGGCCGTCACCTTGCGCTCCATCGACGCGCTGCGCACGCTCTCGCCGGACCTGCGGCCTAGGAAGGTCTACGGCTGCGAGGTCTGGCGGGACCTGGACTGGCTGCCTGACGAGGACAAGCAGCCGCTGCCGGTTTCGAGCCGCGAGAACATCGCCGCGGCATTGGTTGGCATTTTTGACTCACAGGTGACCGGGGGCAAACGCTACGACCTGGCCACTGCCGGCCGGCGGCTGGCCAACGCCACCTACTTCGCCTCGCACGCGACCGACGTCGAGACGGCGCTCGCCTTCGCCATGGACCTGACGCCGCTGGTCGAGGACGCCTCCGTCTCGCCGGCGGCGTATGCGCTGGCTTTCATCGAGAAGCTCCGAGCGGACGTCGAGGCGCGCATCCGAAAGGTGAGCTGAATCCTGAATGGAACTTCACAGCCGCCGAGGAACGCCGAGGAACGCGGATGGGACCGTCAGTATCAACGGCGTCTATCGGCGTTCATCGGCGGCTGAATTCCGGTTCTCGGCTTCCGCCAGCACCGCCCGGACCTGGGCTTTGTCGAGCGGCTTGGAGAACAGGTGCCCCTGTACGAAATCGCAACCGAGCGCCTTCAGCCATTCCAGTTGCTCTTCGGTCTCCACGCCCTCGTCGATCACTTGCTGCTCGGGGGCGATGCCGATTCCGGTGTCGATCACGTGGAAGCAGATCCAGTCCCGGCCGCCCGAACGTTCCTGACCCACCTCCAGCGTCACGGCTCCGTTCTCGGTGAACTTGCAGGCATCACTGAGCAGATTCAACAGGGCTTGGCGCAGGCGGGTCGCATCGGCGTATACCGTGACATTCCGGCCGTCCTGGCGCACGTGAAAGACGTTGTTGTTTCCCCGAGCCAGCGGCTCGACTGTGCCGGCCACCTCCTCGACCACGGCTGCGACGTTGATCGGCTCCAGATGGATCTGCAACCTGCCAGCTTCGATTCGGGACAGGTCGAGCACGTCGTTAATGAGCGCCAGCAGGTGCCGGCCGGCGGCGCCGATGCGCTGGAGGTCGGCCAGGTACAGATCCAGACCGGCGGCCGCCAGATCCTCCTCCAGCATGCGAACAGCGTGGTGAGCAGCAGGACGGAAGCGCCGACCACCGTGATATTGGCAGTCACGACCTGGCGCACAAGGCTGCGGTGCTTGCCCTGCTTGCCCCACTGGCGGCGCTTCATCGGACGATCACGAGCCTTTCCTCGCCCGCTCCTTCCACTCCAGCCCGAGCAGTCGAAGCACTCGCTGGTTCACCGCCACCACGACGTCGCGCGGGGCATCGTCGGGCCGGTGCCGGTTCGCCCGCCAGGATCCGCCGGGCGGCTTCCGCGGCCTGAACGCCAACGCCGCCAAAGTCGGCGTAGAAGCCGGCGGCGGCGCCCGCCCGGACAAAGCTCAGCGAGAATCCCAGGATCGGAATCCGCTTCTCCAGGGAAGAGATGATGAGCGGTTTTACCGTGGCCGCGTTGTACAGCAAGCTGTCCGGCAGGGCCAGCACGAAGTCCGTCTGGCGCGCCAGAGAGTCGAAGGCCGCAAGCAGCTCTTCTTGGCCTTGGCACGGGACCGTGACCAGGGTGAAACCCTCCCGCGAGGCGACAGCCGCCGGGGAGTTGCCCTCCCAGGGACGACCCCTGGGTCCCAGAATCAACCCCAGGCGTGTCCTGCCGGGAAACAATTTGCGCAGTTCGGCCGGCGCCACGTCTAGATGGATCACGGAGGCGGCCCGCAACGCCGCCCGGTCCTCGTCGGCGTGCAGCAGCATGGCGGAAACCACCGGAGCATCCGGCCGAAGCCGGCCGATGGCACGGCGCGCCTCAGCGCCGAGGGTTAGCACCAGCCGCGGTTTCTCGTTGGCGAGAGTGCGCCGCAGCGCCTCCAGTCCCTGGCCACGTATACTTCGTAGGGTTCACAACCCGCTTTGCTCAGCACCGGGCGCGCAGCCTCGGTGGCTTCCCGAAACGCCTCGACACCGAAGTTGAGAAGCACCAGGCACCGGCCCGGCTGGCCCGCCTGCGCATCCGCCGCGCCGCGGACGGTCAGGCCGCTTGAGGCAATCATCAGGATCGTGAGCAGGCGGCTGAGCGACATTTGGCGTGTCAGGTAGCGCGGTTCCTTCCTATTCCTGCCATCGCCAGATCAGCTTCACGTACGCCGCCCGTCCGGGGGCGCGAAGCCGCTCCACGTCGAGATCGACCGGCTCGTCGTAACGCCAGTTGAGAACATTCCGTACCCCGCACTGAACATCGAACAGCGGGTGCAGGCCCGAAGTCGTGGCGGTGAAGTCCAGCAAGGCTACCGGCCGAGCACGGGCGCCGGACCGGGTGCGCCGCAAGCTGAGATGCTGCCACCCGCCGCTCAGGCGCAGGTTGCGCCCCGGCAGCAACGCCGATGCCCTGGCCTTGGCGATCGCCCGCGGGGAGTTGCGGGCAGTTGCCCGGCGCCGACCCTGGCCTGCTACACCGCCAGGCTGCCGCCCGCCTCCAAGCCGTTGCCGAGCCGGCCACGCAGTTCCCCTTCGACTCCCGCCGATCGGTACGAACTCGCGTTCTGGTGCGCCGAGGTCGGGCCGCGCACGACCTCGATCCGTTCGACCAGATCCATGTCGAGGCCGAAGTCCTGCCCGAAATAGCTGTTGGAGTTGTGGTTGATCTCGGTCATTGGGTGGCCGTTGCTCATCACCAGGAACCGCGTGTTGTAGTCCCCCGGAGGGAGGATCCCCAGGATGCCGGCGTAGTGGTAGATGTGGTCATAGGTGACGTACATGCCGCGCACGCCGGCGAGCGCTTCGCCGAGCGTGCGGTAGCCGTACGCGCGGATTTCCGTGCGGGTGATGACGGTGACGTTGGCGGGGGCTTCCTCCAGGGTCTGGACGTGCAGGGCGGCCGCCTCGACCACGGGGAGGTCCTGAAACAACACCTCTTCGCCGGCCGGCTGCGCCAGTCCAGGCAGGGTCGTCAGGGCAGCCGCGGCGACGAAGCGGAGATCCCTGAGTAGACCTCTGTGTTCTTTGTGTCTCCGTGGTTAATGCCCAAGCCGCTTGCGGGCAATGTAGCCGAGGAACAGATACCACGGGAGATGAGTCAGGGAGATCACCGCCCACAACCAGATCTCGTAGCCGGTGTGCAGCGGGCTGCTTGCGAGCCACACGAGGATTCCGCCGGCCGTTCCAACCACGCCGTAGAGCCGGTAATACATCGGGTTGCCGCGGTACCTGCGGCCGATGTGCCCCAGCGACAGGGACACGGCGACGCTCAACGCGGCTACCAGAATCGACCCGCCGGCCAGCGCCAGGGTGGCATTCTCCGAACGGAAGCGGAAGACCAGCGCAAACATGAGGGGAATCGACTGCATGACGCCGCAGATGACGAACAGCGAGTCGTACGCCATCAGCCGGGTCTTCTCCAGCAGCGTCACCGGATCGATGAACGGCCAGATGGCCGTGCCGAAGAGGTAGACGCCCGCCATCACGTACAGCGGCACGTTCCAGTTGCCGGTGTATTGGAGCAGGTAGCCGGCCGTCGCCGGAGCAACGAAACCCGCCAGGTTGCCCATCATGTTCATCGAGCCGGACAGCGTGCCGGCGTACTTGCCGCCGACGTCCATGCAGGCGCCCCAGGCGCCGGGCATCACCAGGTCGTTGGAGAAACTCGCCAGCCCCATCACCATCATCGCCAGAAACGGGTCTTTCACCTGGATCGACACGATGATCAGGGTGCCGGCGCCGAAGAAGCCGATGCTGCCCAGCCAGCGGCGGGCCAGCGACACGCTGCCCATCCACCGGGCCACGCGCGCCGAGATCAGCCCGCAGAACAGCGATCCGAATCCGCCGAACAGCAGCGGGAAAATCGCCGCCCAGGAGCTGCGCTCGGGGTCCAGGCCGCGATGTTCCTGCAAGTAGGTGGGCAGCCAGGTGATGTAGAAGTACCAGGGGTAGGCCAGCAGAAAATACTGGAGCCAGAGCAGCCAGACCGTCTTCGAGAAGAGCAGTCTCTCCCAGGGGACGTCCCCATGCCCGGCCGCCGTGGCCTCGGCGCCCTTGAGCAGTTCGACCTCGGCCGCGTTGACGCTTTTGTGTTCACGGGGGTTGTCCTTGTACCAAGCCCAGAAGAAGGCGCACCACACGAGCCCCAAGAACCCGAACATCAGGAAGGCGTGTCTCCAATCGAACCACCGGAACACGAGGATCACCAGCGGCGGCGTGAACGCGCCGCCCCAGCGGGCGAAACTCCACATGATGCCCTGCGCCCGCACGCGCTCCTCCGCCGGCAGCCAGGTGGTGAACGACTTGGTCAGGTTCGGAAAGCAGCCCGCTTCCCCGGCGCCGAACAGAAACCGGGTCACCCAAAGGGACACCAGGTTCCAGGCCCAGCCCGTAGCCGCCGTGAAGAACGACCACCACAGCACAATGCGGATCAACACCCGCTTCGGCCCCCAGGCGTCCCCCATCCATCCGCCCGGGATCTCGAACAGCGCGTAGGCCAGAGCGAAGGCCGAGAACACGTAGCCCATCTGCACCTTGTCGAGGCCCAGGTCGCGCATCATGTTCGGGGCGGCCATCGAGATGCAGACGCGGTCGATGTAAGCGAGGATCGACAGCGTCACCGCAAACACGATCACCCAGTACCGCGCCCGCGTGGGGCTTGTGCCGGAAGAGACCGCGCTGGTTCCGAGTGTCATGGGGAAAGGGATATCAGACCACGCCGGCGGACGGATTGCAACCGAACAACCGAACAACGGTACAATGGCTTCAACTCGGAGGGAAAGGCTCATGCTTTCCAACAACTGGTCGTTACACAAGGACGCGTACGATTTCATCGTCGTCGGCTCCGGCTACGGCGGTTCCATCACGGCGGCGAGAATCGCAACCGCAAACCTCAACCCGAAACCGTCGGTCGCCATCCTGGAGCGCGGCCGCGAGTGGCCCGTCGGCGAATTTCCGGACACCCTCACGGGCATCGCGGCGGAGGTCCGCAGCGACCTGAATCCTCTCGGGCTGCACGAGATCCTCAATTACCGCGACATCTCGGTCTGGAAGGGCAACGGCCTCGGCGGGACTTCGCTCATCAACGCGAACGTCGCCATCATTCCGGATCCAGAGGTGTTCGACCTGGCCGGCTGGCCGAAGTCGTTAAACCATGCCGCGCTGCTGCCGTACTACCTGCGCGCCCGCCAGACGCTCGACGCGACCCCGCATCCCCGCGCATTGGATCTCCTCAAGGTCCAGGCGCTCCAGCGCCGCGCCGGTCAGATCGGGCTGGCCACGACGCCGCTTCACATCGCCGTCAATTTCCACCCGGACGGGCCGAACGCCCACGGCGTCGACCAGCGGAAATGCACCGACTGCGGCGACTGCGTCACCGGCTGCAACGTCGGCGCCAAGAACACCCTGTACATGAACTACCTTCCGATGGCAAAGAACGCCGGCGCCGAGATCTACACCCAAGTCAAAGTCGAGTGGATCGAAAAGAAGGCGGACGGCGGCTGGCGGGTCCACGGCCGGCGGTACAAGAGCAAGACCGCCACCGAGAAATTCACGCTCGAGGCCGGCAACGTCATCCTGGCGGCCGGCTCCATCAACACCACCGAAATCCTGATGCGCTCCGCGGCCAAAGGCCTCCCTACTTCGCCGAGACTCGGAAGTGGCTTCAGCGGCAACGGCGATTTCTTCGGCATCGCCTACAACGGCGACTTCCGCACCCAGGTCCTCGGCTTCGGCAACCATCCGGAAAGCCCCCGGGCGGCGAACGGCCCTGGGCCAACCATCGTCGGCGCCATCCGCTACAACGGCCATCTGCCGATGGAGCAGCGAATCACCATCGAGGACCTGTCCTTCCCGAAAGCCTTCGTCGAAGGCGCGGCCCGGCTCTTCATGACCATGCCCGGGCTCGACACCGACACCGGCGACGAGGCCGCCGAAAAAGCCCGCGCCCTCCGCGATTCCGGCCTGTTCTCCGATCTCCCCTCCGGCGGCGCCCTCGACCACACCATGATGTACCTGGTGATGGGCATCGACGATGCGCGCGGAACGATGGTCTTCGAAACGCCGTTGTTCGAGCGGGACGGACGCATGCGCATCGAGTGGGACGACGCCGGCCGCCAGGTGCTGTTCACCCGAATCAACGAAGAGCTCCGCCGCCACGCCCGGGCTCTCGGCGCTACCTTCATCGAAAACCCGTCGTGGAGCTTCCTGAACATCCGCCACCTGGTCACCGCGCACCCCATCGGCGGCTGCCCGATCGGCGTGGACTACATGCAGGGCGCGGTGGACGAGTTCGGGCGGGTTTACTCCGGCGACGGCAGCGTCCACCAGGGACTGTTCGTGGCCGACGGCGCGCTGCTGCCCTCGGCCCTCGGCGTCAACCCCTTCCTGACCATCTCCGCCCTGGCCGAGCGCATCGCCGAGCGCAAGATCCGCCAGATGCAGGGCTTGGCGTACCCGGCCCCCAACGTGTCGGTGGGCTTCGCCGGCCTCGATGCCAGGCGGGTCCTCGGCGAGCGCGAGGGCGAACTGGAGAAGCTGTTCCAGCGTTGCGACACGCTCGGCGCCGACGTCATGCTCAACAGCGGCCGCCGCGAGATCGACCTCCCGAACCGGGCCGTCCGCAACGACGAGTACTGGAAGGGTTTCTTCCCGCGCGGCCACATTCTGAATGCCATGTCGGCGGCCATCTTCACCGGATTCAGGAAGCGTTTCTTCAAGCAGGGCAAGAAGTACGCAGGCGTCACCAGCGACACCGACGGGCGCATCAACGCGCGGAATTCCCTGGAGGAAATCCATCTCAAAGAGCGAACAGGCGATCTCGCGCCCGGCCGCTACATCCTTCTGCGTTACATCGATCCGCCCTGGCAGGGCTTCTATGACATCTTCAAGGTCGTCAACGAAAACCTGCTGATCGGCCGCGTCTACCTCGGCGACTACCCGAACGGCCTCCGCCTGTTCACTTTCCCGATGACCCGCACGTACAGCTTCACGGAGATGACGGTGGACGACCATCGCCGGCTCTACGAGGGCGCCGCCGTCCCCACACCGGACGAGTTGCAGGGCGCCTGGCGGATGGACACGATCTCGAATGCGAACCACGCTCGCGGCGTCGCGTACCTGAAATTCGACCGCAAGCCCGGCGGCCGCCTCGAAGCCCGCTATCAGCTCATGGGACTGATGGAGGGTCTCGTGATGCCGAGCTTCGTAGCAAATCACTTCCAGCTCGACGATTTCACCCCGTTCCGCGACGAGATCCGCAGGCTTTCCCCGGACCTCCTCATCGGCAAGTACGTCGCCGACATTCCGGGCGGCGTGTCTGCGCTTCTGCCGGAAACATCGCTCGGGCTGTTCCATGTTGAAGGCGGCGACCAGAAGCGGCTGGGCTTCTATTACCTCCTGAACCGCGCCGAGAAACCAGAACTTCCCACGAACACATTGCTGCGGCCGCTGCTCGAAGCATACCTGCCGAGCGGAGTGGGCATGATCTTCGAAGAAGAGATGGAGGGCTGGTACTTCCCCGGACAGTTCACCAGCGCGGCGGGCCGGACGGGCGATCTCGAAATCGCCGCGCGCATCCCCGCCTCGGGAAAACCGCCGGGCGGCGGCGATTGCCGGTTCAAGCTCCGGATGACGATCCGCGATGTCAATGAGTTCATCGACGGGCAGGCCCACGAGGCCCGAGCCGCCGGCACGATCACCTTCGAGCAGTTCGAAGGCGCCGGCCCGGCTACCTTTCCGGTTGACGAGCGCCGCAGCTTCTTCAATTACCTCCGCGTCAATCCGGCGACCGCCGAAGCGGAGATGCGCTACCACCTCGAATTCCGGTGCAACGACGGACGGGCATACACCTTCGAGGGCCGCAAGTACATGCAGAAGGACCAGCCGGCCGGCCCGCGCGGAACCCGGGAGGTTCTCGACGACTACACCACCTTGTACGCGCATGTCTCGGAAGGGTCGCCCGCCGGGCGCGAACTCGGCACCGGCTACTTGAAGTTCCGCACGTTCGAAGACCTGTACGCCGTGAAGAACCTCGCGGGCTTCCTGCGCTCGTTCCAGGTGACCGGAACCGACGATCCGCGCCTCCAGCTCCAGGCCCGGATGCGGTTCCTCGCGTTCACCGGCCAGTTCGTCCAGATCGAGTACGACCCGCTGTCGCCCGGCACGTAACCGCCGTTCCCGATACGCGCCCGCGCCGTGCCGCCGTTGTATTCTGAACCTGGAGCCTGCGCACGTATGGGCCCCGGTTACAGAATCCTCGCGGCGGCGATGCTGGCGATGCTGGCCGCCGGCTGCTCGGTCAAGCGGTACGCCATCAACAAGCTCGGCGACTCGCTTGCCAAAAGCGGGACCGTCTTCGCTTCCGACAACGACCCCGATCTGGTGCGCGACGCCGTTCCCTTCAGCCTGAAGCTCATCGAAAGCCTGCTCGAGGAAAACCCGCGCCACCGCGGGCTGCTTCAGGCCGCGGCCGGCGGATTCACCCAGTACGCCTACGCCTTCATTCAGCAGGAGGCGGATGAAGTCGAACCGCGCGACCTCGCCAAGGCGGGCGAACTGCGGACACGCGCCCGCAAGCTGTACCTGAGGGCTCGCGACTACGGCTTACGCGGGCTGGAGGTCAAGCACCCGGGCCTCGGTGGGTTTCTGCGTCAAGATCCGAAGGCAAGTGTGCGGAAGACGGCGAGGTCCGACGTCGCGCTGCTCTACTGGACGGCCGCCGCGTGGGGTTCAGCGATCTCCTTGTCCAAGGACAATCCGGACCTGGTCGCTGATCAGCCCGTCGTCGAAGCGCTGGTCGACCGCGCCGCCGAGCTGGACCCGGCCTTCGATCACGGCGCCATCCACGCCTTCCTGATCACGTACGAACAGAGCCGCAAGGGAGTGCCCGGCGATCCGCACGAACGGTCCCGGATGCACTTCCAAAAGGCGGTCGAGCTGAGCAGAGGCCAGCTCGCCTCGCCGCTGGTGGCGCTGGCCGAATCAGTGTCGGTCGCCAGGCAGGACCGCAAGGAGTTCGAGTCGCTGCTCCAGTGCGCCCTCGCGATCGACCCGGACGCGCGGCCGGAATTCCGCTTGTCCAATCTCGTCATGCAGCGCCGGGCGCGGTGGCTGCTCGGACGAACCGATGAACTGTTCCTGGAGTGAGACCACATGCTGCCGTTGCGACCCGCAATCCTCTTGCTCACGCTGATGCATCTTGACTCGCCGATGGCCGCCCAGACCCGAGTCCGCCTGGCTACGCTCGCCCCCAAGGGATCTTCCTTCCACCAGATTCTCCAGTCCATGGGTGAGAAATGGCGGCAGGCTCCGGGCGGCGGCGTCGCGCTCACCATCTACACCGACGGAACCATGGGCAGCGAGGCCGACATGGTGCGCCGCATGCGCGTCGGGCAGCTCCACGCGGCGATGCTGACCGCCGGCGGGCTCGCTGAGATTGACAAGTCCGTCACCGCCCTCCAGACCATGCCCATGATGTTCCGCTCGTTGGCCGAGGTGGACATCGCGCAGGAGAAACTGCGGCCGGACCTGGAGCGCCGGTTGCTCGACAAGGGTTTCGTCGTTCTGTTCTGGGGTGACGCCGGCTGGGTGCGGTTCTTCTCCAAGGAGCCTGTCATACGGCCCGCGGATCTGAAGAAGCACAAGGTGTTCACCGGCGCCGGCGACAATGACCAGCTCGAGATCTGGAAGGCGGCCGGCTACCAGCCGATTCCGCTCGAAACCAACGACATGCTCAGCGGCCTGCAAACGGGCCTGGTGAGCGCCGTGCCGACAATCCCGGTCCACGCCAACGCCGGGCAGTTGTACGGACCCGCCAAACACATGCTGGAACTGAACTGGGCGCCGCTGGTCGGCGCGACGGTGATCGCCCTCAAGCAGTGGGACGCTCTACCCGCAGAAACGCGCGAGGCAATGCAGAAGGCCGCCCGCGAGGCCGGCGAGCAGATCAAGACGCGCAGCCGCACCGAAGGCGATGAAGCGGTGGCCGCCATGCGCAAGCGCGGCCTGATCGTGCATCCCGTGACGCCCGAGGTCGAAGCCGAATGGCGCAAGGTCGCCGAGAATGTCTGGCCGCAAATCCGCGGCCGGCTCGTGCCCGCCGATATGTTCGACCAAGTGCGCCGCATTCTCGACGAGTACCGCGCCGCGGCGAAGGCAAAACAATGAGCGGCCAAGGCTCCGGAGCCCGGCCCCGGCCATGGGTGAAGGCCGAGAACCTCCTTGTCTCCCTCGCCCTGGCCGCGATGATGATCATCCCGCTGGCGGAGATCGTTCTGCGGGCAACCCTCAAAGTAGGCATCTTCGGAGCCACTTCCCTGGTCCAGCACCTGACCCTCGCGGTGGCGATGCTGGGCGGGGCGATCGCCGCCCGGGAGGACCGCCTGTTGGCGCTCTCAACGGTCACGGCCTTCTTGCCCGGAGGATGGAAGGCGGCGGCACGGCTGTTCAGCTATGCCTTGTCGATCGCCGTCAGCGCGCTGTTGGCCGTCGCCGGCGCGCAATTCGTCCAGGCGGAACGAGAGGCGGGCAAGCTGCTGGCGTATGGGATTCCCGTGTGGGCGGTGCAGGCGATTCTGCCGCTGGGCTTCGCCGTCATTGCGCTGCGGCTGCTGCGGCTCGCTTCACCGTCCTGGTGGGGCCGGCTGGCGGCGGCGCTGATGGCGGGAGGGGTCCTGTGGGTAGGTTTCCATCCCCCCGTGCCGCCCGCGGATATGGTCGCGCCATCGCTGGTCTTACTCCTGGTGGTAACCGTTTTCGGCGCTCCGGTCTTCGTCACCCTCGGCGGCGCGGCGATGATCCTGTTCTGGGGCGCGGATCTGCCCATCGCCTCGCTGCCGGTGGACCACTACCGGCTAGTGACGAACCCGTCGCTGCCAACCATCCCGCTGTTTACCCTCGCCGGCTACTTCCTGGCCGAGGGCGGCGCCTCGAAGCGGCTGATCCGGTTGTTCGACGCGCTGGTCGGCCAGTTTCGCGGCGGGCCGGCGATCGTCACCGCACTGGTCTGCGCGTTCTTCACTTCGTTCACCGGTGCTTCGGGCGTGACGATCCTCGCGCTCGGCGGGCTCTTGATGCCGATCTTGCTGGCCGAGCGCTACTCGGAGCGCAACGCCCTCGGCCTGCTGACCGGGGCCGGCGCGCTCGGCCTTCTGTTTCCGCCGTGCCTGCCGCTGATCCTGTATGGGATCGTCGCCCGCATCCCGATCGACCAGGTCTTCCTCGGCGGCATTCTGCCGGGAATCCTGATGGTCGCGATGACGGCGTGGCTGGCGGTCCACCAGGGGCCGGGAATTCCGACCGAGCGGAAGTTCGACTGGCGCGAGACCGCCAGCGCCGCCTGGGACGCCAAGTGGGAACTGCTGCTGCCCGTGGTGGCGTTCGCGGGCCTGTTCGGCGGCATCGCGACACCTGTAGAGGCGGCGGCGCTCACCGCGCTCTACGCCTTCGTCGTCGAGGCGTTCCTTCATCGCGGGCTGAAGATTCGGGGCGACGCGCCGCGGGTGATGTCGGAATGCGGCCTGCTGGTCGGCGGCGTGTTGCTGATTCTCGGCGTGGCGCTGGGTTTTACCAATTACCTGGTGGACGCGGAAGTCCCGGCGCGCGGCGTCGATTGGGTCACCGCCGCCATTCACTCCCGCTGGGTATTCCTGCTCCTGCTGAACGGCTTCCTGCTCGTCGTGGGCTGCCTGATGGACATCTTTTCGGCGATCGTGGTGGTGGCGCCGCTGCTCGTACCGCTGGGCGTAGCGTTCGGCATCGATCCCGTGCACCTCGGCATCATCTTCCTGGCGAACTTGCAAGTCGGCTACCTCACCCCGCCGGTGGGGATGAACCTGTTCCTGGCGTCGTACCGTTTTCAGAAGCCGCTGTCGGAGGTGTATCGCGCGGTGGTGCCGATGCTGATCGTGCAGACGGTGGTGGTGCTGCTGATCACCTACCTCCCGCCGCTGACCACGACGCTGCCGCGGTGGTTGGGAGGAACAGGGGGCTGACCACGTTTCCGCCGCTATACTCGAAGCTGGCCATGCCCGGCGAGGGTTCTCTTTCCGACACCGCTCTCCTCGACCACATCAACCGCCTGCCGCGCGCCCGCGCCAATTTCAAGCAGCTTGTGCGCGAGCTTGGCGCTAGGGGCGCTTCCCGGCTCGATCTGGAGCTGGCGCTGGCCCGCCTCGCCGCCCGCGGCGACCTGATCGAATTCCGGCCCGGCCAGTTCGTCTCCGCCGCCCGCACCCGGGAATTCGTCGTTGGCCGCCTTCAGACCCACCGCGACGGCTACGGGTTCGTCATCCCCGACCGGCCGCTCGAAGGGGTCGCCGGCGATGTCTTCCTCCCGCCGGATGCCGCCGCCAAGGCGATGAGCGGCGACCGCGTCATCGCCCGCATCACCCGCATCGACAGCTCGGGCCGCGCCGAAGGCGAAATCGCCCGTATCCTCCAGCGGGCTCATCCAACCGTGGTCGGCGAGTTTCGCGCGGGACGCGCCGGCAACTTCGTCGTGCCTCACGACGACCGCCTTCGCGACTGGATCCAGATCCCGGAAGGCCTGGAGACTCCGCCGGCCCGCCCGGACCGGATCGGCACGGAAGCCATCGAGGTCGCCTCGGCCGCCGATCTCGACGGCATGATCGTGAACGTCGAACTGCTCGACTATCCCGACGCCGGCCGCCGCGCCGCCGGTCGCGTCACCGAGATACTCGGTTTCCCGGACGACTTCGGCGTGGACGTCGAGGTCATCATCCGCAAACACCACCTGCCGCACCGCTTCCCGCCCGAAGTCGTCGAACAGGCGGAGGGGTTCCCAAGCACCATCCGCGCGGACGAGATCGCCGGCCGGCAGGACTTCCGCGGCATGGACGTGGTGACCATCGACGGCGAGACGGCCCGCGACTTCGATGACGCCGTCTGGGTTGACCGCCTCCCGAACGGCAACTACGCCCTCCATGTCCACATCGCCGACGTCAGCCACTACGTGCACCCCGGCACGCCCATCGACGCCGAAGCGTTCCTCCGCGGGACCAGCGTCTATTTCCCCGACCGCGCCGTGCCCATGTTGCCCCTCGAGCTCTCGACCGAGCTCTGCTCGCTCAAGCCGAAAGTGGACCGGCTGGTGCTCTCCGCGCTGCTCGAGATCGACCATAACGGGGACGTGGTGGCGCAGGAGTTCACCCGCGGGGTCATCCGCAGCATCGAGCGCCTGACCTACACCAACGCTCACCTCCTCCTCGAGGGCGATCCCGGCGTGCGCGAGCGCTACGCGAACCTCGCGGACCGTCTGGAGCTGATGCGCGAGCTGGCGCTGATCCTGAATCGCAAGCGCGTGCGCCGCGGCTCGATCGACTTCGACCTCCCCGAGCCGCTGATCGAATTCGACGAGTGGGGCGAAATGATCGGCCTCACGCGCGCCCCCCGCAACATCGCCCACAGCATCATCGAAGAGTTCATGCTCGCCGCCAACGAGGCGGTCTCGTCGCACCTGGAATCGGCGGGCGTTCCGTCAATCTACCGCATCCACGAAACCCCGGACCCAAAGCGCGTGATGGAATTCGAGGAGATCGCGTCGCAGTTCGGACACTCGCTCGGGCTCGGCGCCATCCCGGTCAAGCGCTTCCCCATCGTGGACCGCAAGCGCGACGGACGGAAGATCCGCAAGGATCTCGTCCTCGCCGACGAGCGGCTCCAGGTCTCCTCCCGGAATTACCAGAAGCTGGCGGCGAAAATCGAGGGCAAGCCCGAGGAGCGCATCCTGAGCTACCTGATGCTGCGCTCGCTGAAGCAGGCCCGCTACAGCCCGGACAACACCGGCCACTTCGCTCTCGCCGCCGAAACGTACACGCACTTCACGTCGCCCATTCGACGCTACCCGGACCTCGTCGTGCACCGGGTCCTGTCGGCCACCTTGGACCGCAAGGCGCCCGCCGCCATGGATCTCGAGGCGATCGCGGCGCAATGCTCGGACACGGAGCGCCGGGCCGCGGAGGCCGAACGCGAGCTCGTCGAGTGGAAGAAGGTCAAGTTCATGGCCGGCCGGCTGGGCGATGAGTTCACCGCGCTCATCATCACCTCCACGAAGTTCGGCTTTTTTGTAGAGCTGGAGGACCTGTTTGTCGAAGGGCTCGTTCCGATTGACACCTTGCCGGGAGAGCGTTTCCACTACCACGAGAACACCCGCAAGATCATCGGAGAGCGGTCGCGGCGGACTTACTCGATCGGCGATCGGGTTAGCGTGCGGCTGGACCGGGTGGACGCCGTCCAGCGGCAACTCCAGTTCTCGCTGGCCGAGGCAGGGGTGCGGAGCAACGCTCCGCGCGCCCCACATGTATACTGACCTTCAGCCGCCCCGCTTCCGAATGCAAGCCCCGACGTCGACCTTCGATCTCCTCGAAAGGATCCGTCACGGCGATCGGCAGGTCTTCTCGCCACTGTTCGACAAGTACCGCCGCCGCCTGGCAGTGCTAATCCACTACCGGCTCGGCCCGGAGTTGAGCGCCGTCGCTGAAGTTGACGATATCCTTCAGGACGTCTTCCTGCGCGCGTTCCAGGACATCGACAAGTTCTCCTACGAGTCTCCAGGCAGCTTCCTGAGGTGGCTGAGCCGCATCGCGGACCATGCCGTGATTGACCTGGCTCGTTATCACGGCAGGCAGCGCCGGGCCGCGACCGTTCTTGCATTCCGTTCCGAAAGCAACCCGGACGGCCCTGAACCGGCGGACTCGCGAACCCCGAGTCGAGTTTTCATGGAGCGAGAGGGACTCGCCGCGCTCATCGAGAAATTGAACGCTCTCCCGGAGGACTACCGCCAGGCCATTCTCCTGGCGAAAGTCGAGGGGCTGACAACCGCCGAGATGGCGGAACAGCTTGGCCGGTCTCGTGAGTCGGCAGCCCTCCTGTTGCACCGCGCCCTCAAGCGGTTTCGGGCGCTCGAAGCCCGGCGCGTGAACACATGACCAATCCGCCGGAGGACCTCGAGAACCGGGAAGTCCTGCTGGCGCAGGCGCTGGCCGAATACCACGACCTGCGCGCCCGCGAACAGACAGCGAGTGCGGCGGATTTCTGCCGCCGCTACCCCGGCCTCGCGCCGGATCTTCAGGACCTGCTTGAGACCGCGGAATTGATCGAGAGATCTCTCGACGTCGGCAAACCTGCCCGCCAACCGGAAGACCTCGCGGAGCCGCTGCCGGAGAGGCTGTCCGGCTATCGCATCGCCGGCGCCCTCGGATCGGGTGGAATGGGCCGCGTGCTGCTCGCCTTCGATGAGCGGCTAGGCCGAAAGGTGGCGGTCAAGACGCTGAGCCGCCGCTACCGCGACAATCCGCGCGTCCGGGAGCGGTTCATGCACGAGGCCCGGGCCATGGCGCGGCTGAGCCATCCCCACGTCGCCCGCATTTACTCCCTCGGCCCGAAAGAAGAAGAACCGCACTTCGTCATGGAATTCGTTGAAGGCGCTCAGTTGACGGAGGCGGCGCGCCCGCTCACCATCCGTCAGAAAGCGGAGCTGATGCGCAAGGTCGCCCAGGCCGTGGATTTCCTCCACCGGCACGGCATCATCCACCGCGACCTGAAGCCGGCGAACATGCTTGTCGGAGCGGACCTCGAACCGAAGGTGATGGACTTCGGCCTGGCGCTGGAGGCCGGCGACATCAACCGGCTCACTCATGCCGGCGAGGTCGTGGGAACGCCGGCCTATTTCTCCCCGGAACAAGCGGCGGGGCGGCTTCACTCGACGCCCGCAGCGATGTTTTCGCCCTCGGCACGATCCTGTACGAGATGCTGACCGGCTCGCTTCCGTGGCGGGCGCCGGCGTATGCCGAGCAAGTCCGCCGAATCCGCGAAGACGACCCGGTGCTGCCCAGGCGGATCGATTCCTCCATCCCAGGCGGCTTGCAGAACATCTGTCTCAAGGCGCTGGAGAAGAGTCCCGCTGCCCGTTACAGCTCGGCTCGAGAGCTGGCCGAGGATCTCGACCGGTTCCTCGCCGGAGAGGCGGTGCACGCCTCCCCGGCATCCTATTCCCGCCACATGTCCGGGAAGATCGAACAGCACCTGCACGAACTCGAAGGCTGGAAGCAAGACCAAATCCTCAACGAATGGGAATACGATTCATTCCGCAAGCTCTACGACCGCCTGACGGAACGCGAGGATGCTTGGATCATGGAGGCGCGGCGGCTGACGCTGCCCCAGGTCACTCTCTATCTCGGTTCCTGGGTTCTGGCCGTGGGCGCTGCTTGATCCTCCTGTTCCACTATCCACGACTCTCCGGCGCGCCCGCCGTGGTGACCGCCGGCATCGCCACCCTGCCCGCCGGCTGGCTCGGCGTCCGCTTGTGGAAGCACGGCCAGCCTCGCACCGCACTGGCGTACTTGCTGGCATTCTGCCTGCTGCTGCCGATCCTCCTGCTGGTCGGGATGAACGAGTACCGGGTGCTGGCCTCCCCAACGCAGGGCAGGGAAGACCTGGAGCTCTTCTCGAAGTTCTCCCGCTTCAAGCGGACCACCAACGCGCAACTGTGGTGGTCGCTTCTGCTTTCCCTGCCGGTGTACTACTGGCTGCGGCGGTTCACGCGTTCCACGGTGTTCTCGCTGGTGCTCTCCTTCATGGTTGCGCTGCTCTCCCTGGTGTCGTTGCTGCGCATGGGCATGATGGAGTGGCTCGACACCGATCCCGGGAAGATCTACTTCCGGCTGATTCCCTTCGCGCTCGTGTTTTTCGCCGCCGCTTTTGCGATCGAGCGGCTCCGGCTGCCGGCCGACTCCCGGTACTTCTATCCAATCGCGGTGGTTTTCACCTTGGTCGCCTTTAGCGGGGTGGCGGCGTTCCACGAGCCGTATGCGCATTGGCTGAACAGGATGGCGCCGTGGACACGCGGCCAGGTCGAGTACCTGTTCATCGTCAACGCGGGCCTGTATGCCGCTCTCCAGGCTCTGTGCGACCGGTTCCCGTCGGCGCAAATACGCTCCGTCGCAAAAGCGTTCCGCTTCGTGATCCCTGGCCACGTGCTTACATCGCTCCTGCTGCTGGGTCTGGCCGCGACCGCGCGGTGGGAGAGTTCGCGGGCCGACGCCGGCCTGCGCCAGGAGGCCCGGACTTTTGAAATCCTCCTGCCGGCGGTGGCCTGTGTGTTCGTGTTCTCCAGCATCCCGAAGCAAATGAAGAATTTCTTCGTGACCGGACTGTTGTTCCTGGCGATCGGAATTGTGCGCCTTCAGCAGAACCTGCTGAAGGACAATCCTGCCTGGCCCATCAGCCTTCTCGCCGCCGGGCTGCTGCTGATGTGGTGCGCCGCCAATTACACACCGGTCAAAATGGCGCTGCTGCGCTGGATGGGCCGGAAAAAGTAGGTGCAATCCCCGCCGTCCCGATGTCGCTATTCCGTTTCAGGAGGTGACATCGATGCAAAAGCTTACGTTGACAATCACGATTGCGATGGCCGCACTTCTCGCCGGGTGCACGGTGCGGTCATTGTTCCCCCTGTATACCGAAAACGACCATGACTTTGATCCCGCTCTGCTTGGCGCGTGGGCCGAGAAGCCGGACGACAAGGAAACCTGGACTCTGAAGAGAGCGGAAGGGAACGCGTACGAGCTTGTCTGGTCGGATGGAGACAAAAGTACGGTCCTGGAAGCTCGCCTCGTGCGTCTGGGAGCATTCCGGTTTTTCGATCTCTACCCCAAGGACCACGACACGGCGTTCGCCGTGCCCGCTCATGTCTTCGTCCGTGTGCGGCTCGATGGCGACACGCTCAACTTCGGGCTGATGAGTCCGGATTGGCTGGCCGGGATGCTGGACCGGGAGCCTTCGCGTCTCGCGTCTGTGCGCATCCGCGAACCCGGGTTCCTCAGGTCCCAGGAACAGATTGTCCTGACAGCGGCAACCGACAAACTCCGGGACTTCGTCCTCCAGCACGCGAACGACGAGGAGACGTTCCCGCTGACGAGTCTGGTTCGCCGGCCGTGATCCGCCTTTTGGCCGCGCGCGTGCGCCTCACACCCGAGCCGCGCCAGGCAAGGAGCAGGCGCCTGCGATTGCCGCAAGTTTGCTGCTGGACGAAGGTTCCGGTTTGTGTGCAGCATCCTTCGATCCCAGGTTTCCAGGAGGTCCGCCAGCCCCTTTGCCTGGTGGCAAGGGCGCTCTTGCACGTGGACAAATCCACCGGCAGCCTGGTGCCGGCCTGCGACGATCTGATCGGATTTCGCCCCGGGGGCAGGGCTCCCCCCCGTGGAAATGGAACAACATGCGCGCCGTAGGCGCGGGATGATGCAAAGACAACCAGCACGCCTTCGGCATGGATGATACTGCTTGCGTTCTTGCCCGGCGGCAAATCCTGTTCCAAATCGTGTTCTTCGTGTGGGTCACTTTAACCGAGCAGAAGTGGGTCACTCTTGTCTAGTGCCGAGGGGCTTCCGCGTGAGACGGATCACGCTGAACTGAGGCGAGGCCGCTCCTCAGCATCATCAGGCAATCTGGTCACGGTGCCTCTTCGAGTCAGACCAAGGAGTTGGGTTGACCGCCCCCTGACCGTCGCGCCGCCCCGCCGGAGGCAGAAGACCACCGCGAGGGGATCGTCTGGGTTCCGGACGTGCCGCCCTATGCTACATTGAGAAACTAGTTTCGCAGTCCGCCTCATGACCCCCGAAGAACGTACGGCCGCCGGCCAGAAGTTCCAGCGGCTGGTCGAGATAATGACCCGCCTGCGCGCGCCCGGCGGGTGCCCGTGGGACCGCGAACAGAACTTCGACACCATCAAGCCCTATCTGCTCGAGGAGACGTACGAAGTCTTGGAGGCGATCGACGCCGGCGACTGGCATGCGCTCGCCGAGGAACTCGGCGACCTGCTGCTTCAGGCGGTGTTCTTCGCGCAGATGGCTGCCGAGCAGGACTCGTTCCGCATCGAGGATTCCCTGGACGCCATCAACGAGAAGCTGGTGCGGCGGCATCCCCACGTCTTCGGCGATGGGACGGCGAGAACTCCTCATGAAGTCAAGCAGCGGTGGGATGAAATCAAAGCGGAAGAGAAGAACCAGAACGGGCAGGGCGGGCAGCCGCTGCTGGCCGCGGTGCCGCGCCGGCTGCCCGCCTTGATGGAAGCGCAGCAACTCACCTCGCGGGCTGCCACCGTCGGCTTTGACTGGGAGAACGCGGACCAGGTGCTGGAGAAGCTCGAGGAAGAACTGAACGAGCTGGCCCAGTCGCGTCGCGGCGGCACCCGCGAGCAACTCGAACAGGAAACCGGAGATCTTCTCTTCGTGCTGGTGAACCTGGCGCGGTTCCTCAAGCTCGACGCGGAACAGGCGCTGAGGAAAGCGAACGCCAGGTTTCGCGCCCGGTTTGGATATCTGGAGCGGAAGCTCAGCGAGCAGGGCAAGCCGTTGAACGAGGCTACGCTCGAGGAGATGGAAGCGCTCTGGCAGGAGGCGAAGACCGCTCCATGATCGAAGTCCGCCCGCTGCGAAACCTATCCGAGTTCCGCGACGCCGTCCGCCTGCAAAAGGAGATCTGGGGCTTCAGCGAGATGGAACTGCTGCCCGTTCGGATGTTCGTGGTGGCGACGAAGGTGGGCGGGCAGGCGCTCGGCGCGTTCGACGGCGACCGGCAGGTCGGCTTCTGCCTGGCGATCCCGGGGCTCAAGCCCGACGGCCGGTCGTACCTGCACAGTCACATGCTGGGCGTCCAAAAGGAATACATCAACCGCGGCATCGGCAGGATGCTCAAGCTCGAGCAGCGGCACGACGCCCTGGCTCGTGGGCTGAGGCTCATCGAGTGGACCTTCGATCCGCTCGAAATCAAGAACGCCTGGTTCAACATCGAACGCCTCGGCGCGGTGGTCCGCCGCTTTGTTCTGAATCAGTACGGCACAACCTCCAGCGAGTTGCATGCTGGGATGCCCACCGACCGTTGCGTGGCGGAGTGGTGGATCTCGAGCCTGTACGTGGAAGCGGTGCTGGCCGGGCAACGGCCACCTCCGCCGCCCATCGAGGCGCGCATCAGCGTGCCGGTTGACATCGCCCGGCTGAGGCAGGGAGACACCAAGAAGGCCCGGGAGATCCAGAAATCCGTCAGTGACCAGTTCCTGCGCCATTTCGAGAACGACCTTGCTGTTGTCGGCTTTGAGAAGACTGAAACCGCCGGCACCTACCTCCTGGGGCGATGGAAATCCGAGTAGAGCGAATCGTCCTCCGGCGGATCCGCCTGCCGCTGGTTCATTTCTTCGAAACGAGTTTCGGCCGCACCGCCGAGCGGCAGATCATTCTCGTCGAAGCGCTGGCGGATGGTGTCTCGGGCTGGGGCGAAGTGACCGCCGGGGAGAATCCCTTCTACAACGAGGAGTGGACGGACGCCGCGTGGCTGATCTTGAAGGACTACGCGGCGCCGCGAGTGCTCGGGGCGGCGTTGAGCGGCGCGTGTGAAGCCGCCGCGCGCTTCGCGCACATTCGCGGGCACCGGATGGCGCGAGGCGGCCTGGAGGCGGCGCTGTGGGACCTCGACGCGCGGCTGCGCGGCGAGCCGCTGTGGAAGACCATCGGCGGCGGCGCGCGGATGGAGATTCCCTGCGGGGTCTCGATCGGAATCCAGGATTCCGTGCCCCAGTTGCTCGACAAGATCGAGGGCGAACTGGCCGCCGGCTACCAGCGGATCAAGATCAAGATCAAGCCGGGCTGGGACGTCGACGTGGTGCGCGAGGTGCGCGCGCGCTTCCCGGCGGTCAAGCTGATGGCGGATGCCAACTCGGCGTACACACTGGCCGACGCCGATCATCTCAAGCGGCTCGACGCATTCTACCTGATGATGATCGAGCAGCCGCTGGCGCACGACGACATCATCGACCACGCGGCGCTCCAGGCGAAGCTGGAGACTCCGATCTGCTTGGACGAGTGCATCCGCTCGGCGCGCCACGCCGAGCATGCGATCCGCCTGGGCGCCTGCCGGATCATCAACATCAAGCTCGGGCGCGTCGGCGGCTTCACCGAGGCGCGCCGCGTGCACGACGCGGCTCTGAGCGCGCGCGTGCCGGTGTGGTGCGGCGGGATGCTCGAATCCGGCGTCGGACGGGCGCACAACATCGCGCTCTCGACGCTCCCCAACTTCGTTCTGCCGGGCGACGTGTCGGCGAGCAAGCGCTACTGGTCGCGGGACATCATCGCGCCGCCGGTCGACGTCACGGCGCAAGGCACGATTCAGGTTCGCGGCGAGCCGGGCTTCGGCTACGCGCTCGACATGGATTACATCCGGCGCATCACCGTCCAGGAGGAGACGATCCGTTGACGGAGGACGGCTCTCCGGAGAACGTGCGCCGGCCTTCCGGCGTCAAGCTGTACGGCCTCATCCTGCTGATGATCCTGCTGTGGGCGATGAATTTCCTGATCAGCAAGATCGCTTTGCGGGAGATTCCGCCGATGCTGCTCGCGGGGATGCGAACGGCGCTCGCGGGCGTGTTGATCCTGCCGGTCTACTTCTGGCGCAGGAGGCGGGACCCGGGGCGGACCTCGTGGTCGCGGGACGAGTTTCCGGTGCTGCTGTTCCTCGGACTGGTCGGTGTGGCGCTCAACCAGTTCTTCTTTGTCGTCGGAATCAGCCGCACCAGCGTGGCACACGCGGCGTTCATCATCGGCACGACGCCGCTATTGGTGCTGGCGCTGTCGGCGGTCGTGGGTCACGAAAAGCTCGCGGCAATGAAGTCGGCCGGGATGCTGATCGCCCTGTCGGGAGTCATGTTTCTCAACCTGGCGCCGTCGAAATCTCCGGGTGCGACGGCCGCCGGAGACGCGCTCATCCTGCTGTCGTCCCTCTGTTTCGCCGTGTTCACCGTGGCAGGCAAGCGGGCGACGCAGAATCACGGCGCGGTGGCGGTGAACACGGTGGCGTACGTCGGCGGCGCGCTCGCGCTGTCGCCGCTGACCATGTGGCAGGCCTGGCGATTCCCGTTCGCGGCGGTGAGTTGGACGGCATGGGCGTGCCTGTGCTACATGGCCGTGTTTCCGTCACTGGTCTGCTACCTCATCTATTACTACGCGCTCACTCACATCTCCGCTTCCCGGCTGTCGGCGTTCGGCTACTTACAGCCGCTGATCGCCACCACTGCCGCGGCGTTCATCCTTCGGGAGCCGGTGACGACGGCGATTGTCGCCGGCGGGGCCATGGTGCTGGCGGGCGTCTTTGTTTCGGAGCGGCGATGAGCAATCCGTTCCTGCGCCTGCTCCGCGAAAATCACAACTACCGCTACACCTGGATGGGCCAGGTGGTGAGCGAGATCGGCGATCACTTCAACAACATCGCGGTGTTCAGCCTGGCGCTGGAGATCACCGGCTCGGGGCTGGTGGTGGCCGGCATCATGCTGGCGCGGGGGCTGGCGATGGTGCTGGCCGGGCCGCTGGCCGGCGTGCTGCTCGACAAGATGGACCGCAAGCGGATCATGATCTCGAGCGACCTGGTCCGCGCCGTGCTCGCGCTGCTGTTCATCGTTACCGTGACGCACCGGCAATCCTGGCTGCTGTACCTGCTGAGCGGGCTGCTGATGTTCGCCTCGCCGTTCTTCACCAGCGGTCGGTCGGCGATCCTGCCCACCATCGCCAATAAGGACGAACTGCACACGGCCAACTCGCTGACCCAGGCCACGCAATGGACGACGCTGACGCTGGGCACCCTGGCGGCCGGCTTCAGCGCGGCGCAGTTCGGCCACGCGTGGGCCTTCTTCATCAACTCGATGTCGTTTCTTTTTTCCGCATGGTCGATCTCGCGGCTGCGAGGCCTGGCGGAGTTCCGCGCGCCGCGCACCGCGCTGACGGAAACGGAGGTGGTCCGTCCCTGGCACGAGTACGCCGAGGGCCTGCGGTACATGCAGACGACGCCGCTGATCCTCGGCATCGCGCTGATCCACGTCGGTTGGGCCACCGGCGGCGGCGCCGCCCAGATTCTGTTCAGCCTGTTCGGCGAGAGCGTCTTCCACCGCGGGGCGGCGGGCATCGGGATGATCTGGGGCTTCGCCGGAATCGGCTTGCTGGCCGGCGCCCCGATCGGACACCGGCTCGGACACCGGCTGCGCTTTGAACAATATAAATGGACCATCGTGGTCTGCTATCTGATTCACGGCGGCGCTTATGTCGTCTTCAGCCAGATGGAGAGCTTCGCGGCGGCGCTGGGGTTCATCGCGCTGTCCCGCGCGGCGGTGTCCGTGAGTTCCGTGCTCAATTTCTCCCGCCTGCTGCGGCACGTTCCCGACGAATTCCGCGGCCGGGTGTTCTCCACCATCGAATCGCTCACATGGGCTACGATGATGCTTTCGATGATGGCGGCGGGCGCGGCCAGCGAATTCGCGGGCATCCGCACGATCGGAGCGTGGTCGGGCGTGTGCAGCGCCTCGACGGCGTTCTATTGGGCGTGGATCAATTGGAAGGGGCGGCTGCCAGAGCCGCCGCCGGCGGGCGTGGAGCCGGAAGAGGTGGAAGTGCACGGAGAGCCGACGACCTAACGACGGTGGGCGGTTGTTTGGTTGTATGGTTGTTCGGTTGGGGGGTTGTTCGGTTGTTCGGTTGGTTGGGTGGTGGGATGGAGGACGTATTCGCCAGCATCGACCTTGGCGGGACTAAGATCGCTTGTGCTTTCGCGACCACGGATCAGAGGGTCCTCGCCGCGAGAACCGTTCCCACGGATTCCCATGACGGTCCGCAGATAGTGCTGGAGCGGATTGGCGGGCTGGTGGGCGAAATCGCAAGAGAGTCAGGGGTCCGTCCGGCGGCGCTCGGCATGGGCGTGCCGGGCCTGGCCGATCTGGCCGGCGGCGTGACCCGGTTCCTCCCCAACCTGCCGACGCAATGGCGTGACGTGCCCGTGCGGGCGATGCTGGAACCGATGACCGGCTGTCCGGTCTACCTGCTGAACGACGTTCGCCTGGCCACGCTCGGCGAGCTGGTGTTCGGGCATGGACGCGCGGCGAAGACGATGGCGTTCTTCGCGCTCGGCACGGGGATCGGCGGCGGCATCGTGGTGGACGGCAAGCTGCGGCTCGGACCGCTCGGCGCGGCCGGCGAGCTGGGCCACCAGACGATCCTGCCGGACGGGCCACTCTGCGGATGCGGCAACCGCGGCTGCCTGGAAGCGCTGGCGAGCGGGCCGGCGATCGCGGCCGAGGGCATCCGGCTGCTCCTGAGCGGGCAGGCGCCGAAGCTGGCCGAAATCGCGCGGAGCATCGCGCCGCGCCAGGTGTCGCCGAAGGAGATGGCGGAGGCGGCCGCGGCGGGCGACGCGGCGGTGGGGGACGCGCTTCGGCGCGCCGCCGGTCTTATCGGGATCGGAGTGGCCAACGTCGTCACCACGCTCCATCCGGACCTGGTCGTTCTCGGCGGCGGCGTGGCCGAGATCGGCGATGTCTTGTTCGATACCGTGCGCAAGACGCTCCGGCAGCGCGTGCGGATGTTCCCGGTCGAGGGTGTCCGGGTCGAGCCATCGATGCTCGGAGACAAAGCGGGGATGTGGGGTGGGATTGCGCTGGCGATGAAAGGAGGCAAACTCGAATGAAAGCTCTTTGGCCGCTCGCGCTCGTCGCGGCTTCATTGGTGGCCCAGGACAAGCCGCTGTACCTCGATTCCTCGCAACCGGTGGAGAAACGCATTGATGATCTGCTGGCGCGGATGACGCTCGAGGAGAAAGTCGGGCAGATGAACATGCCCTGCGTCTACCTCAAGGAACTCGGCGTCACCGTTCCGGAAAAGCTCGAGGCGTGCCGGCGGTTCGCGGCCGGGACTTACGTCCAGGGATTCGGTCCGGGCGGCGGCTTCTTCACGCTGGCCGACAACGCGCTGCCTGGCGGTCCGAAGCAGCAGGCGGAGTACTTCAACGAATTGCAGCGCATCGCCATCGAGAAGACGCGCCTCAAGATTCCGCTTCTCCAGACCGAGGAAGGCACGCACGGGCTGATGTGCTCGGGCGGGACGATCTTCCCCGAAGGTCCCGCGCTCGGCAGCACGTGGAACGTGGAGCTGCTCGAGAAGATTTACGCGGCCACGGCCCGCGAGGCGCGCGCCGTCGGCATCCACCAGTTATTCACGCTGGTGGTGGAGCCGAACCGCGACCCGAGGCTCGGGCGCAACATGGAGGGCTACAGCGAGGATCCGTATCTCTGCTCGCGCATCGCGGAGGCGATCGTGCGCGGAGTGCAGGGAAACGATGTTTCGCGGCCCGACAAGGCCGTCGCCGGCCTGTGCCACTATCCCGGACAGAGCCAGCCCGTCAGCGGCCTGGAGCGCGGGGCGATGGAGATTTCCGAACGCATGCTGCGCGAGGTGTTCCTGCCTCCCTGGGTGGCCGGCATCCGGAAGCGCGGCGCGCTGGGAGTGATGGCGACCTATCCTTCGATCGACGCGGTGCCCGCTCACTCCTCGGACTGGATACTTACTAAGATCCTGCGCGAGGAGCTTCGATTTGAAGGCCTGGTGCTGAGTGAAGGCGGCGGCATCGACACGCCCGTTTACGAGAGAGTCGCGGCAAATCAGCAGGAAGCCGGCCGGCAGGCGATCCGAGCCGGGGTTGACGTTGGAATCTCGTTCGAGCGCGGCTACATGCTGGACCTGATCGAGAGCGTCAGGGAAGGGAAGGTGGCGATGGCCGACATCGACCGGGCGGTGCGGCGCATCCTCCGGCAGAAATTTCGCCTGGGGTTGTTCGAGAGGCCCTACGTGGATGTCGATCAGGCAGTGAACGGCGTCCCGCGCGACCAGCACCGCGAACTCGCCCTGCAAGCGGCGCGCGAGGGGATCGTGCTCCTCAAGAACGAAGGAAACCTGCTGCCGCTCGACAAGAACGTCCGCCGGATCGCGGTGATCGGGCCGAACGCCGACCACGGGCGGAACCTGCTCGGCGACTACACCTCAAAGACGATCTTGCAGCACATCGTGACGGTGCTCGAGGGCATCAAGGTCAAGGTCTCCAGGCAGACCGAGGTCGTCTACGTCAAGGGCTGCAACGTGATCGGCTCGGCCGTGGATGAGATCGCCCAGGCTCGTGAGGCGGCCCGGAATGCGGACGTCGCGGTCGTGGTGGTGGGCGAAAACGAGCGCCGCGCCCCGGACGGCACCAACGGCGAAGGCAAGGACGTCGCCAACCTCGATCTGACAGGCATGCAGGAAGACCTGATCAAAGCGGTGCATGCCGCCGGCAAGCCGACCGTCGTCGTGCTCGTCAACGGGCGGGCGCTGTCAGTCCGATGGGTGGCAGAGAACGTTCCGGCGATCGTCGAAGCGTGGATTCCCGGCGAGCAGGGCGGCCATGCCGTCGCCGACGTGCTGTTCGGCGACTACAACCCGAGCGGGCGGCTGCCGGTCACCGTGCCCCGGCACTCCGGGCAGCTTCCGGTGTATTACAACTATCGTCCGTCAAAGGCGTACTGGACGAGAAACACCAACTATGTCGACATGAAGAGCACGCCGCTGTGGGATTTCGGCTACGGGCTGAGTTACACGCGGTTCGAATACGGCAAGCTCGACATTTCGCCAAAGCGGGTGAAGCAGGGCGGAGAAGTGGCCGTCAGCTTTGAAGTGGCGAACACCGGCAGCCGGTTTGGCGAGGAAGTGGCTCAGTTGTACCTCGACGATATAGTCAGTTCGGTTTCCACTCCGGTCAAAGAGCTGAAGCGGTTTCAGAAGATTCCGCTCAAGCCGGGCGAGAGGAAGACGGTGCGGTTCACGCTGGCGCCGGAGGACCTCGTCATCCTCGACCGTAACTTGAAGCCCGTGGTGGAACCGGGGACGTTCGAGGTCATGGTCGGGGCGTCGTCGGCGGATGTACGGATGAGAGGCACTTTCGAAGTGGAGTAACACTCACCACAGAGTCACGGAGAGCACAGAGATCATGGAGTATACCTACGAGCAGATCGCGAAGATGATCGATCATTCACTGTTGAATCCGACGCTGACGCAGGAGGATCTGGAGAAAGGCCTGGGGGTTGCCCGGAACTACAACGTGGCCAGCGTTTGTATCCTGCCGTACTACCTGAAGCGCTGCGCCGGTGTTCTGGCGGGCACAACCGTGAAGGCGAGCACGACCATCGGCTTCCCGCACGGCGGGCACACCACGGCGGTCAAGCTGGCGGAGACGCTCCGGGCGCTCGACGACGGCGGCGAAGAGCTGGACATGGTGGTCAACGTCAGCAAGGTGCTGAGCGGGGATTGGGCCTATGTCCGCGACGACATCTGGGCCGTTGTCGAGGCGGCGCACGATCGCGGCCGGAAGGTGAAGGTGATCTTCGAGAACTGCTACCTCAACGAGCGTCAGAAGATTCGGCTCTGCGAGATCTGTGGCGAGCTGAAGGCGGACTGGGTAAAGACGAGCACCGGCTACGGCTCCGGCGGAGCGACCGACGAGGACTTGAAGCTGATGAGGAAACATTCACCCGTCTACGTGCAAGTGAAGGCAGCCGGCGGTGTGCGCACGCTGGACCGGCTGCTGGAGGTGCGCGCGCTCGGCGTGACTCGCGTCGGGGCGTCGCAGACGGTGGCGATCCTGGAGGAGTGTAAGCGGAGACTCGGCTCTTGATTCGGCAGGCTTCACATGGCTGACCTCAACGGCAGAGTGATCCTCGTCACCGGCGCGGCGAAGCGCATCGGCCGCGGGATCACCCTGCGCCTGGCGCGGGAAGGCGCGCGTGTCGCCGTTCACTACCACACGTCGGAAGCGGAGGCGCGGCGGACCGCCGAGGAATGCGGCGGCGCGCCCCTGTTTCAGGCCAACTTGGAAAAAGTCTCCGAGATCGAGCGGATGTTCTCCGAGGTCGAGCGGCGGCTGGGGGGCTTATACGGGTTGGTCAACAATGCCGCGCGGTTCCACCGGGCCGACCCACTGGACCTCACCGAAGCGGACTGGGACTTCATTCACAGCGTGAACCTGAAGGCGGTGTTCTTCTGCTGCAAACACGCGGCGCGCCTGATGAAGAAAGGCGGCGAGGGGCGGATCGTGAACATCAGCTCGCTGGGCGGCATCCGGCCCTGGGCGGAGCACGCGCACTACTGCGCCTCGAAAGCCGGGGTCATCATGCTGACCCGCGCGCTGGCCAAGGCCTTCGCCCCCGAGATCACTGTGAATTCGGTGGCGCCCGGCGTGATCCCGTTCGAAGACATCGATGAGCGGGGTCTTTCCATGATGCGCGCCACACCCGCCGGCCGGGGCGGGACCCCGGATGAAGTGGCCGGTGCCGTGGCCTATTTCCTGAAGGCCTCGAATTTTGTCACGGCCCAGGTGCTCGCGGTTGATGGGGGTCTGAGCCAGAAATAACCTTAAGCCAGAATACTCCGTGCTCTCGGAGACGCGCCGCGTGCAAACCTCAACTATCGTGCGCCGGTCAGAGCCGGAGCCGGCAAGTGAATGGACCCTACGCGCTCTTCTGCGGCTCTGTACTCTTCCTACACCAACCCCGCTTCGCGCAAGAACCTCGCCGCTGTCTCCGGCGACGTGGGGTTGATGTAGAACCCCGTGCCCCACTCGAAGCCCGCCACGCGGGTCAGCTTCGGGATGACCTCGACGTGCCAGTGGTAGCTCGGACTGTGCCCCTCCTGAATCGGCGAGCTGTGGATCATCAGGTTGTACGGAGGACGCTCAAGAACCTTGTCGATCTTCCGGATCACAGCCCGGAAAATCCAGGCCAGGCTCCGCACGGCGGGCGTTTCCACCGACTCAAAGTGGGAATGATGCTTTTTTGGCAGAATGGAAACCTCGAACGGAAAGCGGGAAGCGTATGGAGCCAACGCCAGGTGGTGGTCCGTTTCCAGGATCATCCGCGGGCCCGTCTCCTCCTCCTGGCGCACGATGTCGCAGTAAATACAGCGCTCCTTGAACTCGAAATAACGCCGTGCGCCGTCCATCTCCTCCCGCACCCGCTTCGGCACCACCGGCAGGGCAATGAGTTGGGAGTGCGTGTGCTCGAGGGTGGCGCCGGCAGGCTCGCCGTGGTTCTTGAAAATGAGGACGTAGTTCAGCCGGACATCCTTCTTGAGGTCCAGGATGCGGTCGCGAAACGCCCAGAAAACGTCCTCGATCTCTTTCTCGGAAAGCTCGCCGAGAGTCTTCATGTGGTCGGCGGTCTCGATGACGACTTCGTGCGCGCCGACGCCATTCATCCGGTCGTACAGTCCTTCACCCTGCCGGTCGAGTTCTCCTTCCACCCGCAAGGCGGGGAACTTGTTGGGAATGACCCGCAGCGTCCAGCCAGGATCGTTGCGGCCTCCTCCGTTGGGCCGGTAGGCGAGCACCTCCGGTGGCGTCTTCTGCTCGTTGCCGGGGCAGAAGGGGCAGAAGCGGCCTCCGCGAGGCGCCACTGTCTCGCGAACGAAGTCGCTGGGTCTCATGGCCCGGTCGGTGGCGATGATCACCCATCGGCCCGTCACCGGGTCTTTTCGCAGTTCAGGCAATCGAGCACTCCTGGCTGTGCAGTGGGAGCAACCGGCTATTTTAGTACAGCGGCGGTCGCGGGCGAAACGCACCGGCAACCCAGGAGACGGAAGGCGGCGCGGACAGGATTACGCTCACCACATCGAATCGCACGCGCTCCCACGGAATCCGTGCACGGGCGGCATACTCTGCGGCGGCCCGGACGAGAAACTCGCGCTTCTCCCGGTCCACCGCCCGGTCCGGCGGGCCGAACTCCTCGCTCGCCCGGGACTTGACTTCGACGAACACCAGGGTATCCCCGTCCCAGGCGACAAGGTCGATCTCGCCACGGCCCGAGCGGGTCCGGTAGTTGCGGGCAACGACGGTAAGGCCCTGCCGGCGGAGGAGTCGATGCGCCAGGTCCTCTCCACGCCTGCCGGACGCCAAGTCGGCGGACAGGCGGCCACGCCTCAACCGGTGGCGCAATGAGTCGACCTTCCCGAGCAACCCGATCACCCGGCCCTCTCGAACTCAAACTCCATCACCTTGCCCCGGATGACAAAACAAAGGTAGTGCTCCCAGAAACGCCGGAACCGCGGCAGCCGGTTGACCAGGAATTCGAATCCCAGACATCTCCACAGAGCTAGTAGCCGCACCCTCACGGAAATCTCACGCAGCCTGGCTTCGGTGTAGTATCCGAAGCCGCCGTGGTTCTCGCCGAAATAGCGGAACGAGAAGCTGTTCAGGTGCCAGCGGTGCGTCGGATCGCAGAACGAGCTGAAGTCGGTGTAATGGGGCGTGACGAGATGGATGCGGCCGCCCGGGCGCAGCAGCCGGTGAAACTCCTCCATTGTGGCGATGACATCCGAAACGTGCTCGATCAGGTGCACGGCGCGGATGCGGTCGAACGAGCCGGAGGCGAACGGGTAAGGAATGCGATCCAGATCGCAGAGCACGTCGGCGCGGCTGCGCGGATTGCGGTCGATGCCAATGGCGCCCGGGTACTTGTTGATGCCGCAGCCGACGTCGAGAATCCGCATGCGCGTCGCCGGCGGCCCCGAGTTCACGCGCTACGCGGCCCGGGCCGCCGTCCGAATACAGTCTTCCAGTGTATCCACTGCAAAGTCGGCCTGATCGCGCGTGATCGTTAGCGGCGGGCTCAGCCGGACGGTGTTGGGACCGGCGCCGAGCACGAGCAAGCCGCGCTCAAAGGCCAGAGCCACCACCCGGTCCCGAAATTCCGGCGCGCGCTCGCGGGTCTGCTGATCGCGAACGAACTCGATGCCGATCATCAGCCCCAGGCCCCGCACGTCGCCGACGTTTGGGAATCGCTTCGGCCAGTCGCGCAGGCGTCCTCGGACATGAGCGCCGAGGCGAGCCGCATTCCCTACCAGCCCCTCCTCCAGCAGTTCGATGGTCGCGAGCGCCGCTTCCACCGCCACCGGGTTGCCCCCGAACGTGGAGGCGTGCGCGCCCGGCGTCCATCGCATCAAGTCGGCGCGCGCGATTGTGGCGCCCAGCGGCAATCCGCTGGCGATGCCCTTGGCCACGGCCATCACGTCGGGGACGAGGTCGAAGTGGTCGGACGCCCACAGCCGCCCGGTGCGTCCCATTCCGGACTGCACCTCGTCGGCGATCAGCACGATGCCGTGCGCGCGGGCGACGCGCTGCAACTCGTCGAAGAATTTCTTCGGCGGAACCACGTAGCCGCCCTCGCCTTGGACCGGCTCGAGCACGATCGCCGCTAGCTCCTCGGCGGGCAGGACCGTCTTCAGCAATTGATCCTCGATCACCTTGACGCACTCCACGGAACACGTCTCCGGGCGCTTGCCGTACGCGCAGCGGTAACAGTAGGCGTAGGGAATGTGCGTGACGCCCGGCACCAGCGGCCCGAAGCCCCGGCGCTGCACCGTCTTGCTGGCAGTGAGCGACAGGCTCCCCAGCGTGCGGCCGTGGAAGCCGCCGAGGAAGGCGATGAACTTGTCCCGGCCGGTGTGGTAGCGAGCCAGTTTCAGGGCCGCCTCGATCGCCTCGGTCCCCGAGTTGCCGAAATACACGCGGCGGTGGACATCCCCGGGCGCCAGCGCCGCCAGCTTTTCCGCCAGCCGGACCATGTTCTCGTAATAGAAGTCGGTGCCGGACATGTGGATCAGCTTCGCCGCCTGACGCTGGATGGCTTCGACCACCCGCGGATGGCAATGCCCCGTGGCCACCACCGCGATGCCGGCGTTGAAATCGAGGAACCGGTTCCCGTCTACGTCCTCGACGATCGCGCCTTCACCGCGCTCCGCCACCAGCGGATAGCTGCGGGTGTAGGACGGCGAGACGGTGTGATGATCCCGCTCAATGATTGCTCTGGCCCTCGGGCCGGGCAGAGCGGTCTGAAGGTGCGGTAGGTCCGGACGAACCGCCTCCAATATCCCTTTCATGACGTGACCCTCCTTACATCAGGACTGCCAACGAGAGGACAAGGGGGGCGGGTCGGTCAATCGGACCCAAAGAGGCCGGGACGTGCGGTGGACGGCCGGACCATCATGCTTCTATTTTACATCGAAATCCGGATTTCTGTCTGCCACCGGTGCGCGCCGATTGTCCCAAAGTGGCGCGGCCCCATGGGCCGCGTTGCGCCGGCCGAAGGCCTGACTGGAAGCGTTACGCCCCGCCCTTCAGGCCCTTCGACTCCAGCTCCCGGTCGATAATTCGCGTGAACGCCTCCAGGGGCTGGGCGCCGTTCAGGAATACCCCATTGATGAAGAACGCCGGAGTCCCTTCGATCCCCAGGCCACGGGCCTGCTGGGAATCGGCCTGAACCGCCATCCGGTGCTTCCCCAAATCCAGGCAACCCTTGAATTGGGCTTCATCAAGCCCAACCTTCCTGGCGAGATCCGGATAGATGCCCGCCGCCAGCGAGGCAGCGTCAAACAGGGCATCGTGATACTCCCAGTATTTGTTCTGATCGCCGGCACAGCGGGCCGCCTCGGCCGCCCGTGGCGCCTCCGGATGCATCGGCAGCGGCAAATCCTTGAAGACCAGGCTGACCTTGTCTCCGTACTTTGCCATCAACTCCCGCAATGTCGGAACCACCCGCTTGCAGAACGGGCACTGGTAGTCGGAGAACTCGACAATGGTCACCGGCGCCGAAGCCGCTCCTCTCCGTGGGGCATTGCCGATCGCCACGTTCGCTCGCGGCGGCTCGATCAGAATCGCTACCTGGCTCTTCTCGCGCAGGGAACGAAGCAGCTGTTGCCGCGCGTCGGCTGTCCTGATCGCCTTCAAGCTCCGCAATAACTGATCCTTCACCTGCTCGAGCGGACGTCCCTGCAAGCGGTCCCGCTGCCCGAAATAGAATGCTTCCACTTCCGCCGCCGACGGGTCCGGAATCTTGTCGTCCAGTTCTTGCTTCAAAAATGAGTCCACCGTCAGGCCCTTCTCGGCGGCGGCCTTGGCTAGCAGCCGTCGCTCCACTGCCGACTCCACGGCTCGGATCCGGATCTGGTAGGCCTGCTGCTCCAGTTGGACCAGCTGCGACTTGATCTCGAGCTCACTTTCGAGGATCGGTTTGCCATCAACCGTGGCGACAGGATTGTCCTGCGGCAGCCCAGCGGTAACTAGAACGACGAGTAAGGGGAATGCGCGCCGATACATCCTCCGATCATAGCGGATTCCCGCGCCTGGCCATGAATGCGAGGACCGCCGTGACGACCAGCCCCAGAGCCGTCATCACCCCGCCGACCATGACCGAAAGCGGGCGGTAGACCATCGCGACCCGGTGCGCGCCCTTGTCCAGGACCACTCCGCGGACGACGGTGTAGGCCTCGTACACCGGAACGCTCCGCCCATCCACAGCGGCGCGCCAGCCGGGGAAGTAGTTGTCCCCCAGGATCAGCATCCCGCGGCAGTTCATCCGGACCTCGATCACAACCCGGTTCGGCTCATGCCTCGTGATGCGGGCCGAATCTTCGCCCTCGCACGCCTCCAGTTGAGGCGCCCGTCCTAGCAGGAAGGTCTTTCGGCGCAGGTCGAACCCATCATTGAGGAGCACCTCGGGGATCTCGCCCGGTGATTTCAGCGCAGTTGCCTCGTGGACCGTCCACACCCGCGGCCACGAGTCGAGGTTCGCGTGAACCCGCAGCCCGCTCTTGCTGGCGAATACCTCTCTCTGCGAAGGCCCCGGCGGCTTTCGGTTCACGGTGTATGTGGCCCCGAACAGGTGACGCCCGCGCCGGTCGTGATAGGGCAGCCGGAGCAGCCTCTCCGGCAGGCTGGCGGAGTAGCCGCCCATGACATCCATCCCGTACCAGTTGCCGAAGCTGTAGGGTAGGTCCTCGCCCGTAGCCTCAACCCGAAACGGGAATGGCTGGCGATACAAAAATGCTGCAATATCAGAATTTTCCCTCAGTTGTTTGAGGTAAATTGTGCGCTTGCTGTCATCTTTATGCAAATAGAAGATCCCGCTTGAGTTGCCGTGTTCCGTCAGCACGAACAGCAAGAGGAAGGCCACGAAGCCCGGTCTGCCGATCCCTCCCGTCTGGAAGCCGTGAAGGAGCAGCGACAGCAACAAAGCCATTAAGCCGGAGACGACAAACCGGTCATCTCCAAGAGACTTCTGGAAAAAAATCAGCGCCGCCAGCAGCGCGAAGACAAACACACCGAGCCCGGCCAGCCAGCGAATCGCCCGGCGGAGAAGGAAGTCTTCCCTCGAACAACAATCTATTCCATAAGCGATTAAGACACATAAACCAAAGTGAAAGATGAATATCGCCATGGACGGATTCCGGGCCTTCTCCACCATCGGAACCAGCCCGTAGATCAGTCCATGCAGGACGAAGTTCTTTCCCAGTGAGAACAGCAGCCCTCCCGCCGCCACGGCTGAAAACAGCTTTACCTCCTTTGTGTTCCAGGCAAGACCTAAAGCGAGAAGAGCCAGCGTCAGCCCGGTCACCCCGGCGAAGGCCGTCGAATGGCGCTGAACACCTGGAAACACGATACTGAGCAGCGAAAAGGGGTGCAGCGAGAATTCGCTGTGGACGCTGTAAGGAACCGGTTCCTTCCATCCGACCGGCTCCTCGGCCCCGACCCAACGCTTGGCCTGCCGGCCGTATTCGTATGCCGGCAGCATCTGGAGGCCAGAAGTGAGGACCATCAGAAGCACAAATGCGCCGACCGGAGCAGCCAACCGCCACTGGGGACGCCAGGCCCGACAGGCATGCGCCAGCCAGACGGCGCCCGCCGCCAGGGTAATGTAGATCGGGATCTGATGATGCCCGCTGAGCCAGGCCATCCCGAGAGCCGCGCCGGCCAGCCCGCCGCTCAGCACCGGCTTCTCCCCTCGGAGCGCCCGTAACAAGAAAAGGAAGACGAGCGGCGCCCAGACCGCGCCGTTCAGCATTTGCGGCCAGTCGGTTGTCCCCACGTAGCCGCCAAGGCCGAACGCCGCCCCGGCGATGACCGAAGCGGCTCGGGACCGCTTCAAGTCGCGGCACAGCCAATAACAGAACAGCGCCGCCATGTAGTGAATCAGGACGAAATACCAGTGCAGATACGACTGGCGAATCCATCCGTTTCGCAGGGGCAGGGCAAACAAGAGCCAGTTGAGGGGGTAGGCGGCGCCGGGCTGGGCCTGGCCGATGAGAGGCTGGCCTCCCCACACGTGAGCCTCCCAGAGCGGAATCCGCCCGCGGTGCCACTCGCTCGCCTGGAACTGGAGCCACGGCAGGACTTGGTTGGCGGTGTCCGGACTTTCCATCCACGTGTATTGGTTCGTCAGCACGAGCTTCCAGAAGAAGCCCGCGCAAACGAGGAAAAGCAAGGCAGGCCCCGCCAGCCGGGAATGGCGGAGGCGTGGTCGATCCTGGCCGCTGTGGTGGTTTTCGGCCACCGGCATCGCCAGTCATCATAGCCGAAATTGTTGAAAAGTCAAAGGATTGCGTTTTGGACCGGAAAATGCCACCGAATGGCGGTGCGTTACGGAGGATCGCCATGAAACCGAGGGCGCAAACGAAAACGGAAGCAGCCGGGGGAGTCAACCGGCGTGCCATTCGCTCGCTTCTTATTGTTGCGGTTCTCGCAATGAGCCCGGCGGGCTTCGCCCGGGCGGAGAATTATGACGACGAAAGGTCCGGCAGGGGAGTGGCACGGATCAGCGTGGTCAACGGCGACGTTTCTGTTCGACGGGGAGATTCCGGCGATTGGGTGGCCGCCGCCGTCAACGCGCCGCTGGTGGTTCAGGACAACGTGGTCACCGGATCGGGCTCGCGCGCCGAGGTGCAGTTCGACTGGGCGAATATGGTCCGCCTGGCCGCCAACACCGAGGTCCGTCTCTCTGAACTGGAGCACAGGCGCTATCAAGTGCAGATTGCGCGCGGCACGGTGACCTTCCGCGTGCTCCGCGACTCGGATTCCGACGTGGAGATCAGCACGCCGAGCGTGTCGGTGCGGCCGCTTCGCAAAGGGATGTACCGGATCACGGTCCGGGAGGACGGCGAGTCGGAAATCACGGTCCGCTCCGGCGAGGCGGAGGTGTACACGCCGCGCGGCGTCGAACGGCTGAAGTCGGGACGCACCATGCTGGCCCGTGGAACCCGGTCGGACCCGGAGTTTCAGATCGTGCGAGCGGCGGAATGGGATAGCTGGGACCGCTGGAATGAGGAGCGGGATCGCTACCTGGAGCGTGGCCGCGGCTATCGCTACGCGCACCGCTCGGTGTACGGCGTGGAGGACCTGGACTATTATGGCGATTGGGCATACGTGCCCGCCTACGGCTGGTGCTGGGCTCCGCGCGTGGCGATCGGTTGGGCGCCGTACCACTACGGACGCTGGGCGTGGATCGACTGGTACGGCTGGTCTTGGGTGAGCTACGACCCGTGGGGTTGGGCGCCGTACCACTACGGACGCTGGTTCTGGCACCGCCACCGCTGGCATTGGTGGCCGGGCGGCTACCACCACCGCCACTATTGGCGGCCTGCGCTGGTGGCCTTCTTCGGGTGGGGTCATCACAGCGGGTTCCATATCGGTTTCTCGTTTGGATGGGGCAACGTCGGATGGGTGCCGCTGGCGCCGTATGAGCCCTACTATCCCTGGTACGGCCACCGCTACTATCGCGGCTACGGGCGCAACACGACGTACATCGACAACAGCGTCCACATCGTCAACAACACCAACATCACGAACATCTACCGGAATGCCCGCATCAACAACGCCGTGACGGCGGTGAACACGTCTCAGTTCGGACAGGGAGGCAACATGGTCCGCGTCAACCCGGACGAGATCCGCCGGGCGGGTTTGGTGAAGGGCCAGTTGCCGCTGGCCCCCGGGCGGGAGAGCCTGCGGTGGTCAGATCGCGAAGTGCGAATGCCGACGATAGCTCGGACGACGATGCCGGAGCGGGAGTTCTATTCCAGGCGGCAGCCGGCGCCCGTCGAGCGGGTGCCGTTTGAGCAGCAGCAACGCGCGCTCCAGGAACGGATTGCGCGCGGCGCTCCCGAATCGGCCCGCGGTGCGATTCCGCGCGGAGCCGAAGGCGGACCGCGTTCCGAGACGGCCACCGGCGGTATGCCGCGCGGCACCGGGCGTGAAGGCGCACAGGGTGGCCTCCGACCGCTTCCCGGCGATCGGGGCGCTGCCGAGTCCGATGCGGGAATCCGGCAGCGCGGTGAATCGCGTTCCGGCTCGGAAGGCGGCTGGCGGACGTTTGGCGGGCCTCGCTCGGAGCCGCCGACCAGTGCAATGCCGCGCGGGACCGGCCGTGAAGGCGCACAGGGCAGGGAAGCCGAGGCTCGGACGCTTCCCGCCGATCGGGGCGCCGGTGGCCCCGAAACCGGAGTCCGGCAACGCGGTGAATCGCGTTCCGGCTCGGAAGGCGGCTGGCGGCGGTTTGGAGAGCCTCGCTCGGAGCCGCCATCCACGCCGCGGGGAGCGGAACGGGAAACAAATCGAAGCGTGGATCCGGGTGTGCGCGGCGTTCCCAGCGATCGCGGCCGCCGGTTTACCGGCGAAGCCGAATCCGGCGCGTGGCGGCGGCTCGGGGAAAGCCCCAGCCCCTCGGAACGCCGCGAGGCCCCCTCCGACAGCGGCTGGCGGAGGTTTGGAGAGCCGGGGCGCTCGGGACAGGGCGGGCTGATCCACCCCACCGAACCGAACCGTCCGATGGAACGGATGCCGGCGGAGGCCGAGCCTCGCCGGGAGCAGGGCCCGCGCGGCGGGGAGTCCTCCGGATGGAGGCGATTCGAGAGCCAGCCGTCGACCCGTGAGCCGGCCGAGCGGCGCGGTGGCGAGCGGCAGGAGTTCTATCAGCGGGAGCGCAGCGAGCCGAGGTTTGAGTCGCCGCGCTTCGAGCGCCCTCGATCCGAAGCGCCTCGCGGCGAACGCTACCAAGCCCCGAGAATGGAGCGTTCCGATACGCCGGGGGGCGGCGGCGGTGACCGTGCGCCGAGGTTCGAATCGCCGCGCGGAATGGATCGCACGCCATCCCACGGCGGCGGGCGGGTCGAAAGCGGTGGCCCGCGCGGCGGTGGAGGCGGCGGCGAAGCCCGCGGCTCAACCCGCGGCGACAGCGGTGGAAGCCGCGGAGGAGGCCGCGGGCGCTAGAACGGTCTTCATAGTCTTTCTTCCCTCAGCCCGCCTGCCAACCAGGGAACGCGTCGGAGGCGGGCCTTTTTTTGAGCAGGCAATAAAGTTTACATAATAATTGTTATCGGAAATCGTGCTTCGCAGTGAGCGGAGATCCACGGGAGTGATCCATGGGTGCCGCTTCTACCGCAGCCCGCTATTTCCCGCAAACGCCACGGTCGAGGTTTCAGGCAGGCTCTCTGCTTCCGACACCACCCTCTAACGGATGGGTGGGATGCCGGCGTTGGTATGGCTTCAGCCCGGCAGGGCGCGTGCGTCGTGCTGCTTTCCAACGGCAGCGGCCGCGACACCGGCGTCGAACCCGGCGCGCCAGCGCTTCTCGGCCGGCTCGT
>CAZACK010000025.1:0-57263 GCA_964483455.1 uncultured Solibacteraceae bacterium
GAGACTGCATCGGGAACCGGCTGGCGGGCAAAGTGCAGCCCGTTATGCAATCTATTTGATCTCTTAAATTGAAATGAGAATCTGGCGGAAGCTAGTGGGAGTCGAACCCACCTGCGGCGCTTGTGGGCCGCACGCTGGTTTTGAAGACCAGGCCCAGCACCGGCCAAGACTAGCTTCCGCAGCGATTGTAGCATCAAACCGCGCCGGTCCCTCCGCCGCGGACCGCCGAGCCCCGCCTCCCACGCCGGGTAATCCCGCGGGTCAGACGCCCTTGAGCCCCAACTCTTCCGCGCGCGACTGCATGGCGCGGATGCACGTGTCGATGTGCTCGTCCAGGTCCACCCCAAGCTCGGCGGCGCCGCTCAAGATGTGGCCGCGATTCACTGAACGGGCGAACGCCTTGTCCTTCATCTTCTTCCGCACGGAGGGCACATCCACCTCGAAGATGCTCTTGTGCGGCTTCACCAGGGCCACGGCCGTAAGGAACCCGGCCAGCTCGTCGCAGGCGAACAGCACTTTCTCAAGCACCGACTCGCGGGGGACGCCGCTGTAGCTCGCGTGCGAGAGGATGGCACGCCGGATCTCCTCGCTCACGCCTCGCCCGGCCAGGATCGGCTCTCCCTTCATCGGGTGATCGGGGGCGTCGGGATGCATTTCGTAATCGAAGTCGTGAAGGAGCGAGGTCACCGACCACTTCCCTTCGTCCTCCCCATGCTTTCTCGCATAGGCGACGACGCACGCCTCCACGGCCAGGGCGTGCTTCCGCAAGTTCTCCGACCTGGTGAATTCGCACAGTATGCTCCACGCTTCGTCTCGGCCGATCATCCCTGTACTATAATGGAGGCGATTGCCATTGTGGGCCTGTGGCGCAGTTGGGAGCGCGCTTCAATGGCATTGAAGAGGTCACGGGTTCGAATCCCGTCAGGTCCACCAACCCCGCTTTCCGCCCCTTGACCTCGCGCCTCCCCGGCAACGGAGATATAATCTTCGGTCTCCTTGCTCATGCCAACCAGCCAGCAGGCCTCCGCTCTTGAACCCGCTGCGGCAGTGGAACCCGCGGACACGCCGAACATCCTGCGGCTCATGGCGCATGAACTGCGGCAGCCTCTGAGCACGATCGACTCCATTGCCTGCTACCTCGAGCTGGTTCTGCCTCCGGGCGAGACCGGGGCCCGGATCCAGGCCTCGAAGCTCCAGGGCCTGGTGGCGCAGGTCAACGGGATTCTCTCCGACGCGCTCTACTACCTCCAGGCCGCTCCGGCACAGCCCGAATCGACGGACCTCACCGATTTTGTTCGGGCCGCCGCGGGTGAACTGAGAAACACCGATGTCCTTGACTTCCGCCTGAACGTCGAGAGACGTCCACTACGCGTGCTGGTGGATCTGGATCAGTTCCGGCACATGCTTCGGAACCTGCTCCGATTCTGCGCCCAGGCGGCCCCCGCCGGTGAAATGCCGGAGGTCAGCCTCCACCAGGCAGGCGACCGGGTCTGCTTGCGCGTTTCCGTTCCATCGCCGGGCTTCTGGGAACCCGATCCGGAGCGGATGTTTGAACCATTCGCATCCCACTTGCCTGCGGGCTCGGGTTTGATTCTGGCAAGCGCGCGTCGCGTCGCCGAAGCTCACGGCGGATCGCTGGAGGCTCAGGCGACACCGTCCGGGCTGTCGCTCACGGCGGTATTTCCGGAAGCGACAATCGAACGCACCAGCCGGACGACCGGCTCCGGAGCGCAGTCCGGCGAGACGGCACGAATGACCGGCTTGCCGTAAACAGCCACCTCCTGCGGCAGCGGCTCGGAACTTCGGACTACAAACGCATCGGCCCGATCGAGGAAGCGCAGACAGGATTCCTTGAGCTCGGCGACCTCGGGATCGAGCACCATCAGGCAGAAGGTTGGAGTCACGAACTCGAGCACGCTGTTGGATTCCAGGATGAAATTCCCCCCGGCTGCGAGGAGCTCGTTGATGGCGGAAACGGCGTGTCCGAGGCGGCCGGGGCGCGCCTGGAGCCAGACGGCGCGCCGCGCACCCGCCGCCAGGTAGCGGCCGGTGTCGGAATCATCCGGCGCGGTTTGTTCGAGCAGAAGGTAATCGTCCGTGCGCTCCAGCGCGCGCGTGTTCGAAAAAGACTCATCGCCGTGAGCGTGCCCGGTGACCTTCAACGCGGTCCAGGCGGCCTCCGGCACGGCCTCGATGAGGGCGGCCACCAGCGACGTCTTACCGATTTTCCGCGTCTGCCCGCCGACTACCAGCAGCATCCGCTCACCGGCCCTTGTTCTCACTCTCCAGAGGATTCCAGCCGTTCGAGGCGGCGGCGCAGTTCGGAGAGCTGTTTGCGCAACTCCGGCAGGCGGGAGAGGTTGGCCAGCAGTTCGAGGTACTCCTTGAGGGGACGGGCCGGCGTGCCCCACACCACCTGTCCCGACCGCACGATTTTCGAGGTCAGCACGCCGCAGCCGGAGCCGAGCACAGCTCGCGATTCGATCCGGGCCTTGTCGCCGATGCCCACCTGCCCGCCGATGACGGCGTAATCCTCCACGACGACGCCACCCGAGAAGCCGGTCTGCGCGGCCACCACCACGTGGCGGCCGATGCGGCAGTTATGCGCCACGTGGACCATGTTGTCCAGCTTGGTGCCTTCCCCGATCCACGTGACCCCGAGAGCGGCCCGGTCCACGCACGAATTGGCCCCGATCTCCACGTCGTCGCCGACAGACACCCGGCCGATCTGCGGGAACTTGTGGTAGCGTTCCCCCTCGAGCACAAAGCCGAAGCCGTCGGCGCCGAGCACGCTCCCGCTGTGGAGGATCACCCGGCTGCCGATGTCGACGTCATCATACACGGTGACTCGGGCGTGCAGCAGGCAATGCTCGCCGAGGGTCACACGCCGGCCGATCGCACAGTGCGGCCCGATGGTGGAGCCGGCGCCGACCTTAGAGCCAGCGCCGATGGTCGTCATCGCGCCGATCGCGACGCCGTCCCCGATCTCGGCATCGGGAGCGACGACCGCGGTCGGATGGATTCCGGGGACTGTTTCCGGAACAGGGTGAAGGCGGCTGACCGCCCGCGCGAAAGCGGTGCGCGGCTCGGGAACCCGGATCACCGTCCGCCCGGCGGGGTTCTCATAGTCAAGCGGCACAATCAGGCAGCCCGCCGCCGAGGACTCCGCTTGCTGGGCGGCTTTGCGGCTGCCGACAAACGACAGTTCCGTCGCACCCGCCGTTTCGAGCGCCGCGGCGGCGGTGAGCTGCTTCTCTCCGTGACCCTCGAACGGAGCTCCGAGCCAATCGGCGAGTTCGCGAACCCGCACCACAACCTCCAATGGAAAGCCGCCCGAAATCGCGGCCGCTGACTGCTTGTATCATACAAGGTTATGCCCATCGACCCTTCGGCGGTAATCGCGCCGACGGCCCGCATTCATCCGGAGGCGCGCATCGGCGCCCGGACGGTGGTTGGAGAGTTCTGCGTGGTCGAGTCGGACGTGGACATCGGCGCCGAATGCCGGCTGGAGCCGTACGTCTACGTGAAGCGCTGGACCACCATGGGCGACCGGAACGAAGTCTCCGCCGGGACCGTGCTGGGGACCGACCCGCTCGACAAGGCGTTCACCGGGGAACGGAGCTATCTCCGCATCGGGAACGACAACCGAATCCGCGAGCACTACACGATCTCGCGCGGCACCCAGCCGGATTCGGCGACCGAGATCGGCGATGGCAACTACATCATGACCTCCGGTCACATCGCCCACAATTGCAGGATCGGCAACCGGACGGTGATCGCGAGCTGCGCGCTGGTGGCGGGCCACGTGGAGATCGAGGACCAGGCGTTCATCTCCGGCGGCGTGGTGATCCACCAGTACTCGCGGATCGGGCGGCTGGCCATGATCGGCGGGAACACGCGGGTGAACAGCGACGTTCCCCCGTTCTTTCTGTACTCGGACTTCAACGTGTCTCCGAAGGGGCTGAACCTTGTTGGCCTCAAGCGGGCCGGATTCACGCCCGCTGAGATCGGCGCGCTCAAGAAGGCGTACTCGCTGCTCTATCGCTCCGATCTGAAGCTCGAAGAAGCCCTTCAGAGAATCGAAGCCGAGGCGCCGGGCGAACACACGCTGCACCTGGTGCGGTTTGTTCGATCGAGCCGGCGCGGGATTTGCCGGGAATAGTCGCGCGTCTGTTCCAGAGCAGAGGATTTTGTCAGCCGCCGATGAACGCCGATGTTAAGGATGGACAAAGATGAAGCAGATTGACCTCGCCCTCTGCTTGCTGTTCTGTGTTCCTGTGTTTGCGCAGCGCCCCGCCATCGATGCGCTGAAGCAGGCCGCCAGCGAGATGGTCGAATCCAGATCGCGGCTGACGCAGAAGATGGTGGATTCCATCTTCAGCTTTTCCGAACTCGGTTTTCAGGAATACGAGACATCCGCCTACGTGACGGGCATCCTGGAGAAGGAGGGATTCACGGTCCAGCGCGGCGCGGCCGGCATGCCGACCGCGTTCGTCGCCTCGTGGGGGTCGGGCAAGCCGGTCATCGGCTTCATGGCCGACATCGACGGTTTGCCGGAAACGTCGCAGAAGCCCGGGGTGGCATTCCACGCGCCGCTGATCGAGAACGGTCCGGGGCATGGAGAGGGCCACAACGCCGGACAAGCCGTGAACGTGACGGCGGCCATTGTCGTGAAGAACATCATGCAGCGCTACAACATTCCGGGAACGCTCCGCGTGTATCCCGGGGTGGCCGAGGAACTGCTGGCGAGCCGGACCTACATGGTGCTGGCAGGTCTGTTTCGCGACGTGGACGTGATGCTCAGCACCCACGTCGCGAACGACTTCGGGACAGGCTACGGGGCGTGGGGCACGGGCCTGGTTTCCACGCAATACACATTTCACGGCCGCAGCGCTCACGGCGCCGGATCCCCGTGGATGGGCCGGAGCGCGCTTGACGCGGTCGAGCTGATGAACGCCGGCTGGAACTACCGGCGCGAGCATCTCCGCCCCGAGCACCGTTCGCACTACGTGATCGTAAGAGGCGGCGACCAGCCGAACGTGGTGCCGCCGCTGGCCACCGTCTGGTATTTCTTCCGCGAGTGGGACTACGCGCGCATCCGCGAGCTGCACGAGATCGGCACTCGAATCGCGAACGCGGCGGCGCAGATGACGGACACGACGATGGCGGAGCGCGTTCTGGCCTCGACCTGGCCGGCGCACTTCAACAAGCCGGTGGCCGAGGCGCTCACGGCCAATATTCAGAGAGTGGGAATGCCGGCCTGGTCGGAGGCGGACCAGACGCTCGCCAGGGCGGCGCAGTCGGAGATCAAGGTCAAGGTCGAGGGCCTGAGGTCGAAGGTCGCCGAGCTGAAAGGCGGACCGGAGGAGTCCTGGCGGGCCGGATCGGACGACATCGCGGAGGTTGCCTGGAACCTGCCGACGGTGGTGTTGCGCTATCCGGCGAACATCCCAGGAATGATCGGGCATCACTGGTCGAGTGCGATCGCGATGGCGACGCCCATCGCGCACAAGGGATCGACAGCGGGAGCAAAGGCCCACGCGATGACGGCGCTCGACCTGCTGCTCAAGCCGGACCTGATCGAGGCCGCGCGGCGCTACTTCGCCGAGCAGACGAAGGAGACGAAGTGGAAGCCGTTGATCCCGGAAGGAACCACCGCGCCGATCGATCTGAACCGCGACAAGATGGAGCGGTTCGCCCCGCAGCTCAAGAAGCTTCGCTACGACGAGGAGAAGTACGGCACGTACCTGGAGCAGTTGGGGATCAGCTATCCGACTGTGCGGCCGGAGTCGCGGTAGGGACGTCGATTCGGCAGAGATCCCAACGCTCGCCGGCGCTTACCTCAGCCCGCTTCGCTCCAGCGCCAGCTTCACCGCCTCTTCGGGCACCTTGAACTCCGTCATCCCCACGTTGCCTTTGTAGCCGAGATCGGCAATGCCGGCCTTGCTCGTGTAGTAGGCGTCCACGGTCAGCTTGCGCGCCCACTCAAAGAACCGGATGCCGGGGCCGAGGTCCGGCGAATCGTTCTTGCGATAAGCGATCAGGTCCAGCAGCGCGGTCTGCCGTTCCGGCTTGGCCTCGGCGAACTTCGCTCCGTTGCGCCGCTCCGATTCCCGATCGAGCCAGGCCAGCCCTCCGGTGAAGATCGCCGCCAGCTCGTCATTCCCGCTCGCCAGCAGATCGATGTACTCCGGCGCGCCGCCGGCCACCGCGCCGGAGGACTGCTCATCTGCCGGGATGATCAGGTCAGCAAGCTTCGTCAGCGTCCGGTATTCGTGTGCATTGAAGCACTTCGGTTTGTAAGGCCCGACAGGAGCCTTCTTCTCCGCCTGAGGCGCATGGTGCTCATGCTGAGCTTCCACCGCTACAGGCAGCACGGTCGCCGAGCTCAGCCCGCGCAACAGTCTCCGTCTCGACATCCCATTTTTGACTTTTGACTGTTGATTTTTGATTTCTTCTCTTTCCTCAAACATCGCCCCTCCTCATCGCTTCCGCCAGGTACTCCGCCGTGCGCCACGCCAGCGCCACGATCGTGTTGGTCGGGTTCTTGTCCGGATTGCTGACGAACGGCGCGGCGTCGGCCACGAACAGGTTCTTCACGTCGTGCGCCTGGCAGAACTTGTTCAGCGCCGAAGTCCCGGGATCGTCTCCCATGCGGATCGTCCCCAGCTCATGGATGATGGAGCCGCCCGCCGAGATCTCCCTTCCCCGGCTGATTCCGAGAACCTTCCCGCCCATCGTCTCGAGGATCTCCGTGAACGTCTCCCTCATGTGGCGGGCCTGGCGGACTTCGTGCTCGCTCCAGCGGAAGTGGAAACGGAGCACGGGAATCCCGTAACGGTCCGTCACGTTGGGGTCGATTTCGCAATAGGAGTATTCGTTCGGGATCATCTCCCCGCGCCCTTCCAGGTGGACGAATGCCCCGTATTCGGCCCGGATCTTCTCCTTCAGCGCTTTGCCGTATCCTTCATGGCGGGCGCAGGAGCCGTGGAAGCTACCCACCTGCGGCATGCCGAACCCGCCGCCGATTTCGACGTGGTACCCGCGCGGGAACTCCTTGTTCTTCTTGTCCCACAGCCACCACGGGATATAGACGTGCATGCCGCCGAAGCCATCCGTGTCGTGCCGGGGCAGTCCGGCGAGCGCCGGGACATGCGCCGTCACGCCGGCGCCCACCGTGTCCGTCAAGAACCGGCCGACCACGCCCGAGGAGTTGGCCAGCCCATTGGGAAACCGGTGCGATCTTGAGTTCAACAGCAGCCGCGCGGACTCGCAGGCGCTGGCCGCCAGCACCACCGCCCGGCAGCGAATCTGCTGTTCCGTGCGCGTGGCCTTGTCGATGTAGGAAACAGCCCTCACCCGGCCGCTGTCGTCGGCGATCAGCTCCCGTGCCATCGCGTTGGCGATCACGGTCAGTCTCCCGCTCTTCATCGCCGGAAAGATCTGGACCTGGCTCGAGGAGTAGTTCGATGCGGTCACGCAGCCGCGCCCGCACTGGCCGCAATAATGGCACGCCACTCTTCCGTTCAAGGGCTTCGTCAGGATCGACATCCGCGCCGGGATGCACGGGATGCGCAGCCGGTTGCACGCTTTTCGGACCAGGATTTCGTGGACTCGCGGCGCCGGCGGCGGCTGGAAGATGCCGTCGGGCGCGCTGCGGATCCCCTCCTTGGTCCCCGTCACTCCGATGAACGCTTCGGCCTTGTCGTAATACGGAGCGATGTCTTCATAAGTGATCGGCCAGTCCGTTCCCAGCCCGTCGGTGGAATACGGCTTGAAATCGTAATCGGCAAAGCGCAGCGTGATCCGGCCGTAGTGGTTGGTGCGCCCGCCCAGAATCCTCGACCGGAACCACCGGAACTCGGACTCCGGCGCGACCGTGTACGGCTCCCCGTCGATGTCCCAGTAGCCGTTCGGAGCATTGAAATAGCCCCATTTCTGGTGGCCCCACCCGGCTGTTTCGAAGTAAACCGTTCCGCCCGGGAAGGCGCCCCGATGGTCCACCTGGTAGGGCCATATGTGCTCCTTATAGTCCCTGGCCGGGTTGAGCATCGGGCCTGCCTCCAGCAAGGCCACCTGAATGCCGAGGTCCGTCAGCACCTTGACGGTGGTGCCGCCTCCCGCGCCGGATCCGATGACCACTACATCATGCTCTTTTGGCCCTCTCTGGTTCTGCACCATGCATTCTTGAATACCACGGGGCGCCGCGGGGCGAGGGTGGCGCAAAGCCCAGGATGGTATAATCCAAACAGGAATTCGCAGCAATTCCGGAAAATACAAATGCCAAGAACCACCAACTCCCAGGATGAACCTCGCGCGCCGGGGGGAACCGCTGCGTCGCCGGCGCCGGCCCGAAAGCCTCGGACCGCAAAGAGGGTCGCGAGCCCGGCAGCCCGCCGCGCACGATCAAGCGCGACGCGTGCGCCGGCGGTTGGAACCGCCGACGCTGCCACCGAGGATCTTAGAGAAGAAATCGCCCGCTTGGCCTATGCCCTTTGGGAAGCCCGAGGACGCCAGCACGGCAGTGCCGAAGAGGATTGGTATCGCGCGGAGCGTGAGGCATTGAGCAGCCGCCGGGCTTCACCCGCCTAGACCCGGCCCCGGCCTCCGTCCAGCGCACGGTGTCTACCTGTACTTGCGCAGGACTGCCAAGACGTGTCCCTGGATCTGGAGGTCGTCCAGGTCCACGATGATCGGCTCCATGGCAGGATTCGCGGGCTGTAGGCGCGCTTTTCCTCCCGGTTCCCGGTAGAAGCGCTTGAGCGTCGTCTCCGCTCCTCCGACCAACGCCACGACAATGTCTCCGTTCTTGACTCGGCCGGTGCGTTCCACGAGGACGAAGTCGCCGTCGCAGATGTGGTCCTCGATCATCGAATCCCCGCGCACCTGGAGCGCAAACGTTGACTCGTGTCCCACGAAGTCGGCAAAATCCAGCGTTTCGATCCCCTCCACAGCCTCCACCGGCGCCCCGGCGGCGATGCGGCCAGCCAGCGGCACTTTGGCCCCATGAGCGACGCCTTCTTTCAGCTTGCGCTGTTCCTGGAAGAACTTCGGGGCTAGCTCCAGGGACCGGCTGCGGTTATGCCCGTGCTTCAGGTAGCCTTTGTTCTCCAGCGATCGGATGTGCTTGTGAACCGTGGCCAGGGAGGCCAGATGCAGCGCATTGGCAAGCTCTTCATAGCTTGGACAATACCCGTTGGCATCCATGAATTGCGCGATGAACCCGAGAACTTCCCGCTGGCGGCGTGTCAATGCCATCTTTTTTCTCCCGGTTCTTCTATTGTGGGCGAATAAAAAGGGAAAGTCAACCGCGGATTTTCTGTCCCCTATCCCGCGCAAAAATGGTCCAGTACCTATAGCACGTCCAATACAAATTCTACTGCACCTCTCCCTGTTTGTACCTGCCGGCAACCCCAATCAATGGTAGTGTTATCTTAGGTTAGCTGAACGCTATCGTTTGTTAGCGCAGGCTGAGGCTTAGGAACAATGGATGTTGGCTGGAAGGGCCCGCTGGGAGGCGGGCAGTCCGGGTGGATCTTGGTTTAAGGAGGTGAATATGAACTACTTGCTGGGTGTGCTGGGCAAAAAATTCTCGGCGCTCACCGCCGATGAATTCGTTACGTTGCTGGCGATTCTGGTCGTGTGTGGCCTGCTGGTCCTCTATGCCGTGACCCTGTTGCTGCGCCAGTTGCAGCGGGTTGGGCACCCGACACCGCAGCGGCCCAACCTGGCCAAGTCCTTCAAGACCGTCGGCAGCCTTCAGGACTATCGCAGCTTCACCGACTGAGCCGCATCCGGCGCGGCGTCCGGGCGCGGCTCGGGCATTCCGGTCCGTGTCCTTTTGTCGGCGCAACACCACGCCGCAATACGCACAATTGGCCCAATCAACTTCCACGGTTCGGCCGCACTTCGGGCAGTTCTTGCCAAGCCCTGTTCCGCACTTCGGGCAGTATGCGAAGCCCACCTTGCCACCTCGAAACGGCCTCCAGGATCATAGTCCATTTCCAGGTACGGTCCGCACCGGGAAAAGGACTCAGGCCCACCACCCCCGAGTAGGGATGGCCCCCTCACGAAACGGCCAAGAATTACCATTGTTTGAGGCCGGGTCCAATGATACTCTTTTGGCGGCACAGAAGAGAATCGGGGTGCCATATCCGACCCGTCCGTTGCCCGCCGGGAACCCGCCGCGGATGTCCCCGATTGCTCATTTCAACGTGCTGAGATTCCAGCGCGACCAGAGGGAGTTCACATGAAGAAGGTCCTTTTGGCGACATCGAGTCGCACCGCTTTGCTCATTCTTTCGATCACAGTTCTGTTTCCGGACGTCATTCCTTCACATTGCGCTGCCGGGGCATCCGCTGCGCCTGTCACGGCGAGCGGCATCCTCCGCCCGGCGGCAGCGGCCTCCCTCGGCAGGTTGCCAGTCATGTTCCAGCCCAACCGGGGACAGGCAGGCCGCTCGGTTGAGTTTCTGGCGAGAGGCCCGGGCTACGCGCTGCTCCTCCAGCGTGATTGTATCCGCGTTCGTCTCCACAACCCCTCGCGGGCGCCGGCCGAGTTGTCGATGAAGCTGACCGGGGTCGGCCGGCTTCCGCCCGTTCGCGGCGAACGGCTGTTGCCCGGCGCCACCAACTACTTCCTCGGCGACAACCCGGCGCGGTGGCGCACCGGACTGCCGAACTACGCCCGAGCGAGGTACCCCGGCGTCTATCCTGGAATCGATCTCATCCTGTACGGCGAGCAGGGCCGCCTGGAGTACGACTTCGCCGTCGAACCCGGCGCGGACCCGTCGGCGATCGGCCTGGAGTTCGGCGGCGCGGAGGCGGTTGAACTGGGCGGCGAGGGGGACCTGCTGCTGCGCGTCGCCGGAGGGGAGCTCCGCCAGCACAAGCCGGTCGCCTACCAGTTGCGTGGCGAGCGCAGAGAGTTCGTGGAGAGCCGCTTCCGTCTGGCGGGCCGGCGAGTCTCCTTCGAGGTCGGTGAGTTCGACCGCTCTCGAACCCTCTACATCGATCCGGTGCTCAGCTACTCCACCTTTCTCGGAGGCAGCCAGTCCGATGCCGGAAACGCGATCGCCGTGGATGCCGCCGGCAACGCCTACGTCACGGGCGCGACGCAATGGACCGCCCTGGCTACCACACCGGGAGCGCCACAGGCTTCCAATCGTGGCAGTTTCGATGTCTTTGTGATCAAACTCAACCCCGCTGGGAACGCTCTGGTCTACGCCACCTACCTGGGCGGCTCCGGCTCAGATTCCGGCGCCGGCATCGCGGTGGACGCGGCCGGCAATGCGTATGTCACGGGGAGGACTTCCTCGTTCGGCTTTCCGACCACCCCCGGTGCGCTCCGCACCTCGGCCGCCGGCTCCGACGACGCTTTCGTCGTCAAGCTGAATCCGTCGGGCACGGCGCTTGTCTACTCCACCTACCTCGGCGGCAGCGGTGCGGATTTCGCGACCTCCGTTGCAGTCAACGCCGCCGGTGAGGCATACGTCACCGGGGCGACTGCTTCCTCGAATTTCCCGCTGGCCGGACCGATTCAGGCGGACTATCGCGGCGGTACCGGGATGCTGAGCAGCGACGTCTTTGTCTCAAGATTGAACGCGGCCGGCTCGGCACTGGTGTATTCCACCTACCTTGGCGACACCGGCAACGATCAGGCCAACGGCATCGCGGTCGATGCCGCCGGCAACGCGTACATCGCCGGCTGGACCTCGTCGTCGGGATTTCCCACAACGCCGGGCGCGTACCAGACCTCCGGTAGCTCGTTCGACGATCCGTTTGTCGCCAAAATCAACCCCGCCGGCTCCGCTCTGGTCTACTCGACCTTCCTGAACGGTGACTTCACCAGCGAGGCCAGCGGAATCGCCGTTGACCCGGCGGGCCATGCCTACGTCACCGGATGGACGCATTCCACGTCGTTCCCGACCACTCCGGGAGCGTTCCAAACCACGTTCCCGCAGAATGCCAGCCGCGTCGGCTTCGTGACCAAGATGGCGCCTGGCGGCAACGGCCTCGTGTACTCGACGCTGCTCGGCGGAAGAGATTCCACTGAGGGTACGGCGATCGCCGTGGACGCGTCGGGCAACGCCCTCGTGGCCGGCCACACCGACGCCTCGGATTTTCCGCTGGTCACGCCCATTCAGAGCACGGTGTCGCCGGCGGTGTCCGGCTTCGTCGCGAAGCTGGACGGATCCGGCAGTTCCCTTGGATTCTCCACCTATCTCGGCCCGAGCGGCCTGACGTACGCCGAATCGATTGCCGTTGACCCGAGCGGCAACGCCTACGTCACGGGAGACACCGGCGCCGACGACTTCCCGACCGCGAACGCCTACCAGGCCCTCAACGGCGGCGGCCTGAACGACGCCTTCATCCTCAAGATCGACTTCGCCTTGACCCCCCGGATTTCCGTCGAAGGCATCACCAACGCGGCGAGCTTCCTGGCCGGCCCGGTCGCCCCCGGCGAGATCATCTCGATCTTCGGCACCGACCTGGGTCCCACTTCCGGGGTTGGGGGCGGCTTGAACGCTCAGGGCAGGCTGGAAACAACCGTGGCCGGCACGCAGGTGTTCTTCGACGGCATCGCCGCGCCGCTGTTCTACGTTCGCAACGACCAGATCAACCTCGAAGTGCCCTATTCGGTGGCCGGCAAGCAGACTGTTCAAGTGCAGGTCAGCTCCCAGAACGTCTTGTCCAACACCGTGACCGTGCCGGTGGCTGCTACCGCGCCGGGGATCTTCGCATACTCCGGGGGCAAGGATCAAGCCGTCATGCTGAACGAGGACGGCTCGTTCAACTCCCCATCCGAGCCCGCGAAGCCGGGGACAGTTGTCGTGTTTTGGGCCACGGGAGAGGGCCAGACAAATCCGCCCGGCGTGGACGGAAAGCTGGCCACGCCGCCCTATCCGGCGCCGGTCGCGCCTCTCTCCATCACGATCGGCGGCCTGCCTGTAGGCACGCCCGATTTCGCCGCCGCCGCGCCCGGTTTCACCGGCCTGATGCAAATCAACGCCCGCGTCCCGCAAGGCGTGCAGCCGGGCAAAGCCGTTCCCGTTGTGCTCACCATCGGCGGGCGCGACAGCCAGCCAGGTCTGACGATGGTGGTGGGTTCCGAGTTCGTGATCTCGAACGTGCGCGCCATCGGGACCGCCGTAAGCCAGGGCGCCAAGCTCGCGATTACCCTGGATTTCGTCGACCCGAGCGGCGGCGCGACCACGGGCACTCAGCATGTGAATTTCGACATCAACAACGGTGACCTGAAAGGATTCTTCACTGCCTCCCCCGAGGGAGTGCAGCCCGGCCAGACCAGCGGAACCATGACATTGTCGTTCACCTTCCCAGGCTCCTGGCGGCCCGCGCAGAACCTGCCCATTGTCGTGTCAATCGTGAATTCGTTGGGGCTCGAGAGCAACGAGGTCGTGGGAACGTTTTCCGTGCAGTGAGTTTCGCGCCGCTGGCCCGATGGCGCTGGAGATGTGGCTGGCCCTGTCGGTCAGTTCCTGCCGCACATCTCCGGATGAGGACACACGCCGGAGGCGCAGGGAGGAACAGCCTCCTTCCGCGGACCCGCGGCACGCGCCGCAAAGGTGGACAAGCGAAGCGTAAGGTGGTTCTCGCCGCACGACGGGCATTTCACCGACGTGCCGTCGGCCGCGCGCTGCACTCGCTTCTCGAAGTCCGTCCCGCACCCCTCGCATCGATACTCGTAAATCGGCATCTCGACATCCCTCAGGAAACCGTTACCAACAACAATTCTAGCAATGAGCGCCCGGATCTCGGAAGTTCGGGCCGGCGGGCCGCTGCCAGACCCTGGACTTCCGCCCCTCCTGAAACCGGCCCTCCCGCACCGCTTAGAACCGCAGCAGGTAGTTCACCTTCACGAAGAACTGCCGCCCGGTGGAAACATCCGGCGATCCGGTCAGCGCCAGCACCGGCGGCATCGTGGGCAGGATGTTCAGGTTCTCGTAGCGATCGGTGTAGCCGACATAGAGCGCCGTCCAGGGATTCAGCAGGTACGTCAGCAGGATGTCGGCGGTGACCTGCTTGCTCCGGTCCAGCGCCACCAGCGCGGTGTTCGGGAGGACGGCGTTGTAGTCGATGATGGCGCGGAGCGACAGCGGGCGCGTGAACTGGTAGTTCACCTTCGACCGGAAGATGTGATTGTTGAAAATCGAAGCGTCCGCCGGAAGGCCGGGCAGCGCGGCATCCAGATGGTTCGCCAGCCGGCTGTACAGGTACGTCTGGCTGAAGCGAAAGCGCGGCCGCGGCCGCAGCGTGAAGCCGGCCATGGCGTCCGCGGTCCGCGCGCGGGACGGCGCGCGGCCGGCCGCCGGGTAGTAGTTGAGCTTCGTGCCGCGTTCCACCTGCGCCTGAAACGAGATCCACTTCAGCCATTCGGTGGTGAAGAAGGCGCCTGGAAATCGCTTGCGAAAGCCGATGTTCTGATATAGCTCGTAGGCCTCGGCCCACCACAGCCTCAACAGCGATTGCCCGGTAAACTGCGCGGTGAACGCGCTGTCGGAGAGCCAGTCCTGTAGCCTCCCCTTCCGGTCCCAGTTGGCAAGGAAATACGTGCCCGGTCCGAAGCTCACCAGGCGCCGGCCCTCGGGCCGCCAGCGATAACTCACCAGGTGCTCCATGCGCCGGATGTCGACGCGGGGGACGAAGCCGACCTGCGACCGGAGGTCCGGGCTCCGGTCCGCATAGGTTCCGGTGTAGGAGAAATGACGGCCGCCGCGCGCCAACTGCGCGAAGTAGGCGGGACCGGCGAGTTTCGCGCCGTTTTGCTCGCGCGTGTAGCTCCGGGTGGCTTCGCCGCTCAGGACCCAGTTCTGGTTCAATTTCAGCCGCAGGTCTAGCGAGACGACGCGATTCGAACTCGAGCCGAAATCATAGCTGGTCGCGAGCAGGCCCACGCGCGACTGCTGGCCGAACTCGCGCTGGACGCGGCCCACACCGATGACGGCCCGCCGGCCCCGCAGCGGGTCGCCCGGCGCCACGCGCTTGCCGGGCGCCCGGTCGTCGGTCACCAGGCCGCCCACGATCCAACGGCCGGCCTTGCCGGTCAGGCGCGTCCCGAACTCCGGATCGGCGATGCGGCGCGAGAAGTACAGCTTCATGGAGGGTTCGGAGAACGCCCAGGAGCCGACCGCCGTGTCAAAGAAGCCGGCGTTTTCGATGAAAAACGGCCTCTTTTCCGGAAAGAACACCTCAAACCGCTGGTTGACGGTCACTTGCGGCTCGTCGCTTTCCACCTGGCTGAAATCCGGGTTCAGGCTGACGTCGAGGGTGAAGGCGTCGCGGATGACGGCCTTCGCGTCGAGACCGGCGCGCACGTCGTTCTCGGTCAGGAATGTCGGCGCCTGCGGGTCGAGGTACCGCGCGCGGGCAAACGAGCCGTAAGGGATCAGTTGCACATTCCGCCCGGGCGAAACCTGCTCCAGGCCTTCGAGCGTGGCGAATTGCTGCACCTGCCCTTCCTGGCGCTGTGTGATATGGGGCCACGTCGAGACTTCATTGTTGCGGGCGATCTTCCTGCCCAGGGCGATTCCCCACCGCTGCACCGGATCGCTCGAAAAGCGCAGGCTCTTGAACGGAATCGCCATCCAGACGACGAATCCCGAGCCCGTGAGACGGCCCTCGGAATGCCACAGCGTGTCGAAGCCGACGTCCGCGTCCCCCGTGCGGCCTTGCCCCTCCGTGATGACCCCGTCCAACTGGACCCCGAGCGGGTTGCTGACGAACAGGTAAGCCCTTTGGCGATCCAGAAACGTATCGAGCAGGACGGCGACATCGTCGTCGCTGTCGAAGTCCTCGCGCTTCGACATCCGCGCCCGCACTTTTTCCGGCTCGTCCTGGCAGACGAACACGACGTACAGGTTCCGGTCGTCGTAGGAGAGATACGCGGCTGTCGCCTGGCTGGCGGGCGTGCCGTCCCCCGGCTCGCGCTGGACGAAGTCCGCCACCCGCGCGCCCGGTGGGTGCGCCTCGCCGCCGAGGTACTCTTCAATCCTTGGCGGAGCCGCGACGCGCGGGATGCGCAGCACCGGCCGCACGGTCTCGGCGGCCATCCAAGCGGAACCCATCAAGACCAGCGTTAACAACCGCATCACGAACATTACAGCTATTCAGCACTCAATATCCCATATTTGCTCTTATTTACTCTGCGCCCTCCGCGGCTCTGCGGTCAGAGAGACCGCCCTCTCAGTCCATCTCCAGCCCGCCGCATACGTTGATCGCCTGGCCATTGACGTAGCTCGACCGGTCGCTCGCCAGGAATGCCACCACTTCCGCCACCTCCTCCGGCCCGGCGCTGCGGCCGAGCGGGATGGAAGCGAGAATGTTCCGCACTTCCTCCGGCGTGCGCTCCTGCTTGACCTGCTGCCACATCGGTGTCTCGATCACGCCGGGGCACACCGCGTTGACTCGCACTCCGTGCGGGCCGAGCGCGGCGGCGGCAGACTTAGTAAGATGCAGCACCGCCGCCTTGCTCGCCCCGTATACCGTCTGCTTCGGACGCGCGCTGCGAGCCGCCACGCTGGCGATGTTCACAATGCTGCCACGCCCGCGCGCGGCCATCCTCCGGCCCACCGCCTGGAGCAGGAAGAACAGGCCCTTGGCGTTGACGTTCATGATGTGGTCCCAGTCCTGTTCGGACACCTCCAGCAGAGCTTGGGTCTTCACCACGGCGGCGTTGTTCACCAGGACTTCGATCGGCCCCATCTCGAGCTCGATCCGATCGACGAGCGGTTCGAGTTCCGCTGCGCGGCTCAGGTCGGCGGCGAAGACACCGGCGACGGCGCCGCTCTCGAGAATCTCGGCGGACGTGCGCAGGGCCGCGTCCTCGGCGATGTCTACCACCGCGATCGCCAGGCCGTCCCTGGTCAGGCGCAGCGCGAAGGCGCGCCCCATGCCCTGCCCGGCGCCGGTGATTACTGCAACGGGATGCACTGTTTCTTGTCGTGGCTCCATTTGGCCGCTTCCACCAGCCGCAGCGTGCCGAGGATCGTCTCGCCGTCGGTTTCCGGACGGCTGTCCTCGGCGATGGCTTGCATCAGGGACGCCATCGGCCCGAGAAACGCGTCGGGGATCCATCGCCCATCGAGTTCCATCTTCATGGAGCCGTTCGGAATGAGCCCGGAGTGCCACACCTCCAGCACGTCCGAGCGTCCGACGGGATAATTCAGCAGAAGGCCGATCAGTCCCTCGCAGCGCCCCTTGGTGCCCTCGATGGCAAACCACGCCTCGCGGTCATCGGGCGCGGCGACGTCGTGATGATTGACCAGCATGCTGCCGCGGAGGTAGCCGTCGTACTCGAGCAGGATGTAGCTGCGCGTCGGCCCCTTGCAGTCGCTGCCGGGATAACGCGCCAGCGTCGCGTACACTCGCTGCGGGTCGCCGAACCACGCGCGCGAGGTATCGAGATAGTGAATCGTGTGGTAAGTCAGCTCGGGATACGGGTGGACCTTGAGCCACTCCCACATGTCCCAGTTCGTCTGAATCCGGATCTGGATGGAGTAGTCGATAATCTCTCCGAAGAAGCCGCGCTTCATCAGGCTGTGCGCGGCGCGAACGCTAGGCGCCCAGCGCATCTGGTGATTGACCGCGAGCTTCCGTCCGGCCGACCGCGCGTCGCGCACCATCTGCTCGGCCTCGCCGAGCGTCTCAGCCATCGGTTTCTGGACGAGCGCGTGCTTGCCGGCGGCGAACGCCTTGGCGGAGATGCCGGGATTGAACGACGCGGGCACAGCGACGTCGACGATGTCGATGCCCGGAGTATCCAGCAACTCCTCGACCGAGCCGCACACCTTGGGGATCTCGAACTTGCGCGCCGTCTCCTCGGCCGCCTGGCGGTTGACGTCGCTAATGGCCAGCACGCGCAGGCCCGCCTTCCGGTAGGCGGGCAGGTGCGCCACGTTCACGATGCCGCCGGCGCCGATACAACCGATACCGTAGTCGTGCTTGGGTGGGAGCTTGGGAATGTAGTCCAGCTCCAGAAATGGCTGCTTCATGATTTCTCCAGAATGCGATCGACCGACGCTTGCGACTCGCCGAGGTAGTTGACGGGATCGAGCAGACGGTCCAGCTCTTCGGTGGTGAGCGCCGCGCGAACTGCCGCGGTCTGCTCCAGCACGTCGCGCAGCGGCATGTCTTGTTCAAACGCCTTCATGCTCGCTTCATAGAGGATCTCATGCGCGGCGGCGCGTCCGACGGCGCGGGCGAGCCGCATCATGACAGCTTCGCTCGCGATCAGCCCGCGCGTCAATTCCAGGTTGCGGCGCATGCGCTCCTCGTCCACGTGCAGCCCCCGGATCACACCGCGGGCCAGGCTCAGCCCGCCCGAGCACAGGATGCACATCTCCGAAAGCGTCTTCCACTCGATGTGGAGCGCCCACCAGTCGCGCTCGTGCTCCTGGGTGGTCGCTTCCATTACCAGCGGCACCTGCCCGCGCAGGATGCGGCCGAGGGCGATGATCGCCTCGCAGGTGGCCGGGTTGCGCTTCTGCGGCATGGTGCTGCTGGCGCCCTTGGCCGGCTCGTGCGACTCGGCCAGCTCGGCGACTTCGTTCTTGGCGAGCAGCTCGATCTCGTGGGCGATCTTCTCGAGCGTCGAGCCGGCGAGCCCGAGCCAGGCCGCCAGCTCACCGAAGGAGTCGCGCGAGGAGTGCCAGGCGACTGTAGGCACTCCCAGTCCGAGCCTGTCCATCATCGTCCGGCGCACGGCGGCGGCTTTGTCTCCGAGCGACGCCAGCGTGCCGCCGGCGCCGGCAAGCTGCCCGACCAGCAGCCTCGGCTTCAACTGTTCGAGCCGCGCGGCGTGGCGGTCCAACTCGGCCACCCAGACCGCGACCTTGAAGCCGAAGGTGATGGGAACGGCATGCTGGCCGTGCGTGCGGCCCGCCATGGCCGTGTCCCGGTGCCGCCGGGCGAGGGTACGCAAATCGCCAGTGAGTTCGTCGATCTGCCGCTCGAGGATCGCCAGCGCCTGTTTGAGCTGAAGCACGAAGCCGGTGTCGGTGATGTCTTGCGTCGTTGCGCCCCAGTGGACCCAACGGGCGGCGTCCTCGCCGAGATGCGGCTCCCAGGTTTTGAGCAGCGGCAGGATCGGATAGCCCACGATGGCGTACTTTTCACGAAGGATATCGAGCGGGATCAGGCCGGTGTCGGCGCGCGCGGCGATGGCGCCGGCGGCCTCGGCCGGGATCAGGCCGGCTTCGGCCTGCGCCTCGGCCAGCGCGGCTTCGGCGTTCAGCCACTGCTGGATGGTGTTGCGGTCGGAGAACACGCCGCGCATCTCGTCCGTGCCGAACCACTGGCCGAAAATCTCTGAATCAAGAACGCCCACGTGACTCTGCATTATAATCTGCACATGCGGGCAACAAGTCTGTTTCTCATCGGGATTCTGTTCGCCACGTGCGCCGCCGCGGCGCAGTACGCCGGCATCGAGTCCATGCCCTCGGTTCCTCCGACGGTGGTGAAGCGCATTGACTGCGAGGTGGTCTCGGTGAACGTTGAGAAAATGGAGATCACCCTTCGCGACAAGAAAGACGGCAAGGAGTACGTCACGCTGGTTGACAAGTCGGCCAAGCTCCGGGCCGACAAGAAGGTGCTCAAGGGCAAGCCGGTGCTGGCCGACTTCAAGGCAGGGGATCAGGTGAAAGTCGTGCTGCTGCCGCAGGAGCAGCGGCTGGCGGAGATCAAGCTGGTCAAGAGGGGATCGGCTCCGTCCGGAAGCTGAGCCGGCGGGCTGCCGCGACCGAGTTAGCCACCGATGGGCGCCGATGAACGCCGAGTGAGGGCGATCCCCATCTGCGTTTATCGGTGGCCTTTTGCTTTCTATTACTCCATGTTAGGAAGGTTTCTGATGAAGACGATTTTCGCGTCTCTATGCCTGTTATTTGCCGGCTGCGCCGCCTGGGCGCAGCCCGTGACCGTCTACGCCGTGCCGAACACGCACGGCACCGTATCGGGCTGGCTGGTCGATTTCGGCGTCGAGCGTAACTACGTCCTGAACAATTACCTGGCGCATCTCGACAAGGTGAAAGCCGATGAGGACTATCGCTTCGCCTACTCGGAAGTGCCGAACCTGATTTCGTTCCTCCAGTTCGCGCCCGGACGGCTCGACGAACTCAAGCAGCGCATCCGCGAGAAGCGCGTCGAGCTTTCGAACGGTTTTTTTCTCGAGCCGACCGTCAGCCTCTCGGGCGGGGAAGCGCTGGTGCGCATGGGCGTGCTCGGCCTCAGGTGGTACGACGAGGTGTTCGGGTTCCGACCGCGGCACTGCTGGATGATCGACACCACCGGCGTGCACCGGCAGATGCCGCAGATTGTAAGCGGCCTCGGCATGGAAACGCTGATCTTCTGCCGGAACAACCCGGCCAAGGACACGGCGTTCTGGTGGGTGGCGCCCGACGGCACGCGCGCGCTGACCATCCCGAACCCGCTCGGTTATGCCGATCTGGGGAAGATCTTCGACACCAAGGAACCGCTCGGCGACGAGGACTTCGCGGTGCTTGCCAAGCACATCGAGCGCAACCGGGAACTGAGCGCGGGACGGAACATCCTGCTGGCGCTGTCGGGCCACGGCGATTACAGCTCGCCCCCGGCGCGCGACGACTACCCGTCCGCGTTCCTGCGCGAGTGGAGCAAGCGATACCCCGGCGTCCGGATCCGGTTCAGCATTCCGGGCGATTACGTCGATGCGCTGAAAGACCAGTTGCAGGCGGGCGCCAAGCTGCTCGAGTATTCGGGCGACACCGGCTACAGTTGGGACGCGTTCTGGATCAACATGCCGGAGGTGAAGCGGTACTACCGGCGCGATGAGCACCTGCTCCAGGCAGCCGAGATGGCCGCGACCATCGCCAGCGCGCGGGGCAGGGTCTCGTATCCCTCGCAGGATTTCTACTACTCGTGGATCAACATGCTGATGAACATGGACCGGAACACGCTGTGGGGCGCCGCGGCGGGAATGGTGTTCCGCGATCCCGACCACTGGGACGCCTGGGACCGGTTCACGGCGGTGGAGAAACAATCGCTCGAAGCGATCGCGGGATCGGTGCGGGCCATGACCGGCAGGGGATCGAGAGTCGCGTTCTTCAATCCATGCAACTGGAAACGGAGCGACCCCATCGAACTCGACCGCCTGAACGGCAAAGCCCCGGCGGGGATGAAATGCGAGTCTGTACTGGGGACTTCGCGGCTGGCGTGCATCGCCGATCTGCCTTCCTCCGGCGTCGTCTCCTTCGGCCTGTCGCCGCGAGAGATTCCGGCGCCTGTTGAGGCCGACTTGCCGGGCGCCATCGAGACGGAACACTACATCGCGAGAATCGATCCCAAGTCCGGCGCGCTGGCCAGCCTGAAGGCGAAGCCGTCGGGAACGGAGTTGCTCGGCGGGCCGGCCAACGTCGTGGTGGTCGAGGAACTGGACGAGAAGCGCAGGCAGAACCAGTTCCATTTCCTGCCCGCCCGGCCCGAGCGGCGGATCGTGGCGAGCAGCGCCGAGCATCCGGTGAAGATCCAAGTCCTGCGCGGGCCTCTGTCGACGCGCGTGCATGCGACCTCGGAGTTCCATCGCGGCGGCAGCCTGGAGCGGAGGATGGTGTTCTACAACGGCCATCCGCGGATCGACTTCGAGACCACCGTCAACCTCCGCGGGACCGACATCCTGCTGACGGTGGACTTCCCGCTGGGCGGCGAAGTGACGGAGCGGACGCGCGGCATCCCGTACGGGCATTCCGCCGCCGATCCCCGGAAGGAGAAGATCGGCTCGATTCTGCCGGCGATTCGCTGGTCGAATTACCAGCTTGGCGATGCCGGGCTGGCGCTGCTCGATCGCGGTCTCGCCGGGCACGAACTAAACGAGCGGACACTGACCCTCGGCTTGCTGAACGCCACCTCGACTTACATGGGCAAGCCGAACGAGATGCTGCGCGGCGAGGGCGAGCGCGTATTCCAGTACGCGCTCGTGCCGCACGACGGTTCCTGGCGTCGGGTGAACGCGCCCCGGCTGGCCTACGAGTACAATTCGCCCGTCCTGATGGTCCCGAACGCCGGAACAGTGAAGCCGGTCTCGTTCGTCGAGACTTCCGACAACGTGATCGTCGAGGCGGTGCGGCGCGCCGGCAAGCAGATCGAGGTGCGGCTGTACGAGACGCGGGGCGAGGCGGGCACGGCGGAGATATCGCTGCATCTGCCGCACCGCGCGGCCGCGCTCGCCAACCTGATGGGCGAGAAGCCGGAGCCGCTCCGCGGCGGTCCTGCCTACCGGTTCCCGATCCGACCGCAGCAGATCGTCACCCTGCGCTTCGACACGGATACCGCTGTCTCTGAACCACCGGCATTGCGCGACTGGAAGCCGCTGGTCCCGCTGGCCAAGCGCAAGTCGCTGGAGATGCGCATTCCGGACAGAGGCCATCCGCCGAGGTGAGGCCGGAGGCGGAAGCCGGCGTGCACCGCGCTTGGCCGGAGCGCGCCCGCAAACGCCGCCGGCGACCGGGCTAAAGTCAATCTCCGACCCGGTCGATGAAAACCACGGGGGGTGGTGTCATGCCGGCGGTGGAAAGCCTGGAGCAAGAGAAGAACGAGAAGCTATGGGCGCTGCGGGACCTGCCGCCGTTTCCCTGGATCGCCACCAAGGTGTTGCAGCTCTTCGGAAGCCGGGGCGATGACGTCGAGATCCGGCGTCTCATCGAGCTGATCCGCGCCGACGCCTCGCTAGGCTCGGAACTGCTGCGCCGCGCCAACTCCCCCCTGTACGGGTTGCGGTCGCGGATCTCCAGCCTTCAGCACGCCGTGGTCATTCTGGGGCTGGACCAGGTAAAAACTCTGAGCATGACCATCGGGATCGGCGCCTACTTGAAAGGCGCGCTCCGGCTCACCGTGTTGCGGCGCTGCTGGCGCCATAGCCTGACCTGCGCCATCCTGGCGGAGGAACTTGCCCCGTCCTGCGGAATTCCGGCCGATCAAGCCTACACCGCCGGGCTGCTGCACGACATCGGCCGTTTGGCTTTGCTGGTGAAGTATCCGCAGCCCTATGCGGACCTGCTCTCGGTGGTGATGGAAAACCGCTTCCACCTGGCGCAGAGCGAACGGGACCTGTTTGACGTGGATCACTGCGAGGCCGGCGCCTGGCTGGCCCGTGAATGGGGTTTTCCGGAGGAATTGGCCCAGGCAGCGTCATCGCATCACGATCCCCCGGAGGACGGCCGCTTCGGTCTGCTTCGCCTGGTGCACGTCGCCTGCCGGCTGGCCTCCTCCATGGGATTCGAAGTGGTGCAGCCGGCCTCGCCGGAGGAGACGTCCCAAGTCCTCGCCGAGCTGCCGAAGCGAGCGCTCACCACCCTCGACGGCGACGTGGCCGCCCTCAAGGAACGGCTGACGAGGAAGCTGAACGCGCTGGAGTAGCTTGCACGCCGGACGCTGTTGCGCCAGAGTGGAGGCATGCCACCGCAGTTGGTGCTGATCAAGTGGATCCTCGCCATTTTCTGCGTCTTCTTCGCCTACAACCTCGGCCGCTGCGTTACACGCCGATTCGTTCAAAAGGACCACACAGCTCCGCTCAATCGTTGGGCGTTCCGGACAGTCGTGGCAGCCCTGGGCGTCTTATGGAGCGACGGCTTCGGCGCTTCCGGCTGGCTGGCTCTGGCCAGCGCCGGCGTTGCCGGCGTTCTCGGCTTTTACCAGGAGCGGCGGCCCAAGAGGCCGGAAGAGGATCTGTCGAAGGTGATCTTTCCGAAAGAGTGAAACGGGCGCAGACCCTTTCAGCGCCCCACCAGCTCCTGCACGTGCACCGGAACCTTCGTCAAGCACTCCACACGCGGCCCGTACTTGCCGAGGGTGTTCTCCACCACGCAATAGTCGAAGCCGGAAATCACCACGTCGTGCCAGAAATCGCCGATGCCGCGCAGGGCCACGTCGAGCATCGTCACGATTTGGCGGCCCAGCGGCTCGTGGCTGTCGAGCGTGATGGCGCCGAAGAACTCCTGGCACTCCGTGTAGCCGGAATTGTGCGTGCCGGTGTAGGGCTTAAGCGACGCCAGGTCGATCTTCTTTCCGATTCGGCCGGAAACCTCCTCGGCGCGCGAGGCGAAGAAATCCACCAGTGCCTGCTCCTGTAGCCGGGCGGGTAGGTATTCCGCGGCCACCTTGCGGTACCACTCCTCGCCGACGCGGTAGCCCTCCTCGACGAGATCGAACCAATATTTCTGCTCCTCGGTGACCTTCCGCGGGTCATCGACGGCGATTACCGAACGCCGGATGCAGGAGGTCAGCCCGTCGCGCTGCGGCGCGACGCCGAGGTGCACCCAGTCGCCTGCCTCGATCCGGCGGTTCAGCGCGGGCCCGATCAAGGTGCGGTTGGCCTCGTTGGTGCCGACCATGATCTTGAATCCGTCGGTCTCGCTGCCGAGCATGCGCCCCACCCAAGCGCCCCAGGCGGCCACTTCGCTCTCCAGGCGGCCCGGCCGCAGCACGGCCAGCATCACCCGCATCATTGCGTCGGCGATCGTGCAGGCGTCGCCGATCAACCGCATCTCGACGTCGCTCTTCTCGTACTTCGCGCGGTAGTACAGTTCCTGCGCGTCGACGACACCGGCCTTGCCGTACAAGCCTTCGAGGTACTCCACCAGGCCGGCCGGAATCACCTGCCGCGGCGTGAGCAGCGCGATGTGATCCACCGAGCCGCCGGCGGCCTCGGCGATCACATCCTCCAGGCGTTCGGCACGGATCGGGTACTTCTCGTCGGCGAGCTGAAGCAACTCGGCCTTGTGCACCTTCGCACCCGCTCGCCAGGCGAGCTGTTCGGCGACGTAGCCGCCTTCGAGGCCGGCGACGATGTGGAATCCCGTGGGACCGACGACGCCGGCCACCTGCTCGATCGAGACGTTGGTGTTGCCGCCGAGATACGGCACGTCGCCGCGGTAGTGCTCGTCGGAGAAGACGAAGCCGACCTTGTGGCCGGCCCGCTCCAGGGCGGCATTCACCTTCGCCACGCGCGCCTGGAATTCCTCGCGCGGGGCCAGGTACTCGCGATCGATGGAGGGAGTGTCCTCGAGAATCCGGAGCGCGCGCTCGAGGTCCGCGCGGTGATCGATGTGGGGGTTCATTGCGAGTCTCCTTGGCGCGTCGCCCACGCCGTGGCGGCGACAAACCACACCAGCGATGCGGCGATCAGCGACTGCTTGTAAGCGGCCTCGGTCATCCCGCCGTGGAAATAGAACACGGGCACGGCCAGGCAGGCGGCGAGGCTGGCGAGGCTTAACAGCCCGGATATCAGTTTCATGCGGATGCTCTCCTTGCGGTCATGCCCTGCAACGCCGTGTACGAGACCAGCGCAATGAAGTAGCCGGGCAGCCACCGGAAAAAGAGGTGGATGGGCAAGAAGTAGCAGACCGCCAGCGTGCCGATCCACACCCACAGCGCGTTCCAGTTGAACAGAAGGTCGCGCTTCTCGGCCTGGTACTGCTCGATGCCGAGCTTCGGCAGGATCCAGTGCTCGGCGAAGACGATTGCCCCGACCGGCATCAGCACCAGCCCGTAGATGGCTACGTAGTCGAGCAGCTTGGTGAAAAACACCGGGAACGTCGCCAGAATGGAGGTGGCCACACCGGCCACCAGCGTGATCTTCCAGCGCGGCCAGTTCGGCGTAATCGTCTGGAGCGCGAGGCCTACGCGGTAGAGCGTCGGATTGGCAGTGGTCCATCCGGCCAGCAGCACTGCAACCACGCCAGCGAGCCCCGCCGCCTGAAACGCCATCAATCCGGGATCCATCTGCCGGCTCACGGCGGCGACCATGATGCCGGAGCACATCCAGGCTAGCATGTGGCCGGGGTACATGCCGAACGCCGAGTAGAGTCCGCAATTCCAACTCCTGGCGTAACGGAACAGCGCCATGTCCGAGAGGCCGACGTGCATCGCCAGGTTGGCGAACCAGGCGAAAAAGGCGATGTGCCAGAACCCGAACTTGTCTTGCCCGTGGTTGGCGATGCCGTTCCAGACTTTCGTGCTCATGACCTCCCAAAGGTTGTCCAGGTTCGGATTCACCCCGACGGCGGGCAAGGTGGCGATGGCGCCAGCCAGGAACATCGCGAAGATCCACGGAGAGCAGACGCCGGCGAACCGGCTGAGCTTCTCGAATCCCAGGATCGCCAGCACGGTAAACGCCGCGCCGATCGACAGGGTGAGCACCACCCAGCCGACGCTGTTGGGATACAGGTCGGTAAGCGCCGGCGTCTGGATGCCGAAGCCCAACCCGATGGCGGTGGCGGACACCGAGATCATCGCCCCGGCCAGGATGCAGTACAGGAGCGCATTCGCGATGTTGTAGACGAGTGTCAGCCCCGGCCCGGCGATCTTTCGCAGGTACCAGTACAGCGTCAGCCGGGTCCGGACCGCGATGGGCGCGCACAGCAGTGTCCACGACAGGACAGCGAGGAGGTTGCCGAACAGCAATCCAAGGATCAGGTCCTTGGCCGTGACGCCGTGCAGCACGAAGAACGCGCCGATGACGAACTCGGTGGCCGCAACGTGCTCGCCGGCGAACAGGCCGGCGAAGCGCCTGCCCGATTGCAGTTTCCCGGCGGCGACCGGCTCGCGGTCGTATTCGTAGAGCCGGTCCATGCGGGAGGCGAGGTCGGATAGTCTGCCCATCGGTGAGACCGATGCTATCACAGAGCGGCATCGCCGCAACCAAGGAACCAGCTTGGAAGAAACCATTTTGGGCCGCCGATGAACGCCGAGTGCGCCGACATGGAAGATCGAAACCCAAGCGAAGTCGTGGAGTAGCATGGGTGTCGGTGGACTGGAGGCTATCCATGTTGCGAGGCATCGTCTTCATGCTTCTAATGACTTTCGCTGCCGGCGCCGCGGACTTGGAAATCCGCATTCTGGACGAGCGGGGCCGGCCCGTGTGGGCCCGGCTCGAGGTTCGCGGCCCGAGCGACAAGATGTATCAGCCGGCTTCCAGCGCAATCCTCGACACGACCGCCAGAAACCGCGAGGGAGGTAAGCCGAACTACCTGGGGAGTTTCGTCGTCAACGGGGCATGCAAAGTGGAGGTGCCCGCGGGCCGCACCACCGTCGTGGCCGAGCGCGGGCCGGAATACGAGCGAGTCGAGCGAAGCGTCGAGGTTGCGGCCGGCGCGCCTGCGAAGCTCGAGCTGAACGTCCGCCCCTGGATCCGGATGCGCGACCTCGGCTGGTGGTCCGGCGACATGCACGTGCACCGCCCCGTCGAAGACTCACCCTCGCTCTCGCTGGCGGAAGACCTCAACGTGAACGTGGTTTTCACCATGTGGAACAAGCGCAGCCTGTGGGACTCCAGACCGGTTCCGTCTGATCCAGTCCTCCGCGCGTCACCGGAGCACCTGGTGACCGTCATGAACGCCGAGGACGAGCGCGGCGGCGGCGCGTGGATGCTGCACCATCTGCGCGAGCCGCTCAAGCTCGCCGTCGACGGCCGCTGGTTTCCGGCCGGCATTGGCTTCGTGAACCAGGCGCGCGCCGCGAAGCCGGCGGGGAGCCTGTTTCCGTGGTTCGATTGCGAGAAGCCGATCTGGTGGGAAGTTCCGGTCATGGTCGCGCTGGCCACGCCCGATTCTTTTGGAGTGCTGCACAACCACTTCAACCAGTACGGGATTCACGCTTCGGAGGCGTGGGGAAAACCGAGAGATGCCGCCAGGTTCCCCGGCTCGGATGGTTTCGTCCGGTACGTTCTGAGCCTCTACTATCGCTACCTGAACCTCGGCTTTCGGATGCCGCCCTCGGCAGGGTCGGCGAGCGGCGTGCTCCCGAACCCGGTCGGGTACAACCGGCTGTATGCGAGCGCCGGCAGCCCCTTCAGCCTGGAGTCGTGGTATCAGAGCGTGCGCGAAGGCCGCTGTTTCGTCACCAACGGGCCGATGCTCTTCTTCCGCGCGAAGCAGTCGGGCTCGGTGACCACGGCCATCGTCGACGTGCGATCGCGCGAGCCGATCGAGCGCGTCGAGATCGTCGCCAACGGCGCCGTGATCCACGTCTTCCCCACGGGAGCCGCGGCGAAGCAGTTCCAAGGTGAGCATACCTTCGACTCTTCCAGTTACACGTGGATGGCCGCCCGATGCTTCGTCAAGGCGGAGAATACGATCCGGCTGGCGCATTCCGCGCCGGTGTATCTCGAGGGCAAGCACGACGCCAGAGACGACGCGCGCTACTTTATGGACTGGATCGACGAGCTGATCGCCCTGAGCGAAAAAGAGCAGGACCGCTTTGCCAGCCTGGCCGAGAAATCCGAGGTGCTGGCGATCTACCGGCGCGCGCGGGCTGTGTACGAGGACAAGTCCCAGTAGGGACCGAAATTGCTTCGGCCGGCGCCACCACGGCTGTGTGTCAGCGCACCTGGATGCTGTACGGCATCAGCCGCAGCATGCCGCCTTCCAGCAGCGCAGCGGCGTGCAGGTCCTCCAGCAGCGCCCGCAGCCGGCTTTCGGCCGAGGTCATCGGGGTGCGGCTGAAGAGCCGGTCCACGATGCTTTTTTTCGGCGGGTACGTGACAAGGGTTACCATCTCGTCCCGCGGGATGTTCGCCTTTTTCCGGATCAGCTCGATGGCGCGGCTGATCCCGCCGAGCTCGTCCACCAGGCCGTGCCCCTTCGCCTGCGAGCCGAGCCAGAGGCGGCCCTGGGCCAGCGGCTCAATCTCCGCGAACTTGCGCTTACGCGCCTCCGCCACGCGCTCGACGAACGAGCGGTAGGTGTCGTCGATGCCTTCGCGCAGCTTTCCTCGGGCGGCCTCGCTCAGGGGGCCGTAATCGGAGTCGATATCGGCGAACCGCCCGCGGAGGAGCATGTCTTTGGAGATGCCGAGCTTGTCGTACAGCCCGCGCAGATTCACCTTGCCGAAGACCACTCCGATCGAGCCGGTGAACGTGCCCGGGTAGGCGACAATCGGGTCGCCGGTCATCGCGATGTAGTAGCCGCCGGAGGCGGCCGCGTCGGACATCGAAATGACCACCGGTTTCTTCTTGCTCAGCGCGTTCATCTCGCGCCAGATCTCGTCGGATGCGAACGAGCTGCCGCCCGGAGAGTCGATACGGACGATGACGCCGCGAATCGAGCCGTCGCTGGCCGCCTGCCGGAGTAGCCGGTTGAAGTCCTGGGACAGGATGGCGTCCGCATCCGACAGGTCGCCGGCGCTGTCGCTGAGGATGCTGCCCTGCGCCGTCAGCAGCGCAACGCGGCGCCCGCCTTCCGGCTCCCCGCCGATCGCCTTCAGGTAGTTTCGACAAGCCAGCTTGTTGACCCGGCCGCCCGGAAGCCGCTTCTTCAGCTCGTCGAGCATCTGGTCTTCGTAGGCCAGAACATCGACCAGTCCCTGATCCAGCGCCTGGCGCGCGAGAAACGGCCCCTCGTCGACAATCGCCCGCACCTGTTCCGGCGACTTCTTCCTGCCGGCGGCAACGGTCGCAAGGAAACCGCCGTACAGGTCGTCCAGCACCGAGTTCAACACCTGGCGCGTCTCCGGGCTCATCGAGGTTCGCGTGAATGTGTCGCCGAAGTCCTTGTACTTGCCGGCGTGCTCGATTTCCACTTGCACGCCGATCTTGTCCAGCGTTTTTCGGAAGTACATCAGCTCGGCGCGGAGGCCCTTGACATTTAGCATGTCTTCCGGGGGCAGATAGATCCGGTCGGCGGCGGTGGCCAGGTAATACTCCCTGGCGCCGGGCGAGCGGAGAAACGCCACCAGCGGCTTGCCGGATCGGCGGAACCGGGTCAGGCACTCGTGGATCTCCTGAAGCTTGCCCCAGCCGATCCCCACGCGCCCCGGCATCAGCACGACGGCGCGGACCCGCGGGTCGGTCTCGGCGCGCCGCAAGATCCTCCAGACGTCGCTCACCGCCATCGGCTCGCGCTCTTCGAAGAAGGGCAGTGGAATGCTCGCCGGCGCGCGCTCCGGGATTTCGCCGTCGAGATTGAGGATGAGTGTGGAATCCGCCGCGACGGTGGGCTTGCGCTCACCCAGCCGGACGATGGCAAACAGGCCGATCACGGCAATCAAGCCCGCAAGGATGACGCCGGTGAGAACACCGATCAGGAACTTTGCCATAACTACAGACTACAAGGTTGTTCGGTTGGGCGGTTGTGTGGTTATGCGGTTATTCGGTTGAAGGCGTTACGCGCCCTCCAGGATCAGGTCCATCCGCTTGGCCACATCTTTGAGGTAGGCCGCGTCTCCGCTCTCCAGTTCCGCCGTCGCCGTGCCCTTGTAGCCGGTTTCGCCGAGCGCCTTGTGGACTTCTTTCCAATCGATGTCGCCTTCCCGCAGGTTCACGAACTCGGTCTTCATCGTCTTCCAGCTCCAGCGGAAATCCTTGAAGTGGAGTTTGACGGTGCGCGGGCCAAGAGTGCGAATCCAGTCCTGTGGGTAACCGTAGAACACCATGTTGCCCACATCAAGATAAGCCTTCACCCACGGGCTCTTGAACTCGTCGACGTACCTGGCGAACTCCAGCGGGCTCAGCAGGAACTTGTTCCAGACCTCCTCCACCGCGATGATCACCTTCAGTTCCTTCGCCAGCGGGATCAGCTTCCGGATCTGAGCCTGCGATCGCGTCCAGGCATCCTTGTAGCTTGTCTTCGGATTCACCACCGCCGGGACAAGCAGCACCGTTTCCGCGCCCCAGAAGTGGGCGTTGCGGAGGCTGGTCTCCATGCCTTTCATGCTCTTCTCCACCACGGCCGGGTCCGCGGATGACAGCGGAAACTCCCAGTGGGCCTGGTTCATCACCGAGTGGATGCGGAGCTTTGTGACTTCGGCGGCCTTCTTGGCCTCCTCGGCTTGTGCCTGGTCTTCCATCGTCGGAAGCTCGATCTCCTCGAAGCCGCAATCCACCGCCATCTTGAACCGGTCGATGGTGCTCAACTCCTTGGGGAGCATGTCGAGGTACAGCGCTTTCTTGATCGGCAGTCGTGTGGAGCCGGAGGCCACCGCGGCCGCGGCCGTGGCTGCCAGAAACTCGCGTCGGTTCATTGTTTTTCTCTCCTCAACTCAGGCAAACGTCAAGCCCAGTTCCTGCGCCACTTTTTGAATGTGGCGCTTTCCCTCTTCGTATTCTTCCGCCGACTTCAGATGTTCCAGCATCAGCGGAGCGTCCACGGACAGCTTGGACAGCTCACGGAGATAGGCGCGGTAGTCCACGCTGCCTCGCCCGGGGATTACCTCCACGAAGTGCACGTTCATCTCGGGGATCCAGTCCAGATCCTTGGCGTGGCAGGAGGCGATCCACCGGCCCAGCTTGCGGAAGCAATCCTCGATAAACGCCGCGTTTTCGTAAAACCGCGACGGGCTGTTGATCCCGTTGCAGACGTCCATGTGGACGGCGAAAGCCTCGCGGTCCACCGCCTTGATGAGCCTGAGATACGGATCGGCGGAATCCGGGATCGCCCAGCCCATCATTTCGACGGTGAACTTCGTGCGCGTGGGCTTGATCTCGTCAATCACCCGCCGGCAGTTCTCCACCGTGGCGTCAAAAAACTCCTGCGAGAAGTTCTTCGGGTGCGGGCCGTACCAGACCTTGGGGTTGAAGGAGCCGGCGATGTCGACGCAGCAGCGCGCCGCCACCGCCTCGGCGAGCGCCAGCCGTTCCGTGACGTACTTAATGTTCTTGGCGCGCTTGTCCGCGTCCGGGTCCAGCATGTTGACCCAGGCGCCGACTTCGGCGATCACCACGTTCTCGGCGGCGAAGGCGGACTCGATTTCGCGGCAGCGCGCGGAGTCTTCCGCCTTCGCGTTCGGGCAATAGGCCGCGCTGTAGCCCAGGCGGCGGTGTTCGCGCGCCAGCTCGCGCGGGTCTTCGGACTTCAGGAAGATCGGGCCGCCCAGCCGGATCGGCCGTCCGGCGGCGAGGGAGGGCAAAGCCGCGCCGGCGGTCGCCGCCAGCGCAACGCGTCGAGTGATGGGAGAATGCACCCCAAGATTCTACACCGTGGCGGAATGCGGTGACAGGCGACACTTTCCCGGCGGACTCCCAGGCGCGCCGCCGTCTGATCGGCGCGGTGGGGTCAGCGCAGCCTGTCACGGTATTTCGAGGTTCGGAACGCGGCGGAGGAACGGGGCACGAAGCAGCCAAAACGGTGTGGCTGCCCTTCGAATGTCACCCAGATTCTGAACCGCATAACCAGACGTGGTGCAATCTATTCTCCCCCAGTAAGACGCCGGTACAAGTTCCGCCACGGCTCGGCTTCCGCCGAGCGGTTGAGTTTCTCGAGGGCCCGCGCACGAAGGAGGAGCGAGCGCGGGAAGGCGAGCGAGAAGAGCACCGATTCGGCCCCTTGCCGCGGAATTTCGTGGGTCGTCAGGAGCGGGAGAGCGTCGGCGTAGCGGCCGAGTTCGACAAGCGCCCAGGCCTCGAAGATCCGGAACGGCTCTCCGAAGGCAGGATGAGTTCGGCGACGAAGACCCTGGAGCAGCGGGAGCGCCAGCTCAGGCCGGTGGTCGATGAGCAGCTTGAGCGCCAGCGCCGAGTCTCGGGCCTGCGTCGCGCCGGCGGCGGGAAAGGCGGCGATGGCGCGCGCTTCCAGCTCCGATGGCCGCGCCTCCGGCTGCGCCAGGAAACCTACCAGTGCAGCAGCGCCCTTGGAGGCCGCCGACAGCGCCTTCGAGGCCGCCAGGGTCAGGTGGTTGCGCGCCTGTGCCCCGCTGCCGCTGTCGAGCATCCACGCGGCAAGCTGCGAGTGCCCGAGCGAAGCCGCCTCCGCCAGCGGGGTCGTCGAGACGAAGCGGTCCAGCGCCTCGAGCGCCTCGCGCCGCCGGCCCGTCAGATACCGCCACTGGGCCTCGCGGTAGGGAAGGAGCGAATCTTTCAGCGTCACCCGAACGTTCCTGAACTGGCGAAACAGCGCGTCCGCGCCCGCCACGTCGCCGGTCATCAGGCGGGCCCTCGCCGCCTTGTACAGCGCGGCCCCCTCCAGAAACCGCGGGTTCTTCCGGTGTGCTTCCAGGTAGCGTTTCTCCGCTAGCTCGAAACGTCCGAGGTAGAAATGCACGTCGCCGAGCGAATCCAGGGGATTGGCTTCGCCGGGCGCCAGCTTCGCGTATTCCCGCAGCGCCTTGACAGCGCCGTCGAGGCTGCCGGCAAAGGCTTCCGCGTATCCGAGTTCGTTCCAGGCGAGCGGGTTCCGAGCGTCGAGCAGGACCACCCGGCGGTGCGACGCGGTGGCCGCCGCGAAGTCTTGCGCCTCGGTCTGAGCCCGAGCCAGCGAACGAAGCACCCGGAGGTCGTCCGGCGTCTGCCGGGCCAATTCGGCCAGCGCCTCCAGTTGCTGACGGGCATCGCCGCCCAGTCCGGCTTCGATCACGCCGAGCCGAGACCGGCTTGCCTCGTCGATTCGTGTTCCGCGGGACTCGGCCAGCGAGAGCACTCGGCGGGCCCCCGGCTGGTCGCCCGCGTTCGCGAGCGATTCCGCCCACGCGACATAGGCGTCGCCGAAATCCGGATCGGCGGCAACGGCGCCCTCGAAGCCCGCCGCCCTTTCCACAGGATCGCTCGCAGCCATGCCTTTCGAGAACGCCTCCAGCGCTTTCTCGCTGCGGGTGGTGTAGGATCGCGCCCGGTGGTCGAGTGTGCGTGCGAGCGCGTTAGCCAGGGAAAGGATTCCGTCCGCCGTGGAACCGCCGGCGGTGTACCTCTTTGACATGCGGTTGGTCCGTAAGTCTTCGATCACGGCAGTTAGCCGCAGCCGCCCGCTTCTCTTTTCAAAGCTCCCGTGAAGCACCTGGGTGGCGCCGGCCATCGGCGCATCCCGGCGAGCGGCCAGTCGCAGGGGCCGGAAGGACGGCGTTTGCGCCAGATTGGCCGCCAGAACCTCCTGCGCGGCGCGGCTCATCCAGTCGAGCGATGGATCGCCGGTGAGGTTTTCAAACGGCGGCACTCCCAGCCGGGCCTGCGCACCAGGCTCCCGGCGGGCGCAGGAAAACGAGGAGCAGAGAAAGGAAACGGCAATGGCCGCGCCGATGCAGATCGCGAGGCGGCGCGCTTGCCGGCTGAACCTGCTTAGAGCCGCACCCGCTTGGTGGCACCCCCGGCCAACAGGGAAAGACCGCCGAAGGCGCACCTTCATTGTTGCCTTTGGCCTTTTGAATCTTGATTCTTGCCTTTTATGCTGTTACAGGACACGGGGCTGGAGCGCCATCAACTCCTTGAACTCGGGCAGATCGCGGACGCTGGCGAATTCAGGTTCTTCCAGAAACTTCTTCCTCTCCTTGAACCCTTCTTCGAGCGCCTTCCGGATGTGAAGCAGCGCGTACTCTGTCTGACCCGCGTGGGCGTATGTCTTGGCCAGGTAGAAATGGAACTTGGCGCGCTCCTCGACGGTCCGCTGCTGAAGCAGGACGCCGAACGAGCTGCGGTGCTCGAAAACCTCCGGGTCGAGCGAAAGCGCTTTCTGGTACGCCTCGAAGGCTTCTTTGTACTTCTTCCTGGCGAAATGAGCGGTGCCAAGGTTGCTGTGAATCGAAGCGGAATACGGAGTCAGACGCAGCGCCCTCTTGTAGTATCCAATCGCCTTGCGGTAGTTCTTCAGGGAGTAGTGGACCGCGCCGAGGTTGTTGATCGCCTCCGCATACTTGGGGTTCATTTTCACCGACTTTTCATAGTGCTTTTTGGCCGTCTTGAGGTCCATCAACTGGTGGTAGGCGATCCCGATCTTGTTCCAGATGATGGCGCTGTCCTGAGGCGATTCGCGGTAGGAGTCAACCGCCTCCCGGTACATTTTCCGCGCCATGTACACATCGCCCCGTTTCTCCGGCGTCAGTGGAGGCGGGGCATCCGGCTTGGAAGGAGCAGGAAGGGCGATTGTGGCGACGGACTCTTCGACGGGAGTCTGCGGGGCCTGCTCTTGGAGCGGAAGGGTCGCCGCCACCGCGCCAACTGCGAACAACCAGCAACTTGCGCGGGCCATGGCTGACCTCCACCCCTATTTAAACACATCCAGCACGCGACGGAACCAGCCTTTCTTGGCGGGTGTTTTCCCGGACGGCTGAGAAGGCGGAGGCGATGAGGCGGCCACTGCGACCGAGACGGACTGCGCGCCGGAGGTCGACTTGTTCGCCGCCGCAGTCGAACGCGGCTTCTCGGCTGAACCCTCCGGCGTATCCCAGCCGGCGATCTGCGTTGGGGCGGCATGGCCCGTGCCATGCATCCGGCAGACTTCCACCGGCTGCGTGCCGGCGACGAACACTTCCGCGACGGCATTCGGACAACCGCTCGATGCCAGCGCGCCGGAGACCGGGTCCACCTCCACGGTGATCACGCCGTCCGGAGGCTCGAACGCCTTCACGGAGCGGTATTCCCGGTGCTGGTGGGCGCGCTTCATAAACTCCGTCCAGACCGGCAAAGCCGACTTCGCGCCCTCCAGCTTCAGCTCCTGGTTGTCGTCGAAGCCTACCCAGACCACGCAGAGGAGCTTGGATGTGAAGCCGGCAAACCAGCCATCGTGGGACGTGCCGGTCTTGCCGGCCGCGGGCAGCGCGAATCCCCGGCTCCGCACGCCGGCCGCCGTGCCGCTTCGAATAACCTCCTCCAGGAGACTGGTCATCATGTAGGCCACTCGCGGATCGAGAACAGCGCGGCTGAGCCGCTTGTGGGTGTGGATGATGTTGCCCTGCTCGTCCCGGATCAAGGTCAGGTAGTTGGGCTTCACATAGACGCCCTGGTTGGCGAAGACGGTGTAGGCGCCCGCGACTTCGATAGGGGTCACCTCGTAAGAACCGAGCGCCACCGCCGGCGTCGGCTGGATGCGCAGGTTCATCCCGGCGCGCGTGGCCAGGTCCACCACCCGGTCGTATCCGACCATCTCGGCGATTTTTACAGTCGGGACATTCATCGACTTCGACAACGCCTGCCGGAGCGTCACCCGGCCGCGGTATTCGTTGCCGAAATTGCCCGGCGAGTAAGGTTTGTCGTCGTACCAAAAGGTGGTTGGCTCGTCGACAATCGTGGTGAGCGGCGTGAGCCCGCCGGCGCCGTCTTCCAGAACGCGAGACAAGGCGGTCGCATAGACGAAGGGCTTGAAGGCCGACCCCGGCTGGCGCTTGGCCAGCGCGCGGTTCAACTGGCTGACGCCGTAGTTGCGGCCGCCGATCAGCGCTTTCACCTCGGCGGTGGTGGGATCGACGGCCACCAGCGCCACCTGCGCCTCCGGGAAGTTGCCGGCCTTGCTCCTGCGCTTGCGCTTGAGCTGCTCGTCGACTTCCTGGAGGCCGATGCGCACGGCCTCGGCGGCCTCGCGCTGCAAGTCGAGATCGAGGGTGGTGTAGATGCGGTACGAGCTGCCCTGGAAATCGTGGTCCTGGAACTGCTCCTGCAAGTCGTCGTTTACCAGGTCCACGAAGTAGGGGGCGTCGGTGGATTCCGCTCCGCCGCGGACCAGCGTCAGCGGCGAGGCCGCGGCTTCGGCGTACTGCCGGTCGTCGATGTAGCCGTTCTCGCGCATGAGCGAGAGCACCACGTTGCGGCGCGCGCGCGCCCGTTCCGGCCAGCGGATCGGATTGGTGTAGCTGGGCCGCTGGATTTGCCCGGCCAGCGTCGCCGCTTCCGGAAGAGTCAGGTCCTTGATGTCCTTTCCAAAGAAAGCCTGCGACGCCTCGCCGAAGCCTCGGATGTTGAAGCTGCCGCGCCGTCCCAGGTCGATCTGGTTGGCGTAGTACTCGAAGATCTGTTCCTTGGTGAGCCTTCGCTCGAGTTCCAGGGTGATCAGGACCTCGGCTGCCTTCCGTCTCCAGGTCTTCCGCAGATCGAGGAAAAAGCTGCGCGCAAGCTGCATGCTCAGCGTGGATGCTCCCTGGCCCATGCGCCGTTCCTTCAGGTCGATGTAGGCGACCTTGATGATCCGCAGGGGGTCGAAGCCGGAGTGCTGAAAAAAGCGCTTGTCCTCGGCGGAGATGACGGCGTGGACCAGCACCTTCGGGATGTCGTGGAACTTGACCAGCCGGCGCTTTTCGCGGTTCTTGTCGAACAGGTTGGTGATCAGCTCCGGCTCGAGCAGGTACTGCGTGCGGGCGGTGTTGTCCCGCATCGAGATGATCCCGGTGACGCGGCCGCCGGAAAGCTTGATCGCTCCCGCTTCCTGGTCGAAGTAGGAATCCGCGCCGGGGAAGATTTCCACGGCGTCTTCGCGCGCCCGGTACCAGCCAAGGGGATTCGTTCTGGATTCGGTGTAGCCGCTGCGGCGCAACTGGGCGACGATGTCGTCCGCTCCGATCTCCTCTCCGAGCCAGACCACCTTCGGCGCCGCGAAGATCATGGACGTGGTCTGGAACGGGCCGCCCCGCAGCTTCTCATCGATCAGGCGGGAAAACTTCACGTAGTAGTAGCTGAAGGTGAACAGGCCGGCGGCGCCCAACAGGAAGACGGCCGTCAGGATGATCTTCCCGGCGGGGTGCAGGGCGAAGCGCGTGAACCTGGCGTTACGAGGGATCCGGAAGCGTACGGCCACAAGATGTCCCGACAGCTATTTTCTCACGGAATGCCGCTGCCCCACCGTACAACCGCCCCACCGAACAACCGCCCAACCGAAGAACCGAACAGCCGCCCAACCGCTTTACAGCGCCCCCGCCTTCGGCGTGAAGTGGAGATCCACGGTGTAGAGTGTGAGATCGACAGGCACGGTGTAGCGAACCTCGACGCGCATCCCTTTGTCGGACCGGCGGAGGCGGATATGCTCGCTCTTCACCGGCAGACCCAGGTGGGCCGCCTGGTTCACCACCGCAACCCGGATCCGCTCATCCGGCGACCGCAAACTGGCGGGATCGGCGGCCAGCGACTCGAGGCGGCGCTGGAACTCGAGGCTGAGAAAGTAGACCGGGGCGAGCCGGACCGCAAGGTAAGCCAGAACCAGCAGGATGAGGGCCGCCGCCGCGGTTCGCCCGGGGTGCGGTCTCCAGCCTACTTCTCGGCCTTTCCGGACGACATCAACTCCTTCCATATGTCCTCATGGGCTTGCCAGTCCGGTTGCTCCAAGCCTGCGATCTGGACTTCCGGCACTCGGAGCGTGCCGTGTCCGTAAGTGCAGATGTACTCGATCTTCGGCCGGCCGAACTGGAGCATCTTGCTCCAGGAGCCGGTCTCGACGGGCATGCGCAGCCGGCGCAGGCAGACCCGGCAGCGGAACCGCTGGTCCAGCACGATCAGGTACAACGCTCCGCAGCAGAGCAGGAAAAATGCGCCGATGGCGAGCGTCGAGGGCAGATCATAGGGAAAGCGGGGATGGAAGTTCGGGGGCGGCAGCAACCCCGGAATCGCCAGCCAGACGAGGTACAGGACGCCGCCTGCCAAAGCCAGCTTGGCGCAGAAGAATCCCCAATACTTCATACCTAATCATTTTGACTCCGGCAGGTCCGGAAAAGTTGCCCGAAGCCCGCCGGAATCGGTGGAATCGGTGACAGGCTACGCTGTCCCCAGGCGTTGCTTCCGCCTGCTACCTCCGCAAGAGGTTCCGGAGAATGAACAGCACGTTGGCGGGACGCTCGGCGAGGCGCCGCATCAGGTAGGGATACCAGCCGTCCCCGTAAGGGACGTACAGGCGCAGGCGATAGCCGGCGGCGACAAGCTGGCGCTGCAAGTCCCGGCGAATCCCGTACAGCATCTGGAACTCGAAGTTCCGCTTCGGGATGCGGGTTCCCTCGGCGAACCGGCGGGCGGCGGCCACCATGTCTGGGTCGTGGGTGGCGAGGCCTGGGTAAACCCCGTTCGCCAGCAGCGTCTTGGCCAGATGGACAAAGTTCTCGTTGACCGCTTTCTTGACGGGATAGGCGATCGAGGCGGGCTCGTTGTAGGCCCCCTTGCACAGGCGCACCGGGACGCCTTTGCGGCACAGCGCCACGATGTCATCCGCGCTGCGGCGGAGGTAGGCCTGGATGACCGCCCGCACGCTCCGGTAGCGGGCGTGCATCTCGGCCACCAGCGCGAGGGTCCGATCCACGTATTCGCTGGACTCCATGTCCACTTCGACGAATCCGCCGAGTTGCTTGGCCATCGACACCAGGCATTCGACGTTCTCCCGGCAAAGGTCGTAGGAGAGATCCAGTCCGAACTGGGTGAGCTTGATCGAGACGCTGGCGTCGAGTTTCCGCTCGGCGATCAGGCGAAGGGCGGCGAGGTAAGCGTCGCGCGAGGCGGCGGCTTCCTCGGCCGAGGTCACGTTCTCGCCGAGGTGGTCGAGCGTGGCCAGGATGCCTTCGGCGTTCAGCTTGCGGCACACTGCAAGGGCCTGCTCCAGCGTGCGCCCCGCCACGAACCGCCTGGTGAAGAGCTCCGCGGTGGAGGAGGTTTCCATCCACCGCCGCAGGCGCCTTCGTCGCGAAAGGAACAGCAGCGTGCCGCGGAGCATGAGCCGGGATCACGCCGGCTCGGCCAACCTTGGATCCCGAGCGACGGCGTCGATGTGCTCCAGGGGCAGCGGTTCCTCGCCGTTCACCGCGCCGAGTTCCCGGATGCGGCGCAGCGACGGCAGCAGCCGCGCTTCCCACGAAGCCACCGATCGATTGTACGCCTGAACGGCCTGTTCGAGGTGCCGGCCGGTGTCGGAGTAGTAGCCGTGCAGAGTCTGGATGCGCTCGTAGAACTCGGCCGCCACCTGACGGATCTCCTCCGCGTTCTCCGCCAGTTGCTGTTGCCGCCAGCCGTAGGCGATGCCCTTGAGCACGGAAATCAGGGTGGTCGGAGTGGCCATGAGCACCTTGCGGTTGAGCGCGTCTTCGATCAGCGTGGGATTGTATTCCAGGGCGGCGCTGAAGAAGTGATCGCCGGGAAGGAACAGGACCACCAGCTCGGGCGCCGGCTGGAACTGGCTCCAGTAGTTCTTGCTGCTCAACTGCTCGACGTGTTTCAGCACCTGCTGTCCGTGGCGCATGAGCGCCTCGCGGCGCCGCGCGTCGTCGCCCGAAGAGGAAGCGTCGAGGTAGGCCGCCAGCGGGACTTTCGCGTCCACCACCAGCGTCCGGTTGCCCGGCAGTTTGACGACCATGTCCGGCCGCACTCTGCCGTTCTCGCTCTCGTGTACTTCCTGCTCCAGGAAGTCGCAATATTCGACCATGCCCGCCAGTTCGGCCACTCGTTTCAGGGTGATTTCGCCCCATCGCCCGCGCACCTGCGGCGTGCGGAGAGCGGTGGTCAGGTTGGTGGTCTCCCGCGCCAGGCCCTGGAGCTGGGTCTGAAGGCTGCCCATCATCTCGCGGCGCGCGCGCTCCAGGTCGCGGACCTCGCCCTCCATGCGGTTCAGCATCACCGACAGGGGCTGGATCACGCCCTCGATGGCCGTCTGCCGCTGCGCCAGGTCGCCCGTGATCTGCGCGCGCAAGGTGTCGAGCGTGCTGCGGGCGGCGTCGAGGAAAGCACCCTGATTCGAGCGCAGAGCGGCGTCGGCCAGCGACTGGAATGTCTCCCCGATTTTGGAAACAGCGGCTTCCGTGGAGGCCAGTTTGGTTTCGGCGATGCTCCGGGCCTTGTCAACCGCCGCCAGCCGGCCCATCATCCACAGCATCAGCGTGAGCCCGCCGATGGTCGCGCCCAAAACCACCCCCGCCATAAAGAAAAGAAACACCGGGAATTCCATGTCTTCTCCTCCGGTACCGGGCGCCTTTTTAATGAGAATAGCAGAAAATCAGACTCCGGAGACACAAAGATTGCCGGAAAAAAGACATAAGAATTTGATAACCCGGAAGCTGGTAGTACGCTGACGAAAGGAAACCAGCGCCGGCTGGCTGAGCCGCGCGTGGAAGAAGTCCGTGACAGGCAACGCCGTTGGCATCGGCCGATCGCCTGCCGACTGGCGATGAGCGTCGCGAGGAAGGCGGCTTTCGGAAATGCCCAAGCGCGAAGGGCGAATCGCGTGGATTCCATGGAGCGTGGGCTTCGGACACTCTCGAAAGTCGGAATCGGAGGCAGGCAACGCTGTCCACGCGCGAGGGGCGTATGTCGTTGACAGTGCGGAACGTGCGCTTGGCACAGCGTAGCGTGCCGCCGATTCCGGCGCGCCACTGTACCCATGCCCAACAGCGAAGCCTGTCACGCTCATTCTACGATCTGCTCCCTAGGCCTCCCTAGGCCACCTTCGCGACCCGCGGAACGTACACGCACCGCGGATCCTCGGCCATGTAGTCGCCTGTCAGAGCGAATGCCCGCGAGCGCGAGCCTCCGCAGAGGTTGCGATATTCACACGCGCCGCACTTGCCGCCGAGGAGGTCCGAGTCGCGCAGCGTTCGGAACAGCGGCGAGTTCCGATACACCTCCCCCAGCGAATCCCTGCGGACATTGCCGGCCGGGACCGGCAGGAAGCCGCTCGGGTAGATCTCTCCGGTATGCGAGATGAACAGGAAGCCCTTGCCGTCGTTGATGCCCGCCTGTCGCTGGATGATCGCCTGGGCCTGGGGACGGACGCCGCCGGCTGCGCCGCCCGCCTTGCGCCGCTGCGCGACATAGCGCCGGTAGTGCTGCGCTTCCGTCGTCTTGATGTCGAAAGAAGCCCGCCTCGACAAATCGTACAAGAACTCAAAAACGCCCTCATATTCTTCTGCGGAGAGGTCGTCGGAGCGGTCGGCGCGACCGGTCGGCACCAGGAAGAACACGCTCCACAGCTTCGCGCCGGCGTCCGCGACGAGCGATGCGATCTCGGCCAGCTTCGAGAGGTTGTGCCGCGTCACCGTGGTATTCCCCTGCGTATCGAGCCCGATCGAGCGGGCCAGCCGGAGCGCGAACAGCGTTCGATCGAACGATCCGGCCACTCTCCGGAACCCATCGTGCGAAGCGGCGTCCGGCCCGTCGAGGCTCACCGCCATCCGCGCGACCCCGCAGTCGCGAAAGCCTTGGATCGCCTGCGCCGTCAGCAGGGGCGTCGCGCTCGGCGTCACTGTCGTCCGCAGCCCGAGATCGACGCTCCGCCGCAGCAGCGCGAACAAATCCGGACGCTTCAGCGGGTCGCCGCCGGTGAACACCATCAGCGGATCTCCGAACTCGCGGATTTCCCCAAGCAGCCGGAAACCCTCCTCGGTGGTCAGCTCCAGAGGATTACGGCAGGAGATCGCCGAAGCACGGCAGTGAACACAGGCCAGGTCGCACGCCTGCGTGACTTCCCAGATCACCAGGAACGGCGCCCGGTCGAAATTCATCATATTTCCAGCGTATGCGGGACCGGCTCCATCATCTGTGACGGCGGTCACTGAGCCCACCGGCGCATACTTTCGCGGACCCGGCTCCGCCAGCCGGCCAAGGTCTTGAGCAAAGCCTCAGTCTGTTTGGGGTACTCCTGGCGGGCGCGGTCCAGCATACCGTCGAAGTGGCTTTCCCCGATCGGGTGTTTCGTGGACTCAACCTCGCGCGGATCGACAACAGGCTCGAGCAGGTTCTGGTTGAGCCCGGTCACAATCGACTTCAGCGTCGGCCAGTCAACCTGCTCGAACCGCGCGTCCCGGACAATGGCAGCCAGCAGGGCGCGGTCGGGCGGCTCGAAGCGCTGGAGGAGGAACTCGACGAAGCCGGCGCGATAGGGCGCCCTTCCCATGTGTGGATCCCGGTCGGTGTGGAACCAGTCAAGCAAGAACTGCGATTCGAGCGCGCCGGCGAGCCTCCAGAGCGCGCGCGCCACCGCGGTCCGCGCCTCCCCGTCCAGCTTGCAGCGGTCGAGCCCTTCGTGCAGGACCTCGCGCGCCGCCGCCGGCTGAAGCTCGGCCGCGGCAATGAACCACGGCGCTCCGCACTCCTTGCGGCCAAGTTCCCGAACCGCGGCCGCATCGGCGGGGCGCAGCAGCCGGCTTGCCTGCGACAGCACGTACTTTCGAATTCGGTCGTTGTGAACCGCGAGATCCGGGTCGTCGCTCAAGGGTTCGCCGGCCAGCACTCTCATCAGGCGATCCGGGCCCAGCCGTCGACCCGCGTAGAGCAGCGCCTCCTCGCCGATCACCTCCTGGAGGCCCCGCTCGTGGAACACCGCCAGCAGAGTCAGCTCGCGATCGATGGGAGGCAGGAACTCAATCTCCCGGTGCAGCTCGTGGATCCTCCATAACCCGTCCAGCGGCAGCGGGGACTGCCCGCGGGTGGCCCGGTCGAGTCGCACTTCAAACCAGCCGGCGCAGTAGCGGCGGTTCTTGCGAGCCGCCCAGTACGCCGCAAAACCTCCCTCGCCGTCGCGTCCTTCCACCGGATCGAATATCCCGGACCGCTGCATGTAGAATCGCACCATCTGCGAGGCGATCCGGCCGACGGTTTGCGGCTCCATCGGCGGCATCGGCATCGGTTGGCGAACCGCGGCCACGGCAATCATCTGCGGACCTGGGAACGTCGAGGCGTCGTCTTTCACCAACGCCGCGAGATGCGGGAGCACCTGAGGGTCTTCGGTGGCGAACAGGCCGGCGGCAGCCAGGGTGCGAACCTTGGGGTCGGGATGCTGAAGCAACTCGATCAGCTCGGCAGTGGAGTGTTTGTGAGAGAAGATCTGGTCGAGGGTTTCGGTGTACCGCTCCGACGCTTCGGCAGGCCCGAGGAACGTGGTGATCGTTCGGCCGTAGAGGAAATCCCCCCAGGCGAAGAACTCCAGCTTGGCCGCTGCCTCTTCAAATTCCTGCCTGGTCGAGGAACTCGCACCCAGGCCCGTGGTGAGGACCAAGGCCAGGGCTGTAAAGCCGGCGCGGATCATGGCGGCGTCGACGTTCCACCACATTGTACGCGCGGCAATCGGACCCGGTTAGCGAAAAAGCTCGGAGGCGGGGATATCGAGGTCGTATTCGGGTATCCGAAACGCGGGAACCTGTTGAAGCATTACGCCGCTGTAAGCGAATAGTTTCCTCGCCGTCGGGTCCGCCAGCCACACATGCCGAACGCCCCAGTTGTAATACTCTTCGAGTTTCTGCACGACGTCGGTCAGCCGGTCATCCGGCGAAACGATCTCAATGACGGCCAGGGGACAGATGCTCGGGACCGGCTCGTCCGGCTCGGCCTCCGCAAAGATACACACGTCAGGAATTCGATAGCGTTGCGGGCCGAGCTTCAATCGAAGTTCCGGGAAGCCGAAAAGCCGGCGACTCTCCTCCAGCCGGAGAATCGCGCCGATCAGGCGCTTTTGGATCTTGCTGTGGTCTTTTTCGCCCACGTTCCGCTCCACGACCTCGCCGTCCAGGTACTCCCGGTCCGGCCCCTCGAAGCTCATTCGCAGGTATTCGTCGGCAGAAACCAGAGGCTTGGTTGCCATTACTCCCAATCTATCACCGCCGGAGAGGTCGGGACATGAACCGCTTACTCGTTGACGTGTACCACCTTGGCGGGGGGGAACCCGTTGAACCAGGTCGCCGAGGCGTTGCTGTAAGCCCCGATGTTCTCCGAATAGACCAGGTCTTCGATCTCCAACTCGGGCAGTTCCTCGGATTGGGAGATGGAGTCCAGGCCGTCGCAGGTCTGCCCGAAGACGGCGCAGATCTCCGCAACTCCCTTCCTGAACGCCTTGAGGCGGTACGGGCAGTGGTCGAAAATGATCCCGGAAAACGTGTGGTAGACGCTATCGTCGATGTAGTAGCAGGTCTTGCCGTCGCGGACCGCTTTGCCGATGATCCGCGCCACCAGGGTGGCGGCCGTGGCCACGAGGAACCGCCCGGGCTCGGCGAGGATCTGCATGTCCTCGGGAAACAGCCGGCCGATTTCGGCGTTGATCTTCTTCGCCAGCGCGCTGAACGGCGGGACGTGCCGGTTGTAGCGCACCGGAAATCCGCCGCCGATGTCCAGGATCTTGATGTCGTAGCCGCGCGTTTTCGCTTCCCGAATCACCGCCGCCGACATGTTCAGGGCCTGCACGAAGTTCTCGAAGTTCGTGCACTGGCTGCCGACGTGAAAGCTGACCGCCTCTACCACCAGCCCGATGCGGAAGGCCTCTTCGATCAGGTCCACGGCCTCCCCGGGGTCGCAGCCGAATTTGGAGGACAGCTCCACCATCGAGCCGGTGTTCGGCACGCGCAATCGCAGCGCCAGGCCGGCGCGCGGAGCGTACTGGCGAATCTTGCGCAGCTCGGCCGTGTTGTCGTAAGTCACGAGCGGCTTGTACGGGTCGAGGGCCTGGAGCGTCTCCTTCGGCTTGATCGGGTTGGCGTAGACGATCTTGTCCCAGATGAAATCCTGCCGCTCCTTGGCCGGAAGGTGCTTGATGTTCTCGTGAACCATCAGGAACTCGGGGAGGGAGGCGACATCGAAGCTGGCCCCGGCGCGATAGAGCGTGCGCACGATTTCCGGCGCCGGGTTCGCCTTCACGGCGTAGTAGGCCTGGACTTTGGGCAGGTGCTTCCGGAAGGTGGCGTAATTGCGGCGGACGACGTCGTGATCGATGACCACGACCGGCGTGCCGTGCTTTCTGGCGATGGACTGGAGTTGTCTTGCAGTCACCGTCAATCCAACACTGGCTCGGAGCCGTCGATCATCTTCACCTTGTTGTGCCGGAAGTACTCCTTCGCCAGGGCCTTCATCAACGTCTGGCGCTGATTGTAAAGGCGCCTCGGCTTCCGCGGCTTGTGCCGGGCCAGCGCGTAGTGGGTCAGAATCGGCAGGGCGATGGTGGTGTCGGTGTAGCACACCACGGCATCGGGGAGCCGGTCCGGGTCCACCTTGCCCCAGCTCACGGCCTCGCTCGGCGTGGCGCCGCTCAGCCCGCCGGTGTCGGGACGAGCGTCGGTCACCTGGAGGAAATAGTCCTGGCCGAATTCCTTGATGCGGAGCACTTCCTGGATCTGCGGCTCGGTCTGAAGCATGAAGTTCTTCGGGCTGCCGCCGCCCCAGAGGACGACGGCGCTCTTTCCGCCGGCGCGCTTGGCGGCGAGCACGAACGCGGTCGTCTCGTTGACGTCGATCGACGGGTTGATGCGAAGTTTGTTGCCGCGCAATTCCACGCCGGCGACGTTCATGCCGATGGTCGAGTCGCCGGGCGATGACGTGTAACAAGGAACGCCGGCGCGGTACGCGGCGGCGAGCACGGAGACGTTCTTAAGACCGGCCTTCCGCTCCCACTCCGCGGCGTACCGGCCAAGCAAGTAATGCAGCTCGGCGGTGCCCATCTCCTTCTGGAATTCGGGCTGGACCAGAATGCCTCGCAGGATCTCGTCGGTGGCCATCAGGCAGTCGCTGTAGCCGAGCAGCACATCGTAGACGCGGACGATATCGTTGGCGCGCAGCTCGGTGTCGTCCATCTTGAAACTGCCGGCGCGCACGGGGTAGTTCAGCGCAAAGTGCAGGTCGTGGTAGAGGTTGGCGCCCGTGGAGACGATCCAATCGACGAAGCCGGCCTTGATCAGCGGAATGATGGAGGAGCAGCCGAGGCCGGCGGGCGTGAGCGCGCCCGACAGGCTCATGCCGACCAGCACGTCCGGTTCGAGCATCTTCTCGACGAACAGCTTGCAGCCTTCCTTGAGGCGGGCCGAGTTGTATGCCAGGAACGTGCCGTCCACGATGTCGGCGAGTCGCTCCCTGCCGGTCAGCCCCTTGGGAAGGATTCGCCGTCCGGAGAGGAGTCTGTCCCGGTCGGGACACTTCTGCTTTTTCAGCCAGTCGGGCATCTCGGAGAGGTCTTCGCGGTAGCGGCGGTGCGTCTTCTTGGGCATGGGTCAAAATATCGATTATGGCAGAAGCATCCTCACCGGCCCGGCGGACGCCCGCCGCCCTCGGTTTTTCGATGCCGGCGGAATGGGAGCCGCACGAGGCCACCTGGCTCGGCTGGCCCCACAACCCGACCGACTGGCCCGGCAAGCTCGATACGATTCGCTGGGTCTATGGCGAGATCGTGCGGAAGATCGCGCCGGGCGAGACCATCCGCATGCTGGTCAACTCTCGGGCGGAGGAAGAGCTGGCTCGCCTCTATCTGGCCCGCGCGGGGGCCGGCGCGAACCGGGTGGAGTTTATCGTGCATCCGACCAACCGCGGGTGGACCCGCGACAGCGGCCCGCTGTTCGTCCGGCGGAGCGCCGGCGCGAAACGGGAAACTGCGATCGTCCACTTCCATTTCAACGGCTGGGCCAAGTACTCCGACTGGCGGAAGGACCGCCGCGTGCCCGAGACCGCGGCGAGACGGCTCGGCAAGCGGCTGTTCCGCGTTGAGTGCGGCGGCCGCCCGTTCGTGCTTGAGGGCGGGGGCATTGACGTCAACGGCTGCGGCACGCTGCTGACGACCGAGGAATGCTATCTCGACCCGGCCACGCAGGTTCGCAACCCGGGGCTCGGCAAGAAAGAGTTTGAGGCGACATTGCGGCGCAACCTCGGAGTGACCAACATCTTCTGGCTTGGCGCAGGCATCGTGGGCGACGACACGCACGGGCACATCGATGACCTCTGCCGCTTCGTCAATCGGACGACCGTCGTGATGATCAAGGAGGACAATCCGCAGGACATCAACTACCGCCCGCTGGCGGAGAACTGGGAGCGGATCCGGGACCTGCGCCTGGAGGATGGCTCAAAGCCGGAAGTCGTGGCGCTGCCGATGCCGGGACCGCTTTTCTTCGACGGCGAGCGCCTGCCGGCGAGCTACGCCAACTTCTACATTGCGAACGCGGCGGTGCTCGTCCCCACATTCAACGACCCCAACGACCGCATCGCGCTGGGAATCCTGAGCGGACTCTTCAAGGATCGCGCCGTCATGGGCATTCACGCCGTCGATTTGGTGCTGGGGTTCGGCACGCTGCATTGTCTTACGCAGCAGCAGCCGGCTGAATAGGGGCGGCCGGTCCCCGTTCACAGCTCAGCGAAAGGGATCGCCGTTGCGCCGGGCCCAAGCGGTAGCCGGACATCGCCGGGATGGACCACGTACCCAGGCCGTGCTTTCTTCCCGAAGTCCGCCTGGAACGTGCGGATCGAGTCCGCCATCGAGGGACGCGGAGTGGATGAGAGTTTCACCTCGATCGGAATAAGCCCGCCGTTGGCTTCCACCACGAAATCGACCTCCCGCCCGGCCGAGGTTCGCCAGAAGTACACGCGCGGCTCTTCTCCGCGATTAAGCAGCGTCTTGACGATTTCCAGCAGCACCGCGGTCTCGAAGATGACGCCGCCCATCGGACCAGCGGCCGCATGCTCGGGCTGTCTCAGGCCGGCAAGGTGGCACAGCATCCCCACGTCGGTGAAGTACACCTTTGGGGTCTTGACCAGCCGCTTGCCAACGTTCGCGAAGTACGGCCGGAGCACGATCACCTGGAACGTGGCTTCCAGAACGGAGAGCCACGCCTTGGCTGTGTTCACGGCCACGCCGAGGTCGCGCGAAAGATCCGCCAGATTCAGGAGCTGACCGCTCCTGGCGGCCAGCGCCCGGACAAACGCCTGGAAGGACGTTAAGTCGCCGACCTGCCGCAGCGAGCGGACATCGCGTTCCAGATACGTCTGTATGTAGCTCGAGTACCAGAGCGCCAGGTCGCGGCCCGGCTCGGCGACAAGTTCCGGGTATCCGCCACGGAGGAAATGCCTCCACAGCCGGTAGTGAGCGAGCGCTTCGCCGGCCGGCTTGCGGCCTTCTCGACCCGGCTCCCAGGGCAGGGGCCGGCGCGCATCGGACGAAGCCTCGCGCCTGGAAAGCGGCAGCAGTCGCAGCACCGCCGTTCTGCCGGCCAGCGACTCCGTCACGCGTTCGATCAGCAGCAGGTTCTGAGAACCGGTCAGCACATACTGCCCCCTCAGTTGCCGCCGGGCGTCGATGTGCTCCTTGACATAGGGCAGCAGGTCCGGCGCATACTGAACCTCGTCGAAGATGACTGGTGGCGGGTGCATTTGCAGGAATCCGCGAGGGTCGCTCCCGGCCGCCGTTCGGATATCGGCGGGCTCAAGCGACACATACCGGTGGCTGCCTGCGAACAAGTGCTTCAGCAGGGTAGTTTTGCCCGACTGGCGGGGACCGGTCAGAACCACGGCCGGGAACTGGCGGAGGGCCCTCCTTAGGGCAGCTTCCAGGCTTCGAGCGATATATCGGGCGGCCATTTGTTCCTACTTGCAATTATGCATTTCGAATGCAAAATTGCAAGAGCCTCCGGCGGCCCTGAACAACCTCGCGCAACCATACAGGGTACAAGGCCGCTATGCCGAGGCCGCTCTATCGCCGGGCCTTGGAGATTTGGGAGGCCGCACTCGGTACGGATCACCCCGATCTGGGGAAGGGAACTCGCAATCTCGGCTACTTGTTCCTCGATCAGAAGAAATACGCGGGCGCGGAGAAGCTGTTTCGCCGCTCGCTGGAGATTCTGCGCCGGTCGTTGGGAGAGGACAACGAAGAAACCGTCTCGGCGCGGCACGACCTCGAAACCGCGCTTCGGGCGCAGGGACGCCGGACCGAGGCCAGAGGTCCCTCTTCCAACCGTGGCGAGTGCTCCCGGCTTGTTCGGTGGGATCGATACTCCGGACTTCACCCTGTGACAAGCCCATTCTCCGCAGCGGGGCCTGAAAGCGCGGCCCCGACCGCAGCGGATCGTCGCTTGACACGCGGCTCCACTCGGACGCCCGAGTGCGACCCTGGCCCCCGCGTCGTTACTGCGGGATCTCGATGATCCGGTTCCTCCACTCGCCAGCAGCCGAAGCCGCCCACAACATGATGAGATCCTCGATCACCTGTGCGAGTGGCGTGTCTTGTTTCACCGGAAACACACCGGGACAGTAGCCGTGCGCCTCGAGAAAGTCGCCGAAGTGCTTGGGCATTGTCTGTGCGCGGCAGCACCTGGGTTCGAGGCCCATTCTTCGGAGCAGCGCGTGCATGCGCGGCTCCGCGCGCAGCGGATCGTAAATGGGATGGACGCCGAGCAAGGTCAGGGAGAGGTCGCGACGCTCGCATCCGAGCTCCAGCCACCGCAAGGCCCGGTCGGTCTCGCCGAGACCGGCGTGGATCAGGGCAAAGCAGGGGGCGGCGATGAAGCCGCGCTCCGACAGGCTTTGCAGCTCCTCCAGCAGCATCCCGGCCTCGGCCTGACGGCCCACCATCGCGTAGGTTGCCCCATGGCGGCAAGAATGCTCGGCACGTCTCCGGACAGCGATCTCCCTTTCTCGAACAAGGACAGCGCCTCCTCGTACCTTCCGAGCACGCTCAAGGCGCGTGCCATGCCGGTGTAGGTCTTGTAAGACAAGGGATCCAGATCGGCGGCGCGGCGATAGTGTTCGACGGCTTCCTCGTACTGGCGCGCCAGGATGTGGACGTACCCCAACCCGTCATTGATGGCTCGGTAAGCTTAGAATAACAGACGCACGCGCGCGCCCCCGGTTATGGCGCGAAGTGCAGGAGAAGCTGCATGAACCGAAGAGTTTTCATGGCCGCGACGGCGGCATCCGCCATCCGCCCGCTGCCGGCTCAGGACAAAATCCGCGCCGGCGTGATCGGCAGCGGCGGACGGGGACAGTTGCTCACCCGGGAGTTCAAGGAATTCGGGGTGGAGATGGCGGCTGTCTGCGACGTTTACACGCCGAATCTCGAAGCCGGGCTCAAGTTCGCCTCCACGGGCGCCAGGCCGTACGAGGATTACCGCCGGCTGCTGGAAGACAAGTCGATCCAGGCGGTGATCGTGGCTACGCCGGACCACTGGCATGCGCGGATGGTGATCGACGCGGTGGAGGCGGGCAAGGACGTGTACGTGGAGAAGCCGCTCGCGCACACCATCGAGGAAGGATTCCGGATGGCGGAGGCGGTGCGCCGGACGAAGCGCATCGTCCAGGTCGGCACCCAGCGCCGCAGTTCGGACCTGTTCGGCGAGGCCAAACAAATCATGGACTCCGGGGTGACCGGGGAGGTGCGGCTGGTCAATTCCTGGTGGCTGAACCACACCCGTGCGCTGTCGGCCGACAAGCTGGAAGGGAAACTCGACTGGGCGCAGTGGCTTGGATCGGCGCCAAGACGGGAACTTGACCCCCTGCGGTTCTTCAACTGGTACTGGTTTTGGGACTATTCCGGCGGGATGCTGATCGGGCAAGCGGCCCACATGATGGACGAGATCGTGTGGTTCATGAATTCCACGTTTCCCAAGGCCGTCACCTGCACCGCGGGCCGGCCCGACGTGCACGGGGCTGAGATCCCAGACACGTGTTCGCTGGCGGTCGAGTATCCGGAGAATTACCTGGCCGTGTTCACGATCGGGTACAAGGCAATGCACTACAACCGCTTCAACGACCAGCTCGCGCAATTCCACGGATCGAAAGCGCGCCTCGACGTGGGCCGTGAGTCGTTCGCGCTGTACCCGGAATCCGGCGCGGTCGAGCTTCGGCCGGCGCGCGAGGTCAAGCGCCCGGGCAGCTTCGATCCGGCCACCCGGGCGCACATCCGCAATTTCCTCGAATGCACCATTTCCCGCAAGGAGCCCAACGCGACCGTCGAGATGGGCCAGCACACCAACGTCGTGCTGTGCCTGGCGATGGAATCGCTGCGGACGGGGCGGCGGATCCGGTGGAACGCGGCGGAGCGGAAGATAGAGGCTTAGTTTTCACCACAGAGTCACAGAGGACACTGAGTATCTATAAGTGACTCTGTGTGCTCTGTGCCTCTGTGGTGAACCGCGCGCCCTCTACTTCTCCAGCAGGAAGTGGCCCACGAACATTGCGTCGATCCCGGAGGAGTAGAAGCTCCGAACCGCGTCCCGCGGCGTGCACACCAGCGGGTCGCCGAAGAGGTTGAAGGAAGTGTTGTAGAGCACGGGCAAGCCGCTCTTCTTGCCGGCGGCATGCAGCAGTTGCCAGTACAGCGGATTGTCCTCGCGGGAAACGGTGTGCACCCGCACCAGGTCCTTGCCGAGAATCGCGCTTTCGAAGATCTTCCGGTGCTGCGGGCGGACGCGCCCGACCGTCGCCAGGAACCGCGCGTTCCGGCCGACCTCGAAGTACTCTGACGCGCGCTCCTCGGGAACCGACGCCGCGAATTTCCGGAAATGCTCGCGGTGCTTGATGTAGATGTTCAGGTTCTCGGTCGAGTAGGGATTCAGCGGGGAAGCCAAGATGCTCCGGTTGCCCAGTGCGCGGGGCCCGAACTCCATCCGCCCGTGCATCCAGGCGACGATGCGGTTCTCGTGGATTTCGCGCACCGCCCGGTCGATCAGCTCCTCGGTGGTCAGCAGGAAACGAAACCGCAGCTTGCAGTTCTCGACGACCTCCTTGATTTCCTCGGCCGAGTAACTCGTTCCGAGACAGAAGTCGCCGATGCCGGCCCGTTCCTTGCGTCCGTAGACGTGATGCCAGGCGTAGTAGGCGGCCCCGAGCGAGGTGCCGGCGTTGCCCGCCGCCGGTTGTACGAACACGTTCTTCCAGTTGCCGCTGCGCTCGAGCGCGGCCACCAGGAGCACATTCAGGGCGAGGCCGCCTCCCAGGCAAAGGCTGTCGCCATTGCCGGTCATGCCGGTCACAACCTGCTCCAGGGCCCGCTGGAGGCCGGCGGCGAGCGGCGCGCGCAGGGCTGCCGGAATATCGGCCTCCTCCTCCAGCCCGAGCCGCTGGTAGAACCGGGCGCTGAATCCGCCGCGGCTTCTCTTCTCGCCGTGAAAGAAGGAGCGGTCGATCCTCGGCCACTCGCCTTCCTTCGCGGCTAGAATCTCGGCGAACAGGCCGACGAAGCGGTCGTCGCCGGCGGTGGACAGCCACTGGACTTTGTGTTCGTCGGCATTGGCTTCGAAGCCGAGAAGCTCCGTCAGGCGTCCGTACAGCTCGCCGAGAGAATCCGGATAGTACAGCTCTTTTTCCACCGCGAGCTGACCGTCGTTCGCCCGCCACCGCGCGCCGCAGCGGAAGTCGCCGCCCCGGTCCAGCGTGAGGACAGTCGCGCTGTCAAACGGGGAAGCGTAGAATGCCGACGCCGCGTGCGCCGTGTGATGCTCGACGAGCACGACCTGGCTGTTGGGGAAGGTGGACCGAAGCTCGAGATGCACGGCCGTCTCGCCGCCGGTGGCAAAGGGGCGGGCGATGGCCACGCAGTCCACCTGCGATGCCTGCACGCCGGCCATGCGCAGGCAGGTGGCGATGGACTCGTCGGGCAACTGGCCCGGCTGGAACCGCCGGGCGAGTTTCTTCTGTTCCACCGCGGCCACCAGCCGCCCGTCCTTGAGGATGGCGCAAGCGGCGTCGTTCAGAAGGCCGCCAAGTCCGAGGATTACCATGTCAATGGGCGCGGAGCGCTGCTCCGCGCAAGGCAAGAATCAAGAATCAAAAGGCAAAAATCAAAAACAAGGTGCGCCTGAGCAGTCCTTCCTTGACGTCGGCGTTTATCGGCGTTCATCGGCGGCTCAAATCGCTTTCGCCCCTCCCCGCCTGGCTCCTACGAGCCCTTCTCCTGCTGCGCTTTCTCGATCTTGGCCCAAGTGTCGCGCAGCGTCGCCGTGCGGTTGAACACCAGCTTCTCCGGCTTCGTGTCCGGATCGACGCAGAAGTACCCCAGCCGCTCGAACTGGAAGCGGTTCCCGGGCTTCACGCCGCGCAGGCTCGGCTCGAGCTTGCAGCCGGCCAGGATCTCCAGCGACCTCGGGTTGAGGAACGCGGTGAAATCCTGGCCCTCGCTTTCCTCGCCGGGGTCGGGCCGCGCAAACAGGGTGTCGTACAGGCGGACCTCGGCTTCAATCGCGTGGGCGGCCGAAACCCAGTGAATCGTCGATTTCACTTTGCGCCCGTCGGGAGCGTTTCCTCCCTTCGTCGCCGGATCGTAGGTGCAGTGTAGCTCCACCACCTGTCCGGTCTCGTCTTTCACCACGCCGGTGCAGGTGATGAAATACCCATACCGCAACCGGACCTCGCGGCCGGGGGCCAGCCGGAAGTACTGCTTCGGCGGGTCCTCCCGGAAATCGTCCTGCTCAATGTACAGCACCCGCGAAAACGGGACCTTGCGCGTGCCCATCCCCGGGTCCTCGGGATTGTTCACCGCCTCCATCTCTTCGACCCGATCCTTGGGATAGTTGTCGATCACGACCCGGAGCGGCCGCAGCACCGCCATCACCCTCGGCGCCCGCTTGTTCAGGTCCTCGCGAACGAAGTGCTCGAGGAGCGAAAGCTCGATGGTGCCGTTGGTCTTCGAAACGCCGACCCTGCCGCAGAAATTGCGGATCGCCTCCGGCGTGTAGCCTCGCCGCCGGATGCCGGAAATCGTCGGCATGCGGGGATCGTCCCAGCCGCGCACGTACCCCTTCTGCACCAGCGTGAGCAGCTTGCGCTTGCTCAGGACCGTGTAAGTCAGGTTCAGCCGGTCGAATTCGATCTGTTGTGGATGATAGATGCCCAGCGCGTCGAGGTACCAGTCGTACAGGGGCCTGTGATCCTCGAACTCCAGCGTGCAGATGGAGTGGGTAATCCCCTCGATGGAGTCCGACTGGCCGTGGGCGAAGTCGTACATCGGATAGATGCACCACTTGTCGCCGGTGCGGTGGTGCTCGGCGTGAAGGATCCGGTACATCACCGGGTCGCGCAGGTTCAAGTTGGGCGAGGCCATGTCGATCTTCGCCCGCAGCGTCCGGGCGCCGTCCGGAAATTCACCCGCCTTCATGCGCTCGAACAGGTCCAGGTTCTCCTCGACCGAACGGTTGCGATACGGGCTTTCCCAGCCGGGCTCGGTCAGTGTGCCCCGGTAGGCCCGAACCTGGTCCGCGGTGAGGTCGCAGACGTACGCTTTGCCTGCCTTGATCAGTTCAACGGCCCACTGGTAGAGCTGGTCGAAGTAGTCGGAGGCGTAGAAAAGCCGGTCCTCCCAGTCGAAGCCCACCCAGCGCACATCCTCGATGATCGACTCGACGTACTCGACTTCTTCCTTGCACGGATTGGTGTCGTCGAACCGCAGGTTGCACTTGCCGCCGAACTCCGCCGCCAGCCCGAAGTTCAGGCAGATGGATTTCGCGTGGCCGATGTGCAGGTAGCCGTTCGGCTCGGGCGGAAAGCGCGTATGCACTCTGCCGCCATGCTTGTTCGTTCTCAGATCTTCGAGGATGATGTCGCGAACGAAACTGGTGGACCCGCCCTTGGCCACACCCTCGTTTGTATTGGGACTCGTGGTGCTCATCGCCTCAGATGCGCCCGCTCCGGTCTCCCGGCGCCAGCGGAACTTCATGAAGATTCTCGATCGCGCGCTCGATTCGCCGCAGACAGGTTTCCCGTCCCAGCACCTCCAGCGTTTCAAACAGCGGAGGAGCGGCTTTCCGGCCGCAGACAGCCACGCGAATCGGCTGGAAGAACTGGCCCGCCTTGACTCCCTGTCCGGCCGCTTCAGCCCGCAGCGCCGCCTCCAGCGCCTGGTGTTCGAATTCCGCCGTCTCGAGAACCTGGCGGGCCCGTTGCAGCAGATTTACGGTCATGGCCGCGTCCGCCTTCTGGGGGACAAGCTCGGCGCTGTCGTACGGCCGCAACTCCTCCAGGAAGAAGAAGTCGGCGACCGCCGCCGCCTCGGCGAGCGTCCGGATGCGCTCCCGAATCAGCGGGGTGACCCCGAGCAGCTTGCCGCGCTCGACCTGGTAACCGGCTTTCCTCAGGAACGGCAGCAGCCGCTCGGCCAGTGCTTCGACCGGCATGGCGTAAATGTGCTGCCCGTTCAGCCAGATTGCCTTCGGATCGAAAGGGTCTTCTTCCGTGAAGTTCACCACCGCGTTCGACTTGTTGATGCCATCGAAGGAAAACGCGTCGATCAGTTCCTGCCGCGACATCTTCTCCCGGTCGTCTTTGGGCGACCAGCCGAGCAGGCACAGGAAATTGACGAACGCCTCGGGCAGGAAGCCGGCGTCCCGATAAGTGGTGACGCTCACCACCGGCCCATGCTTGCGCTTGGAGAGCTTCGCCCCGTCTGGGGCGATCAGCAGCGGCAGGTGCGCGAATTCCGGGAGGGCGGCGCCGGCGGCCTCGAAGATCAGCACGTGCTTGAACGTGTTGGTCATGTGGTCCTGCCCGCGGATGATGTGGCTGATCCGCAGGTCCACGTCGTCGGCGCACGAGGCCATGTGGTAGGTCGGCAGGCCGTTGCTGCGGAGCAGGGCAAAGTCCTCGATGTCGGCGGTTCCTTTGGTCTGCTCACCGAAGACGGCGTCGCGAAAGGTGATGGAGGCCCGCGTTTCGCGCGGAACGCGGAAGCGGAGGACGAACGGCTCGCCGGCCGCGGCCCGGCGGTCGCTCTCCTGGCGCGACATCCCGCGCATTTCTGCGTTGAAGAGCCATGCGCCCTCAGCGTAAGGGCGCTCCTCCACGTCGCCTTGCGCCGGGGTGAAATCCCGGTAGGCCAGATCCTTCTCGAAGATGGCTTCGGCGAGCCGGCGATGCAGAGCCAGGCGTTCCGACTGCCGGTACAACTCGTCCCAGCCGAGGTCGAGCCACTTCAGCCCGTCAAAGATCGAGTCGAGCGACTCCTGCGTGTTCCGGTCGGCGTCAGTGTCGTCGATCCGCAGGATCATCGCGCCGCCGTGCCGGCGCGCATAGAGCCAGTTGAAGATAAACGTCCTCGCGCTCCCGATGTGGAGGTAGCCCGTGGGAGACGGAGCGAACCGGACTCGCTGCATGGGAACTTCCAGTATAGCGGGCGGGACAGGAATCTCGTCCGTGTCCCGTGCCGGTGGCGGTGTTCAGCGCTCCTTGTAAGACTTCCGGAAGCCCGTGCGCTCGTTGGTCACGGTGAACGAGCCGTCGGCCCGGGCGGAGAGCTTGAGCCCTCGGCCCTGGCACTTCTCCTCGGTGTTGGCGACGTAGTCCGCCGGGGCGTTGGTGTCACTGCCGCCGGCAATCGCGTGATGCAGTTGCCAGAGATCCTCCAATCCGGGTGAGCTTCGGACGATCCGCCAGGCAGCCGGGGAGCCGCCTTTGCGCGCGCCGTTGTTCATGATCGCGACTCGTGGCTGGAGGCTATGAACCAGCGCGCGTGGCCCCGAGTGGTCCATGCCGTGGTGTGTGGTCAGGTACACGTCCACCTTGCCCACCAGGTTGGCCGGACAGGCGAGTTCCAGCTCCTTGTTCCAGGTGAGATCGCCGAGGTCGATGAACCGGAACTTGCCAAATGTGAGCAGAAATCCCACCGAACGGGCATTCTCCGACGGATCCGGTTCCTTGCGGGCTTCCGCCTGGCACAGTGAATTCGGCGAACCGGCGCCGGCCAGCGGCGCGGAAAGCTGATTGCCCCGCGCGGTCAGGACCTTGATGTCGACGCCCTTCAGGGGGATGGCGTCGCCGGGCTGGACGATGATGTGCTTCCCCTTGGCGACGAGCTTCAGATAGGGCGCTGTCAGTTCCTCGGCCCTGTTGCCGGACTCCGTGTTCGGCCCGTGATCGACGAAGTGGACAATTGGAATCTTCTCCGCCAGGGGAGGCACCCCGCCAACGTG